>JAKLKC010000006.1 GCA_023150875.1 Myxococcota bacterium | reverse complement strand
CTGCGCGAAGGTCAGGGACTCCTGGACCATCAGGTTCCACAGGAATCGCATCCAGTCGATCTCGGTGCCCCGGTTGACGAGTCGGATGTAGTCGTTGGAGCCCGTCACCCACGCTCCCTTGTTGCACAGCGTGTCCATGTATGCGAGCGGAGCCGTGGCGTAGGACGCGCAGTCGACCGAACGGTCCGACTCCGCGCCATCGACGCTGCCGCTGAGGTCCCAGTCGATCAACAGGGGGTTGTATTGCTCGAACCAGCAGTCCTGCGGGTCGGGCTCGTTCCAGGCCACGGCGGCGAAGTAGTTGGCGAACCCCTCGATGGCGGCCGTGCTCTGGTACTCGCGGGTGTTCAGCTCGTGCCAACCGTGGTCGAGCTCGCTGGCCCAGCGATTGGTGTCGACACCGTCCTCCCGCACGCGGTCGTTGTAGAGGTTGACGAGGCGCGAGGTGTAGCTCTTGATAGCCGAGTTCCCACCGTTCGCGGATCGGAGGGTCATGAGGCCAAGCTGTCGGGAGACGGCGTACTTCTTCCGGATGTAGAAGGGATCGAACCACGCCTCTCCACCGACCACGCAGGTCCCGCACGCCGAGTGGGGGACGGCGCGCAAGGTGTAGGTGGTAGCGAGGTCCGGCTGGACCGTGAAGAGCGCGAACGTGGACGCCGCCAGGAGGAGGAAGGAGTGGGTCGCGCTCGTGGTCACCGCGACGCTGGTGTTGATGGGGTAGTCCGTCGTCAGGAGCCCCATGAACGTCTGCACGGACCTCACGTTCGTCTCGTCTCGGTAGACCTTCACCTTGTGGCCGTCGACTTGGGACTCGCTGTAGACGTACACGTTGAAGTAGGCACCGGTGACGAACGGCAGCAGGGGCGTACACCCGGCCTGGCCGGCGCCCCCGTGTTCCTCCGTGTAGTTGTCGAAGAGGGTGGAGCCCTGGGAGGTGACCTTCACCCAGATCCCGCCGGCAGCCGTGTCGGCGTTGTCCGTCCAGAAGTCGTCCCCGACCCCCGGGCTGGCGTCGTCGTAGTTGAGAGCGTTCCAGACGCACACCCGCAACGGGTGATACATGGCGCTGCTGGGCCGAGGGGCGAGCAGGACGAAGAGGATAGACAGTGGCAGGGCGATGGATCTGGGTGTCAACTCGACCTCCTTCCCGGCAAGAGAACGTGCCGGCTTGCGGCTCAGGGTCCCTGGGGCAGGGGAAGAGTCCGGTCGTACAACACCATGCTCAGCCCCCGGCCCTCGGACTGGCCCTCCGCGTCCACACCTTCCTGGTGGGCCCAGAGGTCGATCCGGAACCTGCCGACGGTCGCGGTCTCCGCCTGGTACAAGGTGAGGCTCTCGCCCCCGGTCTCGACGAGCAGGGGCACGGACCTGATCTCGTACCCTTCCATCGTGTCGAGGGTGTACTCGCACCCCGGCAGGGACATGTCGAGGACGACGTCGCCGAAGTCGAGGGGGATGGGTTCCCCGGACGGCCCGTACCCGTCTCCGTAGCAGTTGCCGAAGCTGAGGAGGAGGTGGTCCGGCTCGGTGAGGGAGTGGATCGTCACGTGCCCACTTAGACCGAACTCGACGCCGAGGCAGGCGGTCTCGAACCTGACCGAAACGTCACCCGCGTACGTCATGTCGGGGATGGTGAGCCACACATGGTGCACGACCAGGGGGGTTCCGAACATGTCTCCGAAGTCCCAAGACTCGCCACTGGTGCTCTCGAACGTGGCCACGAAGCGATTCTCATCCCAATCCTCGCCCCACTCGGTGAAGCGCCCCTCGACCCAGCTCGAAGGCGGCCCCACCGGGAAGGAGACCGTAATGGACCCCATCATCTCGTTCCCGCACCGCCCGGGGTCAGCGGGAAGCCCGCTCGCGCCGTACTGTGTACAGCCCGCCAGGCACATGAGGGCCGCGAGCGCGGCGTGGTTGGGCGTCCGCTTCTTCGGGGATACCCCACCGGGGCAAGGGGGCCCCATCTCGATGCTCTGGCTCAATGATCCACCCCATGGTAGGCGGCGAGGGAGTCCCACACGCTCCCGATGCCGGCACCTGCGGCCGCATTCCGAAGCCTGGTGTACGGCCTGTCGGCCGGAGCCCCATCCGCGGGCGCCCATCCGTCGGGTTCCGCGGCGTCCCAGATGGAGAGGAGCAGGGAGTGGTCGACCCCCGGCTGCTGGCCGAGGGACCAGAAGAAGCGCAGCCAGTCCAGCTCGGTTCCCCGATCCTCCACGGGACCGTAGCGCATGTTCTCGAGGTACGCGAGTGGCGCCGTCGCGCTGCCGGCGCAGTCCAGGGTGCGGCCGTCGGTCAGCACTCGATCCAGTTGCCAGTCGGGGTTGAGGGGGTTGTAGTATTCGAACCAGCAGTCCTGCCCGATCTCGTTGAAGGCGAGGGCGGCGAAGTAGTGCGCGAAGCCCTCGCCGACGGCCGCGCTCTGGTACTCGCGGGTGTTCATCTCGTGATTGCCGTGATCCCCCTCGCTCGCGAGGTGGGGATCGGCGGCCATGGGTTCCGCGTACGGGTCCTTGGTCTCGTCCTCCCAGTCGTTGAAGCAGCGTACCAGGGGTGCCGAGTAGTCGGTCGCCGCTCCCGCCGCGCCGTTCGCGATCTGATGCACGTAGTGCCCGGCCTCGTGGGCGATGATGTACTTGCGCCGGAAGCTATAGTTGCCGGTGTCCGGGGGATCCGCGTCGATGTAGACGCCGTCGCTCTTGGCGCAGTTCCCCCTCCTCTCGTCCGTATCCGGGTCAAGGACGTAACATCCATACGTGTAGAAGGGGATTTGATAGAAGCCGTAGTCGAGGTCGACCTGGGCCAGCGCCCACTCCGCCGCGGCGAGGATATTCCAGTGAGGCTGTATGGTCGTGGTGATCGGCACCGTCGCCCCATCCGCCCAGTCGTCGGGATCGACGAGGAACCCTTCGGCGTGGATGTCGAGCGAGTCCGGATCGTCGAAGACCGTCGCGAAGTTGCCCCTGACGTAGGCGCTGGCGTACACGACGACATCGAGTGGGCCCGTGATCCCCGAAACGAACGGGGTACACCCCGCCGTCCCACCATCGAAACCGTCGGAAGCGTAGAAGCCCCCCAGCAGGTCACCGGGGTCGGCCTCTTCGAAGACGTTGACGAGGGCACCGATCCCGGTCTTGTTGGAGTTGTCGGTGAAGAAGTCGTCGCCGATCCCGATGGCGTCGGCGTAGTCGACCTGGTGACTCACACAGAACCGCGGGGACTTCTCCGTAGCGCCCGCCACGGATGGGAAGGCCACGAGGAGGGCCAGGGAAGCCAGGACCAGGGAGGGCGGGGGTCGTCTCCCGGCGGGGCGCCGGGACAGCGGCGATGGGTGCCGGGCGCTCATCGGGGGGGCTCCACGCGGACGACCCGCTCGATGATCGCCCCCTCGGCGCTGAGGCGAGCCGCGAGTTCGTCGATCTCCGCGAGATCCTCGGCAGTGGCCCCCACCAGCCCGTAGGGAGCCTCGACGGCGGCTTCCTCCTCGTCGAGGAGGCGCACGGTGCCGTCGGCATCCGCGATGAAGTACAGGCGTGGGGCGGACTCCCGCGCGAACTCGACACCCGACTCGGCGTCCACCACCACGACCTGGACGAGGAAGTCCCCCAGGGCCGACACGGGCAGGGGACCGAGGTCCACGTCGGCCGGGACCTCCACGACCGCCTCCACGGACTCCCCGGCTCGCGGCGTCCAGGGGCCCAGGGCGAAGGTGGCATCCTCGCTTCCCACCTTCACACGGGCCTCGACCCAGTACTCCAGGCCCTCCCGCCCGAGGGGATCGAACGTGAGGAGGGGGAGGGTCGCACCCAGCAGGTCGCGCTCCCAGTCCGACCTCACCCACGCCGCCCCCGGGGAGTCAGGGGCGATCTCCCGTCCCTCGTACTCCGCAGCCGCTACCGGGGGGGGGGGCGAGGAGGAACGCGGCGCAGACGGCGAAGGGGAGGACGGCGAAGGGTGGGCGGCCACACGTCCGTTCAAGCATGACTCGGATCTCCACAACCTGGCCCCGTAGGCCGGAAGGCTCACCCGCCGGGATTGGGGGCGTCCCCGGATCAAGCAGGCTGGACCCAGTGTATCCTCGTGCCTGTGGAGGGTCGAGAGGCTTGGGCAACCGAGTTGCCGGACACTTCGCGCCGGCCGGCCACGGAGGGACGAGCACGCCGACGCCCCCGTGCTCCGCCGTGGAGCAGAGACGGGCCCGGCCACTCCTCGTTGACCCGGCGTCCGCTCCTTGGTAGATGTCGGCAGTCTCCAGATACGCCGGGCCCCTCGCCGGGGAGCTGGGCCCAGAAGGGGAGAGGGGATGCCCATCGAGGTCATCACGGGCGCCGCCGAGGTCACCCGCCTCGACGGCCAGGAGATCGCGGCCGCGCTGGCGGAGCTGGGTGTGGATCCCCGGCACACGCGGCGGCTGGCAGCGAGGATGGCGCGGGACGGTGGACGTGTGGTGGGGCGGACCGCCCGTGCGGCGGTAGCCCGGGGGCTGGTGCGGGAGCTGCGGGGGCGGATCGCCGGGGCGCAGGTGAAGTCCCAGTCCGGCGGAAGGACGTCCGACGCCGCCCAGCCGGGCCGGTACCGCTTCGTGCCGCCTCCCTCCTCCCTGGTCTCGCCCGAGCCGGCCCGCCTCTTCGGTGAAGTCGTGCCGGCGTGGGCCGCCTACCAGGCGGCGGACGCGGAGGTCCTGGCGGCGGCCCGCTCCGCGGGGGACCGGGCCCTGGGGTGGCTGGAGGGGCTCGGCTTCCGACCGCGCTGGCCCGAGGAGGCCGCCGCCCGGGCCGAGCACGCACGGGAGTTCTGCGTCGCCCTCGCCGCCGTCGTCGACGCGGCGCGGCACTGTGCGGTAGTGAGGGGGACGGAGCCTGGTGTCCTCCTTCCCCTCGCGCCAGGCGAGGTCCCCCGGCCCGTCGAGGCCGCCATCCGGTGCTTCCTGATGGAGGTCCGCCGCGAGGACGTGACGGACTTCGCGAAGATCCGGGCGGTGGGCGAAGGACTCGGGCATCCGCCCGTCGAGGTGCAGGACGCGGCGGACCTGGCGGACCTGGTGCCATGGTACGCGGAGCTGCCGGGCGTCTTCGCCGCTCCGTCTCCGCTCTTGGAGGACCTGTCGGGGCGGCTGAGGGCGGCGGAGCCCTCGCGCTGGTGGTTCGACGGTGGGGACCTGGCTCGTGGATCCAAGACCTGGCCGGAGTTCCTCGAGGACGACGGCGCATTCCCCGGGAACATCGTGATCCCCCCCATGACCCTCCCTCGTGAGGGAGAAGGGTCCGCTCCGCCGGAGGATCCGACCCCGGATCCCTCGCCCGATCCCGTGGAGACGCCCCCCGATCCTCCCGAGACACCGCCGGATCCCCCCGAGAGGCCGGGGGACGGCGGCCTGGCGCTGGCGGTCGCCTTCGCGGTCTCGGACCTCCACCTGGGGCAGGGGAACATCGACGGCGCCGTCGACAACGCGGAGGAGGTGTATCCGGCGCTGGAGGCCGCCTACGTCGCTGCCATCGGCGACTGGGGCGCGTGGACGAGGGCGTTCCGAGGCCGGGGCTGGGTCGAGGCCCACTCCCCCGCGTACCTGATCCTCAACGGCGACATCCTCGACTTCTGGTCCGCAGACGTCACCGGGATCGGGGGGGGGCAGCTCCGGGCCGACGTGGAGATCCCCCGCCATCCCCTCGATCCCGCCCTGAGCGGGCCGAAGGTGACGAGGCAGATCGCCCTCGGCCGCATGAACCGGATCGTCGGCGCCCACCCGGACTTCTTCGCCGCCGTGAAGGCGTGGGTGGACCAGTCCCCCCTCAACTTCGTGGTGTACGTCGGGGGCAACCACGACGACTACATCCAGCACCATGGGCTGGCCCCGGACCTCCTGCCCCACCTTCACCCGTCCCGTGCGGCGTTCGCGGCGGAGTCGGTGTACTTCCCGCAGCTCCGGGCGGTGTTCGAGCACGGGCACCGCGGGGATCGCTTCAACGTCCGAGGGCCCGAGTTCGGCGGGGCGACCTGCCAGGGCGAGCTGATGGTCTCCCTGTTCGTCAACCCCGTGGAGCGGGGCGGCGCCAGCGCCCTTCGCCTGATCATGGCACAGCCGAACCACGGCTCGGGCGCGCCCCTGTTGGAAGCCGCGTACAACGAGCTGGAGGAGTACTACGACGCCGTCGAGGCGGCCCGCGGCGTCGATCCCGAGACCTACGACGCCTGGATGGGCGCCGTGGACAACCTCGTGGACGAGGTGGAGATCATGGCGATCCCCGATCTCGCGGGGAAGGCCCTGGCCCAGGCCTCGCCCGCGGACGCGGACGCCGCCGACGTGTCGGACCTGGACTCCCACTTCGAGGGGATGCTGGTGGTGTTCGCCACCAACGAGTTCATGGAGTTCTGGACCCGCCTGTTCGCCGGGGCGATCATCCGCGGCCCGGAGTGGCTCCAGAGGTTCGTGCACGCCTCCATGGCGGAGCCCCAGATGGACCGGTTGGGGTTCCACGACGCCGGCGGGGGGAGGTTCGACGGGCGCAAGAAGGGGCTCGGCGGGGATCCGGCGATGGTCATCCACTGCGTGGGCCACACCCATCGGGTCGACGAGACCCAGCCCAAGCTCAGCGGCGAGTATGTCTCGGCCCAGCACGCCAACACCGGGACCGGGCAGGACACCTTCGCGGCGAAGGATGTGAGGGAGTGGGACGGCGTCGATGCCAACCTGACGGATGTGTCCGACAGCCTCACCGCGGTCGAGGGGAGCATGGGGTGCCTGGTGCAGCTCACCCGCTGGCGGTTCGCCGGGCGGCGGACCGTGAAGGTCAGCGGGATCCGGTACCGCACGAAGGGGGACCTGCCCTCCAAGGCAGGAGACCGGCGCGTCCGGGGCGGCTTCCTGGACCGCGAGGACGACTTCTACAACCTGGTGCTGCTGGACGAATGAGGGGGGGGGCGGCGGGGGAGCCCGATGCCGGTTCTCAAGCCGCAGCCCCCCGGGCCGAAGAGGGGTAGCGGGGAAGGAGGCCTCGATGACGGAGGTATCGTGCGCCACCTGTTCACCCCGGGGCTGATCGCGGCCCTCGGCATGGTCCTCGGCGGCGGATGCGCCGGGGGCGAGCCCGCCGGGCTCGGCGACGACGACGCGACCGGCGACGACGACGCGGCCGGTGACGACGATGCGGTCGGCGACGACGATGCGACGGGCGACGACGACGCGGGCGGTGACGACGACGCCACGGGCGACGACGACGACCCCGGCACCGGCGAGGAGGTGACCGTCCAGGGGACCGTGGACGGGCCGCTGGCCGCGGAGTCCCTCCTGGTGTTCCGCACCGCGGCGGGGGTGGTGCCGGTGACTCCCCGGGGGGATGGCTCGTTCACCGTCGTCATCGACCCCGGGGCCGACGCGGTGGCATGGCTGGTGGAGGCGGGGCACGTCACCGCCGTGGTCTCGGCCCCCTCCGGGGACGGCGACCACCCGGCGTTCGCCACCGGCGACGGGGACCTGCTCCTGGTCCGGGACGGTGCCCGGATCTCCGCCTCCGGCGTGGGGGTGGAGCCGCGGCAGGCGGCGTCCGCGGGCGGGGGCCTCGACTGCGTCATGGCCCTCGGCGCCTGCGCCGAGGCGATGATCGAACGGGCCTACGCCTCCGACGCCGACGGGGACGGCGTGGCCGACTCCGAAGACCTGGACGGGGATGGCGACGGGGTCCCGGACGCCGCCGACCCCGACGACGACGGGGACGGGATCTTCGACTCCCTCGACCGCAGCGGGCCGAGCTTCGCCGCGCCGCTGCCGGTGACGGCGGAGGGGGCCCCCGAGGACGGCGGCGAGCCCCCGCCCGAGGGGCCGCCGGTGGAGGCGGAGATGAGCGCCTTCACCAACCTCAAGCTGGACGGCATGGACATCGACCCGGACCCCATCCCCGAGGACGGGGACTCGTGGCCCTACTCCGAGAGGGTGGTGCTGACCCTGGAGTGGCGGGTGCCCCCGGACCTCGCCGGGACCATCCGTTCGGTCACGGCCTCCACCCTGCCCTTCGTCGCCGCCGACGCCACCGTCGCCCCCGGCGCGGGTGGGAGCTTCGTGTTCACGGGGGCCGACGCCGCCTCCACCTACCCCGCCCCGGGCGGCGCCTGGGACGGGGCCCTGCGCCGCGCCGAGTCGGGAGCGGACGAGGTCTGGACCCTGTGGGTCCTGCCGGGCGTGGACCTGATGAGCGGCGACATGCTGGTGTTCCAGGTGGAGGCCGACGCCGGGACGTCGTACCTGACCAGCCTCGTGGACTTCCCCCTCCGCACGCCGCCCCTCATGGACCGCGCCGAGTCCGACGCTGGCCCGGTGGCGGTGACCTACCCGGTCGCCGACGCCGACGTGGGCGGGCGCTCCAATCCGGTGCCCTTCAGCGGCGACCTCACGCTGTACGGCTCCCGCCCCCGCACCGACGCCAGCGGCGCCGCCGAGGCGGTGTGCGGGATGGGGTACCGCGCCGACGTCTTCTACCTGGACGCCTCGGGCGCCCAGATCGGCGGCGCCCTGACCCACCCCACCACCGACGCCGAGCCCTACCCCTGCGCGGGGGAGGTGTCCTTCACCCTGACCTCCGCCGACCTGCCCGACGAGGTGGGGGGGACGCCGGTGGCGGGCTACAAGATCGACTTCACCGCCGTGGGCGACCGCGGCGACAACAGCAGCGCCATGCTGCACTACGTGAAGGTCGCCGCTCCCTGATCCCTCCGGCCTCGGCCGGCTCCCCCCTTGGTCCCGGCGCCCGGGGCGGGTAGGATCCCCCTCCCCGCCGCGGCGCCCCGCGGACCAGGGAGCGCCCCGTCGGCGCGCCGGCCATGAGCCCTTCCCTCTCACTCCCCCCGCCGCCGAGCCCCACTCACCGCCAGGTCCGCCGGATCCTGTGGTCGATCCTGGGGCTCAACGTCGCCGTGGCCGCCGCCAAGCTCGCCTACGGGTTCGCCTCGGGGGCGGTGGCGATCCAGGCCGACGGCGTCCACAGCCTGCTGGACGGCAGCGCCAACGTGGTGGCCCTGGTCGCCCTGCGCTTCGCCGCCGCGCCGCCCGATCCCGAACACCCCTACGGCCACCGGCGTTTCGAGGCGGCGGGGGCGGCGGTGGTGGGGATGCTGATCCTGGCCGGAGCGGGCGCCATCGCCCGCGAGGCGTGGCAGGGGATCTTCCACGGGCGCGAGCCCGAGGTGGGCGCGGGGGGGATCGCCCTGGTGATGGCCGTCGCCGCCCTGAACCTCGGGATCTCCACCTGGGAGGCCCGGGCCGGGAAGAGGCTGGGGAGCGCCCTGCTCACCGCCGACGCCGCCCACACCCGCTCGGACTTCCTGGCCTCGCTGATAGCCCTGGTGGCGGCGGTGGGGATCGCCGCCGGGCAGCCCTGGATCGACGTGCCCGCGGCCGTGGTGGTCCTGGGGCTGGTGGTCCACACGGGGCTCGGGGTGCTGGGCCGGGAGGTGGGCGTCCTGGTGGACCGGGCCGCGGTGGAGGCCGGCGCCGTCGAGAGGATCGCCCTCGCCGAGCCCGGAGTCCGGGGCTGTCACAAGGTGCGCTCCCGGGGCCACGCCCACGCCGCCTTCGTGGACCTCCACGTCCAGGTGGACCCCGGGATGACCATCGCCGAGGCCCACGACGTCGCCGGGCGGGTGAAGGCGAGGATCCGGGCGGCGATGCCCGAGGTGGTGGACGTGCTGATCCACGTCGAGCCCTACGAGGGGAACGGGTGAGGGCCGTGGCGGCGAGGCATCGCTTCCAACTCCTCCCGGGAGTCCCCCTGGCGGAGCTGACCACCCTCGGGGTGGGCGGCCCGGCGCGGTACCTGGCGGAGTGCCCGGACGAGGAGGCCCTCGGGGACTGCCTCGCCTGGGCGCGCCGGGAGGGGCTGCGGGTGGCGGTGCTGGGCGGGGGAAGCAACCTCCTGGCCGCCGACGGGGGGTGGGACGGCGTCGTGGTGCGGGTCGGGGACGGGCGGATCCGCGCCTGGAAGGATGGGGGGATCGCCCGGGTCACCGCGGGAGGGGGAGCCTCCTGGGACGGGCTCGTCGCCTGGGCGGTCGAGGAGGGCCTGGCGGGGATCGAGTGCCTCGGCGGGATCCCGGGCCGGGTGGGGGCGGCCCCGGTCCAGAACGTGGGCGCCTACGGGCAGGAGGTGGCGGACGTCGTCACCGCCGTGCGGGCCGTGGATCGGCGGACCGGGGAGGCGAGGCGGATCCCGGCGCGGGAGTGCGGGTTCGGGTACCGCGCCAGCCGCTTCAAGGGGGAGTGGGGGGAGCGGTGGGTGGTGACGGCGGTGGAGTTCGCGCTCCGGAGGGGAGGGGAAGCCCGGGTGGAGTACGCGGAGCTGCGGGCGCGGCTGGGCATGGGGGACGGGACGCCGCCGCCGCCCCTCGGCGCGGTCCGGCGCGCGGTGATCGAGCTGCGCCGGGGGAAGTCCATGGTGATCGACGAGGGGGATCCCAACCGCCGCAGCGCCGGGTCCTTCTTCGTCAACCCGGTGGTGGAGGCGGCCGTCGCCGACGCGGTCTGCGCCGGGCGGGGGGACGAGGTCCCCCCTCCGCCCCGCTGGCCGGCGGGGGAGGGGAGGGTGAAGCTGTCGGCGGCCTGGCTGATCGAGGCGGCGGGCTTCCCCCGGGGTTTCGGCGCGGGCCGGGTGGGGCTGTCCACGCGGCACGCCCTGGCCATCGTGAACCGGGGAGGCGCGACCGCGGCGGAGGTGGTGCGCCTGGCCGCCGAGGTCCGGCGCGCGGTGAGAGAGCGCTTCGGGGTGGTGCTCCGGCCCGAGCCGGTGTTCCTGGGTTTCGAGGGGGACGGGGACGCGGTGCTGGGTTGAGGGGCCGGTCCTTCAGGCCCGCCGCCGCCGGAGAGCGAGGGCCAGGAGGATCCAGCCCAAGGCCCCCGCCGGAGAGCCGTCACCGGTGGCGTCGCACCCGTCGCAGCCCTCCGGTCCCGCGCCGCCGGTGGTGTCGTCGTCGGCCGCCGCGTCGTCGTCGGCCGCGTCGTCGTCGGCGGGAGTGGAGTCGTCGTCGGCCGCGTCGTCGTCGGCCGCGTCGTCGTCGGCCGCGTCGTCGTCGGCCGCGTCGTCGTCGGCCGGGGTGGAGTCGTCGTCGGTCGGGGTGGAGTCGTCGTCCTGCCCCGTCGTGTCGTCGTCGGAGGCGGAGTCGTCGTCGGGTGCGGAATCGTCGTCGGAGGCGGAGTCGTCATCGGGTGCGGAATCATCGTCGGAGGCGGAGTCGTCGTCGTAGGCCGAGTCATCGTCGGAGGCCGAGTCATCGTCGGAGGCGGAGTCGTCGTCGGAGGCGGAGTCGTCGTCGGACGCCGAGTCGTCGTCGGAGGCGGAGTCGTCGTCGCCGGTCCACGTATCATCGTCCCCCGCCGCGGAGTCGTCGTCGCCGGTCCACGTATCGTCGTCCCCGGCCGCCGAGTCGTCGTCGCCGATCCATGTATCGTCGTCCCCCGTCGCGGAGTCGTCGTCGCCGGTCCATGTATCGTCGTCCCCCGCCGCGGAGTCGTCGTCGGGCGCGGTGTCGTCGTCCTCCAGCGGAGGGCCTTCGGGGAGGGCGGTATCGGCGCTGGAGCCCGGGACGGCCACGCCCCACCAGTCTCCGGCGTCGTCGGCGCCGAAGGCCGCGTAGTAGTAGGTCACTCCGTTCACCAGGCCCTCGTCCACCACTTCCACCGCCCGCCCCGGCTCGGGGGCGAGGTCCTCCCACACCACCACCCCGTCGCCCGGGCCCGCCGGCCAGTCCACGTCCCCCCGCACCAGGCGGACCGCGCTCAGGTGTCCCACCCAGGGCTCGGTGAACGTCACCGTGCTGCGGGAGTCCTCGCCGTCGCTGGCGTCCAGGTCCTCGGGGCCGAAGTGGCGGTCCAGGTCGTCCAGGGTCACCAGGCAGACGTCGTCGATGTTCCAACCGCCGAACTCCAGCCCCGGATCGGTGCGGAGCTGCCACAGCAGCGTGAAGACACCCGAGCCGTCCAGCAGGCCGTCCAGGGGGACGTCGTGGAGGACCCAGCGGTCGTCGAGGTCGGCGACCCCGCCGAAGCTGGACGCGGCGTTCCTCCAGACCCTCGTACCGTTCACCCGCAGGTAGGCGTCGTCGTAGTAGCCGTCCTCGAACTGGCCCCAGCGGCGGTACTGGACGCGGGGATGCCAGACGTCCACCGCCGTCCACCCCGGCGACTGGAGGAAGCTGGTCCGGTTCGGCTCGTAGAGCCCGTCCGCACCCTCCACCAGCCCCAGGTCCGTGCCCCAGGCGTGGGTGCCCGAGAAGGCCCCGGCCGGGTCGTCGGCCAGGCCCTGGGGCTCCCCCCACTCCCACTCGTCCCCCTCGGGTGGGGGCGATCCGTCCGCCGGGGGGCTCCAGCCCTGGCCGTGGAGCCAGCCCGAGACGTCCCCCTCCAGGTCGTCGCACCACACCGGGGCCAGGTCCCCCACCAGGAACGAGAAGACCTCCGGCGGATCCCCGCCGTCGGAGCTGAACAGGGTGTCCCCCGCGGCGTCGGCCGCGGCGATCCGGTAGTAGACCCGGCTCAGGGCGGGGTGGCGCGGGATCTCGCCGGCGTAGAGGTCGCCGCCGACGGGAGCCAGGGGGGCAGCCTCCCACGGGCCCGCCTCGGGGTCCAGGGTCCACTCCACCCGCACTCCGTCCGGGTCGAACGCCGAGCACTCGGGGCTCAGCGGGGCGAACGTGGCCTCGACGGGGTAGGAGGTCGCCGACGAGGGCGCGTCCGCCAGGGGCTCGTGGGCGAAGTCGAACCAGCCCAGGGGGCCGGGCCCGATCCCGTGGTCGTCGAAGACCTCGGAGATCAGGCACAGGTTCGGGGTGCCGTTCCCCAGGTCCCCGTCGTCGTCGTCCCAGGGCACCAGGGCATCGAAGGCGGTGGTGATGGACGGTCCCCCCCGCAGCGCCCCCAGGAAGAGTTGGTCCGAGTGCCAGGTCCCGTCGTCCTCGCCGTAGAGGTCGATCAGCCGCTCCCGCAGGTCCCACATGGCGCTGCCCCAGATCAGGCCGTCGGCGTGGACCTCCCCCACGATGTCGTCGGGGTAGCGCTTGTCGGTGTCCAGCTCGCGGATCCAGGTGCCCGGCCCGTAGGCGCCGATGGCCATGTAGGGGTCGTCGTTGATGGTGGCCGAGAGGTAGTCCGCCGAGCCCTCGCTCAGCGCGCCGTCGAAGCTCCCGGTGACGATCTGGTAGTCGTGCAGACCGTGGCCGTACTCGTGGTACACGACGTCGGCGATCCGCCCGAAGTCCTCGCAGCCGTCCCCCTCGGCGTAGAAGTTGATGGTCCCGGAGCTGTAGTAGGCGTTGCAGCGGCCGCTGGTGATGTCGGTCGTGGCGGTGACCCGCGCCCACTTCGACTCGAAGGCGGGGTCCCGGAGCAGGGTGTGGTCCCGGGCGACGTTGGTGTGGAAGAAGACGTCCAGCGAGGCGTAGCTCGCGTCCCCGGGCTCCCACTCCAGGTCCGAGGGAGCCCCGACGGTTCCGGGGAACTCCTGCTCGGGAGTCGCCCCCGGCCCCCACCCTCCGTACGTCCTCATGTCGAGCCAGGAGCCCGACAGGACGCTCCGGAGGTCGGTGTCCTCCTCGCCCGGGAGCGAAAAGGCGCCGTCCGCGCCGGTCTCGGTGGAGTCCCCGGCGGCGCTGGCGACGGTGGTGCCCTTCATCGCGCCCGTGAGCAGGGCGTCGCCGACGGTGCGCTCCTCGTACTGCCCCAGGACGGTCCCCTGGACCGCGTGGCGCCGGGCGTCCTCGCGCCAGGCGATCTCGCCGCTGGAGGCGTCGACCCAGGTGATCCAGCTCGCCTGCTCGAAGTCGCTGTCCAGGCGGGACTTCCAACAGAGGGCGAGGCGGGGGCGTCCACCGTCGGGGACGGCGAGCCAGGTCCGCACCCCGGGGTCCAGGACCTCGGCCCGGGGGTCGTCGGAGGCCTCCAGGGCGATCCGGAGGGCGTCCCGGCCGTCCACGACGCTCTCCGCGGGATCGGGGAAGGCGCCGCGCCAGGTGCGGACGTCCAGGGAGACCACCCGCCCGTGGTGGAGCAGCAGCCCGACGCCGCCTCCCTCCACGGGGGTCCCCCGGTGGACCTGGCGGAACCAGGCCAGGGTCCTCTCGCCGTCGGTCCAGGTCTCGTCCAACACCAGGTCGGCCGCGGGACCCAGCAGGGCCTCCTCGGCGCGGAGCAGGGGCCGCAGGGCCGCTTCCACGGCGCGGGGATCCGAGGGATCGTGGGCGGGGATCGCGAGGCCCGGACCCAGCACCCGCACCGGCCAGCCCGTCGCCTCGTCGAAGCGGGCGAACCAGCCCCGGCCGTGCCGGGCGACGAAGTCGCGCCACTCGGGGCGGGAGGCCGAGAGCCGCCCCTGGACCGCGGGCTGGCGGGAGAGGTGCCGGGTGGGGGAGCCCGCGTCCGGGTCCCGGCGGTCCAGCCGCGGCGCGTAGGCGAGGGCGGTGGCCGCGAGCGCGAGGGGCAGCGCCACGGTGGTGGCGACGAGGACGGCGCGGGACCGCCCGGATGGGAGGCCCCTCGGGGGAGGGTTCGGGGACATGGGACGGGCTCTCGGGTCGGCGCGCCGGGGCGCCCTGCACCACTTCGGACCGTCGCAGTGTAGCTCAGGCGGTGTGCCCGCAGAGGCTCAGGCGGTGCGCTTCATGACGTGCCAGCCGAAGGGGGACCGCACGATCCCGACCTCGCCGGGCTTCAGCCGCAGGGCCATGGCCTTGAACGAGGGCACGAAGGGGGCGTCGGCGGTGACCGTGTAGGCCGTGGCTTCGGCGGCGCTGCCGGGGTCCTCGCTGTGCTCCCTCATCAGGGCGTCGAAGTCCGCGCCGGAGCGGGCCTTCTCGGCGATCTCCAGGGCGAGGCGGTCCGCGTCCGCTTGGGAGCGGGCGACGGCGCGGGGGTCGATCCCCCCGCGGAACGCCGGCGCGAGGTCGGCCCAGGCGATCAGGACGTGCTTGACGGCGGCCTCGGCGGTGACGGGCTCCCGGGCCAGGACCTCGCTGGACTCCACGGTGGGCGTCCCCTGGGCCTGCCCTGCGGCAGGGCCCGGCGCGGCCTGGGGAGCCGCCTCGATCCCCCCCGCCTGGGGCGGCGGCGGTTCGGTCGGGGCGGGGGCCGTGGGGGTCCGCTCCTCGCCGGCTTCGGGGGTGTCCCCCGGCGTGCGGCAGGCGGCGGCGGCGAGGACCAGGGCGAGGACGGCGGGGGCGGTCGGGCGGTGCATGGGCTCCTCCGGCGGTGGGCGCCGCAGGCTACGCCCGGGCGGGCGCGAAGTCGAGGCGAGGCGCCCCCTCGCCCATGGCCTCCAGGTAGGCGACGCAGTCCAGCTCCCGCAGGTCGGCGGCTCCCCCGTCATCCACCTCGGGCACCTCCTCGGCGGGGGCGAAGCAGGCCAGCAACGCCAGGAGCGTCTGGGAGTCCGCCGGATCGGCGAAGCTCTCGGTGGGGTCGAAGAACGTCACGGCCGCCTTCCTGGGCGCCCCCCCCGGCCCGCGCCATGCGGAGCGGGAGGGTCCGCCTCCGCGCGTCCGGGCTCCCCGGCGCGCCGGCAGGGACTGTAATCGGCCGCCCGGGGGTGGCCAGGGGGGATCCGCGCGGACGGTCAGCCGCCCTCCAGCTCCGCCAGCGCCGCGACGATCGCCGCGCGGGCGGCCGACGCCAGGGCCTCCGGGCCGGGATGGTCCGCGGGGCTCAGGGGAGGCAGGGCCCGGACGCGGACGGTGACGGGCCGGAAGGAGGGGACCGCCGAGGCCAGGCGCCGGGCGGGGAGGAGGACCTCGGTGCCCGAGACCGCCACCGGGACCACGGGCACGCCGGCCCGGGCCGCGAGGCGGAAGACGCCGGGGCGGAAGCGGCCCACCCTGCCGTCCAGGGACCTCGTCCCCTCGGGATAGACCGCCACGGGGCGGCCCCGGGCCAGCCACGCCAGGACCTCCCGGGCGGGGGCCTCTCCCCCCCCGAGGGGGCTGCCGGGGTCCACTCCCACGTCGCCGCAGGCGCGCAGGAACCATCCCACCAGCGGCATCGCCAGGAAGCGGCGGTGGGCGATCCACTTGAGGGGCTGGCCCAGGGCCAGCACCGCGGGGGTGTCCATGAGGGAGCGGTGGTTGGCGACCAGCAGGAAGGCCCCCCGGCGGGGCAGGTGCTCCCGCCCCTCGACCCTCACCCTCTGGAAGGGGACCACCCGGAACGACAGCCACCCCAGGAAGAAGACCGCGAGGCGGGGCGGCACCGTGCGGTCGGGGTCCACGAGGCGTCCCAGCGTCCAGGCCCACGCCAGCCCCGCGACGCACATGAGGAAGCTGTGGACCGCCATCTGGGTCCAGCACACGACGGTGGCCACCCGCGACGCGAGGCCGACACCGGGGCGGGAGGCGGGGGAGGGTGGGCCGCCGGCCGGGGGGGCCCCCGCGGGGAGACCGCTCAAGCGGCCCGCTCGCCGGCCCCGCGGGCCGCCCGGCGGGGCTCCAGGGCGGGCAGGAGGAGGAGCGAGGCGGCCGCCGCGGTGGTCAGGCCGACGATGATGGCCTCCCCCAGGCTCGCCACCGCGCCGTTGCTGGACGTCGCCATGCTGCCGAAGCCCAGGACCGTGGTCAGCGCCGAGATGGCGACGCTGCTCCCGGTGCCCCGGAGCTCCTCCTCCACGTCTCCCCGGGCGAGGGCGTCCACCACGAAGATCCCGTAGTCCACCCCCATCCCCAGGATCAGCACCACCGAGCACGCGTTGGCCAGGTTGAATCCGATCCCCCGCATCGACAGCCAGGCGGCCACCGCCACCAGGGCCAGGGCGCTGGGGAGGAGGGCCCGCAGCGCCGGCCCCGGGCGGCGGTAGGTCATCAGCAGCAGGGCGGCCACCCCGGCGAGCCCGACGGCCAGCAGGCGCGCCAGGTCGTGCCGGACCTGGGCGATGACCTCGTTGGCCAGCCCCGCCCACGAGAACACCACCGTCCCCGGGACCTGCCGGAGCGACGCCTCCAGCGCGGGCGGGAAGGCGCCCAGGTCGTCCATGCGGGGGGGGAGGTCCACCAGGGTGAGCACCTTCGCGGACCCCTCCTTCTCCGAGATCCGCGCCTCCACCAGGGACTGGAGGGCGGTGCCGGCCAGGTCCCCCGGGCGCAGGGGCGGCGCCGCGCCCGCCCGCAGGGCGTCGAGGTCGGCGAGGAAGGGGGCGAAGGCCCCGGGGACGAGGCCCGCCCCCGTCGCCGCGGCGGCGAGGCGCGCACCCGGATCGGGGCCGGCGGCGGCCAGGGCGGCGGCGACGCGGCTCGCCTGGCGCCCCGCCGACGGCAGGATCCCCGAGAGGGAGGCCACCGCCGTGACCTCGGCGGCCGGGCCCTCCCGGGCGAGGATGTCGTGGACGAGGTCGTTGCGCGCCAGGGCGGCGTCGACGTCCTCCCCGGCGGCGATGACCACCCCCGCGGTCCCGGCGGCGCCAAAGGCGTCCTGGAGGCGCTTCTCGGCCTGCTGCAACGCCTCCGAGCGGCTGTCGAGGTTGCGGATGTCACCGTCGAAGTCCACGCCGGAAGCCGCGACGGCGGAGCCCAGGCCGAAGGCGGCGAAGAGGGCCAGCGTGACCCGGCGGTGCCGGGCGGCGAGGCCCGCGGCCCGGGCGATGGGGTCCCCCAGGGGCTCGGGGAACTCCCGGGGCGCCGCGACCCGGTCCACCCACCGGGGATAGAGCAGGGGCACCGCCACCACCGCCAGCACGAAGGCCCCGAAGACTCCGGCGACGGCGAAGAGGCCCAGCTCCCTCATGCCCGTGGAGGGCGACAGGAGCAGGATCCCGAAGGCGGCCAGGGTGGTGAGCAGTCCGGTGACGAGGCTCCTCGAGGTCTCGCCGACGGCGCTGGCGACCGCCAGGTCCGGACCGCCCATGGCGCGGCGGCGGCGCGTGTGGACCACCAGGTGGACCCCGTAGTCCACGGAGACCCCCACCAGGGCGGCGCCGAAGGCGAGGCTGACGCCGTGGATGGTCCCCGTCGCCGCCGCCAGGGTCCCCAGGGCGACCAGGGCGCCCCCCGCCGCCGGCACGAAGACGAGGACCGCGGCGCGCAGCCCGGTCCCCATCCCCCCCGCGCCCCGGGGGCCACGGAGCACCAGGACCAGGAGCCCCAGGATGGCGGCGATGGACACGGGCACGGAGGCCCACACGTCCTTTTTGATGGCGCGGGCGCTCTCGTCGGCGTAGACCGGCGCGCCCAGGGCCTCGGCGCGGATCCCGGGGGCGGCCTCCCGGGCGGCGGCGGCGGCCTCCCGGGCGGCGGCGGCGACGTCGACGGCGGCGCCCAGGCCGAGACCCGCCTCCTCGGGGACGGCGAGCACCAGGGCGTGGCGCCGGTCCCGGGACAGCAGGTGGTCCCGGACCAGGTCCACGTCGAAGACGTTGCCTCGGGCGAGGGCGGCGCGCAGGGCCGCCTCGGTCAGCTCCAGGGGGTCCCGGAGCAGGGCCTCCTCGAAGAAGGCGGAGGCGGGGCTCGCCATGGTGTCCCGCACCCGTGACATCGCCCGCGCCAGCCCGGCGTCCGACAGGGCCGCGGCGGTGACCTCCTGGGGGGCGAGCTGGAAGCGGTGGGGGAAGACCGCGTCCCAGGTCTTGAACTTCTCGTCGGGGTCCAGCCCGGCCTCGACCCGCCGGAAGCCCCCGCTCGCCCTCAGGCGCGCGGCGGCGGCGTCGGAGGCGGCGATGAGGCCGTCCTCGTCCGGCTCCGACGCCTCGATGTGCAGCACCACCTGGGAGAGGAGGGTGAAGTCGTCGACGAGGGTCCGCAGCTCGTCCCGGCGAGGTCCGCCGGGCATGAGGCGGAGCATGTCCTGGTCCACCACCAGGCCGGGGGCCAGGAGGAGGCAGCAGAGCAGCAGGGCACCGAGGGCGGACAGCACGCCCCAGGGCCGGCGGGCCGCGCCGCGGTGGAGGCGCGAGAGGAGGGGTGGCTTCATCGGGGCGGGAGTCTACGCCACCCGCCCCCCGGTGGCACGCCGGAGGCCGCCCCGGGGCGGGGGGATCGGACCCCCGCCCCGGGGCGACGTTCCTACCGGATCCGGCCCGGAGGCCGCGCCGACGGCCACGTCAACGGGGGAGGCGCGGGCAGCACCACCCACGTCCTCCGGGAAGAGGCCAGGCGCCCCACCAGCCATCCCGCGGCGAGGAGGGCCGCCACCACCGCCACGGGCCGCTCCCGGATCCCCGCCTCGAGCCGGCCCCGGAGCCTCCCGAGGGCCGCCGAGGCGCGGTCGAGCCGTCCCCCCTTCTCCGGCAGCGCCATGACCTCGGCGTCGACGTTCCACGCCGCCATGCCGGGGCCGCGCCCCCTCCTGTCCTTCAGGGGGCGGACCCGCACGTGGCGCCCCTCTCCCCGGGTGTCGCCTCCGTGGGGGGACTCCACGCGCCGCTCCGGTGCCATCTCAGGTCTCCTCGCGCCGTTCCGACGCCTCGTGGCGGCGGCCGGAGCGCTCGGAACCCGGACCGTAGGACTCCCCGTGGAGGCCCCCGTAGGCGCCGTAGCCGGCGGATCCGCGGCGCTCCTCCTCCCGCTCGGCGGCGCGGCGGCCGAAGATGCCGCCCAGGACCATGCCCACGACGATCCCGATCCCCATCATCGCGAAGCCGACGCCGACCAGCTTGCGGGACTCGGTGCGGTCCACGTAGTCCTCCATCCGGTCGATCTGCTCCGACAGGGACTCCCCCGCGCTCTCCATGGCCTGGCGGACCTTCAGGGCTCCCTTGCCCACGTCGTAGGCGGTGCGGGGGCGGACGGCGATACGCCGGACCGGGCTGAGGGGGTTGAGGCGGTTGAGGGGGTTCATGGGGTTCCAGGTGCTCATGACGTTCATGGGGTGGTCCTTCTCCAGGGTCCCCGCGGGGGCCCGATGAGCCAGGTTGTGTCGGTGAGGCGAACGGCCCCGCGCTGTCGGCGCGCGAGGCCGACCAGGAGGCCGACCAGCAGCGCCCCCGCCAGGAACGCCCAAGGGGAGCGACGGATCCGGACCCGGGGGTCGAGGCGGTCCCGCAGCGCCGCCTCCAGGGCGGTCACGTCCTGGCGGAGGCGCCACCGGGTCTCGTCGATCGCCATGCGCACGGTGGCGATGTCGTCTCCGGCTCCCTCCACCGGCGGGCCGGAGCGGAGCGCGGAGTCCCGCGCGGGGTCGTCGGGCAGGTCAGGATCACGAGGATCCCCGCGTCGTCGGATCTCGGTCATGTCGTCCCTCCCGCGGGCAGCTCCCGTCCCGGTGGCGGAAGGCCGCCTTGCGGGGCGGGTCGGGCCAGGTCGGCGCGGATCCGGTCCACCAGCAGCCGGTCCCGGTCCACCTCCTCGCGCGTGGCCTTCATGCCCGCGTCCGCCGACCGCAGGCCCCGGACCGCCCCGTAGGCGAGGGCTCCCGCCGCGACCAGGTTGATGGCGCCCACCACCACCAGGCCCAGCTCGGGGGAGATCGCCAGGCCCAGCAGGAGCCCCAGGCCCACGCAGAACACCACCCACCCCGTCAGGGCGAGGGCGCCCGCCACGGCCAGGGCGCCGAGGGATCGCCCGATCCTCCGGGCCTCGTCCTTCATCTCGGCCTTGGCGAGGGCGACGTGCTGGCGCACCAGCAGGTTGACGTCCCGGGTGACGCGGTCCAGGCACTCCCCGAGGTCGAGTCCGCTCCCGGGGCCGTCGGAGCGGGGGCGCGGATCGGCACGCATGACATGACCTCCTGGACGTCGTGGACCCGCGACCGACGGGTCGGCGCGGTCGCCGGATCCCGACAAACAAGACGCATGCCACGACCGGCCCCCCTCGCCTTGCGTCCCGCCGGCGCGCTCCACTACCATGGGCCAGCCTCGGAGTCCGAAGATGCCCCGCCCCCTGTTGTCGCCGATGCTCGGGATCCTGTTCGCCGGTTCGATGCTGGTCTCGGGCTGCGAGACCCGCACCTGCGCCAGCGCCTGCCAGGACATCTACTTCGAATGCAACGCCGGGCAGGGCATGGTCCCGGTCCAGATCGGCAAGTCCCAGGACGAGGCGTACTCGGAGTGCGTAACCGCCTGCAACACCGCGCTCTACAGCGTCTCCCGGGCGGTCGACGGCGACGGGACCGGGGACGTCGTCGCCTCCTACGACCTCTCGGAGCCGGACGACGCGATGAACTTCATCGACTGCGTGCAGCACCAGGACCTCGCCAGCCCGCAGTGCGTCACCGACTACGACTCCTGGTGCCCCTGGATCCGATGGTAGCGTCCGTCTCCCCGCGGAGCGGCGGCCTGGCCGCCCTGCTCCTCGTCGGATGGCTCGGGGCGCCCGGCTGCTCCCCCACCTGCGCGTCCGCCTGCGACAAGCTCATCGACGAGTGCGGGCTCGAGTACCCCGAGGGATACGACGCCGAGTCGTGCACGGCCGAGTGCCAGTACCAGCGGGACCGGTACGAGCGGATCTACGAGGAGGACCGGCTCGAATCGCACCTGCAGTGCGTCCTGGACACGACCTGCGAGGAGCTGAGCGCGAATGCCCCCTGCTTCGACGAAGACGTGTACATCGTTCCCGGCTGAACCCAGCCTCCGGTCCCGGCGCGCTCCCCTGGCCGCCCTCCTCCCTGCCCTGGCCCTGCTCGTAGGACTGGCCGGCTGCGGCGGCGGGGGGGAGGATGCCGCCCCCGGCGGGACATCGTCCTCCGCGGCCCCCGTGCTCCCTACGCCCCACGAGCAGGCCCGCATGTGGCTCCGGGCGGGCAAGGTTCAGGACGCCCTGGCCCGGTTCGACGCCCTCCGCAAGGCTTCGCCCGAGGACGTGGACGCCCATCGCGGCTGGCAGGACGCGATGTCCGCCCTGGGCCGCGCGGAGGAGTCCGTCGCCGAGTACGCCGCCCTGCGGCGGGAGCGTCCCGAGTCGGCGATCGCGGCCTACCTCCATGGCCGCGCCGCCATCGCCGACCCCGAGACCTCCGCGGAGGCGTTCCAGCGGGCTCGGGATCTGGACCCCCGGTCCCCCTGGGCAGCCCTGGGCCTGGCCCATGTCGCCCGGTCCCGGAACGACAGCTTCAAGGCCATCCAGGTCCTCCGGGAGGCGGCCACCGCCGCACCCGAGAACGCCGACCTCCACCTCGCCCTCGGGCGGATCTACTTCGAACTGGGCATGCTCCGGGACGCCGAGGACTCGTACCGCGCCGCCCTCGGGCGGAGGTCGACCGATCCCGACGTCATGGCCAACCTAGGCGAGGTGCTGGTCCACGAGAACCGCTTCGACGAGGCCACGGCGCTCCTGGAGCGGTCCCTGTCCATGGAGCCGGAGCGCACCGTCCTGCTGCCCGCCCTCGCGGCCGCCTACTCCGGCAACAAGAAATACGTCGAGGCGGCCGCCATCCTGGAGAAGGCCCGGGCCGCAGGGGTGAGCTACAACCCCGACTTCGAGCGGGACGTCCGCAGCAAGGGGGGGCTGCCCTCCCTCCCGCCTCCCCCGGCGGCGGCGGCGGCAGGTGCGCCCTCGGCGGGGGCGCCGGCCCCCGAGTCCGCCGCTCAGGTCACTCACCCGCCCTCCCCGGTCCCGGTCGGGGACGGCGCCACATCCCCCTCCGCTCCCGCCGCCTCGACACCCTGACGGGGCCTCGTCGGGGTCGGACCACCGAGCCCGTCCCTCCGCCCCCCGGCGGATCGGGCTACAATGCCCCCCGCCAGCCGGTGGACCGGGCGATCGGTGTGGCACCCGAGGTCCCGTGCGGAGATCCTCCCGCGGCATGCCGAGGCCGGAGGAGCCCCATGGCCCGGACCAGGCGCCGCTGCCCGATCGGGGATCGGCGGCCCGCTCCGCCGACGTCATGGGCGCCGCGGGGCTCGCCTTCCTGACCGTCCTGGGGATGGCCCTGCGCCTCGAACCGCTGGCCGCCTTCCACGTGAACCACGACGGCACGTACCCTTGGGCCTACGCGCTGCGCCTGGCCCGGGACGGCACTCTGCCCTGGGCCGGACCCGGTCACGGGTTCCACTTCGGCTACCTCCAGTACTGGCTCCTGGCCCCGGTGATGGCGGTGGTGCCGACGCTGTCCCTGGCGATGGCCGCCAACGCGATCTTCCACGGGCTGATCGCCGTGCCCGTGGGCCTGGCGGCCCGGAGCGTCGGAGGATGGGGGGCGGCCCTGGTGGCGGCCGCCCTGGTGGCCACGGTCCCGGTGCTGGTGGTGTATCCGTACCACGGCGCCTACACCTACCAGGCGCCGGTGTGGGTGGGACTGGCGGCGTGGGCGGGGGCGGCGGCGGTCTCGGGCCCGGGTCCGGCGCCCGCGCGGGCGCTGCCGGTGGTGCTGGCGGGCGCCATCCTGGTCCATCCGTACGCGGGGGTCGTGGCCGTGGGGTCGCTGGTGCTGGTCCCCCGGCTGCTCAAGGCCCACGGGTGGCGCCCGCTGGTGGGCGGCACGCTGGTGGCGGCCCTCGCGCTGGCCCCCATGGTGGCGGACAACGTGCGGCTCCTGGGCCACGCCGACTCCGGAGGACCGGATCTGGCGCGCCTGGTCCCCGTGGACCAGGCGCTGACCTCCCCCGGGGGGACCCTGGCCCGGGCCCTGGTGTGGGGCGCGTTCGATAGGGAGGGGATGCTGCAGGCGGTTGGGACGGTGTTCCGGACCGGTGGGGTGCGGGCGTGGCAGGGGGTGACCCTGCTGGTGGTGCCGGCGCTGGTGGTCCTGGCGCTCACCCGCCGCGCGGGCGGGGCCCGCGGGTGGCGTGCCGGTCGCCTGATCCTGTGGTGGTGCCTCGCCTCCCACGGGGTCCTGGCCCTGGCCGTGGCGATGCGGCCCTACTTCATGGTCTACCACTACGCCTTGCTGATCCCCCTGAACGCGGTGGTCGCCGGCTGGGCGGCGGCGGAGGCCCACCGGGGGCTCACCGCCCGGCTCGACGAGCGCGCGCGCGTCGGGTGGGACCTTGCCGCCGTCGCCCTTCTGGCGGCCGGGGTGGCCGCCGCGGCGGCGTTCACCCGGGTGCGGCCCGTCCAGGACTCCCTCCAGGGATTCCACGTGGGTCTGGTGGAGCGGGCGGCATCGGCCGTCGTCCAGGACGCTGGCGAGGCGCCGAGGACCGTCGCGGTGCTCGGCGATGCCAAGGCCGGCCACGCCTCGTCGGCCCTGGCCTACGTCGTCCAGCAACGCCTCCAGGGCGTCCCCGAGGCCCTCTGCCAGCCACGATCCCTCTCCGGAGAGGCGGTGCGCGCCTACGTGGTGGCGGAGATCCGGGATGCCCTCTGGGACGCGTGGGAGGCGGAGGCGGGCGGGACCGGAGTCCCGTGGCCCCGCGAGGTCCTGGTGCGGAGCACGGTGCCGGGCATCACGCTGCGGGTGCTGGCCTTCCCCGACGTCCGCGAGGGCACCCGTTGGCTACGGCGGGGCTGCGATCTGCCCGGAGCGGCCTCGTGGCTCCTCGTGGACAACCCCTACACCGAGCGGGCGATGAACCCCCAGCCGGGGATGGCTCCTCCCCTGGAGCTGGCGGAGTGGGCCATGGGTTGCGACGAGCCGGGTTCCCCACCCTCGCCGCTCGATGGCCCCTGAGGCCGCGGCGGGCGTACGCGGATCCCGGGAGTCGGCGCCCGCCGGCCGTCACCCCCGGGCGAACCAGCCCAGCCGCCACACCGTCCGGGCGTCGATGGCGAAGTTCAGCAGCATGCCGCGGCCCTCCATGTTGAGGCCGCTGGTGAGCACCCCCACCACCCGCCCGTCGGAGCGCCGGAACACCGGGCCGCCGCTGGAACCCGGCGCCGCGCCGGTGTCCACCTGGAGCACGTTGAGCTCTCCTTTGCGGCGCAGGCTGTTGATGATGCCCTGGGAGTAGGTGACGCTGTGGCCCAGGTCGTTGCCCAGGGGGTAGCCCAGGAGGCCCAGTTCGGTCCCCAGGTCGGGGGTGCTGTCCTCGTCCGCCAGCAGCATCCACTCGGCGGACCCGTGGCGGTCGGCGATCCACAGCACCGCCAGGTCGAAGTCGGGGTTGTCCTGGACGAGCTCGCACGGCCGGGGGATCGACGTCCCCTCCAGGACGATGGAGACCCGCCGAGCCCCCTCGATCACGTGGGAGCAGGTGAGGAAGTGGCCGCCGGGACCCAGCAGGAACCCCGTCCCGCTGAAGGAGCGTCCGTCGGCGTGCTCCGCGATGACCAGCCCCACCGAGCGGAGCAGGCCGCCGGGGAGGGTCGGCGCCCTGCCCCCGGGCCACGCCGAGGGTAGCCTCACCGGCCCCGCCGGCGCGGGTGGGGGCGAGGGGACGCCCCCGTCGGTCGTGGGAGGCCCCGCCGGGGGCTCGGCGACCGGACTCGGCATCCGGTATCGGCTCATCAGGGCGGGCATGCCGCCCACGAAGCCGCCCCCCACCACCGCCATGCGCCAGACGTCCTTCTTGTAGAGGTCCACGAGCTGGAGCACCGCCTCCTTGGAGTAGTCGGCGCCCTTGAGGGGGTAGCGGGCGACGGCCCGCCCGTCCGCCCGCAGCTCGACGTGGCCCCCGGAGATGTCGCCGGCGTGGAGGGGCACGGGGGCGTGGGGCGCCTGGATGGCCAGAGCGAAGGAGATCCGCTGCACCGAGCCCGGGAGCTTGCGGAGGTCGACGGTGAAGGTCTGGGTGCCGATCCCCCGGTCCTTCACCACCACCCCGCCGCAGCTGCTGGAGCGGTTGCGCTCGTGGACCACGCCTTGGGGATCGACCACCCCCTCGGTCCCGTCGAGGAGGAGACCCAGGAAGAGAAGATCCCCCCGGTCGAGGCCGGTCACCCGGACCTCCAGCTCCAGCACCGGGGACGGGGTGAGGTCGCTCAGCCGGATCCTCTGACCGCGGACGAGGTCCATGGGCCGCCGGGCCTCCGCTACTTCGGGGTTTCGTCCTACTTGGAGCCGGCCTTCCACCGGAAGCCGAAGCCGTAGTGGCCGTCGGCGCGGCTGTGGTCGGAGAAGTAGTGCTCTTCCTTGGTGATCTCGATCCGGTCCCCCTTCCTGGCGACCAGACAGATGGAGCAGAAGGTCAGGCGCGGATCGGGGTTGTTCAGGGGGATCAGGATCTCGTTCCCCTCGTGGTCCTTGAGGGTCAGCCGCGCGTTCACGTCGGCGAAGTTCGCCGTGCCCTCGTAGATCAGCGCGAACACCATCACCCGCTCGATGAGGTCGGGGCGGGTGACGTAGAGGTTCTCGCCGTCGGTGGCCGCGCCGCTGCGGTCGTCCTTGTCGAGGTAGATGTAAGGCGGCGAGTGGCGGGATCCGAGGTTGCCCCCCAGGGGCTGGATCACCCCCTTGGCGCCGCCCGCCATCTCGAACATGCACCCGAGGTCCAGGTCCGGCGCCGGCACGCGCCCCAGCCCGAACAGGCCCGTCTTCTTGTGGGCGTTGGGGTTGTCCCAGTTCAGGTTGATGTGGATGGTCTGGACCGCTCCCCCCTTCTTGAGGCTCACCGCCTGGGAGGAGCCCTTCTTGTCCAGGGTGACCTTTCCCAGGCGGACGGTGGGGGCGGGAGGCGGGGGAGGAGGAGCCGCGGCGACGGGGGGCCGGGGCGGCGGCGGAGGGGGAGGCGCGACCGGCGGCGGCGGCGGGGCGGGCGGCGGGGCCGCCTTGGCTCCCACCTCCTCGCCCCCGAAGTGGGCGAGCAGGGCCGAGAGGCCGCCATTGAAGCCCTGGCCGTTGGCGGTGAACCGCCAGGCGTCCTTGAAGTAGACCTCGCCGATCATCACCGCCTTCTCGCCGCCGAAGTCCTTGCCGGCGAACGAGAAAGTGGCGACGGGCGCGCCGCCGGCGAGCACCCTCAGGCGGCTCGGCCCGATGTCGGCCATCGTGCCGCCGCCGTCGACGGCGGCGGTGAAGACCAGCCGCCTCACCCCCTGGGGCAGCCGGGAGAGGTCCACCTGGAAGACCTCGCGGCTGCCGTGGCGGGGGCCGACCATGGCCACCGCCCCCTCGGGGGAGGTCCGCTGGTTGTAGAAGACGAAGTAGCGGTCGTCCGAGAGGCGCCCCGCGGCGTCCAGGCCGAAGCAGCTCACGTCGAGGGTCTGGGAGCCCCCGGGGACGACGTCCAGGGCGACCTCGATGGAGGTGGAGGGGGTCAGGTCCGCAAGGCGGGCCTTCTGTCCACGAACGAACTCGGTCACTGCGGAGCCCTCCGGCGGCCGGATCGAGGTGGCGCGCCCGCCTCCCCGTGGCGGGGGGGAAGCGGGCGCGCCTCGGGCGAGCATCCCGTCAGATGTTCACGCCGAAGTTGCGGGCGAGGGGCCCGAGACCCCCGGCGAAGCCCTGGCCGACGGCGCGGAACTTCCACTCGGCGCCGTGGCGGTAGAGCTCGGCGAAGATCATCGCCGTCTCGGTGCTGGCGTCCTCGGAGAGGTCGTAGCGGGCGATCTCCTTGTTGTCGTCCTGGTTCACCACCCGGACGAAGGCGTTGCTGACCATCCCGAAGTTCTGGCGGCGGGACTCGGCCTCGTGGATGGTCACCGTGAAGACGATCTTCGCCACGTCGCCGGGCACGCCGGCGAGGTTGACCTTCACCGCTTCGTCGTCGCCGTCGCCGGCGCCGGACCGGTTGTCGCCGGTGTGCTCGACGGAGCCGTCGCTGGACTTGAGGTTGTTGTAGAAGATGAAGTCGGAGTCGGAGCGGATCTTCCCGTCGGCGCCGCACAGGAAGACGCTGGCGTCCAGGTCGAAGTCGGCGCCGTCGGTGGCGCGGACGTCCCAGCCGAGGCCGACCAGCGCCTTGGTGAGGCCGGGGGCCTCCTTGGTCAGCGAGACGTTCCCGCCCTTGGCAAGAGAAACAGCCATGTCTTCCTCCGTCTTTCAGGCTGCGGGAGCCGGGAGCGGCCACCCGCGTTCCGAGGTTCAGGGCCCCCCGATGCCGGATGGCCTTCGATGGGGAGCCCGGGACTCGCCGGCGTGTTCGAGCGGCGGGATCCTCCGACCGGGAGAGGGGCCGCCCCCCTGGGGCTCCCCTCGATCACGCCCCCTGGGCCTCGCGGCGCGCCTCGCGCACCGCTCGACCCCCTGGGGCCGCGGCGGCCGTCGGACCTTCGTCGTTCCCCCTCCCGGACGAGGACGCCATGGTAGCGGCGGGGCCGCGCGGATGCAAACCCGGACCGCGCACGATCCCTCGGGATCGGTGAAGATGCCCGCGCGGGCGCGCGCGGCGGGGCCGAGGCCGCCTCCGGCCCGCGTCAGGAGGGAGCCCTGTCCCGGACCGCCTTCTGGATCGCCGCCGGGCCGCTGGCCTTCCTGGCGGTGCGCGGCCTCTTCCACCCCGATCTCTCGGGGATCCCGGACCTGCCGGACTCCGCGTCTCCGGCGGCGGCGGCGGCCACCCTCGCCGCGACGGCCTGGATCGCCACCTGGTGGTTCTCCGAGGCCCTGCCCATACCCGCCACGTCCCTCCTGCCGGTGGTGCTGCTGCCCCTCCTGGGGGTGGTCGCCCCCAAGGACGTCACCCGCCTCTACGCCGACCACCTGATCTTCCTGTTCCTGGGCGGCTTCCTGATCGCGCTCGCCCTGGAGCGCAGCGGCGCCCACCGCCGGCTGGCCCTCGCCGTCCTGCGCCGGGCGGGCGGGGGACCGAGGAGGCTGGTGCTCGCCTTCATGGGGGTGACCGCCTTCGCGTCCATGTGGATCTCGAACACCGCGGCCACGCTGATGATGATCCCCGTCGCCCTGGCGGTGGTCCACCAGGTCGCCGCCGGTCGGAGGGCCCAAGGGGGCGAGGCCGATGGCGGGCTCCCCGAGCCTCGGCGGGGGGCGGGCCCGCCGGACGCCGGAGAGGACGAGGAGGGGGAGGGGCGGGCCTCCATCCCGGACCTGGACGCCGCCACCCGCGCCTTCGCCGCCGCGCTGGTCCTGGGGATCGCCTATGCCGCCAACCTGGGTGGACTCGGAACCCCCGTAGGCACGCCGCCGAACCTGATCTTCCAGCAGGTGTACGGCCGCCTCTCGGGCCAGCCGGTGTCCTTCCTGGGATGGATGGCCTTCGGGGTGCCGGCGGTGGTGGTCTCCGTCCCCCTGGCCTGGGCGGTGCTGGTGCGGCGGGTCCCCGCCTCGGGCTGGCGGCGGATCGGGGCTCCCCAGGCCGCGCCCTGGACGGCGCCGGAGCGCTGGGTCCTGGGGATCTTCGCGACCACCGCGATGCTGTGGATCACCCGCGCCGACGTCGGAGACGTCCGGGGTTGGGCGAGCCGCCTGGGCCTGGAGGGGCGGGTCCAGGACTCCACCGTGGCCATCGTCGCGGCCCTCCTCCTCTTCGTGGTCCACACCCGGGGTCCGGAGGGCCGGCGGCCCCTGCTGGAGTGGAGGGACACGGCGCGCCTGCCCTGGGGGGCGCTCCTGCTCCTCGGTGGGGGGTTCGCCCTCTCCGAGGCGTTCCAGCGGTCGGGCCTCTCCCACTGGCTGTCGGGCACCCTCGGGGTCCTCCGGGATGGCGGCGAGGCGGCGTCCTTCACCGCGGCCCTGCTGGCGGTCCTGGTCCTGGTGACCGCCCTCACCGAGGTCGCCTCCAACACCGCCTGCGCCGCGATCCTCATGCCGGTGCTGTTCGGGCTGGCGGGCAGCCTGGGTCTGGGGACGGAGGGGACGCGGGTGCTGATGCTGGCCGCCGCGATGGGCTGCTCCAACGGCTTCATGGCCCCCTCGGGCACGGCCCCCAACGCCATCGCCTTCGCCACCGGGCACGTCCCCATCGGCACCTTCCTGCGGACGGGGCTCGTCGTCGACGGCCTGGGCGTCGCCGTGATCGCCGCCGTGGCCCTGGTGGCGATGGGAGGGTAGGGGGGCGGTCCGGGGCCCCCCGCCTGCGTCCCCGCGGAGAGCGCGTACCCGCGTTCCCGGTCGCGCCGTCCCGGGGCTATACTCGCGTCCGCACGGTCCCGGTGTGGCGGGCCGGTCGAGTCGCGGGGGGCGGCGGTGGAACTCGGAAGGGGTGCGTCAGGCAGGGGTGGGGGCGAGGGCCCTGCGGGAGACCGGGTGGCGCTGCGGGAGGGCGAGGCGCGGTTCCGGGCGTTGCTGGAGGCGTTGCCCAACGCCGTGTGGGTGGCCGGACCCGACGGAGGGATCGAGTACGTCAACGAGCGGTGGCTGGAATACACCGGGCTCAGCAGGGAGGCCGCGCTGGGGCCCGGCACCGTCGAGACGATCCATCCCGACGACCGCGAGAGGGTATTGGGCGGCTACCTCCCCGCGCTCCGGGAGGGGCGGACCTGGGAGTGCGAGTACCGCATCCGTCGTTCCGACGGCGAGTGGCGGTGGCACATCGGACGCTCCGCTCCCCAGCGGGACGGCGAGGGGCGCCTGCTCGGGGGGCTCGGCACCACCACCGACATCGACGACCGGAAGAGGGCCGAGGTGCGCGGGCGCCGGCTCTCCTGGGAGAGGGCCAAGGCGTTGGCCGAGGCGAAGAAGGGGCGAGAGGCGGCGGAGGCCGTCCGGGAGCGCGTGCTCCGCCTCCAGGCCCTCTCCTCCGCTCTCTCCGGGGCCCTGACGCCCGCCGAGGTCGCCCGGGTCGGTCTGACCCAGTCCCTCGCCGCGACGGGCGCCGTGGAGGGGGGCGTGGCCCTTCTCCGGCGCTCGCCGCCCGTGCTGGAGCTCATCGAGGGCGCGAACCTCGATCCCCGGCACCAGGCGACCTGGGCGCGTTTCTCCGTGCGCGCGCAGGTCCCTCCGGCCGAGGCGGTCCGCACCGACCGGGCGATCTGGCTGGAGTCCATGCGGGAGGCCGCCCACCGCTATCCTCCCATCGAGGGCCAGGGACCGTGGACCACCGACCGGGCGACTGCCAGCCTGCCCCTGAGCGTGGACGGCCGGATCCTTGGAGTCCTCGGTCTGAGCTTCCACGGCCCGCGGCCCTTCCCCGAAGCGGAGAAGGCGTTCCTGATGGCCATCGCCCGCCAGTGTGCCCAGGCCATCCACCGCGCCACCCTGTACGAGGCCGAACAGAAGGCCCGGGCCCGCCTGGCGGCGTTGGCCGCCGCCACCCAGGAGCTGGACCGGGAGCACGGCGACTTCCGAGCCCTCCTGGACGCCCTCACCCGCCGCGCGGCGGACCTGGTCGGCGACGCCGCCTTCGTCTCGCTGCTCTCGGACGACGGCTGCCGGCTCCTGCCGGAGTCCGCCCACCACCGGGATCCCGAGGCCATGGAGGTGCTCCGGGCGCTGCAGCCACGGTCTCCCCACCCCGTCGACCGGGGCGCGTTGAGGAGGGTGCTGGACGCGGGTCGGACCCGGGCGCTGGGGCGGATCGAGCCCGAGCGCCTGCGCCAGGTCGTCGGTCCCGAGTGGTGGCCCTACCTGGAGCGGGTCGGCGTCCACGGGATGCTGCTGGTCCCCCTGCGCGCCCGCGGCCGAGCCCTCGGCCTGCTGCTGCTCACCCGCGACGCCCCCTCGCGCCCCTACGACCGGGACGACCGCGCCCTCCTCGACGGCCTCGCCGACCGCGCCGCCGTGGCGGTGGACAACGCCCGCCTCTACCGCGACGCCCAGGAATCCAACCGCCTCAAGGACGAGTTCCTGGCGATGCTGGGACACGAGCTGCGCAACCCCCTCGGCAGCATCGGCAACACCCTCCAGCTCATGGACCGGGCCGGCGACGCCGGGGATCCGGATGGCCGAAACCGGGCGGTCATCCGCCGGCAGGTGCGGCACCTGTCCCGACTGGTGGACGACCTGCTGGACGTGGCCCGGATCAGCACGGGGAAGATGGTGCTCCGGGAGGCGAGGTTGGACCTGCGAGACATCGCGGAGCGTTGCGCCGAGGCGTGCCGCTCCCAGGCCGAGGCCCGGGAGCAGGAGTTCACGTTGGAGGTGCCGGAGGGTCCGGTGCCGGTGGAGGGGGACGGCGCCCGCCTCCAGCAGGTGCTCACCAACCTCGTGGACAACGCCATCAAGTACACCCCGCCGGGGGGGCGGATCGACGTCTCGGTGCGGGTCGAGGACGGCGGAGCGCGGGTCCACGTGCGGGACGACGGGGTGGGGATCCCGGCTCCGCTGCTCCCCCGGGTCTTCGATCTCTTCACCCAGGCCGGGGCCCCCACAGGACGGACCCGTTCCGGGCTGGGCCTGGGGCTTGCCCTGGTGCGGCGCCTGGTGGACATGCACGGCGGATCGGTGTGGGCGCGGAGCGACGGTGAGGGGCGGGGCAGCGAGTTCACGGTGAGGCTCCCCCTCGCCACCGGCGCCGCGGAGGCTCCCGGGGGCGGACCGGCGCTCCCGCGGCCGGCGCCCGCCTCCCGCCGGATCCTCGTCGTCGAGGACAACGCGGACGTGCGGGAGCCCCTGCGGGACCTGCTGGTGCTGGAGGGCCACGACGTGCGGGCGGTGGCCGACGGCCTCGCGGCGACCACGATCGCGCCCTCCTTCCGGCCCCACATGGCCATCGTGGACATCGGCCTCCCGGGGATCGACGGCTTCGAGGTCGCCCGACGCCTGAGGGCGGAGCTCGGGGGCTCGGTGCGGCTGCTGGCACTGACGGGCTTCGGCCAGAGGGAGGATCGGGAGCGGGCCCTGGCCTCGGGGTTCGACGGGCACGCGGTCAAGCCGATGGACCTGGAGCGGGTCCTGGCCTGGATGGAGGAGGAGCGCCCCTCCTGACCGCTCGTTCGCCCTGGGCATCCGACCTGTTGTCGTCGTCCCCCACGATGCCGATGGCCAGGCGTGCGGCGTGGGCCGTCCGTCCCGGCGCCCGGCGTACCGCCCAGTCCAGCAGGGCCTCGGGCAGGGAGCGTTCGCTCCGAATGCCCTGGGGCGGGGGGACGGGGACGACGAGGACCCGCCCCTCGCGACGGAGCAGCCGGTGCGAGGCCGAGCCGTCGGGACGCCGCCTGAAGCGCAGGTCCAGCCGGGCGTCGCCGACCCGCAGGCCCCGAAGGGTCAGGGAGTCCACCCACGGCGGAAGCTGGGGATCCACCAGGGCGAGGACGCGGGCGGGGGCGAAGGCGTAGATCCCCAGGAGGGCCTGGACGATGCCGACGACGGCGCTCGCGCTCCACGCCTGGGGCGCGTTGGCGTTGGGGTAGAGGGTGGGGATCCCCCACTCATCCCGGGAGTGGCCGCCGATGAGCTCGGGCAGGCGGAGGAACCGGAAGTGCCCGGCGGCGCTCATGACCGCCGTCGCCAGGCGCTCCGCGTGGGTGGAGAGGCCGTAGCGCTTGAACCCCAGCACGAAGGCGGCGTTCTCGACGGGCCAGACCGTGCCGAGGTGGTAGGCGTTGGGGTTGTAGGACGGGTGGAGGTTGGAGAGGGTCCGGACCCCCCACCCGCTGAAGAGGTCGGGGCGGAGGAGGCGGTCCGCCACGGCGCGGGCCCGGGCGACGGGCACGAGCCCGGCCATCAGCGCGTGCCCCGGATCCGAGCCGATGGAGCGGACGGGGCGCTTCGCCGCGTCGAGGGCCATGGCGTAGAAGCCCTCGTCGGGCATCCAGAACGCCCGGTGGAAGCGCCTCCGCATCGCCGCCGCCCTCGCCTCGAAGCCCGCCGCGCCGTCGCCGTCCCCGAGCACGAGCAGGATCTCCGCCATGCGCTCCAGGGCCAGGTGAAGGTACGCCTGCTCGGTGAGGGGCGCGATGGGGTTCTCCACCAGCCGGCCGTCCTCGTAGCGGATCGCCTCGTCCGAGTCCTTCCAGCCGTGGTTCTTGAGGCCCTTCGGGCTCCTCCGGTCGTACTCCACGAAGCCGTCCCCGTCGGCATCCCCGGAGCGATCGACCCAGTCGAAGACCCGCCGGGCGGCGCCCTGGTGCCGGCGCAGGGCCGCGGTGTCGCCCGTCCAGTGCCAGTACTCCGAGAGGGCGACGACGAACATCGACCCCGTGGTGAGGGTGCCGTAGTAGCGGTCGTGGGGCAGGAGGCCGAGCTGCACCCGGGGGCCGCGGCGGACCTCGTGGACCATCTTGCCCGGTTCGGCGTCCCGCCAGGGATCGTCCTCGGTGGCCTGGGTGGCGGCGAGGCGGGCCAGCACCCCCCGCAGCATCTCGGGCCCCAGGAGCGCCCCCTGGACCGCGGCTGAGACGGTGTCTCGTCCGAAGAAGGCCGTGTACACGGGCATGCCCGCCTGGGGGACGAAGGCGTCCCCCTCCTCGGCACCCTCTTCGATGCGGAGGTCGAAGAGGTCGTCGGCCGCCCGTTCGCAGGTGGCGGCGAGCACGCGGCCCGCGGTGCCGAAGTGGGCCCGGCGGGCGCGCCAGCGGGCCCGCGCTTCATCGTTGGAGCACGGGGCGAAGGGGGAGCGACCCTCCCCGGCCCCTTCGGGCTCCCTCCAGGAGTCGCCGGGGCGGGAGCCGACCACCAGGAGGGCCGACCACTGCCCCCGGGGGGCGAGGGAGACGGCGAACCGCAGCGAGCGGCCATCCTGGACGGGGGGCGACGTGGAGCGGGCGATCCGCACCCGGGAGGCCCGGCGCACGCTCCTGCCGTTCGCCTCGGCCCGGTACTCGAACACCAGGGCGCGACACTCGTCCCACCGCTCCGCGACCTGCCCGAGGGGGGGGAAATCCCCGGAGACCACCATCACGTCGGTGAAGTCGGCGTCCAGGTCCAGGACGAGCTCGCTCTCGATCCCGGCCATGCTGTGGTTGGTGAGGACGATCTCCTCCAGCATCCCCAGCCCGACCCGGCGGTCGATGCGGATTTCCACCTCGTCCTCGGGCAGGCGGGGACCCCGGGCGTCGCCGGTGGCGAGGCGGACCTCGCTACGGTGGGAGACCCGGTCCGGTGGCACGACCCAGGGGTGGCCCCAGGCGCAGCCGTGCCCCCCGAGCTGGAGCCGGTGCTTCGAGAGCACCCTCGCCTCCTCGTCGAAGAGCCCCTCCCGCCGCGTGCCGGAGAAGTTGCCGTCCAGGCCCGACACCAGCACCGATGAGCCCCGGTGCACCACCACCCAGGGCTCGTGGGGGTCCAGGGCGCCGGTCGCCCGAGGGCCTCCCCCGTCGCCCGGGTCCACGCCTCGCCCACCGTCGCCGAAGCCGTCGCCCACGTCGGTCCCCGGGGTCCCGCCGTCCCGGCCCCGGGGGGCGGCCGGCGCGGACCCGTGGCCTCCGGCGTTCAAGCGACGGGCCACGGGGACGCGCCGGCGGGCGGGGCCGGGCCAGGAGGAGGCGAGGCGAGCGTCAGGGCTGGAAGACCACGCTCCCTCCGCCTACGAGCACCTGGAACTCGACGCGCCGGTTGCGGGCGCGCTCGGCGTCGGTGTCGGGGAAGCGAGGTTGCGTCTCCCCGTAGCCCCTCGCGGTCAGCCGGCCGGCGTCCACCCCCTTCTGGACCAGGTAGAGGAGCACCGCCTCGGCGCGGCGGGCGGAGAGGTCGAGGTTGTGCTCGTCGCCGCCGTCGGAGCTGGCGTGCCCCTGGATCTCGATGCTCACCGAGGGGAACTCCCCGAGCACCGCCGCGGCCTCGTCGAGCACGGGGAAGGACTCGGGGAGCAACACGTCCGAGTCCAGCTCGAACTGGATCCCCCGGATCACCCCGGTCTTCTGCACCACCGCCGGGGGGACCTCGTCGGGGCACCCGTCGGCGTCCTCGAAGCCGTTCCTGGTCTCGGGCTCGTCGGGGCAGCGGTCCTTCGCGTCCACCAGCCCGTCGGCGTCGTTGTCGGGGTCGGGGCAGCCGTCCTGGTCCTGGAATCCGTCCTTGTCCTCGGGCTCGTCGGGGCACGAGTCGTCGACGTCGGCGATGCCGTCCCGGTCGTTGTCGAGGTCGGGGCATCCGTCCTGGTCCTGGAACCCGTCCTTGTCCTCGGGCTCGTCGGGGCACTCGTCGTCCCGGTCGAGGATCCCGTCCCCGTCGCGGTCCTTGGGGGGCATCCGGCCGAGCCGCCCGAAGACGCCGACGGTGAACTCCAGGTTGTCGAAGCGATCCGGGTAGGAGAGGGAGCCGTCGGCGCTGACGAAGGGCTCGTCGGGGGCGAGGCTCATCAGGTAGCGGGCGTTGAGGTCGAAGCCGAAGTACTCCAGGGGGAGGAGGCGCAGGCCGAGGGCCGCGTCCCACTCGAAGTCGGTATCGGGGTTCCGGGGCTGGGGCAGGCCCCCCTCGCCGGCGACCATCACGGTGTCGCTGCTGTCGCGGTTCTTGATGGAGAAGTGCTTGAACCCCAGCCCGAGCTGGGCGTAGGGGATCGCCCGCCCGCCCCGCGCGAAGTAGAAGTTGAAGTCCAGCCGCGGGTTCACGAGGTGGACCAGCTTGCCCTCCTCGCCGTCCACCTCGACCCGCAGGGTCTGTGTCTGGACGTAGCCCATGCCGAACTCGATCCCGAAGCGGGGTGTGAGATCGACGCCGATCCGCCCCCCCACCACGGGTTGGTGGGCGAACTGCTCCCCGGGCTGCATGAAGAGGTGGTAACCGAAGTAGCCCTGCACCAGGACCCGGGGCGTCCTCATGCCCCCCTGGCCCTCGCCGGAGGCGGCGGCGGGCGTGGCGCCGGCGGCGAGGAGCGCGGCGGCGAGGAGCAGGGGGCGGAGTCTGCGGGTCATCGTTCCCTCCCAGGCGCGACGGGAGACGGGGGCCGAGCGGGGTCAGCCACTGGCCCCCGGGCCGCGACGGCGCGCAACATAGCAGCTTGGGGGAGGGAAGGAAGTGGAATCGCGTGGTGGGGCCCGTCGGCGGTTCGTCAGCAGCCGTGTCCCGGGTAGCGCTGGGGATCGGCGTCGTCGCAGTCCCCGCACCGACCGCTCCACGAATCCCCGTCGGCGTCCTCCCCCAGGTGGGCGCAGAAGGTCAGGCCCCCCCCCGCGAGGTCGCCGGGGCCGGATGAGTCGAACAGCTCGTACAGGGCCCCCTCGGTGCCCCGCCCCAGGCCCTCGGCCCCCGCGGGGCGGACGGCGTCGAGGGCGGTGAGGTCGGTCTCGGGGATCGGACCGCCGGGGGCGCACGAGAACCCCACCAGCCCGTCCGGGCTGACCATCTCGCCCCAGTGGATGCGGAAGCGGCCGTCCTCCAGGAGGACCAGGGTGAAGGTGTTGGGCCCCTCGTCCCAGTCGGCGCCAGGGGGGTGGAGGCCGCGCCAGTACAGGGCGGCGGCGCCGGGGAACTCGGCCCACGCGGTCTCCCCCTCGTCGCCGCCGAAGTCGTCCCACCACGCGGCGATGGCGAGGCGGCCCGTGGCGCTGACGAAGAGGTCGCCGCTCTCGCTGAAGCTGGTGTAGGCGGCGTCGAAGGTGGCGAGGCCGTTGGTGCTGAAGTAGACGCCGGTCCAGTCCGAGCCGCAGAAGGGGAAGACCAGGTCCTCGAACTCCAGCGGCACGCTCTCGTCGTCGTCCAGGACGAACCGGCTCACCACTCCGCCGTCGGCATAGTCGGTGGCGCCGTCGCAGTCGTCGTCGATGCCGTTCTCCAGGTCCTCCCAGGCGTAGGGGAACACGGCGGGATCGCCGTCGTCGCAGTCCCCCTCCGCCGGGCTGACCCCGTCGCCGTCCTCGTCCACCCGGGCCGGTCCCGTGTCGTCGTCGTCCGAAGCGTCGTCGTCCGAAGCGTCGTCGTCCGAGGCGTCGTCGTCCGATGCGTCGTCGTCGCCGCCGGTGTCGTCGTCGGTGCCGGTGTCGTCGTCGGTGCCGTCGTCGTCGATCCCGTCGTCATCCCCATCGAACGAGGGGAGGCACCCCGGCAGGGCCATTGGACCCCCCGCGAGCAGGCCGATGCCGAGGAGGAGCGTGTAGCGGGCCATGGGGATCCTCGCGGGGAAGGGGCCCATCATACCCGGGTCGACGCTTCACCTCCCCGCCCAGGGTGGCCCAGGGTGTCAGCCCAGGGTGTCAGGCACCTACACATTTACATTTCCGCCGCCCGCCCGGGTAGACTGCCCCCATGGATCACCCGCACCGCCCGCTGGCGGGGGCACCCTCGGACGCCCGCGCCCCGGCCCTGTACCTCGGGACATCGTCGTTCACGGAGCGGTCCTGGGCAATCTGGAACGGCGGGAAGCCGACGCTCGCCGGGTACGCCCGCTGGATCGGCTCCCTGTGCGCCGGCCTCCCCGGCGCGCACCCCTTCGTCGAGGTGGACTCCACGTACTACGGCCTGCCCCGCCGCGCCACGGTGGAGGCGTGGGCCGAGGTGTGCCGGGACACGGGCCTGGTGCTGGCGGCCAAGGCCCCCGAGGCCGTCACCCACGGCGCCCTCCCCGGGGGGGACGTCGCCGGCGCCCGCGGGCAGCTCCAGGCCATGGCGGAGGCGCTCTCGCCCCTCGGGGACCGCCTCGGGCCGCTGCTCCTCCAGTTCGGCTACGGCTTCCGGCACCCGGGGCACGCGGACACCCTGCTGGCGGCGCTGGACGCGCTGCCCCCCGGTCCCCGCTGGGTCGTGGAGGTCCGCCACCGCTCCTGGCTGAGGGACGACGTGTACGAAGCGTTCACCGCCCGGGGTGTCCCCCTCGCCCTGGTGGACCACGCCTGGCTCCAGGGCCAGAAGACCCCCCGGTGGCTTCGGGCGACGGGCCCCTTCCGCTACGTCCGGCTCCTGGGGGACCGCAAGGGCATCGAAGCCCGGATCGTCGCCGAGAACCGCGGCGATCCCCCGCCCACCCCCTTCGACCGCCCCGGGGCGGTGTCCACCGGGGAGGCCAGGGCCCACCTGCGCTTCGACCGCCTCGCGGAGCCCCGGGACGCCGACCTGGACCTTTGGGTGGACCTGGCGCGGGAGGGGTTCCCGGCGGGGCCGCCCACCTTCCTGGCGGTCAACAACCACTACGAAGGGTGCGCGATCCTGACGCTCCAGAGGATCGCCGAGCGGCTCTCGGGCGGGCGAGGGACGGCCCGCTGGCGCTGTGGCGGGACACGGCGCGGGCGCTGCTGGCCCCCCGGCGGCTGGTGCCGATCCTCGTGGTGTGCGTGCCGCTGGTGTTGGCCCAGCACCACTTCAGCCGCACCGGGGCCGCGGTGGGGATCGCGGTGGCGACCTGCGCGGCCTTCGTCGCCTTCGGCCCCTTCGCGTGGAGGGCCCTGTTCCCGCCGGGCCTGGCCGCCCGCGCCCTGCCGCCTCGGCTCGCCGCCTACGCCCTGGCGGGGGCCATCCCCGCGGTCCTGGGCTGGTGGGTCCCCTCCCGCCTGCACCTCGGCGAGACCTTCCTGACCGCGGGGGTCAACCTCATCGTGTCGGCGGCCCTGTTCTGGGTGGGGGGCTGGGGCCTCGCCCGGGACGTGGAGCAGGAGCAGGGACTCGCCCGGGCCCGCGCCCGGGCGGCGGCCCTGGAGAGGGAGGCGGAGCGCGCCCAGCTCATGGCCCTGCGGGCCCACCTGGACCCCCACTTCCTGTTCAACACCCTGAACGCCATCGCCGAGTGGTGCCGCGAGGACGGGGCGACGGCGGAGCGGGCGATCCTGGAGCTCTCGGCCCTGCTGCGGCGGGTGCTGGCGGGGGTGAGGGCGCCCTGGTGGCCGCTGGCGGAGGAGCTGCGGGTGGTCCGTTCGGTGCTGGACCTCCACGGCGTGCGGGATCCGGACCGCTTCCTGGTGGACTGGAACGTCCCCGCACCCTTGCCCGCGGCCGAGCTCCCACCGCTGATCCTGCTGCCCCTGGTGGAGAACGCCGTCAAGCACGGCCCCGCCCGGGGGCACGTGGGGCCGGTGGGGATCCGGGTGCGGGGGCTGGCGGGAGGGGGTCTGGAGGTCCGGATCTCCAACCCCGGCCCCTTCGCGGGTCGGCGGCCGGGGGGAGAGGGGCTGTCCATGGTGGAGAGGCGCCTGGAGCTGGCCTACGGCGGCGGAGCCTCCTTTGCCATCGGCGCGGGCCCTGGGGAGGGGACGGTGGCGGAGGTGCGGATGCCGGCGCGGGCCGGCGAGGAGGGCGAGGGTTGCGTCCCCTGACGGTGTGGATCGCCGACGACGAGCTGCTGGCGCGGCGCCGGCTGGCGCGGCTGCTGGGGGCGATGGAGGGAGTGGAGGTGCTGGGGGAGTGCCGCGACGGCGTCGAGGCCCTGGCGCGCCTGCGGGAGGGGGTGGGCGACGCGATGCTCCTGGACGTGGAGATGCCGGGCCTGACGGGCCTGGAGGCCCTGGGCCTCGCGGGGGCCACGGGGATCCGGGTGGTGTTCACGACGGCCCACGCCGAGCACGCGGTCCTGGCCTTCGACCGCGAGGCGGTGGACTACCTGCTCAAGCCCGTGGAGGCGGCGCGGCTGGCCCGGGCCCTGGACCGGGTGCGCCGCGCCGTGGGGGAGGCCGAGGCGCCTTCCGCGGGCAGTCACGACGGCGAAGACGACGGCCGCCCGGTCCCTCCCCTGGCCCGCCTGCCGGTGGCCACCCGCCGCGGCGTGGTGCTCCTGGACCCCGCCACCGTCAGCCACGTCGCGCTGGACGGCGCCTCCTGCCTGGTCCACGCGGGGGAGGCCGTCTACGTCACCGACCACCGCCTCGCGGACCTGGAGGCACGCCTTCCCCCGGACCTCTTCGTCCGCGCCCAGCGCCGGGCGCTCCTCAACGTCCAGCACGTCCTCCGCCTGGAGCCCATCGACACCGGCGGCTACCTGGCCCACCTCCGGGGCGGCGCCGTGGTGGAGGTCTCGCGCCAGGCGGCCCGCCGGCTGAGGCGGGCCTGGGACCTGCCGAGGTGAGCGCCCTAACCTCAGGCGCCGCCCCAGGGTCTGGGGGAGACGTCCGCGACGCCCGGGCGGGAGGGTGGAGAAGGAGCGATGTCCCGGTGGATCCTCGGTGTTTCCGCTGGGTGGGTGCTGGCCCTCGCCGGGGTGGCCGCGGTCGCCGGCTGCTCGTGGGGGCCCGAGGGAGGCGGGGACGCGAGGGAGGACGACGGCGATCCGGACGACGACAGCGTCCCGGACGACGACAGCGCGCCGGACGACGACAGCGCGCCGGACGACGACTCCGCCCCGGACGACGACTCCGCCCCGGACGACGACTCCGCGGCGGACGACGACTCCGCCCCACCCGACGGCGACGGGGACGGCTCGCCGGCCGGCGAGGACTGCGACGACTCCGATCCCAACGCCCACCCCGGCGCCGTCGAGGTCTGCGACCTGGTGGACAACGACTGCGACGGCTCGGTGGACCGCGTCGCGTGGTACTACGACCGCGACGGGGACGGTTACGGCGATCCCGCCGACGAGTACGTCGGCTGCCTGCCGGGGTACGGATACACGGTCCTGGACATCGGCGCCCCCGACTGCGACGACTACGCGCCGTGGATCCACCCCGGCGCTCCGGAAGCGTGCGACGGGGTGGACACCGACTGCGACGGCGCGGTGGACGACGCCTGGGACGCGGACGGGGACGGGCGGCTCGCCGACGCCGGCTGTCCCTCGTGGATGGAGGGGGACTGCGACGACGGGGATCCGGCCGTCTACGCGGGTGCGCCGGAGGTGTGCGGCGACGGGATCGACTCCGACTGCGACGGCGGCGACGGATCGGCCGACGCCCCGGGGGACGGCCTGGACTGGGACTGCGACGGCGCCGACTTCTCGGCTTCGGAGGTGTGCGGCGACGGCTTGGACAACGACGGCGACGGGACCGTGGACTCGCCCTGCCCCCTCGAGGGCGAGGTGCTCCTCGGGTCCGCCGACTTCGTGATCCGGGGGACCCTGGCGGGAGGGCTGGCGGGCTCCTCCGTCGCCTCGGCGGGGGACGTCGACGGGGACGGTTACGCGGACCTCATCATCGGGGCGCCGGGCGGAGGGGCCGCGAACGACCCGCCGGGCGTCGCTTACGTCCTCCTGGGCCCCGTCTCCGGCGACGTGGACCTCTCGGACGCAGACGTCCGGATCCTCGCCCAGATCCCGTTCGGTCACACGGGGGCCAGCGTCTCGTCCGCGGGCGACCTGGACGGGGACGGGTACGCCGACGTGCTGGTGACGGCGCCGGGGATCGACGATGACTACCACCGGGGGGCCGTGGCCGTCCTGCACGGGCCGCTGTCCGGAGACGTCCACCTGGCGGAGGCCGGTTCCGTGTTCGTGGGCGAGTCGGACGAACATCGCATCGGGGAGATCGCCGTGGCGACGGGGGATATGGACGGCGACGGATACGGCGACCTGGCCCTGAGCGCCCCGGACGCGGACGACGGCGCCTACGGCGGGGGCGTGGTGTACGTCGTCCGCGGCCCCTTCCCCCCTGGGGTCCACTCCCTGGCGGACGGGCCCGACCGGTTGCTGGGATCGAGGAGCTGGGGGCGAGCCGGCGGGACCTTGGCGGCCCCCGGCGACGTGACTGGGGACGGCCTCGCCGATCTCCTCGTCGGGCTGGGCGGATCGTCGGACTATCAGGAGGTGCGCCTCGTCCCGGGACCGGGCCCCGCGGCCACGGAGTACTTGGAGCTCCTTTCCAGCCGCCTGGCGGTGGACTGGCACAGTGGCGACGGCGGGGTGGGCGCGGCGCTCTCGGCCGCGGGGGACGTCGACGGCGACGGGATCGCCGACTTCCTGGTGGGCGCCCCGGGCACTGACGCCGTGCCCTGCGAGCCCGCTTTCTACCCCACGTGCTCCGGCCCGGACGCCGGTGCCGCCTACCTCGTCCGCGGCCCCGTGGCGGCGGACCTGGACCTCACCCATGGCCTGCCGTGGTTCCACGGCGAGACGGAGGGCGCCGGGCTCGGGGGCGCCCTGGCCGTCCTGGGGGACGTGAGCGGCGACGGCGTCCGGGACCTCGCCGTCGGAGCGGCCGGCGATGAGGCCGTCCACCTGTTCTACGGCCCCTTCGATACCGGCGAGAGACCCGCCGGGACCGCCGACGTCACCTTCCGATCCTCGGGACCGGCCCCGGGGCTCGGCACGGTGGTCGCCTCGGCGGGGGACCTGGACGGCGACGGACTGGACGACGTGGCGGTGGGCGTCCCCGAGGACAGCGGGCTCGCCGAGTCGGGAGGGGCGGTGTACGTGTTCCGGGGGCGCGGTGCGACGCCCCTCCCCTGACGTCGCCCCGCCGCGTCGCGGGTGTGTGCTGGCGTGGGCGCTCGTCGCCCTGCTCCAGGGGCCGGGCTGCGGGCCGGTGGGCGGCGATCCGGGCGAGGACGCGGATCCACCCGACGACGACGCCTCGCCTCCCGACGACGACTCCGCGGTCCCGGACGACGACACCGTGGTTCCGGACGACGACTCCGGGGCGGACGACGACACGGCGCCGGCGGACGAGGACGGAGACGGATCCATCGTGGGGGAGGACTGCGACGACGCCGATCCCGACGTCCACCCCGGCGCCGACGAGGTGTGCGGCAACGGCGTGGACGACGACTGCGACGGCGGCGCGGCGGAGTGCCGGATCGCCGGGAGGAGGCCGATCTCCGAGGTCTTGGACGCGGTCCTGCTGGACGGCTTCGGACCGGTGCGCTGCGCCGGGGACGTGAACGGGGACGGGTGGGAGGACCTGCTGATGGAGGAGGACGGCGCCGCGATCGCGTTCGGGCCGTTCGGGGGGCTGAGGTACCTCCCTCCCTACGACGCTCGGATCAACGTGGATGTCGAGTGGGGCGACTCCCTCGAGGCTTTTCCCGCGGGCGACCTGGACGGGGACGGGATCGATGACCTGGCGGTCGCCCTGCCCCGCGACGACGCCGGTGGGGCCGACGCGGGCTCGGTCCACGTCTTCCTCGGCCCCGCCGTAGGAGTGCGGGGGATCGAGGCGGCGGACGCGGTCCTGATCGGTGCCTCGGCCTATGACGAGGCGGGCGCCGCGGTGGCCGCGGCCGACCTCGACGGCGACGGATATGGGGACCTCGCCATCGGCGCTCCGGGGGATGGGTACGGTGCCGTGTCCGTCCTGTACGGTCCCCCCGGCGTGACATGGTCTCTCGCCGGCGCGCCCGCTGTCGTGCGCGAGTCGGCCCTGAGCCATCACGCCACTTCCTTCGGCGCGGCCATCGCCCCCCTCGGGGACGCCGACGGGGACGGCTACGGGGACCTGCTGATCGGCGCCCCTGGGGACCTGGGCGGCGGCGGGGGCGCGGCCTTCGTCGCCCCCGGTCCGTTCGCGGGCCCGATGGAGGTGGGCGGGGGCGTCGGGGCCGTCCTGCTCGCCGAGGAGGAGGGCGACGAGGCCGGCTCCGCCGTGGCGGCGGCCGGGGACGTGGACGGAGACGGGTACACCGACCTGCTGGTGGGCGCCCCGGGGCACGGTGAGTTCCTGGAGGGCGCGGTCTACCTGGTCCGAGGCCCCCTGGAGGGCGAGACGTACCTGGCCGACGTCCCCGACCGCGCCTACGCCCAGATCCTGGACGGCCTCGGCCGCTACTTCGGGGGAGGAGACCTCGACGGCGACGGCCTGTCGGACGTGCTCCTCGGCGCCTACGGCGCCAGCTACGACCTGGGCCTCTTCGCCGGGCGGGTGATGCTGTTTCGCGGTCCCGTGGCGGATGGGCTGGACCTGGACTCCGCGGATGCCGAGCTGCTCCGCGACCCGATCTACGACCACGGGCAGCTCGGCAGCTCGGTGCAGACCCGCTGCGACCTCGACGGAGACGGCCGACCGGAGCTGGTCGCGGGCGCCGGCGCCGGCTCGACGGTCTACGTCGTCTCCGATCCCGACCTGTGACGGGGCGGTCCGCCCGTCACGGTCCGATGTCGACGAGTCGCAGAGAGGAGACGACGGCCTCGTGACGGACCGGAGGGCGCGGGGGGCCCTGCGCGCCGCTCCTCGACGCCCGCGGGGCGCTACCACGCCGCCGATGGATAGCCGGGTGCGCCGATCGCGATCTCGGGGAGGCCGTCGCCGTCCAAGTCCGGGATGGCGCCGACGGCGTCCCCGCTCAGCCCTCCCGGGACCTGGCCGTGGATGGTGACGAGCACGGCGCCCGGATTGTCCTCGTCCACGGTGCGGCCTTGGGAGAGCGCCCCACCGGACACCAGCCAGGTCCGGCCGGCATGGTCGTCGGGGCACGGGCTCCCGATGACGACATCGGACCACCCGTCGCCGTCCATGTCGGCAATCCAAGGGTCATCGCGCCTGCGCGCTCGGGATCGCGACGTCCTCGGGCTCGGTCCGGGCAGCCTCGACCGCCCCGATGAGCGGGACGAGTCCGCAGGACTCCCAGTATTGTTCATCCCAGAGGACGTCGTAGGCGTGGTCCGAGGCGACGTGGCAGTCGAGAACCGCGTCGTAAAGCTCCTGGTGGGTGGAAGTCCAGGCGGAGGCGCCTGCGTCTCGCCACGGCGAGATGAGGTCGTCCCGCCACTGCGCCCCCGGGTACGTCTGGAATGGATCGCCGCCAGGTTCGATGCCGCTGCCCTGCGGACTGTCGTACAGGCAGTTTCTCACAAGCCGTACCAGCGATCCTCCCACTCTGTGTGGGGCAACACCACGTTGAGTTCGGACAGCGTATCGAGCACTCCGGAGAAATATGGGTCCTCGGCCAGATCCTCGACCTGCCCCGGATCGGCCATCTGGTCGAAGAGCTTGGGCTCGAACCCGAGGACCGGGTCCCCTCGTTCTTCCATGAGGGTCCATGTCCCCTCTTCGATTGGAACCGAAGCCGTGATTCCGGACAAGAGGGCGATCTGCTGGGTCTCCTGGTCGAAGGCGAAGTACTCGTACTGTGCTCTCGACAGCGTCTCGGCGTCTTCGTGCATTAGCGGTCGTAGGCTGCGGCCGATGAGTTGGTCGCTCTCCCACACGGTCTCGGCGAAGTCCAGGAGGGTGGGGAAGATGTCCACGGTGGATACCACCGTCTCGACGGCGGGCGCGCGCGGTACGCCCGGGCCCCACATGATCAGCGGGACGGCTACCTGCTCCTGGTGCAGGTCGTCACCGTGGAACAGGTTGTCGTGCTCCAGGAATGCCTCTCCATGGTCGGACGTGACTACGAACAGCGGGCGCAGGTCGGCGGCCCGGTACTGCTCCACGATCCCCGCGACGAACTCGTCCGCCTGGCGGACCTGCTCGTCGTAGAGCGCCCGCATGCCCTCCAGGAACGAGTCCGGATCCGCCGCGTGGGCGATCTGGAAGTCCGCTTGGAGTTGCGCGAGCTCCTCGTCCGAGAGAGGTTCCGTGTCCACGCACATCTCGAACCCGTTGACGACCGTATCTACTCCTTCGATGCAGTATGGGAAGTGGGGTGTGAGCAACTGGTAATGGACGAAGTACACTCTGTCCTCGCCCAGGATGTCCGCGATGATGGCGGGAGTCGTTTGGGAAACGACCTCTTCGTCCACCAGCTCTTCGAGGGTCATCCCCAGCGGGGGAGGGTTGAGGTCCACATCGAAGCGCTCGGCGATGCCGCCGCATGCCGCAATCCAGTTATTACTGACCTGGTAGCTCCGGTACTCGAGGACGTCCGGGAGGAGCAGGATGTCGTCCTGGAGCCAACCGTACTCCCCGACCTCCGGATACTGGCTCAGAAGCTCGTGCTCGGATGGCACGGTTCCCGCGAGGATGCCGGTCGTCCCCGTAAGGGTCCAGTTGCCCGACGAGTAGGCGTTTCGGAAGACGACACCGCCCTCGCCGTAGGCGGTGAGGGCGGGCATCAGGTCGTTGACGAATGCGTCGGCGCGCCATGTGTCGATCACGATCAGCACGATGCCGTCGTGGGTCGCGGACAGGCCATCATCGAGGGCCCGGTCCTTTTGACCAGATCCGTCTCGCCCTCGCCAGAGGGCGCATCCGCGGTGAAGCCGTCTTCGGCGGGGGAGGTACACGCCGTGGCCAGCAGGATCAGGGTGGCCGCGAAGTAGCACATCCGCATCGGTTTCCCCTTCCGGGTGCAGGCAACCATCCCTATCCGGCTGCCACCCAGGGCGGTTCGTGACAACAGCCGGCCGGCGTAAATGGCTCGCCGTCCTGGGCTCGCCCACAGAGGCACAGAGCGGCCCGTCCGGGGCCCACAGAGAACGCAAAGGGAAGAGGTGGGAGGCCCGGAGTTGTGGGTGCCGAGCGGATGGGCATGTTGAAACTACGAAATGCGCGAAACACGCGAAAGGTCCTGTTTCGCGCCTTTCGCGTGTTTCGTAGTTCCCTGCCTGGCCGCTTGGGCCCCATCCGGTGCAGATCGGGGTGGGATCCGTGTCCGTGCCCGATGCGTCCCGGACACCATCCTACACTCGAGCCGGCTGCCACCCAGGGCGGTTCGTGACGGCTGCCAGCCGTCGTAAATGGCTCGCCGTCCTGGGCTCGCCCACAGAGGCGCAGAGCGGCCCGTCCGGGGCCCACAGAGAACGCAGAGAGAAGAGGTGGGAGGCCCGGAGTTGTGGGTGCCGAGCGGATGGGCATGTTGAAACTACGAAATGCGCGAAACACGCGAAAGGTCTTGTTTCGCGCCTTTCGCGTGTTTCGTAGTTCCCTGCCTGGCCGCTTGGGCCCACTCCACCGTGTGACGAATCGGTACCCCGAACAGACGAGGATGAAAGCCGGGCCTGCGGGGTCCCGATCTTCGCGGAAGACCTCCCCGGGTTCGACTCCGAGGGCCGCCGCCAGGGCGGCCGGGACTCGACTCGGGAGCGGATCTTGGGGGGAGCGGCGGGGCACGACTTCACTAAATAGCACGACTTGATGTCCGAGTGAAGTCCAGTCGATTGGGCATGGGGAGGTCGGGGCGGGCCGGCGTCGAATCCTAAACGCATGGACTTCACTGCACAGTGAAGGTGGCCCATTTGGTGAAACTGCCGAAGCCCAGGCCACCGCCCACCGCCCGTCCCAGGCAACAGGCCAGGTGCCCGCGATCGACTCCCTCGTCGCCACGGCGCGGGGCTTCGGGGCTCCTAGACCCCCGTCCGGAACGGCACCCCAAAGGCGGCCTCGCCCTCCGCCGCCAGGCGGCGCCGGAAGGCCAGGTGGCGCCGTCGCGTCAGCTCCACCAGGGGGCTCCAGGCGGCGTGGGTGAGGCGGTGGCGGATCAGCAGGGGCCAGACCGGGTTGAGGCGCTTGTAGAGGTAGGACATCGCCAGGTAGGCGGGGACGGCGGCGGGGTCCCGGGGGCGGCGCCTCCAGATCCCCGCGTCGGAGAAGGTCTCGTCGTACATCCAGGCGTAGCCCCGCTCCAACTCCCCGGGGCTCATGCGGGCCGGCCGGAACACGCAGTGGGCGGTGTCGTAGAGATCCCAGTCCTCGTGGAGGATCCGCCCGTCGGACTTCATGCGCCGGAACAGGGGGGTGCCCGGGTAGGGGGTCAGGACGTGGTAGGTGGCGCACTCCAGGCGGTTCTCCTCCACCCACCTCGCCGTGCGCTCGAACACCCCGGCGTCGTCGTGGTCGAAGCCCAGCACGAAGCTGCCGTTCACCTGGATCCCGTGGCGGTGCAGGACCTCCACACGGCGGGCGTAGTCGTCGGTCCGGGGGGTACGCTTTCCGGCGCCCGCCAGGTTCGCGTCGGTCAGGCTCTCGAAGCCGACGAAGACCCCCGTGCAGCCCGACAGCGCCATCTCCCGCACCAGGGCCTCGTCGTCGGTGACGTCGATGGTGACCGCGGCGCTCCAGATCCGCTCCAGCGGCGCCAGCGCCCGGCAGAGGCGGGACAGGTAGCGGCGGTTGCTGCCCAGGTTGTTGTCCACGAACACCGCGTAGGGCGAGCCGCTCGCCCGCAGGTCGTCGGCGATGGCCTCCACGGGCCGGGTCTGGTAACGGATCCGGGCGTCCCCGGTGCTGAGGTAGCAGAAGTCGCAGCGGTTGTGGCAGCCCTGGGTGGCGATGACCGAGTGGGGGGTCAGGAAGCCCCACTCGGGGAGGACGCTCCGGTCCGGCAGGGGATCCCGGGCGTAGTCCTCGTAGCCGGCCTCGTAGCGGGGCGCCAGTCGGCCGGCGGCGGCGTCCGCCAGGATCCGGGGCCACAGGGGCACGCCGTTGCCGATGGCGACGGCGTCGGCGTGGGCGGCCACCTCTTCGGGGCAGGACAGGGCGTGCAGCCCCCCCATCACCACGGCGCTGCCCCGGGCGCGGAACCAGTCCGCCAGGGCGTAGGCGCGACGGGCGAAGGTCAGGTGCACCGTGATCCCCACCACCTCGGGCACGAAGCCCGAGGGGGGCGGCCCCTGGAGCAGGTTCTCGTCCCACATCTCCACCGTCCAGCCGGGCGGCGTCGCCCCCGCCAGGCTGGTCAGGGCCAGGGACGGCGTGAGGACGTGCTTGCCGAAGCTGGCGTGGCGGTCCTTGGCGTAGAAGGGGTTGACCAGCAGCACCCGCCGGGGCTCCGGGCGCCCCCGGATGGGGGGAGGCAGCGAGGGGGCGATCCGGGTGGCGGCGGGGTGGGCGAGGTGGTCACGGAGGCGGCGGGCGAGGTCCATGGAGGGGCTCCCAGACGGGGGGTTCGACCTCCACCCTGGCCCCTGGCCGGCACCCATTCGAGCGGTTCCCGCGCGAGCGGTCGCGGGCCGGCCGCGAGCGGTCCCGGCGGCGTCGCGGGCGGCCCGTTTCGGCCTCCCCAGCCGGGGCGCGGTGATAGACTGCCCGCCGTGCCGCCCCCTCGTCCCCAGCGCCTCCGCCTCGCCCCGCTCCTGCTCGCCCCCGCCTCGGCCATCGTCCCCGCCTGCGGCGGCGAGGCTCCGCGCCCTCCCGCCGCGGTGGAAGTGCGGCTCGACGGCCCGGTGGCGGGCCCCGCGTCCGGGGGAGGGCTGCCGCCATCGACGGCGACCCCGGTCCCGGGGGTGCGCGGCGCCGATCCCGCTTCGGGTGGCCCCTGCGCCTGGTTCCCCGATGCGCGGACCTCGGCGCTGCCCGTGGGGGACCCGCCGGCTGTTGTCGACGCGCCCGCCTGCGAGGAGGTCCGCTCCGCCGCCCTCCAGGCCCCCGGGGAGGACCTGCTCCTGTGCGTCGCCGCGGGCCAGCTCCGCTGGCTGCGCCCCCGGGAAGACGGTCGGTTCGACGTGCTCGCGGAGGCCCCGGCTCCCGGCGCCCCCAACGCCTTCCTGCGCACCGACCGGGACGGCGACGGGAGGGAGGAGGCCATCCTGGGCTGGGGGATGGGGCGGGGGGCCTTCCAGGCGAAGGCGTCGGTGGAGGCGTGGGCCGCCGCCCCGGGGGGCGGCCTCTGCTCGGGCCGGCTCCTGGGGGACCTGGCCGGGGATCGGCAGCAGGTCGCCTCGATCTCCCTGTCCCGGGCGCCGTCCCCCGAGCTGCACGTCACGGCCTTCGAGGGCAAGTACGACACCGTCACCTACGCCCGCCGCCTGGGAGCGGCCGAGGGGTGGGACGCGCGCTGGCGCTCCCGCATGGGCACGACGGCGTTCATGGCGGACCTGGACGGCGACGAGCGGCCCGATCGCGTCCTGGGGCGTGTCTACGGCGACGCGGTGGGGGATGACGGGGACCTCTCGGTGTGGATGGACGGCGGGGAGGCGCGGGTCGCCGTCCCGACCCTGCGGGGGGTGAGGGCGGCGGTGGCCGCCGACACCGACGGGGACGGGCGCGACGAGCTGTGGTTCGGGGACGGCTGGCACCAGGACTACGGGAAGGTCGCCCGCTACCGCCTCAACCGCTGGCGCTGGGACGGCGCGGGCAAGGTGCCGCCGCCGGAACGGATCGACGAGCGCCCCGGCATGTACGCGGTGTTGAGGATCGAGGCGGTGGACCTGGACGGCGACCTCGAGCTGGAGGTGCTGGCGGCGGGGAACAAGGAGATCGTGCGGTACGACCTGGGGAAGCGGGGGAAGCCGGCGGCGCGGAAGGTCGCCGACTGCGGCACCGAGGGGGCCTTCGCGGTGCTGCGGTCCCGGGGAGGGCCGGCCCGCCTGGTGGTCGCAAGGGGGGTGGGGCGGCCGGTGGAGGTCACGCCGCTGGAGGCTCCGGGTGCCGCGGCGGGGAAGGATCCTCGCGGCCGGAGCCGTTGAGGGTCGGAGCGGGGGAGGGGGCGTCCGGACCCTCCCCGAATACCAAGGGAGATCAAGAGGATGGCGAAGAAGAAGGGCCCCCGGTCCGGGGGAAGGGAGGCGGGCCGTGAGGCGCCTCGGGCGCCGCAGCCCCCCACCGCGGGACCGCCGACGGGGGCTCCGGGCCTCGAGGGCCGCCGCCGCGTCGCCGCGCCCGTCCTGAGCGCCCTGCTGCTGCTGGGCACCGGCGTCTCCATCTACCTGGTGGACCACCACAACGTGGTGATGTACGGGGGCCAGTCGGGCAGCGCCCTGTGCAACGTCTCGGAGCTGTTCAACTGCGACGCGGTCAACGCCAGCGAGTGGTCCGAACTGCTGGGCGTGCCCATCGCCGCCTTCGCCGTCCCCGTCTACCTTGTGTCGCTGCTGATGCTTTGGTGGCGCCAGAGCGAGGCGGCCTGGTCGCGGATCTTCGCCCTCGGCATCGCCTCGGTGCTGTACTCCGCGGCCCTGGCCTGGGTCTCGACGGCGGTGATCGGGGCCTACTGCCTCTTCTGCATGTCCCTCTACGCCGTGAACGCGGGGATGCTGGGCCTCTCGTGGTGGGCTTCGGGGCGCTCGTTCCTGGGCAACCTCGCCCACCTCGCCCCCGAGGCCCGGAGGGAGTCCCGCACCGTCTCCGCCCTCGCGGGGGCGGCGCTCCTGTTGACCGCCCTCGCCGTCGGCGCCGCCGTGGACCAGAAGCGGGCGCTGATCGCCGCGGCGGCCGTGGCGGCGGTGGAGGAGACGGACGGCGGGGGCGCGCCCGGGGAGGTCGCGCCCCTGCCCGACTCCGGATCTCCCGTGGACGCCTCGAAGCTGGGAGGGGAGGCCGAAGTCCGCAAGGTCCGCCTCGCGGGGGACCGCCAGGAGGTCCCCCTCGCCGCGACCACGCCCACCATCGGCCCCCCGAAGGCCCCCGTCACCCTGGTGCTCTTCGAGGACTTCCAGTGCCCCTTCTGCAAGAAGCTGACGGGCAACATCGAGGCGGTGCGCGAGAAGTACGCCGGGAAGGTGAGGGTCGCCTTCCGCCACTTCCCCATGCACGGCGCCTGCAACGCCACCGAGATCAAGAAGGACCTCCACCCCTACGCCTGCGGGGCGGCCCGGGCGGCGGTGTGCGCTCAGGAGCAGGGGCGCTTCTGGGAGCTGTACGACCTCATGTACCGTAACAACACGCGCCTCAAGCCCCGGGACCTGCGGGAGCACGCGGGGCGGGCCGGCCTGGACCTGGCTCGCTTCGACGCCTGCGTGGACTCGCCGCGCTCCCGCGAGGTGGTCCTGGAGGACACCCGGGTCGCCGGGGCGCTGGGGGTGACCGGCACCCCGGCGATCTTCGTGAACGGGCGGAAGCTGGTGGGCGCCCAGCCGGTGGAGGTGCTTTCGGCGGTGATCGACGCCGAGCTCGCCGGCCAGGACCGGGTGGACTTCGAGGTGGCCCTGACCCCCGAGACGGTGGGTCCGCCGGTGAAGGCGCCGCCCATGGTCCGCCTCGCCGGCCCGGGCGGCGAGTACGCCATCGACACCTTCGAGGCGTCCGTGGAGGGGGGCAAGGCGATGTCGGTGGCGGGGGTGGAGGCGGCCCGGGGCGTGTCCTGGTACCAGGCCAAGGCCGCCTGCGAGGCCGCGGGCAAGCGCCTGTGCACCCAGCAGGAGTGGATGAGCGCCTGCGCGGGCACCCTGATCGCCGACGGAAACGGCAACGGATCGGTCCACGACGAGATCACCGACGCGCCCGCGTTCGGATACGGCGACTACCACTCCCCAGGCCGCTGCGCCGACTCCCGCAAGAAGGACGATCCCCGCCCCCTGGCCACCGGCGTCCACCCGGAGTGCCGCACGCCCTCGGGCCTGTACGACATGGTGGGCAACGTGAAGGAGTGGGTGGGCACCACCCCCGACAAGGCGGGGGTGGTGGGCGGCTCCTATTACTCCGGCGACGCCGCCCGATGCTTCTTCTGGCGGGACGACGTCGCCCCCGACACCACCACCGACGCGGCCCTGGGCTTCCGCTGCTGCTCCGGCGGGGAGGCCGCGCCGGACCTGGACGCGGATCGCCACTCCGGCGGGAAGGTGGGCGATCGCCTCCAGGCGTTCACCGGGACCACCTTCGACGGGCGGACCTTCGACTCCGCCTCGCTCCGGGGCAAGACGGCGATCCTCACCTTCTGGGCGAGCTGGTGCGCCCCCTGCCGGGCCGAGCTGCCGGCCCTCCAGGAGGTCTACCGCCAGCACCGGGCGAAGGGCCTGGAGGTGGTGGCGATCAACGTGGACCGGGACACCGAGAAGGGGCGGGCCATGGCGAAGCAGCTCGGCCTGGACTTCCCCCTGATCGCCGATCCGGGCAGCGACCTGATGGGGCGCTTCGACACCCGGGGGCTGCCGACGGCCTTCTGGATCGACCGGGACGGCGTGATCCGCAGCCGCAGCGTGGGCTTCGACGAGAAGAAGGGGGTCGCCGCGGTCCTGGAGAAGCTCCTGCCCATGTTGTGACCCTGGAACGGGCACCGGATCGCCCTTGACCGCCCCCCCTCGGCTCGACGACGGTTGGAGTCGCGCGCCCCGCCGCCCCGGAGCCCCTTGACTCCATCCCGCCTCGCAGACCGCCCGGATCCCCGCCCCGCCGTAGCCTTCGCAAGGCGGACGGGCCTCGCCGCCGCCGCGCTGGGAGCGTGGGGGTGCGGCGCGCCGCCGGAGGCCCCCGAGCCCTCCTGCGCCCTGGGGACGGGGATCGACGCCTACGCGCCGCTGGAGGAGGGCGATCCCATCGACGTGTACGCCGGTGCCCAGGGGGGCTTCCACGTCTTCGCCAGCGTCCGGGCGACGGGCATCGAGCCCGGCGACCCCGTCCACTTCGACGACGCCAACCCCTGGCTGGACTTCGTGGTCTACCTGGACGGGACCCCCATCGACTGGTCCGATCCCGTGCGGATCGGCCTGCTCCCCGTGGAGGAGGACGGCGCCGACGGCGCCTTCGAGCGCTACGGCCGCTCCGTGGTCCTCGACACCGTCACCGTCGCCCCCCTGGAGGAGTTCGACGGCACCCCCATCGACGTCGAGGTCGTCCTGACCGGCGCCGACGGCACCGCCTGCTCCGAACGCCTCTCCCTCGTCGCCCGCGCGGTGCTCTAGCGCTGCGCCCCCGCGCGCTTCCCCTCCAGCGTTCCTTTCGACTCCGCCCATCAACCTGGGAAATCGGGCATGTTGTCACCGATAAACCTTGCTAATCGGTGATCGCATCCTAGATCATCCAGGTCATTCGCACTACGATCCCCATCGCCCGCCACGACCGCCGCCGGACCGAGGAGGCCCATGGACACGGTGATCCGGGAGCGCCTGCTGGCGCTCAACCCCTGGTTCCGGGACCCGGAGCGGTTCGCGGTGGAGGTGCGCCGCCGCCTCCCGGACCCGTTCGTGCCTCGGCGCGTCGACAGGACCGGACTCGACGACCGGCGGCGGGCCAAGCTCATCGTCGGGCCGAGACAGGCCGGGAAGTCCACCTTCGTGTGGTCCCTCCTCGCGGACCGCCCCCCCGAGACGGTCCTGTTCCTCAACTGCGAGGAGGAGCGCGTCCGCGCCTGGGCCCGATCCCCCGGCGGCATGATGGACGACCTCGACCGGGAGTTCCCCCAGGTCCGCACGCTGTTCCTGGAGGAGGCCCAGCACTTGGAGGAGGCCGGGCTCGTCGTGAAGGGCCTGATCGATGCCTCCCGGGGCCTCGATGTGCTCGTCACCGGGTCGTCGTCGTACCACCTGGCCGCCCGGACCCGGGAGAGCCTGGCGGGGCGCGCGGTCCGCCGGCGCATCCTGCCGCTTTCCCTCGGCGAGGTCCTGGACCGGCGGGCGCCCGCGGTCCCCGCGGCCCGGGCCCAGCTCGCCCGCGAGGTCGCCGCCCGCCAGATGGTGTACGGGGGATACCCCGGGGTGTGGTCCCATCCCGAGCCCGCCGCCGAGCTCTCCGAGCTCCTCGAGGCGTTCGTCCTCCGGGACGCTTCGGACCGCTTCCGGATCCAGCGCCCGGAGGCATTCCGCAGGCTGATCCAGCTCGCCGCGGGGCAGGTGGGCCAGAGGGTCAACCTCTCCGAGTGGGCTTCGCTCCTGGGCATCGCCCCCTCCACCGTCCGGGAGTACCTGGAGCTGCTGGAGGAGACCTGGGTGGTCCGCCTCATCCCCGCCTTCGCCGGTGGGCGCCGCGCCGAGATCACCCACGCCGCGCGGGTCCACATGGTCGACATGGGGCTGCGGAACGCGGCCCTCGGGGCCTTCCAGGCGGACCCCTCCCGGCGCCCCGACCGCGGCGCCCTCGCGGAGGGCTGGGTGTTCGGCGAGCTGCTCAAGTCCCTGCCGGTGGACTGGGGGATCCACTACTGGCGCGCCAAGGGGGGCGCGGAGATGGACTTCGTGCTGGCCCGGGGCGAGCGGCTCGTCGCCGTCGAGGTCAAGGCCGGGCGCCGCGCCTCACTCAGCCGCTCCGCCCGGAGCTTCGTCGACGCCTACGCGCCCGAGGCCCTGATCCTGGCGGGGGGCGCCGACGGCCACCCGGCGGAGGAGCGCCTCGGGTCCACCCGCGTCGTCCGGGCCGAGCTGCACGAAGTCGCGGAGCGGGTCGCGGAGGCGGTGAGGAACCCGGATCCGTGACGCGGTCGCCGGCCTCGCCCCGCCTCCCTTGACCGACTGACCGGATGAGCGTATCTGGTCATCATGTCTTGGGACTTCGACGCCGTGGAGCGGTCCCTGGCCGAGTGGGTCGGCCGGGGGGATCCGGAGGACCCGCGGGAGCGCGCCCGGCGGCGGATCCTGGCCGCCGCGACGGAGCACTTCGTCCGGCACGGCTACCGCAAGGCCAGCGTCGACGACATCGCCCGGCAGGCCGGGGTGGCGAAGGGCACCGTTTACCTGCACTTCAAGAGCAAGGCGGACCTGCTGCTCCACGCCGTCGCCTTGGAGAAGTCCCGGTACCTGGAGCGCATGAGGCCGGTCTTCGACGCCGCGCTCCCCCCCCGGGAGCGGCTGCGGACCTTCCTGGACCTCGCCTTCGGCCTCGCCGGTGAGATGCCGCTGATCTCCCGCCTCACCCGGGGGGACGCCGACTTCCAGCACGTCTTCGCCGATCTGGACCCCGGGATCCGCGCCCGCATGGAGGAGGACCAGGTCGGGTTCGCCCGCTGGATCCTGGACCCCATCGCCGCCGAGAGGGGATGGTCCGAGGCCGAGCTTGGGGATCGGGCCCGGATGCTCGTGGGGCTGCTGGGCGGCGTCAGCGCCCTGGTCGGCAACGCCGGTCGCCTCGGCCTGTCGGCGGCGCGCTCCGCGGCCCTCCTCGTCGAGAGCCTGGTGGAGGGGCTCGCCCCCTCCCGGAAGGACCCCGAGTGAGGTCCGTCGCCCTCGCCGTCCTGGTCCTGGCCCTGGGCGCCCCGGGAGCCGCCGGCGCCCAGGAGGCGAGGGGATTCGCCGAGGTGCGCGCCTCCTTCTTCATCGGCGCCGACGGCACCGTCTGGCAGCTCGTGGAGAGGGCGAGGCCCACCTTCGAGGCCCCCATCGGGGACCGCGTGCGCCTGGTGGCCACCGTGGAGGCAGGCCTGGCCCAGGGGCGGGACACCGGCGAGGAGGTCCAGGCCGCCCTCGAGGGCAGCGACCTCGGCCCCCTGCTCGACCTCGCCGGCTGCGAGTGGACCGAGCCCCGAAACCGCCTGCTCCGCATCGACGACGCCGACGACTACCTGGACGTCGACCGCCTCTACCTCGACGTGTACCTGCCCAAGGTGGACCTCAGGATCGGGCGCCAGTCCATCCACTGGGGCTCGGCCACCTTCCTCAACCCCACCGATCCGTTCCCCGAGCTGCTGCTGGGGGAGCCGTGGCGGCCCCGCCGGGGGCTCAACGCCGCCCGGGCCTCCGTCGCCCTGCCCGGCAACGCCGACCTCACGGCGGTCCTCGCCACCAGCGACGCCTTCGACGCCTTCCGCGCCGCGGGCCGGGCGCGGATCACCCTGAAGGCGGTGGACCTGGCGGTCTCGGGGGCCTGGCGCAGCGACGGGGGCGAGGGCGGCGAGGGGGACGGCCTCGTCGGGCTGGACGTGCGGGGCACCCTCGGGGTGGGCTTCTGGGTGGAGGCGGCCCTGCACCTCGCCTCCTCCGGCGAGGACCGGGTCCACGAGCGGATCGCCGCCGGGATCGATTACTCCTTTCCCGTGCTGGACGGGCTGGTGGTGCTCGGTCAGTACTACCGGAACGGCGCCGGGGCCGGTCCGGGGGACGAGGACCAGGGCGCCGCCCTCTCGGGGATCTCGGGGGGGATCGAGGCCCCCACCTGCGCCGTGCCCGGGGCCGCCGAAGCCTTCGAGGCGGGCCCGGCCGATCCCTTCGCCCTTTCCCTGCGGGGGCGGGACTACCTGCTCCTCGGGGCGACGATGCGGTTCCTGCCCGAGGTGTCCCTCGGCCTGATGGGGCTCCAGAACCTCTCCGACGGCACGGGCCTGCTGGTGCCCACCCTGACCGTCCTGCCCTTGGGCTGGCTGGAGATCTCCGCCTCGGCCCAGGTGCCGCTGCGCCTGTGGGGGGGCGGCGGCGAGTTCCGCCCCGCCCCCGAGGACCTGGTGATCTCCGCCGACCTCGGCGCCCCCCTGGGAGCGGTCACCGCCGACCTCTCCGGGCTCTTCTCCGACGCGACGCTCACCGTGTGGACGCGGGTGAGCTTCTGAACGATCCCGAGGTGACCATGCCCATCTGCGAGCTTCGAGGCGTCAGCCGGACCTACGGCAGCGGGCCGGCGAAGGTCCACGCCGTCCGGGAGATCGACCTCGTCATCGAGGCCGGCGAGTTCACCGTCTTCGTCGGGCCCTCGGGCTCGGGCAAGACCACCCTGCTCAACATGGTGGGCTGCCTGGACCAGCCCAGCGAGGGTGAGGTCCTCATCGAGGGGCGCCCCACCGCCGGCCTCTCGGATCGGGCCCTGGCCCACCTCCGGGCGGAGCGGATCGGGTTCATCTTCCAGGCGTTCAACCTGATCCCCGTGCTCACCGCCGTCGAGAACGTCGAGCTGGCGGTCCAGCTCGGGGGAGGCGGGGACGGGAGGGCGAGGGCTCGGCAGGCCCTGGCCGAGGTGGGCCTGACGGGCCTCGAGGGTCGCCGCCCGAACCAGCTCTCCGGGGGCCAGCAGCAGCGGGTCGCCATCGCCCGGGCCCTGGTCCGCAAGCCCGCCCTGGTGATCGCCGACGAGCCCACCGCCAACCTGGACTCCGCCAACGGCGCCCAGGTGCTGGAGCTGATGCGGGAGCTCAACGAGAAGCACGGGACGACGTTCATCTTCTCCACCCACGACGCCATGGTGATGGAGCACGCCCGCCGGACGGTGTTCCTCCACGACGGGCGGATCGCCCGGGACGAGGTCCGCGCGGCCCCGGCGCCCCGGGCGGGGGAGGGGAGGTGAGCTTCCTCCTCCGCCTGGCCCTGCGGAACCTGGTCCGCAACGCCCGCCGCACCGTGCTGTCCACCTCCGCCATCGTGGTGGGCGTCTTCTACCTCGTCCTGGGCCAGGCCATGGTGGGGGGCGTGGAGGAGGGGATCGTGCGCTCCGCCGAGGACGGCCTCACCGGGCACGTCCTGATCCGCGCCGCAGACTACCCGGACGAGGGGCTCAGCCACCCCGTGGACGTGCTCCTGGACCTGCCGGAGCCCGCCCGGGCCGTCCTCCAGGAGCGGGCCCGGGCCTCGGTGCCCCGCACCCTCTTCGTCGCCACCCTGGTGGCGGGGGCCGACTCGCTGCGGCTGCGGGGGATCGGCTTCGACCCCGTGGAGGACGTCAAAGTCTTCCCTCGGGAGACGTGGAAGGTGGACGGGAAGGTGCCGGCGACCGCCGAGGACGGGGTCCTCCTGGGGGCCGGCGCCGCGGCGATGCTGGGGATCGGCCCCGGGACCCGGGTGGTGCTCCAGACCCGCACCCACGCCGGGGCGCTGAACGCCCTGGAGGTCCCGGTCTCGGGGATCGTCTCCACGGGGAACATCGCCATCGACCAGGTCTCCGCCTACGTGCCCCACGCCCTCGTCGCGGGGCTGATCGCCGATCCCCGGCCCTCCCACTTCGGCGTCCGCCTCGCCCACCGGGACGAGGCCCCGGCGGTGGCGGCGGCCCTGGCCCCCGCCCTGGGGGACGGGTTCGAGGTCGTCACCTGGGAGGAGGAGACCCGGGAGCTGCTGCGGATGCAGAAGATCCGGCGCCGGGCGCTGGACGCCTTCGTCGGCGTGCTGCTGCTGATGAGCTCCTTCGGGATCGCCAACACCATCCTGATGGCCGCCCACGAGAGGGTGCGCGAGATCGGCACCCTGCGGGCCATGGGCCTCAGCCGGCGCGGCGTGCTCGCCCTGTTCCTGATGGAGGGAGGGCTGATGGGGGTGGTCTCGGGGCTGCTGGGGGCTGGCCTCGGGGGAGCGGGGGCGTGGTGGTTCTCGGTCCACCCCTTGGACCTGTCGGAGATGGGGGCCAAGGGGATGGGGGGGAACATCCAGTTCTCCACCTGGCTCTACGCCCGGTTCGATCCCGCCATGCTGGTGGCGCCGGTCCTGATCTCCGTCGCCGTGGCCCTGCTGGCCTCGGCCTGGCCCGCGCGGTCGGCCTCCCGGATGGCCCCCGCCGAGGCCGTGAGGGCAGCATGAGGTCATCCTCGCTCGTCCGCCTCGCCGCCCGCAACGCCACCCGCAAGCCCACCCGCACCTTGCTGACGGCGGGGATGGTGGTGGCGGGGACCTCGCTGCTGGTGGTGGCCCTGGCGTGGGTCGAGGGGATCTTCTCGCAGATGTTGGAGCAGGGCACCGACGCCTCGGGACACGTCCGGGTGGTCGCTCCCGAGTTCGCCGCTCGCGAGGCCCTGATGCCCCTCTACGAGAACATCCCCGACACCGGCCCCCTGGTGGAGCAGGCCCGGGGAGCGCCGGGTGTCCTGGGGATCTACCCCCGGATCACCGCCGGCGTCACCCTCACCGTCGGGGACGAGATCGGCGACGTCTTCGGCCTCGCCGTAGGCGCCCCCAGGGAGTGGTTCACCGAGCGCATGGACGCCGACGCGAGCCTCGCCGAGGGGAGGTGGTTCGAGGAGGGGGCGGACGAGCTGGTGCTGGGGGCCACCCTCGCCCGGCGCGCCGGCGCCCGGCTCGGCGACGAGGTCGTCGTGCTCGGGACCACCCAGGACGGATCCCTGTCGCCGGTGAAGGGGACGCTGGTGGGCATCACCCGGGGCGGCAACGCCCTGCTGGACCGCCAGGTCTTCCTGCCCCTCCCCAAGATGCGCTGGCTCGCGGACATCCCCGAGGGCGCGACGGAGGTGCTGATCTACGGCGGCCACCACGACGACGCCCCCGGGATCGCCGCCGGGATCTCCGCCCTGCCCGCCGCCGCGGGGCTCACGGTGCAGCCGTGGACGGTCCGCGAGCCTTGGGCGGGCATGGTGAAGACGATCGGGGCGGTGCAGGGGTTCCTGGTGTTCATCGTGGTCTTCCTCGCCGGCCTCGGGGTCTGGAACACCATGATGATGTCGGTGCTGGAGAGGACCCGGGAGGTGGGGGTGCTCCGGGCGATGGGCCTGACCCGGGCGGGCGCGGTGGCCCTGTTCGTGGGGGAGGCGGCGGCCATCGCCGTCCTCGGGGGGATCGTGGGGGTGGCCCTGGGCTCGCTCCCGGCGTGGTGGCTCTCGCACCACGGCCTCACCCTGAGCGAGCAGCTCACGTCCAACTTCAGCGAGCAGCTCCCCATCTCGGCGACCCTCTACGCCCGCCTGACCCCGGGCACGATGGTGGGCAGCTTCTTCCTGGGGCTGGCGATGGCGGTGGTGGGCAGCGCCCTCCCCGCGCTGCGCGCCGCCTCCATCCAGCCCGTGGCCGCCATGCGCCACGAGAGGTGATCCATGCGAGCCGTCCTCCTCGCGCCCCTCCTCGCGCTCCTCGCCTCGCTGTGGGCGGCTCCCCCGGCCCGGGCCGCGGGGCTCCCCACGGCGGAGGCCATCCTGTCGAAGATCGACGCCAACCTGGTGTACGAGACCCGCACGGCGACGATGACGATGACGGTGGAGAGCGGCAAGCGCACCCGCTCCTACTCGATGGTCAGCTACGGCCGGGGGGAGAGCGACTCGGCCATGGAGTACCTGTCCCCCGCCCGGGACAAGGGCACCCGGATGCTCAAGCTGGGGGAAGAGATGTGGACCTACCTCCCCAGCATCGACCGCACCCAGAAGATCTCCGGTCACATGCTCCGCCAGGGCATGATGGGATCGGACGTGTCCTACGAGGACATGCTGTCGGCCTCGGCGCTGCGGGAGCGCTACGACGCGAAGGTGACCGGCGAGGACGTGGTGGACGGCCGGCCGGTGTGGAAGCTGGAGATGACCGCCCGGGACCCGTCCCTCACCTACCCGAAGCGAGTCTCGTGGATCGACCAGGAGCTGTACATCCCCTTGAAGCAGGAGCTGTACGCCCTGTCGGGGATGCTGCTCAAGACCTGGACGATGTCGGAGATCAGGGAGTACCCCGGCGGACGCCGCTTCCCGGCGCGGATGGAGATCGCGGACGCCCTCAAGAAGGGATCCCGCACGGTGATCGTGTTCACCGAGCTGAAGTTCGGCGTGGACCTGGTGGAGGAGGTCTTCTCCATGCGGTGGCTGGAGCGGAAGTAGGGGCGGCCCCTCGCCCCCAGCCGACGGCGCGGACGCCGCCGCGGCGGCGGGCCGCCAGCGCCAGCAGGAGGGATCCCCAGGCCGGCGGAACGCCGCGACCCTCCGCGGCGCACCGGCAGCCCTGGTACGGTTCGCTCGCGGCGGGGGGATCCGGGCCCCGGGGGGAAGGGGGAGGATCTTCCCCGCCCGCGGGCACGAGCGCATCCCCCCGGGGGACGGGGCCCTCGGCCTCCTCGCTCGCCGAGTCGTCGTCGCCGGGTTCCTCGTCGTCCTCTTTCGGCTCCTCCAGGAGCGCGGCCAGGGGATCCCAGAGGGCGGGGTCGTTGCCGTCGTACCCGAGCGCCCAGAAGCCCACTCCGCCCAGGGAGTGCTCCGGCACCAGCTCCGCCTTGGCGAGCACGCTGGTGGCGTCGTCGTACCAGAGCTGCCGTGCCCCGCCGTCGTCGTAGAGCCGGTAGGGGGTGCTGGTGGTGGCGTCCCACAGGTCGCCGGGCGCGCCCGCCCCGGTGGCGGCGTAGGTCACCGCCGTCCCGGTCCCGGTGGCGTCGCCGGGCACGGCGTGGGAGGCGCTGGGCCAGTCGTAGCCGTACAGGGGCAGGCCCAGGACGATCTTCCCCCGGTTCCACTCGCCTCCCCACTCCAGGTAGTCGGCGATGGTCCAGGACAGCGAGTAGGCGCCCCAGATCCCTCCCCCGTCCCGAGGCGCGACCGGGCCGGGATCGCCGTCACTCCAGTGGTAGCCGTAACCCATGATGAAGAGGCCGTCGGTGTTCTCGGCGAGCACGTCGTAGTCGAAGGCGCCGCCCCAGTCCACCGCGGGCATCGCCAGCGAGAGCTCCATCCCCCGGGCCAGGGTCTCGGCCCTGAACTCGACGACGAAGTCCACGAAGTCGTCGCGGTTCCCCGAGGGCAGCCCCTCGAAGTCCACGTTGACGCCGTCCACCCCCACCTGCTCGGCGGCGTCGAGGATGGAGGCGATGGCCGTCCCCGGCGCCGTGGGGGACGCGAAGAGATCCTCCAGCTCCGAGCCCCCGAAGAGGGCCGCGGTCAGGTGGGAGCGCACGCCCTGGGCCCGGGCGTGCTCCACGAACGCGAAGCTGCCCTCCTCTCCCCAGCCGTGCTCGCTCTCGATCCGCCCGTCGGTGCCCAGGGACAGCGCGAACCACGCGACGTCGGTGAGGACGTCCCAACGCAGGGGCAGGTAGTCGTCCGACCAGTAGGGCAGGTAGCCGAAGACCCGGGTGGAGGAGATCCCCCTGGGTGCCGGGGAGGGAGGGGGGGTAGGCGGAGTCCGGGCGTTGAAGGGCGGATCGTTCCAGTGCCGGAGCATCGCGTCGCGGTGGACCGACGGCGCCTCCTCCGCGCCCGCGGGGCCGGCCAGCAACGCCAGCCCCAGGGCGGCGATCCAGGTCCGCGTCGTCCCTCGTCCTGCCATGGGGCGGAGCATAGCGCGGGAGGGCGCCGAGGGGGAGGCGGACCGCTCAGTACGCCCGCCGGAGCTCCAGGCCCGGGTAGTAGACCGCCAGGATCCGCTGCCATTCCAGGCCCTCCCGGGCGAAGCCCCGGGCTCCCCACTGGCAGAGGCCGACGCCGTGGCCGGCGCCGGTGCCGCTGAAGGTGAAGGCGGGCCCGTCGGCGCGGACGGCGAACGAGGTGGAGCGGAGGCGGCCGTAGCCCAGCAGGCGCCGCAGCTCGTTGCCGGGGATCCGGGCCTCCCGGCCCCCCGCGGTCGCCACCACCTCCGCGACCCGCCCGGTGGCCGTCTCGCCCGCCACCCGCAGTCCGGTCGTGGGGCCCGGTCCGAGGCCCGCCGGGGCGAGGGCCGCGCCCAGCTCGCCGGCGTCCACCGTCACCGTCCACGAGGCGAAGGGGGATCGCGCGCAGCGGCCGCAGAGGACCGGCGGGAACGACGGGGCCTCCCGGTCCGGCCACACCGCCCGGGCGTCCTCGGTCCTCCCCCCGCAGGCGGCGTGGAAGTAGGCCGCCGCGGGACGGCCCCGGTCGACGAGCACCATGCCCCGGGTCGCCGCCGCCGCCGCCGTCGCCCAAGCCTCGGGCTCCTCTCCGCTGAAGACCTGGTCCGCCGTCGTGCCCTCCACGTCGAAGGGGCCCGGGGCCCCCGCCCGGCGCCACAGGGCGTAGGTGCGGGCCGCCACCGCCTGGGCCCCCAGCGCCGCGGCCTCCCAGCCCCTGGGGATCTCCGCCGCCAGCACGCCGGCGACGTAGCGCTCGATCTCCACCTCCGCCACCGCCACCAGGCCGCCGTCGGCGGTGGGGTGGAACGCCACATCCCCGGGGGCCGCCTGGCCCGCCACCCGCACCGGTCCCGACGCCGACGCGAAGGGGGTCCCGGCGGCGAGGGGACCGCCCCCCCGGAGGGCCAGAGCGTCCCCGCGGCGCTCCACCACCACCTCGCCCCCTCCGATCGCCGTCCCGCCGTAGCTCAGGCCCGGGGCCGCCACCGCCAGGGCCGACCCGTCCCTCGCCACCGCCACCCGGATCCGGGGCGGGACGCCCCCCGGCGCGACCCCGGCGTCCGGGCCGACCGGGCCCCGGGGAGCCGAAGCGCCTCCCTCCCACCGGCCCAGGCGGTCGTTCAGCGCCGCCAGCGCCGCCCGCAGGCCCCGGTTCTCGTCGGCGAGGGCGGCGGAGTCCCCGGCGGAGACCCACGCCAGCGCCGCGCCCGCGCCCATGGCCAGGACGGCGAGGATGGCCAGCAGGGCCGCCACCCGGCCGGGGCGCAGGCGCAGGCGCAGCGTCCGGCCGCCCGGTCCGGCCCCCGGGAGGACCAACAGGGGCCGGGGCGGGCTCGCCCGTTTCGCCGGTGTCCGGAGCGGGGGCGGGGTTGGGGGCGGCGGCCTCACCTGCGCCCGATCAGCCGCTTCAGCCGGTCGGAGAGGCCCTCCTCCGCGGGCTCGTCGGGCACGTCCTTCCGGGCGGTGTAGATCCGCCCGGTGGAGTTGTCGAAGGGGCGGGGAGGCTCGGCGGGGCGTCCCGTCGCCGGGCCCAGGCGGACGGGGGGAGGAGGGGGCGGGCGGCGGACGGCCTCGCCCTCGGGCACCCTCCCGAAGCCGGCGGCGGGGGGCTCGGTCGCGGCGGGGGTACCGGCAGGCGCTCCGGGAGCCTGCCGCGGGGAGCGGGCCAGGGCCGCGTCCCTCTCCCGGGCGAGCCGCTCCACCCGCGCGAGGAGGGCCTCCCGCTCCCGGGCGGCGGGCTCCAGCCTCGCCAGGGCCGCGTCCCTCTCCCCGGCGAGCCGCTCCGCCCTCGTCGCCACCTCGTCCCTCTCGGCGCGGAGCCGCTCCGCCCGCACTGCCACCGCGTCCCGCTCGGCGCGGAGGCGCTCCGCGCTCGCCGTCGCGGCGTCCCGCTCGGCGCGGAGGGGCTCCACATTCGCTGCCACCGCGTCCCTCTCGGCGCGGAGGTGCTCCGCGCTCGCCGTCGCGGCATCCCTGTCCGCGGAGAGTCGCTCCGCCCTCGCCGCCACCTCGTCCCGCTCGGTGCGGAGGCGCTCCACAATCGCTGCCACCGCGTCCCGCTCGGCGCGGAGGCGCTCCACATTCGCTGCCACCTCGTCCCGCTCGGCGCGGAGGCGCTCCGCTCTCGCCTCCACCTCGTCCCGCTCGGCGCCGAGTCGCTGCGCCTTCCCCGCCGCCGCGTCCCGTTCGGCCCGGAGGCGCTCCGCCCTCCCCGCCACCTCGTCCCGCTCGGCCCGGAGCCGCTCCACCTCCCCCGCCGCCTCGTCCCGCGCGGCGCGGAGCCGCTCCCCCTGGGCGCGGAGCGAGTCCAGCTCCAGGATGGCGGCCTCCCCCCGACCCGCGGCCTCCGCCCGGTGGCGCCCCGCGTCCGCGGCCGCCGCCGCCGCCGCGTCCCTCTCCTTCAACGCCACCCGCAGCGCCTCGGCGAGGCGATCCCTGTCCCTCTCGCCCTCCGCCGCCGCGGCCAGGGCCCCACGCCGCGACTCCCGCTCCACCCCCAGCCGGGCTTCCGCCTCGTCCTGCGCCCGCCGCAGCCCGTCGGCCTGGACCTCCAGGGCCTTCCGCCGCTCCTCCTCCGCCCCCAGCGCCTCCATCGTGGCCGCCAGGGTCTGCCGGGCGTCGTCCCTCTCCCGCCGCAGGGCGGCGACGCGAGCGTCGCCGGCTTCCCGCTCCTCCTCCGCGGCCCGCAGCGCCTCCCTCGCCTCGTCCCTCTCCCTCCGGAGGTCCTCCACCTCGGCCCCGCTCGCGCCTCGCCCCGCCTCCGCCGCGGCGACACGCGCCCGGAGCCCCTCCGCCTCCCGCCGGGCCGCCTCCGTCGCCTTCCTCGCCTCGTCCGCCGCCCGCCTCGCCCCCTCGGCCTCCTCCCGGGCCCGGCGCGCCTCCCCCGCCCGGGCCAGGGCCGCCTCCCTCGCCTCCCGGAGGCCCCCCGTCGCGGCCGCCAGACCCTCCTCAAGGGCCGCTCTCGCCCCTTCGGCGGCCTCCAGCTCCGCCCGGAGGCGCCGCGTCCCCTCGTCCAGCTCCCGGGCCCGGTCCCGCGCCTCGATGGCTTCGGCCTCGGCGCGGTCCATCGCCGCCGCTAGCTCCTGGACCCTGGAGGCCAGGGCGTCCCTCTCCTCCCCCCGCCGGGCGGCCTCCTCCTCCCACCGCGCCCTCCCCGCCGCGGACGCCTCGGCGGCGGCGCGGGCGGCGGCGAGATCCACCAGGGCCGCCTCCTCCGCCTCCCGGAGCCGCTGGACCTCCCCCTCCAGGGCTAGGGCCGCCTCGGGATCCGCGCCCATCGCCCCGCCCCGCCTCACCTCCTCCCGCAGGGCGGCCACCTCCCGCCGGAGCTCGCCCAGGATCCCCGCGACGGGCCCCGCCACGTCCACGGCCCCGCCCTCGGGCACCTCCCGCAGGGCCCGGACCAGGCGCCTCGCCCCCTCGTCCCGCGCCGCCAGGGCCGCGCGCCACGCCCCCACCAGGGACTCGACGTCGATCCCCGCCTCCTCGGGGAGGGGAGGGGGGGGCGGCCCGCCGGGGGGCGCGCCTTCCTCGTCGCCGACGAGGCGGAGCAGGCGGTGGAGGAGGCTCAAGGGCGGTCCGGGGCGGGCGCGGGGCCGCCGCGTCCCGGCGGGCCCCGCCGCGGCGGGGAGGATACCACCGGTGGCGCGCCGGGGGAGCCGTCAGCGGCAGGCCTGGGTGCGGGTCGGGCCGGAGTAGTCGCAGCAGTAGATCCCGCAGGCGCAGCTCCAGTCGAAGAGGTCGCAGCCGTGGCAGGAGTCGATCCAGTCGGCGCTGTCGCCGCAGTCCGGGGGGACGCCGTCCCTCCAGCCCTGGCCGACGACGGCGCAGCCCCACACGTCGCCCCCCTCGAAGAAGCCGCACTCCCCGTCGTAACGGTCGGCGAGCTCCAGGCCCTCGCCCCCGTCGCAGTCGTAGTCCCACGACCCGTCGCCGCGGTGGGCGTTGAAGTACGCGAGCTGGCCGGGGTGGGCGTCGCCGTTGAAGTCGTAGCAGTCTCCCCCCTGGAAGGCGTGGAAGTCCCCCTCGAACGCGCACAGGCAGCGGGGCGATCCCACGCCGAAGCCGTCACCGTCCTTGTCCTCGTAGTACTCGAAGCAGGAGTCGGCCCCCTCCTCGTCGGTCGTGCCGTCGCAGTCGTCGTCGGTGCCGTTGCAGGTCTCCACGCCGGAGGGGCTCACGAAGGGATCCCCGTCGTCGCAGTCCCCGGGCACGGACCCGTCGAGGCAGGTCTCCACCGGGCACGAGGGATCGACCTCGCGGCCGGGGCAGTACCCGTCGCCGTCGTAGTCGGCGGCGCAGGTGTCCTCGTCGACGTGGCCGTCGCAGTCGTTGTCCACGCCGTCGGCGACCTCGCTGCCCCCGGGGTACGCCGACGGATCCCCGTCGTCGCAGTCTCCCCCGTTCTCGGAGGAGCCGTCGCCATCGTCGTCGCTGCACGGGGTGTCCTCGTCGACGATCCCGTCGCAGTCGTTGTCGGCGCCGTCGCACGCCTCGGGGGCGCCGGGGCCGGTGGCGGCGTCGCCGTCGTCGCAGTCCCCCTCCAACTCGGTGGTGCCGTCGCCGTCGTCGTCGTACAGGACGGTGCCCTCGTCGATGGTGCCGTCGCAGTCGTCGTCGACCCCGTTGGCCTGCTCCGGGGCTCCGGGGTAGATCGACGGATCGGCGTCGTCGCAGTCGCCGGCGTTGGCGGCGAACCCGTCCCGGTCGGCGTCCAGCTCCTCCAGGGCCCGGATCGCCACCGCCACCGAGTCCTGGGAGGAGCCCCCGGCCTCGTCCACGGCGTGGACGGTGACCAGGTTCAGCCCCGGCGGCAGTCCGACCGTCGTGAACTCGATCACGCCGTCGGCGTCGGAGGGCGCGGTGTCCAGGGGCTCGGGGACGAGGCTGCTGGACCAGGAGATCTCCGTGGCGGCGAGGTCGCGGTCGTCGGTCAGGCGGGCCTGGAACGTGACGACCTCGCCCTCGGCGAACTCCGCCTCGTCGGCGGGGAAGACGATGGAGATCACGGGCGGGGAGTCGGGCGCGTCGACGACGGTGGTCTGGTTGCAGCCGGCGGCGGCGAGGGCGGCGAGCAGGGCGGCGGCGAGGGCGGCGCGGTTCATCACCGGGGCTCCGGGACGTCGGGGACGAGGATCCCGGCGTCCAGCGGAGTCTAGCAGCCGTGCGGGAATTCCGCCCCGCGCCGCCGGGGGCGGGTCACTCCCCCCGGCGCACGATCCGCCCCACCCCCAGCCGCTCCGCCCGCTCGCCGATCTCCTGGAGGAGCTGGCGGCGCAGGCTGCGGCGGTCCAGGTGGGCGGGGATCCATCCCCGGTCGGCGGCCCGGTGCAGGTCGTCGTCGATGGGGATCCGGCAGGCGGCGTCCAGCTCCTCCTCGGTCACCTCCACCACCGGCAGCTTGGGGGCAGGCCGCGGCTCGTTGCGGGCCAGGCGGTCCTCGTCGATGAGGTCCTGGAGGTCGTTCGCCGCCTCGTTGCGCAGGGTGAGGGGCGGGAGCCCGAACATCCGCTGGGTCTGCTTGATCCACGAGGTGTGGTCGTAGACGGTCTCCGAGACGTGGCCCTCCTTCACGAAGGGGCCGGCGACGAACGAGGGCACGCGGAACCCGAGCTGGTCGAAGCCCTCGTCGGCCCGGTCGTCGGCGACGGCGGGGGGCGAGACGTGGTCGAAGAAGCCGCCGTGCTCGTCGTAGGTCAGCACGAACAGGGACCGCTCCCAGTGGGGGGAGCTGGCCAGGGCCTGGAACACCGACGCCACGAACATCTGGCCGAGCCCGACGTGGTGGGGCGGGTGGTCGTCGTTCAGCGAGAACGCGGGGTCCACCCAGACCACCTGGGGCAGGGCGCCCGCGGCGGCGTCCTCGAAGTAGCGCTCCAGGGGCCGGAAGTGCTCGGTGGCCTCCTCGGCCATGGTGCCGAAGAGGGCCAGGAAGGGCAGGTCCGAGTAGTAGTAGGCCCAGGAGATCCCCGCCTCGGTGAGCTGGTCCCAGATCGTCCGGCAGGTGAAGCCGAAGGCGCCGTCGGGGTTGTCGGGGAAGTCGTTGGACTTCATCCCCTGGGACTGGGCGGCGTGGCCGTAGAGCCGGTTGGGCCAGGTGGGGCCCATGACCGAGGCGAACCACTTCTGGCAGAGGGCGCCGGAGCGGGCGATGGCGTGGTGGACGGGGAGGTCCGCCTCGCGGTAGTACCCCATGACCTTCCGCCCCTCCGCGGCCCCCACGTCCTCGGAGTGCTGCTCCACGAACCCGTCGTTCAGCCCCTCGTTCCACTGGTCGTGGGAGGAGTCCCAGCCGTGGGGAGGGTCCTGGGAGCACGCCTCCTCCAGGTAGAAGGGCTCGACGGGGACTCCCTCCAGGTCGGGGTTCGACATGCCCGGCCGCAGCCCGTCCACGTCCTCGCGGCCCTGCTCCAGCGAGAGGTGGCCGAAGAAGTGGTCGAAGGTGCGGTTCTCCATCATCACCATGACGATGGTGTCGATGGTGCCAGGGCTCGGGTCCGGGGACGAGTCGTCGTCGGGGCTCCCCTCGGGCTCCTCCCCGGGGGTGCACCCGCCCAGGGGCAGGCCCTGGGCGATCCCGAGGGCCGCCAGCCCCTTCAGGGCGACGCGGCGATCGATGGAGTCGGGCTGGGGGGGCGGGATCGGCTTGCGCGTAGACATGGGCGTGACCTCGTCCGCGGGGGGGCACCGGCCGACGCGCCGGAGCCAGGGCTGCATTCCACTATCACGCGCCGGCCGGCCGGGACAAGCGACGATGCGGTGACTTCGCGGCGTCGGGGACGGTCGCGGGTGCCCGGTCCCGCTACTCCCCGTAGGCCGCCCGGATCAGGTCCTCCAGCCCCTCGCACCACTCCTCGGCGGGGACGGTCTCGGGGATCACGATCCGCAGGCGGCGCCCCTTGACCACCGACACGCCCCCCGGGTCCCGGGGGGTGAGGGGGATCTCCACGTCCTCACGGGAGATCCCCATGTCGTCGATCACGTCGAAGACGGCCTGGATCTCCTTCATTCCCACGACCTCGAGCTTCACCATGGCTCCTCCCGAACGGTGCGGGTCCTTGCACGCGGGGGCGCCCCCCCGCAGGGGAAGGTCAGGGGGACGCGCCCCGGCCGCGGGACTCCGAAGCCGCCTCGGTCTCCCCGGGCGCGGCGGCTCCCGCCGCCCCATCCTCCAGGTAGAGCCCGAGGGCGGCCTCGAGCTCCCTCCCGACGGGGCCGAGGGGAGAGTCCCGCCGGTAGAGGTTCCACCGCTCCCCCGGGTCCTCCTGGAGGTTGTACAGCTCCTTCGGCTCCCGCTCCCCCCCCACCGCCTCCGAGCGGCGGACGAGCTTCCAGTCCCGGGTGCGGACCGAGGCCGCCTCGGGCCCACCGGCGAAGTGGTGGGGGGCGAGGTCCCCCTGGGCCCATCCCTCCAGCAGGGGGACCAGGCTGCGTCCCTCGATGCCCGGGGGCGGATCGACGTTCAGGACGTCCAGGACGGTGGGCACCAGGTCCACCAGGTCGGCGGCCCCGATCCGGGGCACGGTGACGGTCCCCGGGGGGAAGCGGAGGGCGAGGGGGATCCGGAGGATCTCCTCGTAGGGTCCGTAGCCCGGCCCGAAGAAGCCCCTCTCCCCGAGGCCCTCACCGTGGAGCCCGACGGCGGCGACGAGGGCGCGGGACCTACCCGCCCGGGCGAGGGTCGCCAGCAGGTCGGTGAAGGCGCGGTCCAGCTCGGGGACCTGGGCGCGGTAGCGGGCGGTGACGTGGGCGGCGTCCCGGGGGGTCAGGTCCACCGGCTCCCCCCCCGCGGCGCCCGGGTAAGGCCCTGGCGGATGCCAGCGCCCGAAGGCGGTGCCCTCGACGAAGCCCTGGTCGATCTCCCGGTCCCGCAGCGGCCCCACGTACTCCGGATCGGCGGACGACGGCCCGTAGGGCACGCCGAGGCCCCCCAGGTGGACGTGGAGCAGCACCCGGCGGTCCCGGGGCACGGAGGCCAGCCACTCCCCGGCCCGGAGCACCGTCTCCCCGTCCGAGGGCTGCGAGAGGGCGGTGCCGAAGCCCCGCTCCAGGCCCGAGCCCCGGGGGTAGCCGTACTCCCCCAGGAACGAGGCGGTGGCGTAGCCGCGGGCGGCGAGGACGGCGGCGAGGGTGGGGCTGTCCGGGGGCAGGGAGGTCCCCTCCGGGCCCAGCCCGTGGGTCCGGGGGAACTGGCCGGTCAGGGCGCTGGCGAGGGCGGGGGTCGTCCAGGTGCCGGTGGCCAGGGCGAGGTCGCAGGGCACGGACTCCGTGAAGAACCCCGCGAGGCCCGGCGCCGCGGGATCGCCGACCAGGTCGGTCCGGGCCGAGCCCAGGGTCACCAGCACCACGTCGAGACCGGTGGGGAGCCGGCTGCCGTCCGCGGGGGGACGGAGGAGCATCCGCCCCCCGACCACGAGGGCCAGCAGCGCCGACAGGGCCGGCACGGCGAGGGCGGAGCGGGAGGCGGGGGGCGTAGGCGGCGGCATCGGGGACCGCGGCCATCCTAGCGGTTTCCGGACCCGGCCGTGCCCCCGGGACCCGTCCCGGCCGGGAAGGCGTTACACTGCGCCCGTCCATGACCGCCCCCTCCGCCCCCGAAGTCCTGGTCCTGGTCCCCGCGCCCGACGCCGCCGCGCCCGCGGCGGAGGCCCGGTTGCTGCGCGCCGCGGAGGTCGGCTGGCGAGGGGATCCCCTCGCCGGGCTGGTGGCTGCCCAGGTCTCGGGGCCCCCGGCCCGGGGCCTCGCCGCCGCCGCCCTCTCGCTGCACCCCGGCCCCTTCCTGGTGGACGCCCGGGAGGACCGCGTCCGGGCGGCGACGGACCTGGCCTTCTGGCTCCGCGCCCACGCCCCGGGGGCGGCCATCGTCGCCGCCTGCCCCGGCGCCGTGCCCCCCGCCCTCGCCGCCGCCTGCGACCTCGTCGCCCCGGATCCCGGCGCCGCGTCGCTGGGCGTGGCCCTCGGGCGGGGGTGGCCGGACCCCGCCCGCGCCCCGGCATGGAAGCCGGCCATCGGCCGCCGCCGGGACGGCGTCCCCCGCCTCGTCCCTCCCCCCGGGGGAGGGCCCCCCCTCCTGGAAGTGTCCGGGAGTGCTGAGGAAAGGCTCTCGCGTCGGCCGGCGCCCGGCCCTCCGCGTCCCTCCGCCCCCTGGCCCCCCCGCCCGCCGGATCCCCTGCCCGGGGGGCTCCGCCTGGTCCTGGTGCAGGGCCCGAGGCCCGAGGGGGCTGGACCCTGTCCCGAGAGCGGCTCGGTCGCCGCCCTCCTCTCGCTGGCGGGGGCGGAGCTGGAGGTCCTGGACGCCGGGGCGGGGATCCCGGGCCGACCCGCCCCCACGGCGTCCGGGGTCGCGGCGCGCCTCGTCGCCGCCCCGGCGGTCCCGGTGCTGGTCCGCGCCTCCCGGGGGACCGCCTCGTGGGTCGCCGACCTGCTCCACCGGGCGCGCCCCCCGGGGCCGGTGATCTGCTTCGGATCCGCCGCCGCCCACTCCGAGTGCCGGGAGCGGATCTCAGCGTCCGGGGTCGCGGTCTCCTACGTCGCGGGCGACGCCGAGCCCGCCCTGCTCCACGCCGCCCGGGCCCTTGCCGCCCGCCGCCCCCTGGCGGCGTGCCCCGGGCTGCGGGCGGGGGTGGACGGCGTGGCCCGGCCGGTGCCTCCGGCGGACCTGGATCGCCTGCCGTTCCCGACATACGCGGAGTGGGGGCTCTCCCGCTTCGGGACCGCCTCGGTCCTTCTCGGCCGTGGCTGCGACCGCCGCTGCCTCCATTGCCCCGACCTCGCCGGTGCCCGGGCGTCGCGCGCCCGCTCCCCCGCCCACCTCGGCCGGGAGGTGACCTTCCTGGTGGAGACCTACGGCGTCGGCGACCTCCGCTTCGAGGACCTGGCCCTGGACTCGGACCTGGGGGCCCTCGCCGGTGCCGCCGACGCCGTGGCCTCCCTGCCCTGGCCCCTGCGGTGGACGGGGCGGGTCTCGGTGCGGGAGGGGCTGGACGCGGCGCTCCTGGCTCGCCTGCGGGCCTCGGGGTGCCGCGCCCTGGAGGTCGGCCTGGAGTCCGCCTCGGACGGCGACCTGGAGCGCTTGGAGAAGGGCTTCACCGCCGCCGCCGCCGCCGCGCTGATCCACCGGGTCCACGGGGCGGGGATCGAGTGCCGGGTGGGGCTGTCGGTGGGGCTTCCGGGGGCGGACGACGACGACCTCCAGGCCACCCGGGACTTCCTGCTGGCCCACCGCGAGGCCATCGCCGGGGTCTCCCGGGTGGGGCCGGTGCCGCTGCTGGCCGCCTCGCGCCTGGGCGCCGAGCCCGGGCGCCTGGGGGTGACCCTGGGGGGCCCGGGGTTCCGGGAGCGCTGGTTCGACCGGGGCTACAACAACCACTCCTTCCGCCGAAAGCGGGTGCAGCAGTTCCTGCGCTGGCTTCGCCAGGAGGGGATCCCGGTGGGTGGGCCGTAGCGAGGGTGGGGGCATGATCCCGAGCGCGTCGGCGGAGAAGAGGCGGAACGCGGAGCTGCTGGCGAGGGAGCAGTCCGACGGCGCCGAGGTGTTGACGGCCCTGCCCCGGGTGGTCCAGCTCGAGGTCACCAACCGCTGCTCCCTGCCTTGCCGGTCCTGCGGCCACCGGGTGTGGGACCGGCGGGCCAACCGCCCGGGGGACACGCCCCCCGCGGCGCTGCTGGAGATCGCCCCCCTGCTGGAGGCGGCCGAAGAGGTGCTCCTCGGGGGGTACGGCGATCCCACCCACGGCCCCCTGCTCCTGCCCATCGTGCGCGCCGTCAAGGGTTTCGGCTGCCGCTGCGTGCTCACCACCGGCGGGGCGGCGCTGACGGAGGCGCTGATCGCCGACCTCGCCGAGGCGGGCCTGGACCGGGTGATCCTCTCGATGGACGGCGCCCGGGACGAGACGCTGCGGGCCCTGCGCGGCCTGCCCCTCCAGGCCTACCTGGCCTGGATGGAGGCGATGGCGGGGGCGCGCGCCCGCCACGGCGGGTTCCGCCCCGAGCTCCAGCTCAACTTCGTGGCCCAGCGGGACAACGTCCTGGAGCTCCCCGACCTGGTGGACCTCGCCGCGGCCCGGGGGGCCCTCGGCGTGCACGCCTTCCACATCAAGGTCTACGACCCCGCCCTCGCGGACCAGAGCCTGTTCCGCCACCCCGGCGTCGCCCGCCGCGCCTTCGGGGAGGCCCGGCGGCGGGCGGTCCGCCGCGGCCTGTTCCTGCGCCTGCCCCCCCTCCCGGGGGACGAAGACCCCGGCTGCCGCCAGCCCTTCGAGACCCTGTTCGTGCTCCACGACGGGGAGGTCCGGGCCTGCTGCGCCTCGGCGTTCAAGAACGGCCGGTACGGGCTGCCGGCGGGGCGCCTGGGGGAGGGGGACGTCCGGGCGCTGTGGAACTCCGAGGGGCCGCGGGCCTTCCGCCGGGCGAGCCGGGGCGGGGGCGGCGGCGCCTTCCCCGAGCCGTGCCGCGCCTGTCCCTTCCGGGTCGCCTCCCCCGAGGCCCACCTGAGGCCGCTGGCGTGAGGGGCGCGATCCACGCCCTGTGGGCCGCGTGGCTGCACCGGCGGACGGTGGGCCACCTGATCCGCTGGGACCTCTCGTCCCGCTTCGCCGGCTCCCTGGGTGGGGTGCTGTGGGCCGTCGGCCTGCCCCTGGTCTCCATCGGCGTGTACATCCTGGTCTTCTCGCTGACGCTGGAGATCCGCATGGGGGCGCGGCCCGGGGAGGGGAGCTTCGGGGTGTACCTCGTGGCGGGCCTCCTGCCCTGGCTGGCGATGCAGGACGCCGTGAGCCGGGCGGTCACGAGCCTCACCGACCGGCGGAACCTGCTGCTCCAGGTCCCCATCCCGCCGCCCCTCCTGCCCGCGACCATCGCCCTCTCGTCGCTGCTCCAGACCCTGGTGGGGCTGGCGGTCTTCCTGCTGTTCGCCTGGCTCTACGGGGCCGGGCCCTCCCGCCTCGCCCCGGCCCTGGCGCTGGTGATCCCGGTGCAGCTCGCCATGAACGCCGGTCTCGCCCTGGTGACCTCCCACCTGCACGCCATGTCCCGGGACGTGGGGCCGGCGGTGCAGGCGGCCCTGATCCTGTGGTTCTTCGCGACGCCGGTGGTCTACCCCGCCCACCTCGTCCCCGGTTCCATGAGGTGGCTGGTGGACCTCAACCCCATGGTCCCCATCGTCGAGGCCTACCGCGACCTGATCCTGATCGGCCGCTGGCCCGAGCCGACGGGCGCCCTCTACGCGGCGGCCTTCGCGGCGGTGGTCCTCGGCCTGGGCGTGGCCCTGTCCCGCGCCGTGAGGGACGAGCTGGGGGAGTGGATCTGAGGCGATGGGGGCGCGCGCCGCCGGGCATCGGGAGCCGGACCTTGACATCGGATCCCCGGTGGGGCGAGCCTCCCTGCTCGGTGGGTCCCGCGGCTTCCCCGGGCTCATCCCCGGGGTCACCATGACCGGCATCCCAGCGGTACTCCCGATCTTCCTGGCGTCGATGGCCCTCGCCGCGGCCTCCGCGGACGGCGGGCAGCTCCCCGCGCTGGCCGCCGTGGCCGAGTGCGGCAAGGGGGACTGCCAGGACGGCTTCGGCGTGGCGACGCTGGCCGACGGCGACCGCTACGAGGGGGGGTTCGTGGGGGGCAGGCCCCACGGGCACGGCGTCCTCGTGCGGACGTCGCCCCGCGCCTTCGTGGTCCGCGCGGGCACCTTCGAGGGGGGCGCGAGCAAGGAGAGCCCCACGAACGAGGCCCTGCTGCAGGAGGTGAGCCTGCGGATCGCCGCCCTGAAGAAGGGCCTCCCGGACGTGCTGGCCTCGGCCCGGGACGGGTTCTCCGACGCGTGGAGCGAGTGCGCGCCCGCGCCGCCCGAGGGGGGGACCTTCGGACGGGAGTGGTGCGCCACGGCCCTCGGCAAGAAGCACTTCGCCCTCGACCCCCACGTCGAGCGGGGCGGGGAGGGCGAGGCGGGTACGTGGGTCAACGTCATGGCCCGATCCGGGGGCGCCGACGACGCCGCGACCTGGGGGATGGCGACGTGCGCGACGGTGGCCGCGGTCCTCGGGAAGAGCGGGGACCCTTGGCAGGCCCCGCGGGACGCTCAGGCGACGGAGCGGTGCGAGTTCGTCGCTGGGGAGGGGCCCTACGACGGGGTGACGGTGAAGGTCCTCCCGCCCCGCAAGGACGCGGAGGGCCGGCTGGCGGTCACCCTCGCGGTCTACCCGACGAAGCGCTCCGAGGGGTGAGGGGGCGCGGGTGAGGCACGCTCTCATGGAGGCTCGGGCGCCGGTTCTGCCGTGGCCTCCGCGCCCGCACCCGTCCGCGACCCGTCGCCCGCCGCGGTGGGGATAGGCAGGCCGTGGCCGGAGGTCTCGTCTGCGAGTGGGTCTCGAAGCGCTTCCGGATCCACCGCCACCCCCATCACCGGATCCGCGAGGCCCTGGTGCCGTTCGCGGCGCCTCCCGCCGACGCGTTCTGGGCGGTGCGCCGGGTCGCGTTCACGGTGGCGTCGGGCCAGGCCCTGGCGGCCATCGGCGCCAACGGCAGCGGCAAGTCCACGCTGCTCCGCCTGCTGGCGGGGACCCTGCGCCCCACCGAGGGCCGGATCGAGCGCGTCGGCCAGGTGGCCGCCCTGCTGGACGCCTCCGTCGGCTTCCACGCGGAGCTGAGCGGGCGCGACAACGTGTACCTCCGCGCCCAGCTCCAGGGCCTCCCCACCGCCGAGGTCCGCCGCCGCTTCGACCCCATCGTGGCCTTCAGCGGCCTGGAACGCTTCATCGACCGGCCCATCCGCACCTGGTCCACGGGCATGGCGATCCGCCTCGGTTTCGCCATCGTGTCCCACCTGGACTTCGACGTCCTGGTCATCGACGAGGTCCTGGCGGCCGGCGACCTCTCCTTCCAGCGCCAGGCGCTGGCGAAGGTGAGGGAGCTCAAGGCCCGAGGCTGCGCGGTGGTGGTGGCGACCCACTCCATCCGGGACATCGGCGCCCTGTGCGAGCGGATGATCTGGCTGGACCAGGGCTCCGTCGCCGCCCAGGGCACGCCCGACGAGGTGGTGAGGGCCTACGTCGAGAGGGTGGAGAGGGACGGCTCCCGGATCGGGGAGGGACTCGCCGTGGCGCCGGTGGCCCCGGTGCAGCCCACGGGGGAGGTCCGCATCGCCTCCGTCACCCTGAACGGCGAGCGGGACCCCGAGGGGGTTGACCTCGCCTGCGGCCAGCCCCTGGAGATCGTCCTGGACCTCGTCGCGGAGCGCCCGGTCTCCAACCCCCTGGTCCGGGTCCAGTTCCACCGGAACGACGGGCTGATGGTCCACGGATCCAACACGTACCGCCACGGCCTCGACATCGGCGCCGTCGAGGGCGCCTTCCGCGTGACCCTCACCTACGACCGGTTCGAGCTGCTGGAGGGGGAGTACTGGATCGGCCTCGGGATCTGGCCCGACGAGTACCGGAGCCTGGCGACCGGCACCCCCTACGACGTCCGCCAGGGCCGCCTCCTGCTGCGCGTGACCCAGTCCCGCCACGACGGCGCCGGCATCGCCGGCTTCCGGGCCCGCTGGACCCTCGGCTGATCAGGGTGTCAGGCACCAATCAGGGTGGGCACCAATCAGGGTGTCAGGCACCAACACTTTTACATTTCGCTCCCGCCGGGTGCCGGGCGCCCCGGCGGAGATCCCTCCCGCCCCGTCCGGGTGTAGGATCCCTCCAGGTCGGCCGCCTCCCCCCGGTCCGGCCCCGGAGGTCCCTTGCCTTCCTCCCGCTTCCTCGCCATCGCCCTCTTCGCCGCGGTCATCCACGGCGGGGCCGCCCCCAAGGCCCGCGCGGGCCAGCCGCCCCCCTCCGGTCCTCCCCGCCTCGCCGCCGCGCCCACCGGCGACGAGGCGCTGCGGGCCGAGATCCGGGATCTCCTGGAGCTGACGGGCGCCGGGGCCCTGGCGAGCCAGGTGGCCGACCAGCTCATCCAGTCCATGGCCCAGGGTATCCCAGGTGCCCCCGAGGGTTTCTGGCAGGCGTTCCGCGCTCGCCTCGACATGGAGAGGCTGACGGAGGAGGTCGTGGACGTCTACGCGCGGCACCTCACCATCGAGGACGTGCGCGAGCTCGTCACCTTCTACCGAACCCCCGTCGGCCGGAAGCTGGTGGCCATCCTGCCCGCCGTGACCCAGGAGTCCATGGCCGCCGGCCAGCGGTGGGGGGAGGACGCGGCCCGGCAGGCGCTGGAGGGCCTGAAGGCCGAGGGCGTCCTTCCTCCCTGAGGTCTGCCGGGTCGGATCCGCTGGGGGCCCTCGTGCTACCCTCACCCACCGGCGCCGCGCCGGGGATCCCCCACGCCGCGATCCCCGCGCCCGCCCGAGGGAGGGAGACGTGTCGAACCCGCTGATCGTCCGTTTGTTCTCACCCGCAGGGACGTTGGACCTGCCCGCCGCCGTCCGCGCCGCCGGCTCCGACGCCGCCCGTCACTTCGAGGCGGAGCGCGGGGGCGAGGGCGTCCACCTGCTGCTGGCGGGCGACCGCGACTACCACGTACTGCTGGACGCCCTCCCCGGTGGGGATGACCTCGCGACCCTCCGGGCGTCCGAGGGCCGGCGCACGCTGGTGCTGTTCCCGGGGCGCCGCGCCGTGCGCCGCACGCTGCGGGCGATCGGGGGAAGGGGCCTCGGGACCGTCCCCAAGGGGGAGGTGGACTCCTCCGAGCGGCCCGTGCCACTGGACCTGACCGCCGGCCTCGCCGGCGCGGCCCCCCTCCACCTCTTCCCCGACGGCCGCCTCGGAGCCCACGCCGGGGCCTCGCCGCCCGCGGGGATGGCCGCCCTGGACGTCCTGGTCACCGCCGCGCGGTGGGTGTCGTCCCGGCGCACCTCCAGCTTCGAGCGCCTCTTCCCCCCCAGCGCGTTCCACCCCGACGAGCCCCAGCGCCCGGAGCGCCTGGACGCGCGCCAGGCCCGGGGCCTGCTGGACCAGGTGGGCACCGTCCTGTCGGACGCCCGGGTGGGGGGCGCCGAGGCGATCGGGGACCCGGCCCGCGCGGCTCAGGCGCGTTCCGCGTGTCTCACAGTGCTGTCCCACGTCGTCGCCACGTCGCTCCGGGACCCCGACTTCCGGGAGCCCGCGGACGCCGCCGCCACCGCGATCCTCGCCCTGATCGACGCCGAGGCGGACCACGCCACCGCCTTCCCCTCCCTGCGCTCCCACGCCATCCAGCTCCTCCAGATGCGCGCCCCCGCGTTGACCGAGGCCCACCGCGCCCGGGTGAGGGAGCTGCTCCGCTCGCTGGTGAGGACGTCGCCCCCCTACGCCGAGCTGACGGGACCGTGGCGCTTCGCCATGGCCTCCGCCCACGACTTCCACGCCGGAGAGTGCGAGATCCTGACGGGTCGCTACGGCTTCAAGGAGATCTCCGTCCCCGAGGGGGCCCCCGAGCCGCCGGGCTGGGGTGGCTCCCACTACCGCGCCTTCGAGGCACCGTTCCGCACCCCCGCCGGTGAGGCCATCCAGGTGCTCGCCCGCGCGGCGAGCCCCCGGGACGAGAACTTCGAGATGGGCGAGGCGTTCTTCGCCGGCACGATGATCAACCGCCACGCCCAGCTCGGCGCCTTCGACATGCAGGCGTCCCTGTCCCAGGTGCGGCAGGTCGGCTTCAAGCTGATGGTCAACTCCCAGTGTGCCGGGCTGACCACCCGGTTCGCCATCAGCCGCCTGTTCCCGGGTGCCGACGTCTACTCGTCGTGGGACTCCACGTACTTCCGCACCGGCGCCGGCGGGAAGGTCGTCGCCTCCGAGGGGCTCGACTGCTTCGTCGCCATCCTCCGGGGCATGAGCGCCGGCGAGGGCTACCGGGACATCGACGAGCGGATCCGCAAGGCCCAGTGGCACCACGTCCAGGCACGTTTCCCCGAGTTCGTGCAGTTCGTCGGTCCCGCCCACCCCCTGGTGGTGGGGCGATACACGGACGTCAACCACGACGGCAGGGCGGACTACTACGACGGGTTCCTGGACCTGACACTGGTGGAGCTGTCGCAAGAATTCGACGATGCGTCACGACCCCGGGACCCGGGCGTCTCCGCCTCGAGGGTGGGCGGCGCGGCGGCCCGGGGGCTGGGATGGGCGGCGGGCAGCATGAACCGGGTGACCCAGTATTCGGAGATCTGGGACGGCCTGCCGGGGCAGGCGGAGGCGTTCTACGCCTTCCAGGCGGCGGGGTTCTACAGCCACCTGGAACCGCCCCGGGACGTCCCCGTCGGCCGGGACGGCCCCCGGCAGGACCTTCCGCGGCTCCCGGCCCTGTGCCGCTACCTGCCGGATCCCCTGGCCCCGGGCGGCCTGACGGTGGACGTGATGTTCCACTCCTGGCTCGCCCACGCCCCCGAGGAGCTGAAGCGCCTGCTGGTGGCCGCCGAGGCCCTGTGGCGCGCCCTGGACACCGGGCACCTGGAGACCGGGCGGGACCTCGCCAGCCCCCTCCAGCGTCGGGGAGCCCTGCTCCTCCTGCTGGCGGGGCTCCTGGAGTTCCCCTCGGATCAGAACCGCATCGACGCCCTGTGGGGCGCGGCCCTCTCCATGCTGTCGCTGCCCCCGCTGTCCCGCTCCGTCGTCCGCCGGTGCAACAGCGACGCGGACCACGACGCCGGGAACTACTACGGGTCCTTCCGCGGACTCGCCCAGCTCGTCGGGCGCGACGGCGACGGCGGGGAGCTGCGAAAGGCCGATCCCCTGGCCTGGGAGGTCATCGCCTCCGGCGATCCCATGGTCGGCCGCGCCGCCGAGCTGGACCTGACCTCCGCGCCCGCCCCCGTGGAGCGCCTCGTCCGACTCCCCGTCGCCTGAGCCGGGGTTCCGCTCCGCGGTTGCACCCCCCGGGATCCCGTGCTCCAATCCCGGGCGGGAGCCCCATGTCCACCGCGCCCGTTCCCGGGAACGAGATGCTCGGCTCGCTGCTCCAGGAGCGCGGAGCCTACGCCCGTCGTCTGGTGGAGCGCGCCCGTCTCGCCGCAGCGCCTCGTCCCGAAGGCGATCCCCTCCCCGGAGTGCCGCGGATCTTCTCCGACGTCGAGGAGGAGCACGGGTGGCGCGCGCCGCCGGGTCACCGGCTCCAGCCTGTCCTGGAAGGGCTCGCCGGGTCCCGTCCCGCCCCGGGGGAGGTGGCGGTGGTGGTGGTCCCCACCCGATACACGTTCCACCGACTGGACGCGGTCTGCGCCTTCGCCGCGGGCCACCTGCGGCGTACTCCGGGGCCGCTCCCCCGGCTGGACCTGCGTCCCCTCCCGGGGCTTCCGGCCCGATTCCTGGCCTTCGCCCGGGCGCTGTCCGCCTCGCTGTCCGCCGCCGGGGTGGCGGTGGCGCTGGAGGACCCCGATCTGCTCCCCCTCCTGGAGGCCGTGGAGCGCGCCGCCGCCGGAGGCGGTCACGAGGTCGAGCTGCTCCACGCCCTCGGCGCCCTCTGCGCCCACGACTTCGTGGGGGTGCCCCGGGACCGGCTGGCCTCGCCCCTCCATCGCTTCACGCCCCGGGTCATGGCCGTCCTGCGCGGCACCGCCCTGGCGGACCGCCTGGTGCCCATGGAGAGGCCCGAGCGGGCGCCGGCGGTCCTCCCCGGCTTGACCGAGCCCGGCGCGGCCCAGGCCGCCGGTGACGCCCGGATCGAGGGAGGGATCGTGCCGCCACCGCCGCCCGCCGGGGCCGCCCCCATCCCCGTGGCCCTGGCCGACTGGGCGGACCTGGAGGGCCTGGTGGCGCGGGCGTTCGCGGAGCGGGGCCTGGCGCCGCAGTCCCTCCCCGGGGAACCCCTGAAGGTGAAGCCCTTGCGGGGGCTGGGAGCCCGCCTCGCCGCGCGGGTGGCTGAGGTCAACGGCGCCATCGCCGGCGCCGGGCTCGCGCTGGACCTGGGGTCCACCGGCGTGCTGGAGTCCATCGCCCGCCTGGAGGGGGGCCTGGGGGGCTTCGACCCCCCCCGGGAGCGGCTGCTGCTCCGCCTGCTGGGGGTCGCCTCTCGCCGTGCGCTGGTGGGGCCCCAGACGGTCCACGTGGACGTCATCGCCGCGTGTCAGCACCGCTGTACTTTCTGCTACACCTACTCGCCCCTCGTGGGTCGCAACCGGCTGAGGGAGCTGGACCGGGGCAACGGGACCCGCCTGGACTTCGAGGTCTACCTGCGCCTCCTGGACGAGCTCCAGGCCCTGGACAGCGTGGACGACCTGCTGTTCAACGGACCGGGGGAGCCCCTCCTCCACCCCCGGATCTTCGACATGGTCCGCGAGGCCAAGCGGAGGGGCTTCGTCACCACCCTCTTCACCAACGGCCTCCTGCTGGACGCCGATACCGTCGATCGCCTGCTGGACAGCGAGTGCGACCGGGTCTACTGGTCGATGCACTCCTGCACGCCCCGGGGCTACCGCGCGGTGCACCCCGGCCGCCCCGAGGGGGAGTTCGACCTCCAGGTGAGACAAGGCGCCGAGTTCATGCGACGGAAGCGGGAGCGGGGCGCGGCGTTCCCCAGCGTGTACCTGGTCAACGTCCTGGGTGCCGAGACATGGGACGAGGTCGTCCCCACCGCAGAGCTGGGGGCCCGCATGGGGGTCGATCACATCCGGCTCCAGCTCACCCTGTCCCACGACGACGAGACGCGGGTGATGCAGGCGTCCGACGAGCAGGTCGCGAGGATCGTGGCGGACCTGCCCGAGGCCCGGCGGATCTGCGCGGAGGCGGGGATCGAGCTGCTGGAGAACCTCGAGATCCAGCTCGATGGGCGGCCCGGGCCGGAGCTGGACCGGGGCGCCGACTTCGAGGACGGAGACTGGTCCTATCGCAAGTACGAGATGACCGGCTGTCACGTCGGGTGGTTCTTCACCCGGATCTGGGTGGACGGCACCCTCTCCTTCTGCTGTCACCCGAAGGTGGTGGGGGACCTGGGCGCCGGGCGCGGTTTCCGCGACGTCTACCTCGGGGAGGAGTACCACCGCCTGCGACAGGTGGCGGCCCTCTGGGACGTCGGCGGCAACGTCGAGCTGCGCAAGCGCTACCCGAACGGCGCGGTGAAGGGGGGGATGCTCTTCGACAAGGCGTGCCACCACTGCGGGAACTACGAGCACATGGCCCTGGTCCAGCGCGAGATGGGCGCCCTGTCGGCCCTCTCGGACCTGCCGCGCACCCGGGCCGCGGCGCGGCTCGCCGTCGTGCCCGGCTGACGGCGCCGAGGCTTCGCGGGGCGGCCCGCGGCTTGCGTCCACGACGCCGTGGAGGGCCCGCGGGCGACCGGGCGGCCGGATCGCCCCTCCGGGCCCGGAGGATCCGCCATGCGATTCCGCGACCGGGAGGACGCGGGACGGCGCCTCGCCGCGCTCCTCTCCCCCCGCGACATCCCGGATCCCATGGTCCTCGCCCTGCCCCGGGGCGGCGTGCCCGTGGGCTTCGAGGTGGCGCGGGCGCTGGGCGCCGAGATGGACGTGCTGGTGGCGCGCAAGCTGGGCGCGCCCTGGGAGCCGGAGCTGGGGATCGGCGCCATCGCCGAGGGGGGCGGACGCTACCTGGACCTGGGCACCATCGACACCCTCGGGATCTCCGACGCCGACATCGAGGAGGCCACGGCGAGGGAGGAGGAGGAGCTGGCGCGGAGGGTACGGCGCTACCGGGGCGGCCTCCCCCCGCCGGACGTGCGGGGAAGGACGGTGATCCTGGTGGACGACGGGATCGCCACCGGCGGCACGGTGCGGGCCGCGGTGCGCTCCCTCGGGGAGCTCGGGGCCGGCCGAGTCGTCCTCGCCGTACCGGTCGCGGCGCCCCAGACGCTGGCCCGGCTCCTCGCCGAGGTGGACGAGGTGGTGTGCGTGTACCAGCCCCCGGAGCTGATCGCCATCGGCCTGTGGTACCAGGACTTCCGGCAGGTCACCGACGAGGAGGTGCTGGACCTCCTCGCCCGGGTCCGGCGGCCCTCGCCGCCTCCCATGTGCGTGGGTCCGGACTCCGGGGCCCAGCCGCCCGGGGGGTGAGCGGGTGCCCCGCCGTCAGGCGCGCCCGGTGGTTCCGGCCTGCGCCACCCGACCCAGGTGGTCCCGGAACCACCGCGCGGCGAGGTCCGCGACCACGTCGAGGGTCCCCGGCTCCTCGAAGAGGTGGGTCGCACCGGGGACGATCTCCAGCCTCTTCGCACACTTGAGGTGCCGGAGCGCCTCCTCGTTGAGGGTGATCACCGGCAGGTCCAGGGCGCCGACCACCAGAAGGGTGGGCGCCCGCACCTGGGGCAGGTAGGAGCCGGCCAGGTCGGGGCGGCCCCCGCGGCTGACCACCGCGGCGACCCGGCCCGGGCGAAGGGCCGCCGCCACCAGGGCCGCCGCGGCCCCCGTGCTGGCGCCGAAGGCCCCCAGGGCGAGGGTCCGGGTCCGGGGATCCCGGGTCGCCCAGTCCACGGTCCCCACGAGGCGCGTGGCGAGGAGGTCGATGTCGAAGCGGATGTGGGCCGTGACGGCGTCCTCGGCCTCCTCCTCGGGGGTGAGGAGGTCGAAGAGGAGCGTCCCGAGGCCGTTCCGCCGCAGCACCGAGGCGACGTGGCGGTTGCGGGGGCTGAACCGGCTGCTCCCGCTCCCGTGGGCGAAGACCACGATCCCCTCTGCCCCCGCCGGGAGCCCGAGGCTCCCCATCAGCTCCACGGACCCGACGGGCACGACCACCTCGCGCTCCTCCCGGTCCCTTCGCGTCGGCTCCGTCACGGTCCACCTCCCCCCGCGCCCGCCAGCGCCCTCCGACCCGGGCGGGCCTCCGGATGGGAAGCATCCCCCGTGCCCCGGGTGGGGATGGCCCCGGCCGGGGGCGAGTGCGATGATGGGGGCCCCCGGGGACGGGAGAGCACAGCCCCCCATGACCAGCACCACCGGGACGGTCTTCCGCGTCACCACGTTCGGCGAGAGCCACGGTCCGGCGGTGGGCGCCGTGGTCGACGGGTGTCCTCCGGGGATCCCCCTGGGGCCCGAGGCGATCCAGAGACAGCTCGACCGCCGCCGACCCGGCCAGAGCCCCCTGACCACGCGGCGGGACGAGGCCGACCGGGTGGAGGTCCTCTCGGGGGTCTTCGAGGGCCGCACCCTGGGGACCCCCATCGCCCTCCTGGTGCGGAACCGGGACGCCGACGCCTCACCGTACGAGTCGATGCGACACGTGTATCGTCCCTCCCACGCCGACTACACGGTGGACGCCCGGTACGGGGCGCGGGACTGGCGGGGAGGGGGCCGGGCCTCGGCCCGGGAGACGGTGGGCCGCGTGGCCGCGGGCGCCGTCGCCCGGGAGGTGCTGCGGCACCTCTTCGGCGTGGAGGTCGTCGGCTGGGTGGACCGGATCGCGGGGGCCCAGGCCCAGGTGGACCCCGGCGCGGTGGCGGAGGCCGAGGTCGACGCCCACCCCACCCGCTGCCCCGATCCCGGGGCGGCGGCGTCGATGGAGGAGGCGATCCTCGCCGCACGGAGGGAAGGGGACACCGTCGGGGGCGTGGTGGCGGCCGTGGCCCGGGGGGTGCCCCCCGGCTGGGGCGAGCCCGTCTTCGACAAGCTCCACGCCGACCTGGGGAGGGCGATCCTGTCCATCCCCGCGTGCAAGGGCTTCGAGGTCGGCTCGGGCTTCGGCGGGGCGGGGATGCGGGGCAGCGAGCACAACGACGGCTTCTACATGGAGGGGGATCGGGTCCGCACCCGCACCAACCGATCCGGAGGGGTCCAGGGGGGGATCAGCAACGGCGAGGCGATCCTGGTCCGCGCCGCCTTCAAGCCCGTGGCGACGGTCTTCGTGCCCCAGCGCACCGTCACCGACGCCGGCGAGGAGGTGGAGCTGCGGGCCACCGGCCGCCACGACCCCTGCGTCCTCCCCCGGGCCGTGCCGGTGGTGGAGGCGATGATCGCCCTGGTGCTCCTGGACCACGCCCTCCGGCGCCGCGCCCAGGTGGGATGAGGGCGAGGACCCCCGGCGACGCATGAGACACGTATCCCACGCGCCGGATCCGATCCTCCAGGCCGAGATCGGGCGATACATCGTGGCGTGGTATCGGGCAGGGCACCGGGACCTGCCCTGGCGTCGCACCACGGACCCGTACCGGATCTGGCTCTCGGAGGCGATGTGCCAGCAGACGCGGGTGGAGACGGCGATCCCCTACTACGAGCGGTTCCTCGCCCTCTTCCCCACCGTCGCCGACCTGGCCGCCGCCGACCTCGACTCCGTGCTCGCGGCCTGGGCCGGGCTCGGGTACTACTCCCGGGCCCGGAACCTCCACGCCGCGGCGTCGGAGGTGGTGCGCCGCCACGCAGGCGTCTTCCCCGACACGGTGGAGGCGCTGATGGCCCTGCCCGGGATCGGCCGCTACACCGCGGGCGCCGTGGCCTCCATCGCCTTCGGCCGTCCGGCGCCCATCGTGGACGGCAACGTGCGGCGGGTCCTGTGCCGCCTGTTCGCCCTGGAGGGGGATCCGTCCCGCCCCCCCCTGGACGGCATCCTGTGGGAGGTCGCCGCGGCCCTGGTCCCCACCGATGCCCCGGGGGACTTCAACCAGGGGCTGATGGAGCTGGGGGCGCGGACCTGCGCGCCCCGCTCCCCCGCCTGCGGCGCCTGTCCGGTGGCCGCCCGCTGCGGGGCGCTCCGCCTCGGGCGGGTCGCGGAGATCCCGTCGGCCCGCGCGAGACCCCCCGCCCGGGAGGTGGAGCGGGTGGGCCTTGCGGTCCGGGACGCCTCCGGTGCCCTCCTGATGGCCCGCCGCGCTCCCCGGGGACTCCTGGGGGGACTGTGGGAGCTGCCCGGGGGGGATCTGGAGGCCGGAGAGGCCCCGCCGGAGGCCGCGGCTCGGCTGGCGGAGGGCTCCCTGGCCCTCGCGGGCGGGGCGCTGGAGGCGCGGGGCCGGGTGGAGCACCGCTTCACCCACCTCCGGATGGTCCTCTGGGTGCTGGAGGCGCCGGCTGCCCGGGGCGTGGCGCCGTCCCCCTTCGGAGGGTACGATGCCTTGGCGTTCCTTGGCCCCCCGGCGCGGGGCGCGGTGGCGCTGAGCGCTCTGGCGCTGCGCTCCCTGCACCTGCTGGGGGAGCCCGACGGGCACGAGAGGGCCCGGCGGACTGGCCCGCCATGAGCCATGGGACGTCGTCCAGGAGGACCCCGCACATGTCGCCCCGATCCCTGCTGAACCCGACATCCCTGCTCGCCATCGCCCTGTCGCTGGGAGTAGGGTGCGCCGCGTCCGACCAAGGTGACGACGACGACGCCACCGGGGACGACGACGTGGCGGACGACGACGTGGCGGACGACGACGCGGCGGACGACGACGCGGCGGACGACGACGCGGCGGACGACGACGCGGCGGACGACGATGCCGCGGACGACGACGCGGCGGACGACGACGCGGCGGACGACGACGCGGCGGACGACGACGCCGCGGACGACGACACCGCGGACGACGACACCTCGCCGCCCCCCGCGGCCTGCCCCGCTCCCTGGGGCCGGGTGGTCCACGCGCTGGAGGCGGGAGGGGGCGCGGCGGAAGTGGTGCTGGGTGCGCCCTCCCCGGCCCTGGCGGTCACGGTGGGGGTGAGCACGGGTGCCTGGGCGACCGGCGACGCGCCGACCTTCGAGCTGACGTTGGAGAACCTCGGCGGCTCCGTCATCGAGGCCCCGTGGGACAACTGCGGGTACCCCGTCTTCACGGTCCGGGACGAGGCGTCGGACGTGGTCTGGTCCGGCTCCGAGTCCGACGGGATCGAGTGCCTGGTCCCCGGCACCCTCAGCCTCGCCCCCGGCGCGTCCCTGGCCTTCACCTGGCCCTACGGCGGCCCCGCCCTGGCCGCGGGGAGGTACACGGTGGAGGGCGCCGCCGGGCTCGCCCTGGACCCCGACGCCCTGGTCGCCTCGTTCGGCTACTCGGTGGTGCTGGACGTGGAGGTGTCGGTGGGGGGGAGCGAGTGCGCCCCGGCGCGCGCCGCCGCGCCGTTCACCAACGGGCTCCGCCTGGACGTGGCGGCGGAGCCCCACGAGGTGCTCCCCGGAGAGCCCGTGGTGGTCTCTGGCGGCGGCGCCCCCGAGGCCGTGGGCCTCGGTGGCGAGTGGCTCCAGTGCGGGACTCCCCTCTTCTACCTCCGGCCCGCCTCGGACGCGGCGTGGATCTGGGACTGGTCCGAGGGGTACGTGATCGACTGCGCGGTGGCCGTCGGTTGGCCCCTGGGCTCGGATCGGCGGGGGTCCTTCGAGACGCCCGACGACGTGTTCTTCGAGGCGGGTGGCTACGCGGCGGGCGTCCTGTTCACCCGCCGGGACGACTTCGCCGCGCCGGAGACGGCGTTCGTGGTGGAGGTGGGCGTCTCGGCCCGGGAGTGAAGCTCCCGGATCATGTATCATCCTTGCCGCGAGGAGGATCGCCGATGGTGAAGCACGTCGTCGTCGCTGTCGCATGGTCCGTGGCGGCCGCCGCGGCGCTCCCCGAGGCGCGGGGGGAGGAGGCCGCGGCGGTCGTGGAGCCCGCCCCCGGGATCGGGAGCCGCCTCTCCGTCCTCGGGCCCCTCCCCCGCGTCCCGGCCGCCCTCCGCCCCGCCCTCGGTTGGGACCTGCCCACCGGGCCCACCGCCGCGCCCCAGCCCTGGGTCCCCAGCCCGGGGACCGCGGACCTCCTGCGCCACCCGGTCCTGAACGGTACGGCGGCGACCTGGTTCGACCCCAAGGAGCGGCTGCGGTGGATGCAGGAGCCCTCCTTGCACGGCCGCTCGTCCGCGGCTCCGCGGTAGGGCCGGGGCGTGGGTCCATCCATGAAGCCTCGGGGCATCCTGTTCCTGTGCGTCGCCAACTCCGCCCGGAGCCAGCTCGCCGAGGCCCTGGCCCGGGAGCTGGCGCCCCCGGGGGTGGAGGTCTACAGCGCCGGATCCCACCCCGCCCGCGTGAACCCCCTGGCGGTCCGGGTGCTCGCCGAGGTCGGCATCGACGCCTCCGCCGCCCGCTCCAAGGGGGTGGGCGGGGTCCCCATGGACCGCGTCGGCACCATCGTCACCCTGTGCGCCGAGGAGGTCTGCCCCCTCGTGCCGGGGGAAGTGGAGCGGCTGCACTGGCCCCTGCCGGATCCCGCCGCCTCGGGCGGGGACGAGGAGGCGCGCCTGGAGGCGTTCCGGGCCGCCCGGGACGAGATCCGGCGGCGCCTCGCCGCCTGGCTGCGGTAGGATCCCGCCCCCGGCCGGCCTCGCGCTCTCGGCGGAGGCGGAGGTCCCCGTGCCCCTCCTGGTCATCGACAACTACGACTCCTTCACCTACAACCTGGTGCAGTACCTCGCCGAGATGGGGGCGGAGGTCGAAGTGGCGCGGAACGACGCCATCGACCTGGAGGGGATCCGGCGCTACGGGCCATCGGGACTGGTGATCTCCCCCGGGCCGGGGGGCCCCGGCGAGTCGGGGGTGTCCCTGGAGGCCATCCGGGAGCTGTCGGGGAGCCTGCCCATCCTGGGGGTGTGCCTGGGGCACCAGGCCATCGCCGAGGTGTTCGGGGCGCGGGTGGCGAGGGCGAGGCGGGTGATGCACGGCAAGGGCTCCGCCGTGGACCACGACGGGACCGGACTGTTCCACGGCGTGTCCCGCCCCATGGAGGTGGGCCGCTACCACTCCCTGGCGGTGGTCGAGGCCTCGCTCCCCCCCTGCCTTCGCGTGACCGCCCGCACCCGGGACGACGGCGAGGTCATGGCCCTCGCCCACACCCGGCACCCCACCGTGGGCGTGCAGTTCCACCCGGAGTCGATCCTCTCCCCCGAGGGGAAGACCCTGCTGCGGAACTTCCTGGAAGGCCGCTTCCGCTGAGGTGGACCGTCGCCTCGCGTCACTCCCCGCAGGACGTCGCCGCCCGGGCCGCCTCGCAGCCCTGGTCCAGGGCCGAGGCGTAGGCGGCGCCGCCGCCGTTGGCCTCCAGTTCCCCGTGGTACACGTCCTGGCAGGCCTGGACGAAGGCGGCGCGGTCCGGATAGCCCGTCTCCCCCTGCCAGTCCGAGCCCGAGGCCACGATGTCCGCCTCGGTGCAGTCGGCCTGCTGCTCGCAGTAGCGGTCGCACTCCGGGATCCCGCACCCCGCGGCGGCGGCGCAGAGGATGGCGAGGGGGGCGAGGCGCGGGAACGGCATCGGGATCCTCCGGGCGCCGGGGGGTCGCCGGGGCCGCCGCCAGTCTACATCGGCGAGGCCCGTGACCGGGAAGGGGCGGACGGGCTATGCTGCCGCCGGACGCCTCGGGAGGTGACGCGATGCCGGACGGTGGAGGGCGGTGCTCGGCGGGGGCGGGGAGCGGTCCCTCGCCGCGGGACGGTGGGGCCCCGTGACGGCGTCCGTGGGGATCGCGAAGGTCGCGCTGGGGGCTGGCGGGGCGGTGTTCTTCGCGGCGCTGATGCTGTCGACGGCGGGGGTGGCCCTCGTCCCCGCGGCCCACCGCCTGGCGGCGCCGGTGGTCTGCCCCGGGGGCACGGTGGAGTCCGTGGTGGTGCGGCGGGTGAGCCACCCCGTGCCCGGCGAGACCCATGTATCGGGCGAATTGATGTGTCTCGATGCCGCGGGGTGTGCCACCCGGGCGGAGGTCCTGCCCACCCTGGCGACCCTCTTCGCCCTGTCCACCGCGGTGGCGATCGCGCTCGGCCTGCTGGGGGTCGGGCTCCTGCTCCTGCGCGGCCTCGTGGCCGGGGGGAGTGCCGGGTGAGCCCGGCGCGTCCGCCCCGGGGAGGGGTTCCCCGCGGGAGCGCCCTCGCCCTCGTCGCCTCCCTCGCCTGCGGGTGCGCCTGGGGGACCGTCACCCCCGAGGACTTCGACAACCGGCGCGTGCACGGCGTGTGCGGTCCGGTCTTCGACTCGCGGGAGATCGCCCGGGTCCTGGACGCCGTCCAGGCGAAGGCGGGGAGTCCCCTCCGGGTCACCGCGGTGGACCTGCACCCTGGGCACGCCAGCGTGGACGCCCGGACCACCGCCCATCCCCGGCACCTGGACCGCTATTCCTGGCGGGACGGCGAGGTCGCGGGGATCGCGCCCATCCAGGTCTCCGCCCGGGAGGACCTGGACGCCCGGACGTTCGCCCGGGACGAGGTCCAGTGGGAGCGCCTCCCGGGCGCCATGCGGGAGGGGCTGGACGCCCTGGGCCTGGAGTCCGGTCAGCCCACCCACGTCGCCGTCCGGCGCGAACGGGGGGCGGAGATCTCCGTCCGGGTCCACTACTCCGGGCCGCGGGGCAGCGGGTCGGTGGACCTGGACGCCCGGATGAACCGTATCGCCACCCGGGTGGACTGACCCCGGCGCCCGCCCGGCCGCGAGCGCCGATCCTTCAGCGACTTCGCTCGCCCCCCCGCCCCGGGGGGCGCTCGGCGGCTTCCAGGGCGCGGACCTCCTTCAGGGCGTCGACGAAGGGGCGGTTGCGGAAGCCCAGGTCCCGGGCGGCGCGGCGGTTGTCCACGGGGATGCGGATGGGAAAGGGCACGGGGATCCGCAGGGGAGTCACCGGGTAGCCGGCGGCCGCCAGGGCGGCGACGAAGGCGGTGAAGGGGAGGGCATCGCCTGCGGTGTTGTAGGCGTGGCCGGCGGAGGCGTCGTGGGCGAGGGCCGCCGCCACCGCCTCGGCGGCGTCCCCGGCGTAGACCAGGGGGAGGACCGCCAGCGCGGGCACGGGGGCGACGGGGCGGCCCACCCAGCGCAGGATCCGGGGCGTCATGTTGGGGTCGAAGGCGCCGTAGATGGTGCTGGGGCGGGTGGTGGTCAGGTCGATCCCCAGGTCCCGGGCGGCAGCCCACGCCGCCTGCTCGCTCAGGGCCTTGCTGACGGCATAGGCGTTGGTCCGGGACCGGTCCGACTCGGTGAGCTGGGGGTGGTCCTCCCCCAGGGGGCCCTGGAGGATGCGCCCCTTGTAGACCGCCACGCTGGATACGTGTATCACCCGCCGGACTCCGGCGTCCGCCGCGGCCTGGAGCACGTTCAGCGTCCCCTGCACGTTGGTGGATCGATGCGCCTCCCAGGAGGTGTTCCCGATGGCGAAGAGGGCCGCGTTGGACACCACCGCGTCGGCGCCCCGGAAGGCCGCCGCCAGGCTGGCCCGGTCCGCGAGGTCGCACCTCCGCATCTCGACGCGGCGGGCCACCAGGGTGGGCACCCGGTGGGGGTCCCGCACGGCGCCCCGCACCCGGGCCCCCCGGCGGAGCAGGCTGTCGCAGATGTATCGACCCAGGAACCCCGTGGCGCCGGTGACGGCGACGGTCTTGTCACGGATCTCCATGTCTCGTCCTCTCGTTCACGGGCCGCTGCCCCCGAGGTGTGCGTGCAGGGCCGCCGCCGCGCCGTCGTCCACCGCGCGGCCCGTCCAGAGGCGGAGCTGCTCCAGGGCCTGATACACCAGCATCCACTGGCCGTCCACGGCGATGGCGCCCTCCGCCTCGGCCCGGCGGAGCAGCGCCGTGCGGAGGGGACGATACACCATGTCCAGCACGAGGGCGCCGGGCTCCGGCCGGCAGCCCGGGGGCAGGGGATCCGACGTGGGATCCGACAGCCCGACGCTGGTGGCGTTCACCAGCAGGTCCGCGCCCGCCAGGGCGGGGGCGAGGGCCTTGGCGTGGAGGGGGGCGACGCTCACCCGACACAGGGCGGGGATGGGCCCCCCCGGAGGCAAGGGAGGACGCCCCGACTCGGTCCACGCCGTCCGGAGGGGGCCGTCGGGCACGGCGATCCCTTCATCCACCAGGTCCAGGCCCAGGCGCACCGCCCTCTCCCGCGTGCGGTTGGCGATCACCAGCCGGCTCGCCCCCTGGGCCACGGCCGCGAAGGCGGCGGCCCTCCCCGCTCCACCGGCGCCCAGCAGCACGATCCGGGCGCCACCGAGCTGGCCCCCCCCCAGCTCCACCGCTCGGCGGAAGCCCTGGGCGTCGGTGTTGTACCCCGTGAGGAGGCCGTCGTCCCCCCGCACGACGCAGTTCACCGCGCCGAAACGCCGGGCGGGGGCGTCGACGGAGTCCAGGAGGGGGATCACCGCCTCCTTGAAGGGCAGGGTCACCGACAGTCCCGAGAGGAGGCCCCGGCGGACCCGGGCCAGGGCGGCGGGCAGCTCCGGAGGGGGGACCCGGAAGGCGGTGTAGTGGTGCCGGTCCAGCGCCAGGTGGGCGAAGAGCCAGGCGAAGATCCGCGGGGAAAGCGTGTGGCCCACGGGATCCCCGATCACCGCGTAGGTGGCGCGGGGAGGGGTGGCGAGGGGAACGCTCAGGGCCGCACCGCGCCGCCGCTCGCCGCGGCGAGCAGGGAGAAGAAGCCCGGGAACGAGACGTCGGCCCACTCGGCGCCCCGGATCCGGGTCGCCCCGTGGGCCGCGAGGCCGGCGACCGCGAAGCTCATGGCGATCCGGTGGTCGGAGGCGGCGTCCACGTCCGCGCCCCGGAGGGGGGCACCCCCCTGGATCTCCAGGCCGTCGGGGAGCTCCCGCACCCTGGCGCCCATGGCGGCCAGCCCCCGGGCGACCTGGGACAGCCGATCGGACTCCTTGACCCGCAGCTCCGCCGCGCCCCGGATCGTCGTGGTACCCCGGGCGACCGCCGCCACCATCGCCAGCAGGGGCACCTCGTCCACCAGGGAGGGGACCTCGTCGGGCTCGATCCGCGTCCCCCGCAAGGACCCGGGGGAGCCCCGGACGACGAGGTCGGCCACCGGCTCTCCCCCCCGCGAGCCACGGTCCACCTGTCGCACGTCCGCGCCCATCCGCGCGAGGACGCGGAGGAAGCCCGTCCGCGTGTCGTTGGCGCACACCCCGGTGACGGTCGCCTCGCCCCCCTCCACCAAGAGGGCGGCGCCCACCAGGAACGCCGCCGAGGAGGGATCGCCGGGCACCGGGAACGCCTCGGGCACCCCGAGGGGCGGCGCGGGGCCGAGCACGCCCACCGCGCCGTCCTCACCGCGGGACACCGGCACGCCGAAGGCCTCCAGCATGCGCTCGGTGTGGTCCCGGGAGCGGCCGGGCTCGCGGACCACGGTCTCTCCCACCGCCCACAGCCCGGCGAGGAGGAGGGCGGACTTCACCTGGGCGCTGGCGACGGGGAGTGCGTGACGTCGTCCGACCAGGCGCGCCCCGGCCTCGAAGACGAGGGGAGCGCGCTCGTCGGCCTCGACCTCGGCGCCCTGGCCCCGGGCCCGTGCGCCCATGGCCCGCAGGGGGTCCAGCAGCCGGCGCATGGGGCGGCGGCGGAGGCTGGGGTCGCCGTCCAGCACCGCCGGGAGGCCGGCGCCGGCGACGATCCCCGAGAGGAGGCGCATCGTGGTCCCGCTGTTGCCGCAGTCCAGGGGGCCCGCGGGGGCACGAAGACCGCCCGGTCCGGTCCCCCGCACCACCGCCTCCCCCCGGTCGATCCGGACCTCCACACCCAACGCGGCGAGGCAGGCGGCGGTGGAGCGCACGTCGGCCCCGGGGGCGAGGGAGGAGATCCGGCACTCCCCCCGGGAGATCGCGGCCAGGATCATGGCCCGGTGACTCACGGACTTGTCGCCGGGGGCGGCGAACGTGCCCCGGAAGCCCGAGGCGCGGTTCACCTCCACCCGCACGGATCCCCCTCCGCCGAGTCGGCTCGGACCGTCACGGAGTCCGCCGCGGAGTCGCCCATCGTCCCGTGCGTCCCACGCGGATCAGGCGGGTCCCGCGAGCTCGCGCCCCACCGCCCGTGCGACGGCGCCGGCTCCCCGCATCAGCTCGGCGAACTGGGCGGGGTCCAAGGAGGGGGCGGCGTCGGCGTGGGCGTGCAGGGGCCGGGGATGGACGTGGACCAGGAGGCCGTCGGCCCCCGCCGCCACCGCCGCCCGGGCCAGGGCGGCGACCCCGTGGTGGACGCCGATCCCCCGGGATGGGTCCGCCAGGACCGGCAGGTGGGAGAGGCGCTTGAGGGTGGGGATGGCGTTGATGTCGAAGGAGTCGACGACGGTCTCGAAGGTCCGGATCCCCCGCTCGCACAGGAGCACGTGGGGGTTCCCCCGGGAGACGACGTGTTCCGCGGCCAGGAGGAGCTCCCGCAGGGTGACGCCGACGGCGCGCCGGATGATGACGGGCTTGCGGACCTCCGCCACCGCGTGGAGCAGGTGGACGTTCAGCATGTTGCGGGCGCCGATCTCGATGGCGTCGGCGACCTCGGCGATCCGGGCCAGGGCGGCGGCCTCTGAGACCTCGGTGACCAGGGGAAGCCCCGTCGCGGCCCTGGCCTCGGCCAGCAGCTCCAGGCCCGCCTCCCCGAGACCCGCCCCGGCGTAGGGGCGGTCCGGGGACACGTAGGCGTTGGAACGGTAAGCCGCTCCCCCCGCGTCCCGCACCGCCCGGGCCGTCTCCAGGGTCTGGGCCCGGTCCTCCACGGTCCCGGAGCCGGCGAAGACCACGACCTCGACGCCGCCCACCGCCACTCCGCCGACGTCGACCACGGTGTCGTCGGGCCGCACCTCCCGGGAGACCAGCCGGTAGGGCTGGGACACGGCGATGGCCTCCGCGACCCCCGGCATGCGCCGGAACGCCTCGGGGTCCAGGGGGCCCTGGTTGCCGGTGATCCCGATGGCGGTCCGCGCCGTGCCGGGGATGGGGTGCGCGGTGAGGCCCAGGCTGCCGATGTACCACTCCACCTCGAGCTGCTGCTCGGGGGTGGCGTCGGGGCGCAGCACGATGAGCATCGCGTCTCACTCCCCCCGCAGGTACGTGTAGGAATCCAGGGTGGAGCTGAACTGGGCGATGGCCACCTCGGCGGCGAACTCGTCGATCTCCCCCCGGCGGGCCTGATCCCTCATGCGGGTGCGGTAGTCGTCCACCATCTCGGCGACATCGAAGCCGAACAGCGACAGCACGTCCCGGGCGGTCTGGCCTTTGATGTAGGCGTCGATCTGGGGGGCCCCCTCCTCGTCGACCCGCACGATGACCTCGTCGACGGTGCCGAACATGTTGTGGAAGTCGCCCAGGACGTCCTGGTAGGCGCCGGTCAGGAAGACCCCCAGGTAGTAGGGCTCGCCGGGCCGGAGCGGGTGGAGCTTCAGGAAGTCCTTCACGTCCCGCACGTCCGGGAACTTGCTGATACACCCGTCGCTGTCGCAGGTGATGTCGGTGAGCTGGGCGTTGACCGTGGGCGGCTCCTTCAGCCGGTGCAGGGGCACCACCGGGAAGAGCTGCCCCACCGCCCAGTAGTCCGGCACCGACTGGAACACCGAGAAGTTGCACACGTACTTCACCGAGAGCTGCTCCTCGAGGGCCTCGAACTCCTCGGGGAAGGGGGACTCCTCCCGCGCGTGGTGGATGATCCGCTGATGCAGGAAGCTGGTGAGTCGCTCGGCGCGGGAGCGCTCCTCCAGGCTGATGTACCCGAGCTTGAACAGGGAATCGAGCTCGGTGGAGAGGTCGGTGGCGTCGTGGTAGAACTCGCGGTAGTTCTTGCGGGTGATCTCCTTGGCCAGGTCGTGGAGCTGGTGCACAAGAGAGTGGTCCTCCTCGGGGACCTCGGGGATCTGGGGCCGGGGGGGAGCGACCTCGGGACTGACCTCCAGCACCACCAGGGAGTGGTAGGCGGCCACCGCCCGCCCGCTCTCGCTGACCAGGTGGGGGACCTGGACCTCCTCGCTCTCGCACACCTCCTTCACCGCCCAGACCACGGTGTTGGCGTACTCCTCCAGCGAGTAGTTGATCGAGGACTCGAAGCTGGTGCGGGATCCGTCGTAGTCGACGCCCAGGCCGCCGCCCACGTCCAGGAAGCGCACGCCGCACCCCATCCGCTGAAGCTTGGCGTAGGCGCGGGCGGCCTCCCGCACGCCGTCGCGGATCCGGCGGATCTGTGTGATCTGGCTGCCGATGTGGAAGTGGAGGAGCTGGAGGCAGTCCAGCATGCCCTCCCCCCGGAGCTGTTCGATGGCCCCCAGCAGCTCGGTCACGGTGAGGCCGAACTTCGCCGCGGCCCCGCCGGACTTCTCCCACTTGCCGGAGCCCCGGCTCTGGAGCTTCAGGCGGATCCCGATGAGGGGGCGCACGTCCATCGCCCGGGCGGCCTCGGCGATCCGGGTGACCTCCGACGGCTTCTCGACGATGAGGAAGACCTGGCGCCCCATGCCCCGGGCGGCGAGGGCCAGGCGGATGTAGTCGAGGTCCTTGTACCCGTTGCAGATGATCAGGGCCTCGGGGGGGAGGTCCTGGGCCAGGGCGACCACCAGCTCGGGCTTGGAGCCCGCCTCGATCCCGTAGCCGTGCCTGCGCCCCTCCTCGACGATGGCCTGGACCACGTAGGCGTCCTGGTTCACCTTGATGGGGTAGACCCCGTGGTATCGCCCCGTGTAGCCGTACTCGTCGATGGCCCGGCCGAAGGCGTGGTTCAGCCGCCGCACCTGCTGGTGCAGGATCTGGGGGAAGCGCACCAGCAGCGGCGGCCGGAGGCCCGAGTCCCGGGCGAGGCCCACCACGTCCAGGAGCGACACGCCGCTGCCGTTCTGGTCGGGGTGGGCGCACATCTCGCCCTTGGCGCTGACCCGGAAGTAGCCGGCGCCCCAGTTGTCGATCTCGTAGTAGGCGGCGGCCTCGTCCACCCGGGCGGTCGGAGACCGCGCCTCCTTGCGTGCCTGGCTCATTGTATGTGACAGCTCCCGTCCTGCGATCCCTGGTTTCGGGCCCCGTCAGTCCGTCATCGTCTTGAGACAGTAGACCGACCCGCCGCTCTTGAGGAACTCCGACGTATCGACCTCGAGGACCTCGAAGCCGGCCCTCTGGACCCGCTCGCGGGTGACGACGCTGCCCGCCTGGACCACGAAGTGCCTGCCGTCGGGGCAATGGCCGTTGGCCGCCAGGCCCCGCTCCGCCTCCTGGATGGGGACGGGGATCAGGCGGTCGAAGCACGCGGCGAGCAGATCGCGGCCCTCGGCGTCGAATGCCTCCTCCACGAACAGGGCTGTGGAGACGTCCAGGGGGGCGAGGCAGGTGTCCAGGTGGTAGAAGCGGGGGTCGTTCAGCCGCAGCGCCAGCACCGGGACTCCCAGGAGCCCCGAGAGGGCGCCATAGGCGTCGATGGAGCTGCGGAAACCGTGTCCGCCATAGATCACGCCTCGGCCCGGATGCCACAGGGCGTCGCCCCCGCCCTCGAACTCCGAGATCCGGAACTCGTCCAGGCGCGCCACCTGGAAGCCCTGGCCGCGGTACCACGCCTCGAACCAGGGCACCTCGGCCTGGCGCCGGGCGCTCCGCATGATGGAAAGCACCACCACCCGCCCCCCGTCCGGCAGGCGCGCCGGGAAGCTCTGATTGGCGGTGAAGACCATGTCCGGGAGGAGCGGGGCGCCGGCGATGACCTCCACCGGGTAGCCCAGCCCCTCGTACACGGCGCGCAGGGCGGCCCACTGCTGGCGGGCCAGAAGGCGGTCGACCCTCCCGACGTTCCCCTCCATGTGGGGGTTGATCACGTACTCGACGTCGTAGTACGTCGGGGACGCCATCAAGACCCGCCGGGGCTCCTCGCGGGCGGGGGCGTCCACGGGCCGGAAGTCCAGGTCCGAGGCCCGCGTGATGACGCGGGCGGGGAAGCGATCGAACACGGCGGCCTCCGCGGGGCCGGCGCCCTCGGGGACGGGAGGGGGGAGGGGAGGGGCGCACCCGCGCCGACGGGCGCCCTGGGGGAGCGGTAGGATAGGGGTCCTCGGGCGGGATGTCCACCGGGACCGCACGCGCGGGCGCCCGGGCCCGGCGGGCGCGCAGGGACGTTTGACGCCCACGGCGGTCCGCCGGTATCCTGCCCCGGCCCTGGGGGTGCATGCCATGTCCCGCCGCTCCGCCCGATCCGCCCTGCTCGCGGCCCTGCTGACGGCCGGCCTCCCGGCCCGGGCCCTCGCGGAGGGGGATGGGGGGACGACGCCCGCCGCCGCCGAGACCGGGCTGAAGCTGCCCGAGGGACTCACCCTGCGGCCCGTGGTGCAGGCGCAGATCTGGGCCACTCCCTTCGACCAGGACGACGCCGAGGGGAACGATCCCATCGTGGTGGGCGATCCCGACCACAAGGAGGGCGTCACGGTGCGCCGGGCGCGGCTCGGGATCCGGGCCTGGTACAAGGGCCTGCTCGGCGTCAGCGTCGTCGGAGGCTGGGACGACCGGTACGACGCCCTGGAGGCGAGGCCGGAGATCCCCGGGATCAGCGAGGCGTACGTCGCGTTCGCGCCGGCCCGGGAGGTCCAGGTCCAGGCGGGGGTCACGAGGGTCCCCTTCGGCCGGCAGGCGACGGCGTCCTCCTTCGCCCTGGCCCTGTGGGAGCGGGCCATGGCGTCCGAGCGGATGGCTCCCCCCCGGGAGCCGGGGCTGGTGGTGGGGGGAGCGGTGGGCAAGGCCGTGGGGAGCGTGCTACCGGAAGGGGCGCTTCGCTACGCCGTGGGGGTGTTCAACGGGGGCGGGGACTGGACCGGTGACGCGGACCCCGGCCCCCGGGTCGCGGGGCGCGTCAGCGTGGACCTCCTCGCCCCGTGGGACGCCCGGGAGTCCAACTTCGCCCTGCCCAAGGCGGCGATCTCCATCGGCGGCGCGGCCAACCACGCGTGGGAGTTGGAAGCCGACACCCTCACGGTGCAGGGGGACCTGGGCGTGCGCTTCTGGCGCTTCTCGCTCCAGGGCGAGGCCTTCTGGTCCCGGGCCGTGCCCACCTTCGACACCGAGGGGATCCCCGAACTGCTCACGGAGCGGGAGTCCTTCGGCTGGTATGGACAGCTCGGGTTCATGCTGGTGCCCGGGCGCCTGGAGGTGGCGGCGCGGGTGGACGGCTACGACGACAACACCGCCATCGAGGACGCCGGCGACCGGCTGGACGTCGCGGGCGGGGTGAACGTCTTCCTGTGGGAGGGCCGCGTCGGGCTGCAGCTCGACTACGTCCACCGCGTGGAGCTGGCCGCGTCCGCCGAGACCCCCAACGACTCGGTGATCCTGGTGGCGCGGGCGTCGTTGTAGGGTCCGAGGCGCGGCGAGGGGGCGGCCCTCCGCCGGCCGCCGCCACACCCCCCGGAAGAACCCGCTCCGGACGCCGCTGTGGGCCCTTGTGTCCCGGGCTGAGCGCACTAGCTTTTGCGGGCGCCGCCGCGGTGGCGCCCCCGCCCGGCCCCCCGGTGGGGAAGGGAGGAGGGTCCGAGATGCACGCCGATCCCGAGCGCTGGGGCATTGCCCGCGGCTACCACGACATCGCCGGACGGTGGCACGAGACTCCCCGCGCCACCGCCGAGGCCTTCCTGTCGGTCATGGGGGCGGACGGCGGCTCGCCCCCCGGCCTCGGGGACGAGAACCCCGTCTGGGTGGTCCGCCGGGGGGAGAGGGTCCGGGCGGAGGGGCCCTTCGAGCTGCGGACCGAGGACGGCGCGGTCCTCCGGGGCGAGGGGGACCTTCCCCCCGACCTGCCGCTGGGCTACCACGACATCCATCGGCCCGCCCTCGGCCGCACCGTCCGCCTCATCGTGAGCCCGGGGCGGTGCCACCTGCCCGAGGACCTGCGGGAGTGGGGCCTGGCCGTGCAGCTCTACGCCACCCGCTCCCGGGAGAGCTGGGGGATGGGGGACCTCGCCGACTTGCGCCGCCTGGGGCGATGGGCCCGGGGAAAGGGCGCGGGGCTGGTGCTGCTCAACCCCCTGCACGCCCCGCTCCCCGGCGTGCCCGTGGAGCCCAGCCCCTACTACCCCGGGAGCCGGGTGTTCCGGAACCCCCTCTACCTGCGGATCGCCGAGGTGCCCGGGGCCCGGGACCTGGGCGCCGACCTCGCCGCCCTGGACGCCCGGGGAAGGGCGCTGGGGGCCGAGCGCCGCATCGACCGCGACGCGGTGTGCGCCCTGAAGTCCTCGGCCCTGGAGGCGCTGTGGGCCCTGTGCCGGGAGGGGATCGGGCCCGAGATGGAGGGCTACGAGGAGGCCGAGGGGGAGGCGCTGCGGGACTACGCCACCTTCTGCGCCCTCTCGGAGGTCCACGGGAGGCCGTGGACCCGCTGGCCCGCGGAGCTGCGCCACCCCCGGGGGCCGGCGGTGGCCCGCTTCGCCGCCGAGCGGGCGGACAGGGTGCGCTTCCACCGTTGGGTCCAGTGGTTGATGGACCGGCAGCTCGCCGCCGCGGGCCGCGAGGTGCCCCTGGTGCAGGACCTGGCCATCGGGGCGGACTCGGCGGGGGCCGACGCCTGGATCTGGCAGGACGCTTACGCCTCCGGGGTGAGGGTGGGGGCGCCGCCGGACGAGTTCAACACCCAGGGGCAGGACTGGGGGCTCCCCCCCTTCGACCCGTGGCGGCTGCGGCTCCAGCTCTTCGAGCCCTTCGTCCGCACGGTGAGGGCCGGGCTCCGGCACGCGGGGGGGTTGCGCTTCGACCACGTCATGGGGCTGTTCCGCCTGTTCTGGATCCCCCCCGGGGGGAGCGCCCGGGACGGGGCCTACGTGCGCTACCCCGCGCGGGAGCTGCTGGACATCCTCGCCCTGGAGAGCGAGCGCGCGGGCGCCTGGGTGGTGGGGGAGGACCTGGGCACCGTCGAGGACGGGGTGAGGGAAGAGCTCCAGGCCCGGGGCGTGCTGTCCTATCGCCTGATGTGGTTCGAGCCCCAGCCCCCGAGGACCTGGCCCCGCCAGGTGCTGGCCGCCGTGACCACCCACGACCTGCCCACGGTGGCGGGGCTGTGGAACGGCTCCGACCTGAGGGCCCAGGAGGAGTTGGGCCTGCACCCCAACGCCGAGGGCACGCGGCAGCTCCGGGCCAGGCTCCGGGACTGGACGGGGGTGCCCGACGATGCCCCAGAGGGCGAGGTGGTGGAGGCCGCCCACCACCTGCTGGCCTCGGCCCCGTCGATGCTGGTCACCGCCACCCTGGACGACGCCCTCCACGTCGAGGAGAGGCCCAACGTACCCGGCACCACCACCGAGTGGCCCAACTGGTCCATCGCCCTCCCCATCCCCCTGGAGGAGATCGAGACGGATCCCCGGGTGGAGGGGGTGATGGGGGCGCTGAGGGCGGGGAGGGGCTGACGGGCACGGGCTCGGGCACGGGCACGGGCGCGGGCACGGGCGCGGGCACGGAATCCGGCGGGCCCGGGGCGGGTCGCCGCGCTACTCCTCCGGCGTCCCCCGGAACCAGCCCGGCACCTTCCCGAGGGGCTCGAAGGGGGAGCCGTCGCCGTCCCGGTCGCCGTCGACGTCCACCCAGATGGGGTTGGTCAGGGCGTAGGGGTGGACGGGGAAGCGGCGGGGGAACTGGGGGGTCGGGCCCACCAGGTCCCCCACGGGGATGGCGCCCAGGTCGAGGCCGGAGAGGGCGCCGACCACGACGTCGTTGAGCTGGATGGGGGGCACGTCCACCGGGGTGAACATGGGGGACAGGTCCCCCTCGCCCAGGGCCACCACCACGTACCAGGCGTCGGCGGGCGCGCCGTCCTCTCCCACCGGGTGGGCGGTGTGGTCCGCCTGGAGCTTGTACACCGCCGAGGGGTCCACCTCCCCCGCCGCGGCGGTCCACTCCCGGACCATGCGCCCGTTCTCGTACAGCTCCACGCGGTCCACGTCCATCCACCTGGGGGCCTGGACCTCCACGTGGAGGGTCACCTGGCCGTCCTGGGCGGCGACGTCGGAGCCGATCCCGTTGCCGGGCTCGTCCGCCCAGAAGTCCACGAGGGGGCCGTAGGAGGCCACCACGCGGTGCTCCTTCACGGCCAGGGCGACGTCCCGGGCGTCCACCAGCTCGGGGTCGTCCACGTCGGACACGACGTAGTTGCGCGGGCAGCCCGACTCGATGGTGGTGGTGGAGTGGGTGTCGGAGTTGCCGAGGGCGGTGTGGCGGAAGCCGAGGTTCAGCAGCATGAACCAGTCGTCCACCTGACCCTGGAGGTCCCGGTTCAGGTAGAAGGGCTGGGAGAGGTCGTCCAGGCGCGCCTGCTCGTCGGTGGTCCGGGCCAGCATGTCGTACATCGACACCTCGGCGTCGCACCCTTCCACCGCTTCGCCCTCCTGCTGGGCGGCGTAGCAGTCCATCTCCTCCTGGGTGGGGGTCCGGACGATCTCCAGGCGCTTGCCGTTGAGCAGCTCCAGCCCGTCGAAGTCCAGGGTGAAGTACGAGGTGTCGCTGAGGAGGGGGTTGGCGTAGCTCAGCAGGGAGGTCACCAGCACCGGGCCGAACTCGGTGGCCAGGAAGGGATCGACCCCGTACTGGTCGAAGTAGCCCAGGATCCCGTCCCGGGGGTGGCCGACGAAGACCACGCTCTCGTCGGCGCCGGGGTCGCCCAGGGCCCGGAGGGCGGAGACGATCTGGGAGGGGCTCATGGCCGTCCAGTCGAAGGCGCCCTCCTGGGGCTTGTCGTAGTCGATGGCCAGGGGGAAGCCCAGGAAGTGGCCGACTTCGATGGTGGTGGTCTCCAGGCCCACCGCGCCCTGGACCCAGGGGTTGAGGGAGAGGTCGTCGATCACCGGCCGGTAGTCGGTCAGCACGTCGTGGTCGTTGGAGGTGAGGAACTCCACCCCCTCGCAGGCCATGGTGACCACCCGCAGGTCCAGGGGCACGCCCACGTCGTGGCTGGGGGCGGCGTGGACGTGGAGGTCCGCGGCGATGAAGCCGGTGCTGTCCACCTCCCGGGGGAGGACGACGTCCAGGTGGACGGGGCGGCCCGGGGCGATGGGGATCCCGGCGGGGGATCCCCCCTCGACGGCGCCACGCCAGAGGCCGTACTCCGGCCCCCGGGACACGACGACCTCCCAGTCGCCGGCGGGGAGGTCGATCTCGGCCTCGCCGTAGGGGGCGAAGACCACGCGGCTGACGCCTCCGGCGACGTAGTGGTCCCCCAGCTCGGAGCGGCCCGGGTCCGGGGCTCCCCCCGCGGGGAGGACGGAGACCTTCGCGGGGAGGGGGAGGCCGCGGTCGTCCACGATGGAGACCGACAGGGATGCGGTGCGGGGGACCACCAGGCCCGTCTCCACGGTGGCCCCGTCGGCGACGGTCGCCGAGACCGGCGCGGAGGCGGGGCGGCCCTCGGCCTTGGCGACGAGCAGCCAGCTCCCCACCGGCAGGCGTCCGGAGAAGGAGCCGTCGGGGACGGAGTCCTCCCCCGGGTCGGTGCCGAAGGCGGTGTAGAGGTCCGCCAGGGGCGGGAGTCCGTCCCCGTCCCGGGGCGCCCCGGTGTCCCGGTAGGCCAGCACGTTGGCCGAGGAGAGGCCGGAGAGGGAGCCCTCCTCGATCACCCGCCCGGTGACGGTGCCGTAGGGGACGGCGAGCCCCCGGTCGATCCACGCCTGCATCAGCGCGTCGTGGGCGGAGCCGACGTCGCCCCTGCCCACGCCCACGAAGCGCTCGTACGTGTAGACCTGGCCCTCGGGGAAGTCGGTGGGCTCGCCGTACTGGTCCACCGGGGCGGGGACGGCGGCGCCGAACACGGCGGTCTGGGAGGAGGTGAACAGGGGGACCGAGATCGTGCCCCCCGTCCCCACGGCGTACGAGACGCCGTCCCCCGCGGCGGCGAGGTAGGGGAAGGCGAAGGGGGTGACGATGCTGTTCTCGCCGGCCTCGAAGCCGGCGGCGACGGCCTTGTCCTCGTCGAAGCCGATCCCGGGGGCGAAGACGTCCACGTCGCCCCCCGCCAGGAAGAAGTCTCCGAACTGGAGGGCCCGGGAGTTGAGCCCGTCCAGGAGGGAGAGGGCGCCGTCGGCCGGAGGCAGGACGGTGGCGTCGCAGGGGAGCCCGGGGTCGCCCTGCGCCCACCCGCAGGGATCCGGGGGAGGCTCGATCCCCTCCTGGCCGGCGCCGGTCCACACCACCGCGGTGGTCCGGACGGTGACGTAGGGGGCGCCAGGCTTCAGGATGTAGTCGGTGAACTGCCAGGTGTCCGCCAGGGACAGCAGGTCGCCGATGAGCTGGATGTAGGTGATGAAGTTCCCCGCCGGCCCCTCGGCCCGCACGATGGCGGGCCCGCCGTCGGAACCGTCGGCGAGGATGCTCACCGTGCGGGTGGCCATCACGTCCAGGTTCACGGTGTCGAACAGCTCGGCGAACTGGTCCTTGCCCCGGCCGGAGGCGTAGCGGGCGTCCTGCCTCCGCAGGTCCAGGTCCACCAGGGAGCCCCCGTAGACCCCGGGCCCGGGGGAGCCGCAGACCTCCCCCTGACCGTCGGCGCCCTCGACGCAGCGGGCGGAGAGCACCGCGGCGCGTATATGTTCGTTCTCCAACAGGAAATCGCCCTCGAAGGCGTCCGCGGCGGGCCCGCCGACCCACTGGTCGCGGGTCTCGATGCGGTAGGCGCGGGCGGCGGGCTCGTCGCCGCCGCACGAGGCGAGGGGGGCGGCGCAGGCGGCCGCCAGGGCGAGCAGGGCGGCGGAGCTGGGGGCGCGGAGGGGCGCGCGCATCGTGGGGATCCCCCGGGGGCCGGGGGAGTCTAGCATGGTGGAGCGGGGGGTGGCCGCGGGTGGCGGGGACGGGCGGCGGGTGAGGTCGTGCCGCCCGCGGCCACGTTCGCGGACACGTCCACGGGCACGCCCACGTCCAGGTCCACGCTCGCGGGCGCGTCCACGGGCACGCCCACGTCCAGGTCCGCGTTCGCGTACACATCCACGATCCCGTGTCGTGGCGGAGGGGGCCGGCGCGGCCAGCGGGGCGTCCAGCTTTGATCCCCCGCGGGCGATGCGGTAGATTCGCGCCCGCGGGGGGCGAGCGAGGATGTGGCCCGGCGAGGTCATCGATGATCGCTACCGACTCGACGCCGAGGTGGGGAGGGGCGCGAACGGAGTGGTGTTCCGCGCCCGGGATCTGGACTCGGACCGCGACGTCGCCGTCAAGCTCCTGACCACCGCCACCCCCAGGGCGGTCCGCAGGTTCCGCCAGGAGTTCCAGGTCCTGGCGTCCATGCGGCATCCCTACGTCGTCCGGGGGCTCGGCTCGGGGACGTGGCGGGGAGTCGAGTACCTGGTCATGGAGTTCGTCCGGGGCCGGCGCATCGACGTCGCGGTCCGCCAGGCGCGACCCGCCGACGGTGACGAGGGCCCGGGAGAAGCCTGGTGCCGCGTCCGCCGCCCCGTCGTGCAGCTCCTGGACGCCCTGGCCGAGCTCCACGACCGGGGGCTGGTCCATCGGGACCTGAAGCCGGGCAACGTGCTGTTGGACGAGGCCGGCGAAGTGCGGCTGCTGGACTTCGGGCTGGTCCTGGTGCCCGAGGTGGGGGAGGACGCCACCAGCAGCGGCGTGATCCTGGGAACGATGCGTTACGCGGCGCCGGAGCAGGTGCTCGGGCGGCGCGCGGATCACCGGGCCGACCTGTTCTCCTTCGGGGTCCTGCTCCACCTGCTCCTGGCCGAGGTGCACCCGTTCCGCGCCCGGAACCTGGTGGAGCTGATCGCCGCCCGCCGGCGGGGGCCGTCTCGCCCCCTCCGGGCCTGCGTCCCGGGGATCGCTCCGGCGCTGGACCGGATCGTCGCGGATCTCCTCGCCTTTGACCCCCGGGGGCGCCCGGCGTCCGCGGCGGCGGTGCTCCCGGGGCTCCGGGACGAGGGCCTCCTTGCGCCGGAGGCGGGGAGCGGGGGGGCACCCCGGCGGAGGAGCCCCGTCCCGGGCGGGCGACTGCCCCCCATCGGGAGGGCGGAGGAGATCGCCGCGGTGGAGCCCGTCGCCCGCGAAGTGGAGGGATGCCGCTCCTGGGTCCTATGGACCAGCGGCGAGCCTGGAATCGGGAAGTCCTGGCTCCTGTCGGCGTGGTTGGCGCCGCTCCGCAGGCGGGGCTTCCGGGTGGTGGGGCAGCCGGGACTGGTCCCCCTGCCCGGGCCCGCGGGCGCCTTCGGCCCGGCGGTGGAGCGGCTCCTGGAGGCGGTGGAGGGGCGGGGCGACGCCGGAACATACGGGGAGCTGGTCGCGTCCCTCGCGGGGAGCCCGTCGTCGACGGAGCACGGGCGTGGGATGTCGCCCCCCGACACGAGGGGCCTGCCCGCGCGCAAGCTCGCCGCCTATGATGGCGTCGTCCGGCTGCTGCTCCAGGTCGCGGAGATGAGCCCGGTCGCCCTCGTCGCCGATGAGCTGCACCTGGCGGATCCCGTGGCGGCGGAGATCCTGGCGCACCTGGTGGATGCGTTCGGCGCGGGGGCCGGGGGGAGCGCGCGTGTGCTCCTCCTGGTGGGTTCGCGCCAGTCGCCCCGCCTCGCGGGAGGTGGCGGCGGCGGGGCCCCCAGGCTGAGGCACGTCCCCCTCGGGCCGTGGACGCCGGAGGAGGTCGCCGCGCCCTTCGACCGGGAGCCGGCGGTGGCCGAGGAGAGGGCGAGGGCGGCGGGCCTGCTCTACCGCGCCTCGGCCGGAGTGCCGAGGGTGGCCGAGGCCGTCGTGGAGGGCTGGATCCGCCTCGGCTGCGTGGGGAGGACGCCGTCGGGCCTGGCGCTGACGCGACGTTTCCACGAGGTGCCGGAGGAGAGCCTCGAAGCCTCCTCCCCGGGCGGAGGGGGGGACGAGGACCTGGGGGGCTGGATCCAAGACGCCTTTTCCCGCCTCTCCCCCGCCGTACTCCCCTTCCCAGGGCCGCGGCGAGGCGAAGTGGAACGCGGGCTAATTCGGAAGTGACCGCTCGCCAGGGGACACGGGAATGGGTAGAGGGTGTGCATAACGGAGGTGAAGCCCCGGAAAATGCGGCCTAAAGCTCGAGCAGAGCAGCGCCGCCTGGCGAGTCGGATGTACGAGGCCGACCCAACAATGACCCACGAGAAGATCGCGGCGCTGCTGAACGTGCATCCCGGGACGGTGCAGCGTTGGATCTCGGAGAGGCGCAAGTACGGCGAGGAGAGCTTCGTCCCGAAGCTGCGCCACGGGGGTGCGGAGGCGCAAAGGAAGCTGACCCAGGAGCAGGATGAGGGGGTCGCCGGGATCGTACGGGAGCATGAGCCGCGCGAACCGGGCATCGCCGAGACGGGTCTCGCGACCGCCCTCTCTGGCGTCTGCGACACCAGATTTATCCCCCTCCCCCAACGGCGTCGGCGTTGGGCCCCCCCCCGGGCGGGCATCTCGCCTACCGTTCAGGACGGGGCCAAGGTCCCCCCCTGAACGGTGGCCTTTCTTCTTAGATCATGGGGTTGTCGACCCTAACCGAACACGGATGCATCTTGCGGCTATCGCAGGACCTACGAGGGGGTGGGGGTGTCAGGGGGTGTACCACCCGAGGGCGTCAACCGTTTGCTCCAGCTTGTGCTGGATGGGGGCGCTGCCGAGGTCCGGATTCTCCTGCTGAACCCAGTAGTTGAAGGCCTCCTCGGCACAGGAATCCTGCTGGAGGGTCGTTCCCGGCTGGACCTCGCCGGTTGAGCTACAGGTGGAGCCCGTCCCGGGTGTAAAGGTGAACTGCTGGAACTTGAGGTCCGTGTCCACGGGGAGGTTCGCACCCTTGTGTACGATCCAGAGCCGGTTGACGCTGGGTTCGTTGCTGTTCTCAGGCGCCCGATACTCGATCCAGACCCCGATGGGGTCGTAGCCGCCGCTGGAGTTCTTCTTCAGGATGCCCCAGTCGCCCTGGCCGGGCTGAGGTGCGGGTGCGGGTACCAGATCCGGGGCGGTGACGACGGGAGCCGAGTCCGGGGAAGCCCCCGCTCCCGCGGAGTACCCGACCAGGATTGCGGTAATGAAGAACGCGACCGCCGTGAAAAGTCGACCGAGCCTGTCCATGGAACTCTAGACCTCCTCATTTGGAGCGCAGGGGTAGCGCCACTGCTCGCAGCGTACGCGCGTGCCGTGGGGAAGTCAAGAGGATAGGACGGACAAAGCGGCGATCTCGATGGGGGCGCCGGGTATCGGGAGGGACCCCCTGGGTGGCTTCGGGGTGAACGAGCGCGGAACCCGAGGAGAGTCTGTGGGTTGTCTGGCATTTTGGGGGCGCCTGAAAGGGGATCCGGGGCGCTGCGGGCGCTCGTCGGAGGGGGGGCTCAACCTAGACTCGCAGTGTCTAGAGCAAGTACAATGCCATAGGGCACTCGTCTGCCCGCCCCGTGGAGGGAACATCCGTCAGAGCCGACGATCAGGGTCACTGCGAGCCTGATTCGCGCTTGGCATCAACGCCCCGGCCCCTGCCGCGGGATCGCCTTGCCGCTTCCCCCGGCTTCGAGGACGGCTAGGATACCTGCAAGGTTAGGCATTACACCGACCTGGTCAACCTGTATGCCTTCCGCCGATTCGGTGTGCACCCCCGGAGTCTGGTCTCTCAGGAGATCTCGCAGAGCCGCGGGTGTCAACGGCTCACCCGTCCGAGCCAGGGAGATGCCCTGTGTCGCGACTGCTACCCCAGCGATGATCGCGGCCGCAGAGGAACTCCCCCCGTAATACGTGTACGTGCTCCTCCCCAGCGCACCCGTGAGGGGGTCAGGGCCTGGGACCGGTACACCGATGCCCCGAGCGAAGCAGTCGACGCGGCGGCCCCGGGATGTTCCGACCGTGTCCGGAGAGAGGTCGGCGTCCGTGGCTCCAACGAGGATGGCGCCCGAGTCCCGGAAGTCGCCGGATACGAGGGGGTCCAATACCCTGCGTCCGCGTTCATCGACGAACTCGTCCAGCACGGTCCGTCTGGTAGAAGACCCAGCGGCCTCAACTACGGTGATGCCCAGGGCAACCGCCGTGCGAATGGCGAGCCAGACAGTAGGCTCGACCTCGATCGGCACGTAACGTCCAGCTTCCTGCGGACCCCATCGCCGCTGGAGTTCAAGGAGCAGGACGGCCCCGGACTCACCGGCATCGACGATACTAGCAATGCCCATCCAGATGGGGTCTTCGTAGCTGTAGTCGTGCAGATCCGTAGCGCCATTGGGATAGATTGACGCGAGTCCCGTCGTTGCGGCGGGCGTGATCCCGATACAGCCAGTCATGCCGGGCTGGGCGATGACGACACCGAGCGTCGACGTCCCGTGCCCCTCTTCCGCGAAGCTGGCACCCCAGGTCCAGTCGATTCTTGCCCCAGAGAAGTCCTCGTGGCCGAGAAACCATCCCTTCTCGACATCTACGAAGCGGACACCGCTGCCATCAGCACCGCGGACACCCCGCACTGCGTCCGCGCCCACCCCCTTGTGCATCCCTATCGGCTCGCGGAGGTAGCGCTGCTTGGGCCAGTAGGGGTCGCTGGGGGTATCCGGCCCCGGGGCGGGCGACGGCTGTATCCAGACCCTGAGTGGGATGCCCACATGCTCCCCCCATGCGCGCAATGCCTCGGCGACGTCTTCGACATCTTCCCCGGGACCATGTGTTACGCGGAACCACCTCAGTGGGTCTTCCACCGCGTATCCTGGGTCACGCTCGGCCGCCACGGTCACGAGCTCGATGACACGTTCCGGGGGTATCGAGCGGATGATGGGGACGAGAGTCACCTCCCCAAGACGTCCTACCAGCGCTGTCCACGCGTCATACGCATCACCTGGCAGACTGCGCTCCGCGCCCTGGCCGTAGGGAATGTCAACGCCATCCGGGAATCGAACAAGGAGGTGATCGCCGGCTCCCACCAACGCACCACCGCTCCGTTTCCGCGCTGCCGCCGCAGGGTCCGCCGCCCGGGTCGTGACGGGGGAACTCTCTACGTCCGCTCGGCGTTCGAGTGTGTCTTGGATCCGAAACCAAGCGGGTGGCGTTGCTACGATCACAGTGATGACCCAAGAAAGGGCGCAGGGGATGAGCAACAAACGGATTACCAGGTTCTCGAGAGGCGTCCGATGAGATTGGAGAGCGCTAAGGGACACCTCGCCTCTCGGCTCCGCTGAGCATCTCGGATCTGGACTCGATGTCGTGGTGCCACTCGGCATCGAACGGCCCCGAACAGCTTCATGGTGGGGAGCGCAGGGGGATCCCCCCGATGCTTCCACATGATCCTTGAGATCGCGCCGAGCCGCACCGCGATGGGGGTTGTTCTCACTTCCGCAGGTGCTGATGGTGCGTCCATGAAGAAGCGCGCTGTGATTCCCCCGACCTGGGTCCACGAGTACCTCACGAGCTTGTGTGCCGATGCCCCTCACGCCAAGCGCGTGCAATCGCTTGTGGGCGCCTCGGGGGGCCTCCCTCGTGGGGGCGGCGGGGGTGGTAACCCCACCATATTCATGGCGCCGCCTGAAGACGGCGCCATGAATATGGTGGGGCATTCATAGTTCTTCAATGATGGCGGGCTCTTGTAGTGTGTGGTATGGTTCGTTTGCATCCGGTCCAACCCCAACCGCAGGAGCCCGCCGTGGGCGAAGCCTACTCCCTCCCTGGCCCGACGTTCAACAGCGCGATCAAGATCAAGTCGCCACCCGAGCGACTCACGTCCGAAGCCGGGGCCCTATACCTGAGGGAGGTCGCGCATCGGCTCGAGATCCTGCCCTGACTCGTGGCGCGCTTGAAGGATCCGCGCGATCCGGACAGGATCGTGCACCCGGTCCCGGAGCTGCTGACCACGGCGGTGGTGCTGGCTGCGATGGGGAGGCGTGACCAGGACGGCGGCGACACGCTGCGCAACGATCCCGCGCCTCGGGTCGCCGTTTCGGGCCGGCGGGGGATCGCACCGCTGGAGCCGAGCCCCGATGGGGACGATGAACCCCGAGTTCCCGGAGGCCTCGCCCCGCAGCCCACCCTGTCCCGACTGGTCCGGATGCTGTCGTCTGGCGAGACCCGCGCCACCCTGATGGAGGGGCTCACGGTCGCCGCGGGCCGGAGGATCCACGCCATGAACGGCGGCAAGCACCTGCGGTTCGCCACCATTGACGTGGACTCCTTCCCCTTCCCGGTCGAAGGGCACCAGGAGGGAAGCGAGTACAGCGGCCACTACGCCCCACTTTGACAGTTCCGCCGACATGAATGGCGGGTTCCGTGGGTCAGCATCGAGACGTGGCGCGGGTTTGCGGGCCGGGGACTTCGGCCCAGCGCGCACCAGCGGACGATCGCAAGAGGAGAATGAACGGGGACTGCACAAACCGGAGCCGATGACGCGCTCCCTCGGGGAGCCGGCGGGGACGACGGGGGGATCCGGGGCGCCGCGCTCCGTCTGCCTCAGCCCGCCGCCCGTGCCGCTCCGCCGGTCTTCGCGGCATCCGGGGTGCGGCGGTGGAACCAGAGCCCGGAGGCGACCAGGAGGACGGCGCAGCCGGCGGCGGTGACGTAGCTGGAGGCGGTGAAGAAGGGGAGCCACGGCAGGTCCGCCTGGCCGAAGTTCTTGTAGAGGAGCAGGGCGGAACTGCCCAGGTAGCCGAAGGCGTCGGCGAAGGTGATGAGGAAGCCTGCCGTGGCGGCGGAGCCCACGGCGGCGATGAGGCGGTCGAAGAGCACGCAGTTGTAGGGGACGTAGCCCAGGTAGAGGCCCAGGCCCACCGACACCATCCACGGGGCGGGGCCGATGAGGCCCGCCTGGAAGGCGAGGGTCGAGGCGCCCACCAGCAGGGCGCCGCCCACCATCACCGCGTGGATCGCGGCGAGGGCGCGGCGGTTGCTGCGGATCCGGAACATCCACGCCACCGCCAGCAGGGAGCCGAAGGCGACGGGGAGCTCGGCCGTGGTCAGGATGGCGGGGCTCTCGGAGTAGCCCAGGGCGTCCCACAGCTCCCGGGCGAAGTTGTCCCGGAAGTCGCGGTAGGCGGTCAGCAGGACGTAGGCGGCGGTCAGCAGGACCAGGCCGGGGGCGTGGGCGGCGACGAAGGCGCGGCGGGCCCGGGCGTCCATGGGGACCCGCTTGACCCGCAGGCGCTCGTCCTCGGCGGTGGGGGCCGGCAGGCGCGCCAGCATCCACACGCTGAGGAGCAGGGGGGGCACGAAGAGGGCGCCGGTCAGCCCGGGCATCCAGTACTCGGAGATCCCCTGGCCCAGCAGCCACTTGCCCACGGTCTTCACGAAGCCGCTGGCGACGATGAAGCTGCCGCAGAGGGCCGCCCCCAGCAGGTCGGTCACTCGCCTCCCCTCCAGGAAGCCGAAGACCAGCCCCCACACCATCCCCAGCGGCAGGCCGTTCAAGACCAGGCACACGGCGTTCCAAGGCGGGGGGACGAGGGCGAAGAGCAGCAGCGCCGCTTCGGCGATCCCGATGCAGCCCAGGATCGCCAGGGCCCGGCGCCCCGGGGTGACCTCGGAGACGACCTTGATCCCCAGGAACTTGGAGACGCAGTAGCCCGCCACCTGGGACAGGATGAACAGGATCTTCAGGTCGAGGGGGGGCAGGAGGGGCAGGTCGGCGGCGCCGGGGAAGGTGGCGACGGCGAAGGGCTTCCGGAAGGCGTACATGCAGAAGTACGTCGAGAACGCCGCCACGATGGCCCACGCCGACAGGACGAGGTCGCCGGAGGAGGCGAGCCAGCGGGTCGTGGGGGAGGGGACGCGGGGCAGGGCGGCCGGGGCTGGGGGCACGGGGCGCTCCGGGGGCGCGGGGCACCAGCCTGACACACCGGGCCGCCCCGCGCCACCGGGGCGGCCCTCCGCTACGTCGGGGCAGCGCCCTCTTCGAGGTCGCCGTCTACGGGGGGACCCGACTCCTGGCCTTCCTGGCCTTCCTGGCCCTCCTGGCCCTTCTCCAGCTTGCGCTGCTGGCGGCGTGCCTCCTTCTCGCGCCGCTTGTCCTGCCGGGCGAGTTCCTTCTGGCGCTTCACGAATGAGGGGTTCTGTGCCAAGTCGTGCTCCTCGGAGGGGGTGAGGGCATCATAACCCCCGCCGGCCCGGATGGAGTCCCCCTGCGCCGATCCGGCGGGTCGGTTGCGCCCCTGGCTCGGACCGCCCCCAGGAGTTCACCCCATCGCCCCACTTGGGAGCGCAGGGCGCCTATCCTGTCCCCGCCGAACCCCGGAGCCCCCCATGGACCCCTCCCGAGACCCCCTCCTGCTGACCCCCGGCCCCCTGACCACGTCCGCCGGGGTGCGGGGCGCCATGGACCGGGACCTGGGCTCCCGGGACGCCGAGTTCGTCGCCCTGAACGCCGAGGTACGCCGCAGGCTGGTGGCCGTGGTGGCGGCGGAGCCGGAGTACACCTGCGTGCCGGTCCAGGGCAGCGGCACCTTCGCCGTCGAGGCCGCCCTGGGCACCCTGGTCCCCCGCAGCGGGAAGGTGCTGGCCTGCGTCAACGGCGCCTACGGGGCGCGGATCCGCCAGATCTGCCAGCGGATCGGCCGCGACGTGGCGGCGGTGGAGTGCCCCGAGGACCGGCCGGTGGACCCCGAGGCGGTGGACCGGGCCCTGGCGGGCGATCCCGGGATCACCCACGTCGCCCTGGCGCACTGCGAGACCACCACCGGACTCCTGAACCCCGTCCCGGCGGTGGCCGCGGTGGCGGCGGCCCGGGGGAGGCGCCTGATCGTGGACGCCATGAGCGCCTTCGGGGCCCTGCCCCTGCGGGCGGAGGCGGTGCCCTTCGAGGCGGTGGTGGCCTCGTCGAACAAGTGCCTGGAGGGGGTCCCAGGGGTGGGCTTCGTGGTGGCCCGCGCCCGGGCCCTGGCCGCCGCCGCGGGGAACTCCCCGTCCCTGGCGCTGGACCTCCACGACCAGTGGAGGGGGTTCGAGGCCAACGGGCAGTGGCGCTTTACTCCCCCGGTCCAGGTGCTGGCGGCCCTGGCCGAGGCCCTGCGACGGCACGCCGACGAGGGGGGCGTGGAGGGGAGGGGGGCGCGCTACCGCGAGAACCTGCGGGTGCTCCAGGAGGGGATGGGGGCCTTGGGCTTCGTGCCCCTCCTCTCGCCGTCGGTCCAGGCCCCCATCATCGTGACCTGGCGGGCCCCCGGTGGCCCCTGGTCCTTCGAGGTGTTTTACCGGGCGCTGAGGGAGAGGGGCTTCGCCATCTACCCCGGCAAGCTCACCCGGGCGCCCACCTTCCGGGTCGGCTGCATCGGCCAGGTGTTCCCGGACGACCTGCGGCGCTTCGTCGGCGCCGTGGCAGAGGTGATGGAGGCCATGGGCCTCCCGTCGGGCGCGCCCGGGACGGGCGAGGGAGAAGCTTGAGATGAGGACGCGGGCGGACGGCGGGGAGGCCCGGGTGCGGGCGGCGATCCTGGACTGGGCGGGCACCACGGTGGACCACGGGTGCATGGCGCCGGTGGGGGTCTTCGTGGAGCTGTTCCGGCGGCGGGGGGTGGCGGTCACCCTGGACCAGGCGCGGGCCCCCATGGGGACCCACAAGCGGGAGCACGTCCGGCTCATGTGCGCCATGCCCGAGGTGAGGGCGGCCTTCGCCCGGGTCCACGGCCGGGAGCCGGGGGGCGCCGACGTGGACGCGATGTACGCCGAGGGCACGGGGCTCCAGATCGCCTGCCTGCCGGACCACGCCGAGCCCATCGAGGGGGTGGTGGAGGCGGTGGCGGGCCTGCGGGCCAGGGGGATCGGGATCGGGTCCACGACGGGCTACAACCGCGAGATGCTGGACGTCCTGCGGGCCGCGTCGGCGGCCCGGGGCTACGCGCCGGACGTGGCGGTCGCCGCCAGCGAGGTCCCCGAGGGGCGCCCGGCCCCCTACATGAACTGGACGGCGGCGATGCGCCTCGGCGCGTGGCCGGCGTCGGCGTGCGTGGCGGTGGGGGACACCGAGGTCGACGTCCGGGCCGGCCTCGCGGCGGGCATGTGGACGGTGGGCGTGGCCCTGACGGGCAACGAGATCGGGCTGACGGCGGCGGAATGGACGGCCCTCCCCGGGGTCGAGAGGGAGGGGAGGGCCCACGTCGCCCGTGCCCGCCTGCGGGAGGCCGGCGCCCACTTCGTGGTGGACGCGCTGCGGGACCTCCCCCCCTGCATCGACGCCATCGAGGCCCGCATGGGGAGGGGGGAGAGGCCCTAGATGCTACAATCCCGCCTCCGCCACCTCGCCCCAAGACGATGACCACCCCGACCTGCTGCCCCCCGCCGACCCCCTCGGCCCCCTTCGTCGCCGGCGAGACCGACCGCCTGCGGGCCTGCGTGGTCCACACCCCGGGCCGAGAGCTGGAGCGCCTCACCCCCGCCAACTACCGCTGGCACCTCTTCGACGACCTGCTGGACCCCGGGAGGGCCCGGGGCGAGCACGAGCGCCTCCAGGCGCTGCTGGTGGCCTTCGGGATCGCCGTGTACCGGTTCGGGGATCTCCTCGCCGAGGTCTATGGCCGCCTCTCCCGCCCGGACCGGGAGGCCCTGCTGGACCGGGTCTACGCCGTGAACCCCGGGGCCCCGGCCTACGTGTTCGGGCGGCTCGCCCGCGCCGACAGCCCCCGCCGGGTGGCCCGGGCCCTGATCGAGGGGGTGGAGGCGACGGGCTCCTTCTCCGCCGAGGTCGAGGACGCCCTGTTCCACCTGGCGCCCATGGGCAACGTGATCTTCATGCAGGACGCCGCCGTGGTGGTGCGGGACCGCATCGTCCAGGGGTACATGAGCCGTCTCGTCCGCCTGCAGGAGGAGGTGGTCCTGGAGGAGGTGCTCCAGCGCCACGAGGCGTTCGGACCGTCGGGCTCGGCGAAGTTCTGGCTCGACCCCGACTTCCGGGCGCGGCACCGCATGGACCGCCGGGTCCACGACTACCTCCGGGTGGAGGCGGAGCGCCTGGCGCTGCGCCTGGGACACGCCGAGTTGGGCCGCGGGGGCGAGGCGATGGAGGGGTGGCCCGCCCAGGCGGAGCGCGTCGTGCTGGAGCTGGAGAACGCCCACGTCGCCGCCGGGCGGCACTTCACCCTCGAAGGGGGGAACCTCCTTCCCGTCTCCGGGCCCGACGGGAAGGGGGGGTACGCGACCGTCGTGCTGATCGGCCACAACGCCCGGAGCACGGCGGACGCCATCGACGAGCTGAGCTACCGCCTCCTCCGTCCCGAAGGGGGGGACGAGGGACCCCGCCCCAGCGGGGTGGGGGCCGTGGTGGTGGTGGACTTCCAGGACCCCAGCGAGGACGCGGGCCACCTCGACACCCGCGTGCTGCTGGTGGACCCCCGGACCCTGCTGGTGGACCGCACCCTCGTGGAGCCCCCCGACGGCCCCGGTGCCCGTTTCTACGTGTTCGACCTCCCGCCGGAACGCACGGCGGATCCGCCCGAGGGGCCCGACGACGGCGGCGAGGTGGAGGTCCTGCCCAAGCTGCGCCTGCGGGCCTGTCCCGGGCTCGGCGAGGCCCTCACGGCGGCATGGCGGGCCGCGGGGATCGCCTCGCCGCCCCCCGAGGTGCGCTGGGTGCCGGGGTGGGACCTTTGGACCGGGCCTCCCCCCGGCTCGTCCGACGTTCCGCCGGGGACCCACCCCACGGAGCGGTGGATCGCCCTCCAGCAGCTCGTGTGGGCCAACGCCCTCAACGCCCTGGTGATCGCGCCCGGGGTGCTGGTGGGCTTCGAGAGGCACCGGCGCTTCTACGAGGACGCCACGGCGGGCCCGGGGGCGGTGTGCGTCGGGGCCGCCGAGATCCTGGACGCCGGGGGCCGCTTCCACGGGCTGACGTGCTGCGCCCTCCTCGGGGCGCTGCGCCGGGCCGCTCCCGGCCGGAACGTCGCCCTGCTCCTCCCCGGCGACGAGCTGAGCCGGGCGAGGGGAGGTCCTGGGAGCCTGGTGATGCCCCTGGTCCGCACCCCCGAGGGGGGGTACCCGTGAGCGGCGCGGGGTGGGCGGGGCCGGGCGCGGAGGGGGAGGTCCCAGCGCTGCGCGTCCGGGACGAGGTCTCTTGGCTGCACCGGGTCCTGGTGTGCTCGCCGGGGCGGGAGCTGAGCCTCGTCCCCCCCAACGAGAGGGATCGCTACCTGGTCGAGGACGTGCTCTGCCCCGAGCGGGCCATCGCCCAGCACCGGGAGTTCGCGCGGGTGCTCGGGACCCTGATGCGGGCGGGGCCGGCGGGTGGGGCGGCCCGGGTCCTGGACGTCCGGGATGAGCTGCGGGCCGCGTTCGCCGATCCCGCCGCGACCGGCGCCGCGGGCCTCCTCCTGGACCAGATCTGCGAGGCGGAGCAGGCCATCTACGCCGGCCACGCCCGCTTCCCCTTCCAGGAGGTGCGGGGGGCGCTCCAGGCGTCGCTGGACTCCGGGGACGTCGACGCCCTGGTGGAGCGGGTGATCGGCGGCCTCCCGGCGGAGCGCCCCCACCCGGAGCAGCCCCTCTTCCTGCTCGGGCCCGCCCCCAACGCCATATTCGCCCGGGACTACCAGGCGGTGCTGGGCGCCGGGGCGGTGATCGGCGCCATGGCCAAGGAGGCGCGGTGGCGCGAGCCCGCCATCGCCCGCTTCCTGTTCGCGGTGCGGCCCACGCTGAGGCCCCGGGGGGTGCCCTTCGACGGCGCGGCGCCGGGCGCGTTCTCGCCCCCCGCGCCCCGGCCGGTGGCTCGGGAAGACGCCGGTGGGGGCGCCGCCGGAGTCCCCACGGGGGGGGCGCGGATGCCGCCTGCGGGGGGCGCGGCGTGGATCGAGGGGGGCGACGTCATGGCCCTGTCCCCCGACTGTGTCGCCATCGGGATCGGCGAGAGGACGACGTGGCGGGGGGCCGAGTCCCTGGCCCTGGGGCTGCGCCTGCTGCGGGGCCTGGACCCGGAGTCCTTCCCCTTCCGCGAGCTGGTGGCCGTGGAGCTGCCCCGGCGGCGGGCGATGATGCACCTCGACACCGTGTTCACGCTGGTGGACCGGGGCCTGGCCCTCGCTTTCCCGCCCCTGACCTTCCCCGGCGCCCGGGAGGAGATGGACGTCGTCTCCTGCGACCTCACGGCGCCCTTCGAGGCCCCGGTCCGGTGGACGTGGGAGGGGCCATTCAGCCGGGCCATGGCGGCGCGCCTGTCGACCCCCGGGCGTCCTCTGACCCTCGTGGCGGGCGGCGGCGCGCGGCGGCCCCACCAGCACCGGGAGCAGTGGTGCGACGGGTGCAACGCCGTCGCCGTCGGTCCCGGTGTCGCCGTGGTCTACCAGCGCAACCGCCTCACCAATGCCGCCCTGGCGGAACTACCCGTGGCGGCTCGGGATCCCGCCCGTGTGGCGGTCATGGGGCGGGCCGACGAGGAGCACCTCCGGCCCTTCCGGGTCTGGCCCTCGGAGGAGATCGACGAAGAGTCTGCGCGGGAGGCGGTGGCGGCGGGGGAGCGGATCGCCGCCTGCATCGACGGCAGCGAGCTCGGGCGCGCCCGGGGCGGCCCCCACTGCATGACCATGGCGCTGTACCGCGAAGGGAGCTGAGGGCCGGGACTTCGGGATCAGCGGCCGCCCCCCGCGATCCACTCCGCCAGGCGAGCGGCGAGACGGGAGGCGGCCTCGGCGAAGCGATCGGGGCAGGGAAGCAGGGACACCACCAGGTGGACCCCGCCGGGGAAGTCGAAGAACCAGCCCGGGTGGACGTGGACCCGGTCGTCCCGGAGCAGGGTGGTGACCAGGTCGTCCTCGGCCCCCACGGCGGGGACCCGCACGACCGCGTACCAGCCCCCCTCGCCCCGGAGCGTCGCGGCGCCGGGCGCCCCCGCCAGGGCCGCCTCCAGGGCGGAGCGGTTCCGCCGTACCCGCGAGGCGATGGCGTCCCGCACCGGCGCCGTCAGCTCCAGGAGGCGAGGGGCCGCGACCTGCACCGGAGCGCCCACCGACAGGAAGGTGTCGGCGACGAGCTCCAGCCGGCGGAGCGCCTCTTCCTTGGCCGGCCCGGGGCCGGAGGCGACGATCCAGCCCAGCTTGAGCTGGGGAAGGCCGGCGGTCTTGGACAGGCCTCCCAGCGAGAAGGCCAGGGCTCCCCGCTCCCCGGCCACCGTGGTCACGCGGTCGGGGTCGTCCCCCCAGGCGTACTCGGCGAAGACCTCGTCGGAGACGATGGCCAGATCCCTCCCGGCCGCGAGAGACTCCAGGGCGGCCAGCTCGTCCCGCTTCAGGAACGATCCCGTCGGGTTGTTGGGGTTCACCACCACCACCGCCCGTGTCCGGGGATCCGCCGCCACCGCCCGCAGGGCGGGCAGGTCCAGGTGCCAGGTGCCGTCGTAGCGCAGGGGGTAGGGGACGAGGTCCACCCCCTCGACCCGGGCCAGCAGGTCCAGCAGGGGGTATCCCGGCCGGGGCACCAGCACCCGATCCCCGGGGTCGCAGAGGACCTTGAACAGCCAGGAGTATGCCTCGCTGGTGCTGGCCGTCAGGACGACGTCGTCGGGGGAGGTCCGGACGCCCAGGGCGAGGGAACGGGCGGCGACGGCCTCCCGGGCCTCGTGCCTGCCCCGGGGATCCGGCGCGTACGACAGGACCTCGGGGTCCGCCAGGGCGGCGAGGATCTCGTCGCGGGGGTAGGGGAGGCCGACCCGGGTGGGGTTCGACTCGGTGAGGTCGTGGACCTCGCCCCCCCGGGCGAGCAGGGCCGCCACGGACGCGGCCAGCGGATTGGGCGAGAGGTCCTGGGGGATCCGGCGCGAGAAGGTCAAGGGGAGCGGAGGGGCGGGGAGGGGCTCAGGGCTCGTAGTACACCAGCTCGATGGCCAGAGAGCCCTCGGCGGCGGGGGTGAAGTGGCAGGGGCCGACCCCGTTGCCCCACCACCACGTCCCGGCCAGGGGGGAGGCGTCCTGGGTGCCGGCCAGCTCCACCCGGGCGGCGTCCTCGAAGGTCCCGTAGTACACGGGGTGGTCGGCGATCTCCGTCAGGGTCGCGGTGAACTCCAGGCTGCCGTCGGACGCGGCGGCGGTGCTGACGGTCTCGCCCACCTTCCACTGCCCCCGCCCCAGGGCGACGGGGACGTCGTAGAGGGAGTCCTCGCCGGTCTCGACGTCCCGCTCCCCCAGCAGGTTGACCCACCCTCCGCCCTGGCTGAGGAGGACGATGGCGTCGATCTCGGCGGTCCTCTCGTCGGTGCCCTGGGCGATGGCCATGGGCACCGCCGACGCGCCACCGTCGAGGATCTCCTCCTCCCCCAGCATGAAGAAGGTGTAGCCCAGCTCGTCGCCGGCACCCTCCACCCGGAACTGCCACATCCGTCCCGGGTCGATGGGGAAGTAGAGGGAGGCGTCGATCTCGTCCACGACCGAGGACGGCGTCTCGGAGGCGCACCCGGCGAGGGGGGCGAGGGTGGCGAGGAGGGGGGCGAGCACCCCCGGGAGGCGGCGAGGGCGGAGGGACGGGTGAGGGCGCATCACTGACCCCAGACCGGGATGTGGTTGTGGCTGTCGAGGGACTGATCCACCAGCCAGAAGGCCGGGGCCGAGGGGTCCTCGCCGGCGCGGGCGGCCTGCTCGTCGATGGCGGTCACCCAGATCTGGGGGGTGGATCGGCCCACGTTGAAGTAGCCGTAGGGGCGGATCGAGCTGAAGGTCAGCCAGAGGAAGTCGGAGTCCGAGAGGGGCGCCCAGCGGGGCCAGGAGTTCTTGAGGCCCGCCCCCTGGTTGGCGGCGCCCAGGGCCACCGGCGCCTGGGCGCCGTCCTTGTCCACGAGCCAGATGTCGGCGGTGCTGGCGAAGTAGCTCGTCTCGTCCTGGGCGCGGGTGAAGGCGACCCACTCCCCGTCGGGGCTGAAGGTGGGGAAGTAGTTGTTGTTCACCCCGTCGCTCTCCACGATCACCACCGGCTCGGGGTCGATCTCCCCCGGGCCGACGACCCTCAGGTACGCGATGGAGGCCCACCGGAAGACGACGTCGTCGGTGAAGGACTCGTTGGCGGGGAGCGCCACGACGATGCGGTCGCCGTCGGGGGACCACTCGGGCTGGGCAACCATCCGTTCCAGGGGGACCTCGTAGCTGCTCCAGTCCGCGGTGGAGTACAGGGTGAGGCTCCCCATGTCGTTGGCGAGCAGCCACTCGCCGTCCGGGGAGAAGGTCAGGAGATCCCCCGGTTCGCCCTGCAACACGGCCTGGGTGTCCTGCGCGCCGCCGGTGATGTCCCACACGCCGACGTACCCGGTGTTGTCGCTCCGGTAGTTGATCCCCATCTGGGTGCTGTCGGGGCTCAGGACGTGGCAGCTCACGCAGCCCGCGCCCACGTTGAGGGGGAGCAGGAAGTCCTCGGCACCCCGGCGATCGAGATCGATGCGCTTGATGCCGCTGTCGCTGGCCGAGAAGTAGTAGATGGACCCGGTGGCGTCCAGGCGATCGACCCACACGCCGATGGTCGGCGCCTGCACCGGGGCGGTGTCGGCGACCGGGACGCCGCCCTCCACGTGGTAGCGGACCGCCTCCAGGCCCACCTGGATCTCGCCGCCGGCGTTGCTGCCCGACACGATGCCCCACAGCTCGGGACTGGGGCTGTAGGAGGTGCCCTCGGTGTAGATGGAGACGGAGAGGATGGGGCTGCCGAAGGTGAGCCGGAACAGGTTCGCCTGGTCGACCCCGCTGCCGGGGTTCCACATGAAGAGGATCTCCGGCTGGTTCTTGGGGATCACCACCCCGTCCTCGGGGTAGATCATGTGGGGGCCGTCCACCGGCGCCGCACCCGGAGCGTCGGTGAAGAGCTCGTGGGCGCCAGTCGGGAGCTCCACGCCGTCGATGGCGTCCGTGTAGATGACGGTGAGCCGGGTGGTGGCCTCCTGGCCGAAGTACTGCGCGGTCACGTTGCTGGTGCCGCCGCGGTCGTCGAAGGTGGTGAAGACCCCCCGGTCCGACAGGGTGCCGAGGGAGGCATTCGAGGCCGTCCAGGTCACCACGTTCGTCGGCTCCTCGCTGCCGTCCTCCCGCAGGATCACCGCGGTGAAGTCCACTTCCTGGGGGGCGCCGGGCCCGACGCTGACCGTGGGGGCTTCGGGCTCGATGCGGAGCCCGACCACGGGGGAGAGGACCGGGTCGTCGTCCCCGCTCGGGGGTTCGCCCGAGGGCGCGTTGCACCCCAGGCACGCGAGGGCGGCGGCCGCCGACGCGAACGCCGCCACGGACCTCGGACCGGGACGAGATGCTGCTGGGGACATACGCCACTCCACCGGGACGCCGCGAGTATAGCAGACGGAGCGTACGGCGGTTGACTCCGCCGCCCCGATGGGGAACGAGCGCGGGGGCGCGTTGACGCCGGGGGCGGGGCGGTCCTATAGTCCCCGTTCGTCGGGTCGCGACGCGGTCGTCCGCACCCGGCAGTGAGGAGAGCCGATGCCTGGCCGCCCGACGATGCTCGTGACCCTTTCCGCGCTGATCCTCGCCGTTTCCGCCTGCGGCGGCGAAGAGGCGCCCGCAACGCCCGAGGCGCCCGCCGTGGTGACGAAGGCCCCCGAGCCTCCGCCCCCCGTCCGTCCCGCCGATCCGCCTCCGGTGATCGCCGACGGGCCGAAGGCCGGTGGCCCGGCTCCCGCCGGCGCCGTGCTGACCATCAAGGTCAAGCAGCACACCGACCGCATGAGGAACCTCGCGAACGAGACCTCCGCCCTCCTCAAGCAGCTCGACAAGGAGGCCGCCGACGTGGCCGCCAAGGCCGCCACCCTCCAGCCGGGCAACAACGCTTCGGTGCGGCAGATGGAGGGGCAGTCCCGGCAGCTCCAGGCCAAGGCGGCCGAGCTCCACGCCAAGCTCCAGGAGCTCCAGAAGGTCGTGAACCTCGTCGAGACCGAGACCGACAAGCTCCGGGTCCGCGCCGAGCGCTGACCTCCTCGGAGACCCGGGTCGGATGGCGCCGGGCTTCCGGGGGCGGCCGCGATGGCGAGCCCCCCCGGAAGCCCGGTCCGTCAGCAGGCGCTGCCCAAGGAGTGGGAGCGGGCGATGAGGTCCAGCACCCGGTTCGAGTAGCCCCACTCGTTGTCGTACCAGCCCACGACCTTCACCAGGTCACCCGCCACCACCATGGTCTGCCCCGCGTCGTAGATGCAGGAGTGGGGGTTGCCCAGGATGTCGGTGGAGACGATGGGATCGGGCTGGTACTCCAGGATCCCGCGGAGCGGACCGGCGGCGGCGGCCCGGTAGGCCTCGTCGATGGCGTCCTTGGTGGCGGGGCGCGAGACCTTCGCGGTCAGGTCCGTCACCGAGCCGCAGGGGACCGGCACCCGGAAGGCCATCCCGTCGAGACGACCCTTCAAGGGGGCGTAGACCTTCCCGACCGCCCGGGCGGCGCCGGTCTCGGTGGGGATGATGTTCGTCGCGGCCGCCCGCGCCCGGCGCAGGTCCTTGTGGGGCAGGTCCAGGATGTTCTGGTCGTTGGTGTAGGCATGCACCGTGGTCATCATGCCCTTCTCGATGCCGAAGGCCTCGTGGAGGACCTTCGCCAGGGGGGCGGTGCAGTTGGTGGTGCACGAGGCGCACGAGATGATCCGCGCGTCCCGGCTCAGGGCGTCGTCGTTGACGCCCAGGACGATCATGGCGTCGATGTCGTCCTTGGCGGGGACGGTGAGCAGGACCCGCTGCGCGCCGGCGGCGAGGTGGCCTTCGAGCTGCTCCCGCTTCCGGAACACTCCGGTGGCCTCGACCACGAAGTCCACCCCCAGCCGGGACCAGGGGAGCTGCGAGGGGTCCTTCACGGCGCTGACCCCTACGCGCCGGCCGTCGACGGTGAGGGAGTCCTCGGTCGCCTCCACCCGGCCCGCGAAGCGGCCGCTGACGGAGTCGTACTTCAGCAGGTGGGCCAGGGTCGCGGGATCGGTGAGGTCGTTGATGCCCACCACCTCGAACTCGCCCGCCCGCTGGTGGGCGATCCGGAAGACGTTGCGCCCGATCCGTCCGAAGCCATTGATCGCGATCCTGATCGGCATCTGCTGACCTCTCCTGCCCGCGTGGGCGGCGTGGGCCGCCGCGGGCGGCCCGGAAGGGGCGAGAAGATAAGCGCGTGGAGCCGGGATCTCAAGGCCCCTGGCGGCCGGCGGGGGGATGGAGGGAGGGGAGGCGCGGGCGCGGAGCCCCCGGATCAGTACCAGGCCGCGGCGGGCTCGTGGTTCCGGAGCTTGTCGGCGTACTGGAGGAAGTCCGCGTCCTGGAGGTAGTGGGCGGGGAGCTGGGTGGCGAGGTAGCGCAGGTAGACGTCCGGGGCGACCGGCTTCCCTCCCTCGGTGAGGAGCTCGCCGTCCAGGTCGTAGGGCTGGAGCATGACGTCCTCGGGGCCCCGGCGGCGGAAGAAGCGCTTGCTGGGCAGCCGCAGCAGGTCGTCCCGGCCGAGGCCGTGGGCCGGATCGCCGCGGGCGATCGTGCCGCGGGCCGCCGCGACGGCCTCGTCTCGGGGCAGCCCCGGGGCCCGCGTCTGGACCAGCGCGGCGTTGATGTCGTCCAGGACGCCCTGGACCTCGGCGAGGTACTCCGTTAGGGCGGCGCCGTTGGACTTGTCCTTGAACCCGAAGGTGATGTTCGTCTGGCCCGCGTCCTCGTTGCCGAACATCTCCACGCCCCGGGGGAGCCACTGGTTGAGGGTCCGCTGCACGTCCTGGACGCTCCAGTCGCCCTCCCCCCGGGACCCCCGGAGGCAGATCTCCTTGATCAGCCGGCGGCCGGTGCCCAGGTGGAAGCCCTCCTCGAGGAACATCGGCGGCATCGAGCGGGCCATGGGGGCGTAGCTGAAGACCCGCTGCATGGCGAGCTGGTGCTTGCCCACGAGGTCGATGACCATCGTGAACATCGCGTTGTCCACGAAGGTGCCGAAGCGGATGTTGAAGGCGTCCAGCACGTGCTCGCCGGTCTCCATGCCCAGGAGCTCGTCGATGGTCTCCTCGGCGACGTCGGTGTGGCCGGCGGAGCGCCAGGTGGCGTCGTCGTCCAGGACCCAGAACATCTGGTAGGCGTGGCGCAGCTCCTCGGCCATCACCCGCAGGACGCAGTACTTGGACTCGTCGCCGAGGCTCTGCTCCAGGCTCATGCGGTGCTGCTGGATGGAGCCCAGCTCCGTCGATGCCTGGGCCCGGATGATGTTCCGGGCCTGGTAGAACATGTTGCCCCGCATCTCGCTGGCCCGGGAGAACTTGGGGCGCCCCTGGTACTGGCCCACCTCGATGGTGTCGGAGACGTTGTTGCCCACCTTCGCCACGAGCTGGAACGGCTGGGTGCCCTTGAAGTACTTGTCCCAGTTGTCCTGGAGCAGGTTCAACTCCGGGAAGTGCCTGCGCTGCCAGTCGAGGATCGCCTTGTGGTATCGCTCCTGGAGCGTGGTGGTGCTGTAGAGGGCCATGGAGATCTCCGGGCGCGGGGGAAGGGGCGATCATCATATGGGGTGGGGATCGCGCGGATAAAGGGCCTCGTCGGAGGGGAGGGGGGCGGAGCGGGCCCCTGGCCGGGCGTCGGGGGGGTGGCGCCGCGCCGGGAGCGGCGCGGAACGCGGGAAAACCGTCCCGAGCCGGGTGGGGGCGTGGGCCACGTCGCCCCGCGGATCGTGCGGGCACCGGGGGGCGGCTGCACTCCCGGGGGCAGGCGGGCGTTAGAATCGACGGCGTCCCGGCGCGGCGGCCGGGCCCGGGCCGTCACCCAGGCGGCGGGCCCCGGTGCCGCCGGTCCACGACTGCGCGTCCCCAGGGAGCCCCGTGTCCGTCGATCCCTCCTCGACCCTCCACCGGAGCCCGCCGGCCGTCGCCGCGCCGGCCCGCGCCCCGTCCCGCCGGGCCCGCGCCCGGTCGGACGCCGCCTTCCGCTGGGTGCTGCTCGCGGCGCTGGCCGCGGGGATCTACCTGGTCCACCCCTTCCTGGACGCCCTGACGGCCGCGGCGGTGGTCGCGGTGCTGGCCTGGCCCGTGCGCGAGCGGCTGTGCGCGCGCCTGCCGGGTCACCCGGTGCTGGTCGCCGCCGCCGTCTCGGCCCTGTGCGTGGCCGGCACGCTGGTGCCCGCGTTCCTGGTGCTGGCCGTGGTGGGCCGGCACCTGGCGGACCTGCTCCAGCGCGCCGCCTCCAGCGAGGGATGGGGCGAGGGGGCGAGGAGGCTCGCCGAGCACCCCTGGCTGGCGCGCCGGGTGGATGGGGACGCGCTGGCGGACCTGGTCCCCGCCGCCCTGCACGAGGTGGCGGCGATGGTGGCCCGCTCGGTGACCGGGAGCGTGCCGGGCCTCCTGTCGTTGACCGCGGGGGCGGCCCTCCACGTCACCGTCTTCGTGATCGCCCTCGCCACCCTCTTCTATCGGGGCGGTGACCTGCTGTCGTGGGCCCTCCGGGTCAGCCCGCTGGAGACCCGGCACACCTCGCGCCTCTTCGCGGTCTTCGCGGAGTTCGCCCGGAACGTGGTCCTGGCCGGGCTGGTCACGGGGCTGCTCCAGGGAGTGGTGGCCGGGATCGGCTACTCGTTGGCCGGGGTCGAGTCCGCGGGCCTCTTCGCGGTGGTGACCGCCGTGCTCGCCTACGTCCCCATCGTGGGGACGGCGCTGGTCTGGGTACCCCTGTCCATCGTGCTCCTCGCGGGTGGGCAGGCGGGCGGTGCCGCCTTCCTCCTCGCCTGGTCGCTGCTGGTGACCACCTCCATCGACAACGTCGTCAAGCCGCTCCTGGTACGGGGGCAGTCCCACGTACCGACGCTGCTCGTCTTCCTGGGGGTCTTCGGGGGCCTGCGCTGGTTCGGCCTGGTGGGCGTGCTCGTCGGGCCGGTGCTGGTGGCGATGATCCTCGCCCTGCTGAGGTTCCACGAGGAGATGGCGGCGGAGGAGGGGGAGGCCGGGGACGCCTGAGACGGCCCCGGCCGCCTGGGAGCGCGACCGGTCCTCTGCGGTGGGGGATCCGGCGCGCCCCGCCCGCCCACGTGCTCCAGCAGGCCCGTTGTACCGGCGGCCGCGTCCCAGCCGGGCACCGCCGCGGAAGTCGGGGGGCAGGGGTGGGCACCTTGCCCGACTTGCGGTAGGCTCCGTCCTGCTCCCGGCGGGCCGCTCGAGTCGAATGGGGCGGGCCGGCGGTCCCGCTCGCGCGAGCGGCCCGAGGTGGCATGAGCGAGTCGAGGACCCCCCCCCTCCGCAAGCCTCGGCCCCAACCACCGCGGCGGCGCCCGAAGGCGACCGCGAGGGCCGGGTCCACGGCCGCCCTCCTCGCCGCCCTGTTCGCCGCCGGCTGCGGGAAGCCGCCCGGGGCGGAGGATCCCGACGACGACACGACGCCGCCGGACGACGACACCGCTCCGGGGGACGACGACGCGGCGCCGGGCGTGTCCGTCTCGGCCACGGTGAGCCCGGTGATCCCCACCGTCGTCACCGCCGAGGTGTCGGTCGACGGCGGCAGCGCCCAGCAGGCGTGGATCGAGATCGGCCCCGACGAGGGCTACGGGCGGACGGTCCCGTTGGACGTCTCGGGTCCTGCCCCCTGGTCCACCTGGATCCTGGGGCTGAAGCCCTCGCGGACGTGGCACCTCCGGGCCGTCGCCGTGGTGGAGGGGGAGGAGAGGGCCAGCGCCGACCAGGTGGTCGAGACGGGCTCGCCTCCCGGCACCCTGGCGGGGCTCGGCCTCTCGGGCTCCGATCCCGCGGCGGCCCACGAGGGGTTCATCGTCACCTCGTTCATGGGCGAGCCCTCCACGGCGGTGATCCTCGACCGTGACGCCGAGCCCGTGTGGTGGTACGGCCCGGGAGGCACGGAGCTGATCAGCCGGGCCGTGCCTTCCCGGGACGGGCGTTCCATCCTGTTCATCCGGGGCGTCCTGGAGGTGCCGGATCAGGCCATCGTGCGGGTCTCCTTCGACGGCGCCGATGTGGAGGCCACGCCCACGCCCGGGGCGCACCACGACTTCGTGGAGCTTCCCGGCGGCACATACGCCGCCCTCGTCACCGACCCGCGAGAGGTCGAGGGGAAGACGGTGGACGGCGACCGGATCGTGGAGTTCGGGCCGGGGGGCGAGCAGACGGCGATCTGGTCGGTCTGGGACACGTTCGAGTTCTCGGAAGCCTCCGACCACCTCGCCGGCACCACGTGGTCCCACGCCAACGCCCTGGACTACGACGAGGACGAGGACGCCTACTCCGTCTCGCTGTTGGGCCTCGACGCCATCGTGCGTGTCGACCGCGCCACCGGCGAGTCGTTCCGGATCGTCGGCGGCCGCCTGAGCGACTTCGCCACCCCCGGCGGCGAGACCCGCCTCTTCGAGAACCAGCACCAGTTCGAGATCGACGGGGACGTCCTGCGGGTGTTCGACAACGGCACGCCGTCGTCCCTGGACTCCCGGGCCCGGGAGTACCTGCTGGACGACTCCACCGGCACGGCGGATCTGGTGTGGTCCTACGGCGCCACTCCGCCCCTGTACTGCTACAACCTCGGGGACGTCTTCCGGATGGAGGATGGCCACACCCTGGTCAACTTCGGCGTCCTCGGCCAGCTCGACGAGGTGGACGAGGACGGCGAGGTGCTCTGGCGCATCAACCTGGACCTGGGCGCCGCTTTCGGCTACACGACGTACCTGGAGAGCCTGCCATGAGACTCCGCGGAGCGGTCTACCTGTGGCTCTTGGCGGCGATCCCCGCCTGCTCGGGGGATCCCGAAGACGACGACACCGCGGACGACGACGCCGCCGACGACGACGCTGCCGACGACGACGTCGCGTCCACCCTGACCCTGTCGGACTCCCAGAACTACGACTTCGAAGGCACCCTGGACATCCGCCCCTACGACCTGGCGGACGGGAGCGATCCCCTCTTCGACTGGAGCGGCCTCGACACGGACCTCCAGGGCCACCCCCTCGACCCCGTCACCGACGTGGACCAGGTGACGATCGTGGTCTTCCGCTACCTCTCCGAGGGCGAAGTCGAGGAGAAGCTCTCCTCCAACACCCTGGAACAGGTGGACGTCGGGCTCTTCGCCTCGGTGGACCCCGGGGACGCGACGTCGGTTCGGCTGAGCGAGCTGACGCTGATGGGCAACGACATCGACGTGGAGCAGTACTTCGTCGAGGGTTACGGGACCTGGCTCGTGTCCCTGGCGACGGGGAGCACGCCGGGGGTGGGCACCCGCATGGCGGCCTTCGCCCGCCCCCTGCCTTCCGAGGCGGAGACCACCCTGACCTTCGCCGCGGACAGCACGGTGCTGGACTTCACGGTGGACCTCGCCTCCCTCGATCCCCTCCCGGCCCCCGCGGGGGTCGAGGAGCTGACGGTGGACTGGTCGGGGGTGGGCACCGACGGGCTGGGGAACGCGTTCCAGGCCGACTCCATCGACCGGGTCATGGTCGGCCAGTACACGTCGCTGGCGCCGGCGGACCTGGAGGAACAGTTCCTGGACCTGGAGATCCTCGCCGACTCCCTGTGGCGCCTGGACGTGTCGGGCGGGACCGAGGCTGCGCTGGGACAGGCCGCGGGCGACGCCCCCTTCCCGGGCTTCGACTCCGCGGGGACCTGGGTGCTCGCGCTCCAGTGTACGACCTGCGCCAACCCCGCGCCCCCCTTCCTCACCCTCGTGGAGGCCCAGCACGCCGCGGCGGGAGAGCAGGAGGGCGCGGAAGTCAGCCCCGTCCCCCGATGATCCCGGCGATCTCGGCCCCGATCCGGGCGGCGGCGTCGGTGGAGGGGTGGACGCGGTCCAGGAAGTACGGGTCCGGGTCCGCACCCGGGTAGACCAGGGCCGAGAGGTCCAGGAACTCCACCTCATCCCGGGAAGCGGCCAGGGCGGACTGCCGCTCCGCTAGGGTCAGGAAGTACGGCGAGCATCCCGACCACGCGGAGTCCTGGGGGAAGGCGTAGTAGCCGACGAGCAGCACCTTCGGGCCGTCGGCGGCGATGACGTCCAGGAGGTCCGCCAGCTCCCCCTCGCCGTCCTCGCCGAGCACCTCGTCCACCTTGGCCTCGCACGAGGCCGAGCCGCCCCCTCCGTTGCAGCCGCACTCCTCGGCGACGTCGTTGCCGCCACCGGTGACGATCACCCAGTCCCACCCGCCGCCCTGGACGTACTGGTGGGGGATGTCGTCGGTGCTGCCCTCGTCGCTCAGGCGCCGCCCGCTCAGCGCCCGGTTCAGGACCGCCCGACCCATGGCCAGGGAGGCCTGGTCGGGGATGGACTGGCAGGTGGCCCCGTGCCAGGCCAGGATGGAGTCGCCGATGGCGAGGATCGACGGAGTCCCGGCGTCGGGGAGGGCGTCGACCTCGCCGCAGAGGTTCGCGCAGCCCGCCCCGACGAACGGGGCGGCGAGGGCGGCAGCGACGGCGGGCAACGTCGGGTGGGCGGTCATCGTGGGCTCCGGGGCCCGGCCAGTATAGGGCGGGGCGCCCGTTGAGCAATTCCTCCGCGGCGGGCGGGGAGGGAGCGAGGGCGAGCCCCCCGGGTGGGGTGAGGGGGTGGCCCGGCCCTTGCGTCCTGGGACGTCCGATGTGGAATCGCGGGGTGCCCGTGGCCCGCGGGTGACGCGGCGGCCCCGCCGGAGGGCGTGGGATGTCCAAGACGGACAAGGGCAGGGTGGCGGTGGCGGTCTCGCTGGCGTTGGCGATGGGCGTGACGGGCCAGGGGGCCATCGGAGCGCCGGAGGAGGAGCCCGAGCGCGGCGGGCGGAAGGAGTTGGAGGTGGCCCTCCAGCCCGCCTCCGGCTCCGAGACCCGGGGGCGCGCGGTCCTGGTCGCCGAGGGAAGGGACACCCGAGTGACGGCCTGGCTCGCGGGCCCCGTGGCGCTGGGGGCGAGGGGGTACGTCAACCGGGGCTCCTGCGCGGAGATCGGGGAGATCGTCGCGCCCCTGCCGACGATCACCGAGCAGCCGGACGGGTCCCTGTCGGGCAGCGCCGTGGTGGCGATGCCTCTGCAAGAGCTGGTGGAGGGCGACTACGTGATCGCCTTCCGCCCCGTCCAGAAGGAGGGGGCGATGGAGATCCCCATAAGCTGCGGGGAGATCCGATAGCCTCGGGCGGGGCCGGGAGTCTGGCCTTCGTCGGCGTCGCAGCGGCCGCATCCGGCGATGATGGGCGCCTCCGCTGCGATGGACACCCGGCCCGCACGGACGGGGCGGAAGCGCTGGAGGACCGCGGCGCAGCCGGTGCTGCCGGCATCGAGGGATCGGACGGGTGCCGGGGCGGGTGGCCCTCCGGCGGGATCACTCCAGCATGAGCTGGGCGTAGGTCGCCGAGGAGGCGCCGACGACGATCCAGTAGGACCCGCCGAGGTCCACGAACTGGTTGTCCGCCCGCACCATCGTCACCGCCGCCGCCTGGCCCGCGGGCAGCTCCATCATCAACTCCTCGGGCACGGTGAAGTCGCCGTCGTCGGCGACGGTGCAGGTGATCGTCCACGTCATGTTCCCGGCGGGGTTGGAGGCGCTGACGTGGATCGCCGTCACCCCGCCACCGCCGCCGACCCACTGGAAGCGCGCGCCGTCGCGGGGGAGGGGCTGGAGGTAGCCCATGTCGGGGGAGGAGACCTGGGGCGCATCGGGCAGGATCGGGCCGGGATCGACGGAGAAGCCCGGGACGTCATCGCCCTCGGCGACGAAAGCGTACGCCTCTCCGAACCGCGGCGTGTACCCGAGGGCGCGGAGATCCGCCGTGTAGTAGATGGTCCCTGCGGCCGTCTGGGGGGCGATCTCCACCTCCTGGGACCCGGAGCGGACCGTGAGGGCGCCCACGGAGAGGTACTCCAGCTCCGCGGCGGTGCCGCCCGCGGCCTGCTCCCAGAGCCCGCAGTCGTCCTCGCCCTCCAGGGGGTCGATCTCGTCGGGCCCGCTGGCGTCGCCGGGATCCACCTCGTCGTAGAACGCCGCCGAAGCCATGTAGCCCTCGACGTGGACGCCGTAGTCGCCGGAATACCAGACCACGTAGGCCCCGCCGTGCAGGTCCTCGGCGGGGACGCTGTCGTCGTCGGCGGCGTCGTCGTCGGCGGCGTCGTCGTCGGCGGCGTCGTCGTCGGCGGCGTCGTCGTCGGAGGCGTCGTCATCGGCCGCGTCGTCGTCCCCGGTGGCGTCGTCGTCGTCGTCGTCCTGGTCCGGCCGTTGGGGCTCGCAGGCTGTCGGGAAGGTGGCGGCGAGGGCGAGGAGCAGGACGGACAGGGATGGGCCGATGGGCGAAGGGCGCACAGGGACCTCCAGGGGATCGATGGGGGAGGCCGCAGCCTCGGGCAGGGAGGATAGCAGAAGGCGTGGGGGACGGTCTCGGGAGGTGGCAGGCCGCGTCGCGGCGGGGGTCGGCGGGGGGGAGAGGCGGGTCGTCGTGGCGTGGAGGGTGCGGGCGCGATGACAAGGGCGCGATCACGAGGGCGCGATCACGTGCAAGTCCACGTATGCGTTCACGTTTTCGTGGATCGTGCGGTTTGGGCGTCCCCCTCAGGTCGCGTCGCTCCGCAGGAAGACCCAACGGGAGGCGGCGAGGGCGGCGGCGCCGACCGCCACTGGCCACAGGAGCCCATAGGTGATGGTCGCCGTGGGGCCGAGGGTCGTGGCCGCCCAGGTGCCCACGGGGCCGAGGGTGCCCAGGCCCGGGTCCAGGCCCGCCAGGAGCGCGACCCGGCCGGACTGCATGGGGTTGAGCACGGCGAGGAGGAAGACCGCCTGGGGGGGTATGTCCCACCTCAGGAGGAGACCCAGGAGCACGAAGTCCACCAGGGCGGCGCTCGCCGCCCAGAGGGACAGCCCCCCCATCAGCGCCTGCTCCGGCGACCGGGCGAGCACGCCGATCCCCATGCCCAGGGCCGAGAAACAGAGGGTCTGGCCCACGAGGAGGGCCAGGAACTGGCCCAGGAGCCCGGCCCCCACCGGGGCGCCCAGGGCCGCGGCGAGGCCCTGGAGCACCGCCACCGCCACCACCGCCGGAAGCCCCACCGCCGCCACCCGGGGCAGGTACAACCCCCAGAAGCACCGGGCCGGGGAAACCGGGTGGCTCAGGTACCACTCCAGGGCCCCCTGCTGCCGCGCTCCGGTGACCGCCTGGGTGGTGGAGAACACCGCCAGCAGCGGCTGGAAGACCAGCGACGCCAGCACCACCCCGGACATGACCCGCCCGAAGCCGGTGAACCCCACCACCAGCGACTCCCGCGCCGCCACCAGGCCGAAGAAGCCCACCAGGAGCGCCGCCAGGACCACCGCCCCCGCGAACCAGCGGGCGCGTAGGACCTCCCGCACCTGGAGCCGTCCCACCGGGTTGTCCAGGACCCTCACCGCGGCCTCTCCCCGAGGGCAACCGCCCTCGCCTCCTCCAAGGAGATCGCTCCGGGGGTGCCCCGGGGGACGGCGCCCAGGCCGCTGCCCATGGGGGTCTCGAAGCCCGTCAGGAACGCTGCGTCCCCCTCGGCGATCCACACGTCGTCGGTGGTCCTGGCGTCGTGGAACCAGGCCCTCTCCACCGGGACCGGCTCGCCGGCCACGTCCCGGAAGAGGCAGGCGGGATCGTCGTAGAACCGGCGCCCCCCGGCCCGGGGGGCCGCCTGGGAGGCGTAACGGGGGTCGCTCACCAGCATGCCGCACTCGGCGCAGGCGACGAAGTCGTAGGCGACCCGGGCGGGCCGCTCCGGATCGGGGCCGCAGGCCCAGGACAGCAGCGCGGCGCAGACCAGGGCCCGGGGCACGTCGGGCCTCACGGTCCGCTCCTCGTGGGGTGGGCGCAGGCCCCCCGCTCGTCCGGGTCCATCCCCGCCGCCGCGGCGAGCTCGGGATCGGCGAGGAAGACGTCCAGGGGCGCGTCGTGGAGGAGGGCCCCGTCCACCAGCACCACCACCCGGCGGACCAGGGCGCGCACCTCCTCCAGCCGGTGGGAGGACAGCACCAGGGTCGGGGCGGGGCGGGCCTCCGCCAGAAGCCCCAGGAAGGTCCGCCGGGCATGGGGGTCGAGGTTGGCCGTCGGCTCGTCGAAGAGCAGGGCCGGGCAGCGGGACGCCAGGGCCATGGAGACCAGCAGCTTCTGCTGCATCCCCCCCGACAGGCGCTGGAAGGGGAGCCGGGCGAGGTCCGCCGTCGCCAGGTCGAAGCGGGCCGCCAGGTCCGAGAGGTCCCCCGCGGGCCGCCCCCGCGTCCGGCACCAGAAGTCCACGACCTGGGCCACCGTCGCCGCCAGGGCGGGGGCCCGCTGGGGGACGTACGCCACCAGCGAGAGGGCGGCCGTGGACTCCACCCGGGGATCGTGGCCGCCCACGCGCACCTCCCCCCGGACCCGCAGCAGGCCCATCAGGGAGCGCATCAGGGTCGTCTTGCCGGAGCCGTTGGGGCCGACGAGGGCGATCCTCTCACCCGGCCCCACGTCCAGGTCGATCCCTGCGAGGACCGCACGGCCCCCGTAGGACTTGCGGAGCCCTCGGACGTGGATCATCCCCCCACTCCCCCCTCTCCACCGCCCGCGCCGCACGCGGGATCGGGCTCCCCACCAGGGGCCGCTCGTCCTTCAGCACCGGACGCGGGCCGAACATCGGGAACGCCGCACCCAGCAGGTCCAGCAGGCGCGCCGCCGGCGTGCCCGTGAAGAACTGGAGGGTGGGGCGGCGGTCCCGGAGCGCCCCCGTCGTGGAGCGCAGCTCGTAGGGCACGTCCCCGATCCCGTCCCCGTCCAGGTCGAAGCCGGCATAGTCGCCCCAGTGGTTCCCGACGAAGACGGTGCCCCGGGCCTCGCCCGCGGAGTCCACCACCACCGGCGTGCCGGTCTCGTGGAAGGAGTTGCGGGTGAACACCGCCCCCGCCGGCTGGCCATGGAGCCGCGCGCCCACGTCGTCGTAGGCCAGGAGGTTGCCCTCGAAGCGGGCCGAGCCGCCCACCTTCCGCGGCGTCCCGTCCAGGTAGATCCCGGTGGTGCAGGCCACCACGCGGTTGCCCGTCGCCACGATGCCATCGCTCTCCTTGAACCCGAGACCCACCCCCGCCGGCCCCGCCGCGCCCGTCACCCGGTTGCCCCGCAGCGTCACGTCGCGGCTGTACATCACGAAGACGCCCACCACCGGGTCCCGGAAGACGTTGTCCTCCACGCGGTTCCCGTCGGCGTACATCAGGTGGACGCCGTAGCGGGACCCCACCGCCTCGTTCCCCGCCAGGACGCTGCCGGTGGTGAACCACACCAGCACGTCCCGGACGCCCAGGAGCCGGTTGCCCTCCACCCGCGCGCCCTTCACCTCCCACAGCCGGATCCCGTCCCCCCGCATCCCCAGGGGGAGCCCCGTGCGCCCCCGGACCGTGCAGCCACGGATCTCCGTGCCCTCCGCCCGTCGCGCCTCGATGCCGATGAAGACGTCGCGGATCTCCAGCCCCTCCAGGACCACGCCGTCGGCCTCCACCCGCACCCCCGCGTCCCCGGCGACCGGATCGGCGCCTCCCCCCTCGACCCCCAGGTCCCGCACCACCGCCCCGGGGGCGGCGACGGTCAGCACCGTGCCCCGCCCCGCGCCCCGCAGGACCGCCCCCGCCTCCCCCCGGAGCGCCACCGTCCGGTCCACCCGCAGGGGACCCCGGTGGACCCCCGCCGCCAGCACCACCTCCGCGCCCGCCGGGGCGCCCGCGAGGCTCGCCGCCACGTCCTGGCCGGGTCGGACCACCACACGGGCCCCTCCGCCGGGCTCGGCGGAGGGCTCGCCGCCGGCGACCGCCCGGGGCGCGGCCGCCCCGAGGATCGCCGTCAGGAGCACCGCCCCGATCTCCGCTCCCCCGCGCCGCGTGGGCCGCCGGGGCTGGTGGGACGGCCGCAGCACCCGCCGCCGGGAGGGGGGACGGGGCCTCACCCCCCGGTGCCGCAGCCTCGCCGTCACTCCGAAGAGGACCGCCGAGGCCAGCGAGACCCAGAACCCCACCATGGGCGTGGCCAGGGTCCGGAACTGGCCCACCTGGCCCGGCCCCAGGATCGGTGGCGTGAAGGGGGCGACCCGGAAGGGAGCCCGGGGGTCCAGGTCCCGGCCGAAGCGGGCCAGCCAGTACTGGAGGTCCAGGAGGAAGCCGATGGGGAGGGCCAGGGCGACCAGCACCGCGAGCCAGGCGACCCGCGGCGGGGCCAGGAGGACCACGGCGAGGGCGGCCAGCGCGGCACCCAGCACCCCGTAGGGCGCGAGGGCGAGCTCGAGCCGGGCCGCCTCCGTCAGGTCCCCCATGCCGATGAAACGGTTGAGGATGTTGACCTCCCGCACGTCGCCGGCGATCCCCGAGAAGCCCGCCACCAGCGAGAGCCCCGCCGGGTATTGGGGGGCGAAGAGGTCGAACCGCCAGAAGGGCAGGAAGTAGGGGACCACCAACAGGATGGCCGCCAGGACCGCCAGGGACACCACGGTGTGGCGCGACGCTCGGTGGTGGGTCCGCCCCCGGGAGCCTGCGGAGATCGCCACGTCAGTCCTTCCCCTCGGCCTTCAGGTAGGCCAGCAGGGCCGGCAGCTCCTCAGCGGTCACCCCCTGGTACGTCATCTGGACGAGGTAGGTCTGCAGGAGCTGGCGCGCGACAGGGTCCTGCTTGGTCATATCCTCGGGGTGGAGGATCATCTTCGACAGCCACGGCACGGTCCGCCTCCCGGTGACGCCGGCCAGGTCGGGACCCACCAGCCGCGAGCCGAAGGCGTGGCAGGCCCCGCAGCCCCGCTGCCGGAAGACCTGCTCGCCCCGGGCCACGGCGGCGGGATCGGTGGGGATGGCGGCGATCTCGGGCACGTCCAGTCCCGGGGGACCGTCGGGACCGACCTCCACGACGGGGGGGACGGCCGGCTCCTCGGGCGCGGTCACCGGCGGCGGCGCCTCGTCCCTCCCGCAGGCCCCGGCCAGGAACGCCCAGGGGATCAGCGCCGCCGCCGCCGAGCGGAGCCTTCGGCCCCTCATCGCGCCCCCTTCGGCTTGACCAGGAAGTAGCCGGCCATCTCCAGGTGCAGCGCGGAGCAGAACTCCGTGCAGTACATCGGGAAGACCCCCGGCGTGTCGGCGATGAACCTCACCTCCTCGTACTTCCCGGGCTCCAGGGAGAGGTTGATGTTGTACATGTCCACCGTGAACCCGTGGGTCTGGTCCGTCGCCTGCTCGATGTTGGTGATGTGCAAGGTGACCTCGTCCCCCTCGTTCACCTCGATGGTGTCGGGGGTGTAGTGGCTGCGGATCACCGTCATGTACACGTCGACCTTGCGGCCGTTGCGCTCGATGCGCTCCTCGCCCGCCGTGGGGGCGCCGGGGACGAGCTCGCCGGTGTAGGAGTTCACGCCGGGGGGCGAGTACACCTGGACCGTCTCCAGCCGGTCGGCGCGCATGATCTGGGCGTAGTGGGGCTCCCCCAGGGGCAGGGGCATGTCGTAGAGCAGGCGCATCTTCGGGCCGCTGATGTCGATGAGCTGGAAGTTCTGGGGGTAGAGGGGACCCACCTCCACGAACCGGTCCTGGGACAGCTTGTTCATCGCCACCACGAAGCGGCCGCCGGGACTGACGGTGTCGCCCTCGACCGCGGTGATGTGGCCGACGTTGTAGTGCACCGGGATCGCCTCCACCGGCTGGTCCAGGCGCTCGTAGCTCCATCGGTTCACGGTGCTGTCGAGGAACACCGAGGTGTAGGCGTTGCCCTTGTCGTCGAACACCGTGTGGAGGGGGCCCAGGCCCACCTGCACCTGGCCGCGGATCGTGCTCGGGAAGTCCAGCACGTCGACCCCGTAACGGTCCTTGCCGGCGAACTGCCCCCGCTCGATCAGGTCCTTGATCTTGGACATCTCGTAGATCGTGCAGTGGGTGTCCAGCTTGCCGGACACGACGATGGCCGTCCCGTCGGGGGTGACGTCCACGCCGTGGGGACTCTTGGGCTCGGGCACGAACGTCAGCACGCGCTCCCGCGCTGCGACCTCGAGGGGCAGGACGCGGATCCCTGCGATCTCCCGGGCCCGGCCCTCCTGGACCAGCCGCTCCGCCTTCCTCCAATCGATCACGTGGAGGTAGTCCATGTCGTTCTGGCTGGCGCCGCTCTCCAACGGCGGCTGGCCCTCGATTCCCCGGGTGCCGGGGTAGAGCTCGGTGTTGAAGGAGTTCAGGAAGACCCAGCCGTCCGACGCCAGCTTCCCGGCGTCCGCCAGGTCCTGCATGTAGGGGGGGAGCTCGATGGCGAAGGAGGCGTCCTCGTCGATCCGCCCCTTGGCCCGGTCGAACTTCCAGAAGGTCACGGCGCTCCGGTACTCGTCTTCGTACGCGGAGAGGGGCGCGTACCCTCCGCCGAGGGGAGCGGGGTACTGGCCGCCCTCGACGACGTACTCGGTGCCCGGGGTGACGAAGGTCGCCCCGTGGTTGCTGACGATGAGGGGGTTGGCGACGATCTGGCGGGTGACGAAGTCCCGCAGGTCGATGACGGCGATCCGGGCGTTGGCCTTGTCGTTGAGGAAGACGAACTCTCCGTCGTAGTCGCCGCCGGTCTCGGAGAGGGCCGGGTGGTGGGTGTCGCCCCAGGCCAGCCTCTTCTTCCCCCTCTGGCCCTGGCCGTAGAGCACCTCGTCCCCGAGCCCGCCGTACCCGTAGCCCTGCCAGGGCTCGGGCGAGAACACCGCCACGTACTTGATGATCCTCATGCTGGGCACCCCGATGACCAGGAGGTGCCCACTCTGTCCCCCGGAGGTGAGCATCACGTACTCATCCAGCTTGCCCGAGGGCAGGTAGGTCTTGGCGGCGGCGAGGAGGTCCTCCTCGCTCAACCCCCGGGCGGCCATCACCTCCTGGACGGTGGCCGCGTCCTCCACCCCGTTCCCGCCGTTCCTGCCGTTCCCGCCGTTCTGGCCGCACGCGGACGCCGCGCACGCCGCGAGGCCGATGGCGGCGGCGCGGCGACTTGCTGCACGCATGGATCCCCCCTGTCGCCCCTCACGGGGGAGGGCGGACCCTCGCCGGCGCCGGAGGGCGGGGCGGGGGACGGCCGGTGGGCGCGACGCCCCAGGACGGCGGCAACACCCGTGCCAGTCTCAGGACTCCATGAGCGCCAGGAGGCCGCGGGCGGTGCGCCGGCGGGCCTCCCCCACGTCGTCGCCCCGCAGCTCCCCGAGGGCGTATCGGACGAAGGGGGCGGTGACCTTCCGGCGCCAGCTCACGGGGAGGTCGACGTTCTCCATCGCCGCCGACGCCCGGCTCGCCCGGCGCGCCGCCTCCTCCACCGCGTCGTCCTCCAGGCGGGTGCCCAGCAGGACCCGTCCCGCCTCGGGGACCGGCAGCGGCCGCGGCGCCGACGCCCCCAGCACCACCCGGGCCTCCAGCACCCTCCCGTCCTCCCCGGTCCGGACCCAGGCGGCGACCCCCAGGACCGGGAAGTCGATGCTCCCCCGGCGCCTCGCCTTCCAGTACGTGCTCTGGCCCCCCGCCGGGATGGCCACCCCCGAGATCAGCTCCGCCGGCCCCAGCGCCAGGTGGGCGATCCCGTCGGAGGTGTGGAGGTCCGCGAGGTCCACCTCCCGCTCCCCCTCGGGGGACACCAGGCGGGCCCGGGCCCCCAGCGCCACCAGGGCGGGGGCGAGGTCGGTGGAGGAGGTGGCGACGCAGGTGGAGGTCCCCGGGGCGACGTGGCACACGAGCCCACCCTCCTTCAGGCAGGGCCCCGCCGCCTCGCGCCAGACGTCGCTCTGGTCGTTCCAGGCGCAGCGGGTCGCCAGGCAGAGGTTCCCTCCCACCGTCGCCGCCGTCCGGATGGGGGGCGAGGCCACCTGGGCCGCCGCCTGCCACAGGGCGGGGTGCCGCGCCCGCAGGCGCCCGTCCCGCACCACCGCGGCCAGGGACACGCCCGCGCCTAGTACCGTGTCCCCCTCGCCATCGGCCCGGACCTCCCTCGCCCCGGCGACCCCCGCCAGGGACACCAGGGCCGAGGGGACCTGCTGCCCGCGCTTCATGCGGGGGACCAGGTCGGTCCCCCCGGCGAGGGGCACCGCGCCCTCCTCGCCCGCCAGGAGGGCGGCGGCCTCGCCGTAGGTCCTGGCCGCCAGCAGGCGGATCCGCGGGAGCCTCAGCACGGGCCCTCCCCGGCCGCCGCGCGGCCCGGCGCCTGCTCGGGGGTGGGATCCCGGGCCACCCGCACGGGGGGCGGCCACGCCACCGGTGGGAGGCGATCGGGCCCGTACCGCCCCCTCCCGCTCCGCGCCCCGGACCGCAGCGCCCGCAGCACCTTCTCGGGGGTGATGGGGACCTCGTCGATCCGCACCCCCACGGCGTCGAAGACGGCGTTGGCCAGGGCCGGCGGCACCGGGAGCAGGGGCCCCTGGCCCACCTCCTTGGCGCCGAATGGCCCCGCGGGATCGGGGCGCTCCACCAGGGCGACGTCGACCTCCGGCATGTCCAGGGCGGTGGGGCTCTTGTAGTCCAGCATCGAGGGTCCGCGGTGGAGGAGGGCCGAGGGAGTGCCGGGGGGCACCCGGAAGGAGTGGTCCTCCATCAGGGCCTCCCCCAGGGCCATGTAGACGCTCCCCTCCACCTGTCCCACCGCCAGGGTGGGGTTCAGGGCCCGGCCCAGGTCGTGGGCGATCCACACCTTCTCGACCCCGATCCAGCCGGTGTCCGGGCACACGTCCACCTCCACCACCGCCGCGGTGAACGAGTACGCGGGGGAGGGTCCGACGCCCCCTCCCCGGAAGCCCACCTCCGCGTCCGGCGGCGTGTAAGAGCCCACCGTCCCGAGGGCCCCGAAGCGGGCCTCGGCGGCGCGGGCGGCCTCGGCGAAGCTCATGCCCGCGCTGGACCCGCCGGTGTCGAAGACCCGCTCCCCGGCCATCGCCAGCCGCTCCACCGGGACCTCCAGCTCCTCGGCGGCTCCCCGGAGGATCAGGTCCCGGACCCGCTCCGCCGCCTGCACCGCGGCGTTGCCCATCATCAGGGTGACGCGGCTGGAGTAGGTCCCCAGGTCCACCGGGGTCATCCCGGTGTCGGCGGTGACCACCCGCACCCGCTGGAGGCCGATCCCCAGCACCTCGGCCACGCAGGCGGCCAGGACGTCGTCGGAGCCCTGGCCGATGTCCGTCGCCCCCGAGAAGGCGGTGACGGCGCCGGTGCGGTCGACCCGCACCTGGACGGCGGAGTGGGGCAGGTCGTTCCTCCACAGGGGCAGCGCCGCGCCGGAGATGTAGGTGGACGCGGCGATCCCCAGCCCCCGCCCCCGGGGGAGGCGCCCCCGCCGCTCCGAGAAGCCCGACCGCCTCGTCACCTCCCGGATGCACTCGGCGAGGCCGTTGGTCCCCGCCACCAGCCCGTTGACGGTGCGGACCCCCTCGGACTCCAGGATCCCCAGCCGCAGGTCCGCGGGGTCCCGGCCCAGCGCCTCGGCGATCCGGTCGAGCTGGACCTCCAGGGCGAAGCGGCCCTGGGGGGTGCCGTGGCCCCGCTTGGGCCCGCACGCGGGCTTGTGGGTCAGCACCCGCACCCCGCGGTAGCGGTAGCGGCTCACCCGGTAGGTGACGGGCTGGAGGGCCCCCACGTAGAGGGTGCTGGCGGCGCCGTAGGACCCGTAGGCTCCCCCGTCGATCACCGCCTCCAGGTCCACGGCGGTGAGGGTGCCGTCCCTCTTCACCCCCGTCACCAGGCGCATGTCCACCGGGTGGCGCCCCCGGTGGCACTCGAAGACCTCCTCGCGGCTCAGGCAGATCCGCACGGGGCGGCCCAGGACCCGGGCGGCATGGGCGACGACGACCTCGTGGCCGAAGACGTCGCTCCGGGCCCCGAACCCGCCCCCGTTGGGGGTCGCCACCACCCGCACCTCCGCGGGATCGATCCCCAGCACCTCGGCCACCACCCGGTGGAGGTAGTGGGGCACCTGGGTGGAGGACCACAGGGTCACCCGGCCGTCCCCGTCCACGTCCGCCACGCTGGCGTGGGTCTCCAGGGGCAGGTGCGTGCTCCCGCCGTACCGGTAGAAGCCCTCCACCACCAGGTCCGCCTCGGCCATGCCCGCGTCCACGTCGCCGAACTCCACGTGGGCGACCCGGTGGATCGCCCCGCCCCGGGCGATGGGGGAGGGGGCCTGGGCCAGGGCGTCCTCGGGCTCGGCGATCACCGGCCGCGGCGCGTACTGGACGCGCACCAGGGCGGCTCCCCGGGCCGCCGTCTCTTCATCCCGGGCCACCACCGCCGCCACCGCCTCCCCGACGTGGCGGACCTCCCCCACCGCCAGGGCCGTCTCGTCCTGGCTGACGGGGAGGATCCCGTAGCGGGTGGGCAGGTCCGCCCCGGTGACCACCAGCCTCACCCCCGGCAGCGCCAGGGCCTCCCGGGGGTCGATCCCCACGATCTCCGCGTGGGCGTAAGGCGAGCGGACCATCCGGCAGTGGAGGGCACCGGGGAAGGACAGGTCGTCGGCGTAGCGCGTCCTCCCCGTTGCCCGGTCCGCCGCCCCCACCCGGGGGCGGGGGGTGCCGATGGGTCCTCGCCGGCTCGTGTGGCCTCCCATCACCCCTCCCCTCCGGCGCCGCCGCCGGCGGCCACCGCGTCCTCGACGGCCCGGACCACCGCCGCGTACCCCGTGCACCGGCACAGGTTCCCCGAGATCGCCTCCCTCACCTGCTCGCGGGAGGGGCTGGGGACCCGGGCCAGCAGAGACTCCAGCCCCATCAGCAGCCCCGGGGTGCAGTAGCCGCACTGGCTGGCCCCCGCCTCGGCGAAGGCCCGCTGGAGCCGGTTGAGCCCGGGCCCGCCGGCGAGCCCCTCCACCGTCGAAATCGACGCCCCGTCCAGGGTCGCCGCCAGGGTGAGGCAGGACAGGGTGGGCTCCCCGCCGACGAGCACCGTGCAGGCCCCGCACTCCCCCAGGTCGCAGCCGTGGCGGGTGCCGGGGAGGCCCAGGTCCTCCCTCAGCACCTCCAGCAGGGTCCGGGTGCCGGGCACCTCCAAGAGGTGCTCCTCCCCATTCACGGCGAGGCGCACGCGGTGGAGGGACGCGGTGGGAGGGGGACGTTCCATGGGCGGCCTTGGGGAGGTGGGGGGCCGGCGGCGGGGGGACCGGCGCCGAGGGCGAGGGATCCTAGCACGGCCGGGCGCTCCGCCGAACCCCGCCCTCGTCGCCCTCGCGTGCCCGTGCCCGCGCCGGCGCCCGTGCGCGGGTCGATTGGCGGGGGTCCTGCCTGCCGTGTCCGCGGAGTGGCAGGCTCCTCGGCGGTCGCCTATCCTATCTCCATGGCAAACCCCTTCTACGACATCGCCGCCCGGGCCTTCGCCTTGGATCCCGCGGACCGGCTGCGCCTTGCCGCCGATCTCATCGACAGCGTGGAAGGATGCACGCCGGATCCGGCTTGGTCCGCATCGTGGTCCGTCGAGCTGGATCGGCGGGCGGACGAAGCCGACCGCGTCGGGGACCAGGGCCGGCCGTGGGAGGAGGTCCGAGCGGACCTCCTGCGACGGCTGGCAGGACGGTGAGCAGGCCCAGGCTCCTTCCCGCAGCGGAGCAGGAGCTTCGTGAGGCGATCGATTGGTACGAGGACCAGCGTGCCGGGCTGGGAATCGAGTTCCTGGCCGCCGTGGACGTCGCCCTCACCGGCGTCGGTGAAATGCCGGACCGCTACCCCACCTGGCCGGGGAACCCACTCTATCGCCGCCTGTTGCTCGCGCGGTTCCCGTTCGTGGTCTTCTTCCGCCTCGTGGCGGGAGAGTGCCAGGTCGTGGCGGTCGCCCATTGCAGCCGGCGGCCAGGTTACTGGGCGGAGCGCCTGGTCCTGCTTCATCCCATCGGGGCAGCTCCCGAGGAGGAGTGACGGCGCAGCCGAGGGCCGTTCTTCCCGGCCTTCGGACCGGAGGCCCGATGGCCGACGGCTGGGGTATCATCCCGGGACGATCCACGCCGCCCGGACCGGCGTTGCCGTGGGGAAGACGGATGCCTAGAGCGCCGACCGTCGCCGCACTACCGTGGCTGCTCGCGCTGCACGGCTGCCTGAGCGCGCCCGGCGTGGTCCACGAGCCGCCCAGCGACGACGACACCACGGCGGCGGACGACGACACCGGCGTGCCGGACGACGACAGCACCCCGGCGGACGACGACACCGAGCCGTCGGACGACGACAGCACCCCGGCGGACGACGACAGCGCCGCCCAGGACGCGGACGGCGACGGGTGGTCCACGGCGGCGGGCGACTGCGACGACGGGGCGGCCGGCGTCCACCCGGGAGCGAAGGAGGTCTGCGGAGACGGGGTCGACGACGACTGCGACGGGTCCGACGCGACGTGTGGCTTCGAGGGGGAGTTCGACCTGAGCGACGCCGACGCCATCCTGACCGGCCCGACCGCCGGCGGGCAGGCGGGTTACTCGGTCGCCGCCGCGGGGGACGTGGACGGCGACGGGTCCCGCGACGTCCTGGTCGGGGCGCCCTACGATGGGACATTCGGGACGAGCGCGGGCGCCGCATACCTCGTGTCGGGACCCGTCGCAGGGGATGTGGACCTGGGCCTGGCGGGCGCACGCTTCTACGGCGAGGACGGGGGCGACCTGCTGGGAAGCGCGGTCGCCGGGGCGGGGGACCTCGACGCGGACGGGTACGACGACGTCGTCATCGGCGCGTGGGGATACGGGTCGTACAACGGGGCGGTCCTCGTGTTCTCCGGACCGGTCGGTGGGGACCTGGGCCTGGTGGACGCGACGGCCCGGCTGGCCACGGCTTCCCCCTATGACCGCCTCGGGTACTCGGTGGCGGGGGTCGGCGACGTCGACGACGACGGCTTCGGGGACGTCCTGGTGGGCGCCTATGCGGATGACACCGCGGGCGCGTCCGGCGGGGCGGCCTACCTGGTCCGCGGTCCGGTGGAAGGCGTCCTGGACCTGGCCGCCGCGGACGCGCGACTCTACGCGGCAGGCGAGATGGACAACGCCGGCTGGGCGGTCGCAGGTGCCGGCGACGTGGACGGCGACGGCTTCGACGATCTGCTGGTGTCAGCGCCCTACGCCGATCCGGGAGGAGCGCAGACGGGCGCGGCATACCTCGTCCTGGGGCCCGTCTCGGGCGACCTGGACCTGGCGGAAGCCGACGCGATCCTCTCGGGGGAGTCCGAAGGGGATCGGGCGGGGGCGGCCCTGGCCCCCGCGGGGGACGTGAACGACGACGGGTACGACGACATCCTCGTGGGGAGCCCATCTAGGGACGACGGGGCGACCAACACCGGATGCGCCTACCTCGTCCTCGGCCCGGTGTACGGGGCGGTCTCCCTGGCGGGGGCCGATGCGAAGCGGGTCGGCCACGCCGAGAGCGACCAGGCGGGGACCTCGGTGGCGGCCGCGGGCGACCTGGACGGGGACGGCTACGGCGACGTCCTGATCGGGGCCATCGGCGCCGACGGGGAGACGTTCTCCACCGGCGTCGCCTACCTCGTGCGGGGCCCGTTCGGAGGCACCGCCGACGTGACCACCGCCGACGCCCGGCTCGTGGGTCAGTCCATGAACGACCGCGCGGGTGCCGCCGTGGCGGGCGTGGGCGACGTCGACGGGGACGGGGCGGACGATGTCCTCGTCGGCGCGCCTTGGGCGGACCTGGGGGGGACGGACGCCGGCGTCGTCTACATGGTCGGAGGCGGCGCGGGATGAACCTAGGCCGGGGTCCCGGGACCGCGGCGGCGTCGGATCTCCCGCGCCCGCGGCTTCTCGTCGGTCCACGGCGGGGGCGTCACGAGCTGGGGGGAGCGATGCCGCTCTATCGCTGCGTGAGGGTCCTGGTCTTCGCGGGCGGCGTCTGTGGCTGCCTGGTCGCCCCGGGATCGCCCGGCCCGGCGCCGTCCGGCGACGACGACGCGACCGCGACGGACGACGACACCGCCCCACCCGACGACGACACGACGCCGGCGGACGACGATTCCGCGTCCACGCCAGACCTGGACGGTGACGGGTACGACGCGTCCGAGGACTGCAACGACTCCGACGCCACCGCCCACCCCGGAGCGCCCGAGGATGGTGGCGCGGGGTCGGGGGCGGCGGACGGGCGGGACAACGACTGCGACGGGGTGGTGGACGAGGAGACCACGGCCTACGACGACGACGGCGACGGCTACTGCGAGTCTGCCCCCTGCACCAGCCCGGGAGACGCTGGGGGTGACTGCGACGACGGGGAGGCGTCCGTCCACCCCGGGGCGGCGGATGCCTGCGGGGACGGGGTCGATGGCGACTGCGGGGGTGGCGACCCCACATGCAGGATCGCCGGGGACATGGGCCTGAGCGGGGCGGACGCGGTCCTCACGGGCGAGTCCGGCGGTGCTCAAGCGGGCTACGCGGTCGCGGGTGCCGGGGACGTGGACGGAGACGGAGACCCGGACCTCCTCGTCGGGGCGCCCTACGACGCGGCCGGGGGGACCCATGCCGGAGCGGCCTACCTCGTGCTGGGGCCCGTCGGGGGCGCGCTGCCGCTGGCGGAGGCGGACGTCCGGTTCCGGGGGGAGGACTCCTCCGACTTCCTGGGGTGGGCCGTCTCGGGGGCCGGAGACCTGGACGCGGATGGTTACGACGACTTCGTCCTAGGGGCATGGGGGCGCGGGGCATCCTCCGGCGCCGCATACGTGTTCACCGGGCCGGTGGGCGGGGACCTGGCGCTGGGGGACGCCACCGCCCGTTTGACCACCGCACGGGACGGCGCGCGGCTGGGGTACTCGGTGGCCGGCGCCGGTGATGTGAACGGGGACGGCTTCGACGACGTCCTGGTGGGCGCCTACCTGGACGAAACGGCGGGCGTCGCCGCCGGTGCCGCCTACGTATTGCACGGTCCCGTGGAGGGCGTGCTCGACGTCGCCTTCGCCGACGCGACCCTCCTCGCCGGAGACGAACGGGACGGCGCGGGTTGGGCGGTAGCGGGGGCGGGCGACGTGGACGGCGACGGGTACGACGACGTCCTCGTCGGCGCACCGATGGCGGAGCCGTCAGGCGCCGACTCGGGGGCGGTGTACGTCGTCTACGGGCCCGTGACCGGGACGCTGGACCTGGAAGACGCCGGTGCCAAGCTGGTGGGGGAGGCCGCCGGGGACCGCGCCGGCGATGCCGTCTCCGCGGCGGGCGACGTGAACGGCGACGGGTATGCGGACGTCCTCGTCGGAGCGGCGTGGAAGGACGTCGTGGAGGTGGACGCCGGGGCCGCCTACCTGGTGCTGGGACCGGTCTCGGGGGAGATCTCCCTCGCGGACGCGGAGGCAAAGCGCACCGGGCACACGGAGTACGACCACGCGGGGAGGTCCCTGGCCGCAGCCGGTGACCTCGACGGGGACGGTCACGGCGACGTCCTCATCGGCGCGCCCGGCGCGGACGGCGAGACCTTGGGGGGCGGCGCGACCTACGTGTTCCTGGGGCCTTTCTCGGGATCGCGGGACGTGGAGTCGGCCGACGCCCGCCTCGGCGGCCGGTCGCTGGGCGACTCCGCCGGGCACGCCGTCGCGGGCGTCGGAGATGTGGATGGAGACGGGGCGGACGACGTCCTGGTGGGTGCGCCCGGCGACGATTCCAGCGGCACCGACGCTGGCGCGGCATACGTGGTCCGAGGTGGTGCCCACTGAAGCGCGCCGAGGGCGGCGCCGCGCCGGCAGGGGCGTGGGGGGCGTCCACCCGCCACGGTCTGGCCGGGGGGGCGGGCGTCGAGTCCAAGTCGGCGAGCCGCAAGGGCGACCGAGCGCGACCGAAGGGGCTCCGGCGTGGGAGATCAGAGGCTTGCGAGGCGGTCCGGAGCGCGAGGATCCCTCCACATTCCTCGGGCCAGGCCATCGTTGACACTCCACGGCCGCCACCCGCAAGATGCCGGGAGTCACTTCGAAGGCGGCGAGGCAGTGCTGTGAGGATGCGGCCTGCGGCGGCAACGGCTCTGGCCATGCTCGTGCTGGGAGGTGGGTGCCTGGCACCTCCCGACGTAGCGCCGTCGGACGACGACACGGTCCCGGACGACGATGCCGCGCCCGACGACGACACGGTCCCCGACGACGATGCCTCGCCCGACGACGACACCTCGCCCGACGACGACACCTCGCCCGACGACGACAACTCGCCCGACGACGACACGGTCCCGGACGACGATACCGCGCCCGACGACGACACCTCGCCCGACGACGACACCACCACCGACGACGACACCGCGGCCGGGGACTCCGACGGTGACGGCTTCTCGCCTCCCGCCGACTGCGACGACACCGATCCCGCCGTGAACCCCGTCGCGGTCGAGGGGTGCGACGGGCGAGACGAGGACTGCGACGGCTTCGTGGACGAGGACTTCGACGCCGATTCCGACGGGTACGCGACCTGCGCCGGCGACTGCGACGACTCTCTCCCGGCGGTCCACCCCGGAGCTGCAGAGCTGTGCGGCGACCACCTCGACAACGACTGCGACGGGTCTTCGGGCTCCTGCCGCCTCGCGGGTGTCCAGGATCTCTCGGTGCGGTACGCCCGCCTCGACGGCGAGGATGCCGATGACCGGGCGGGTACCGGACAGCTCCTCGTGGACGTCGACGGGGACGGGCTCGACGACGCGGTGGTCGGCGCCTACCGGGCGGGCGCGGGGGGGACGGACTCGGGGGCGGTGTACGTCCTGCCGAGCCCCGTTCCGGGAGACGGCGGGTTGGGGACGGCCTCCATCGCGCTCGCCGGCGAGGCATCGGGCGACCGCGCGGGGGTGGAGCTGGCCTCGGGGGACGTCAACGGCGACGGGCTCGCGGACCTGCTGGTCGCCGCTCCCTGGAGCGACGCCGCCGGCACCGACTCCGGTGCCGCCTACCTCCTGTACGGCCCCGTCTCCGGCGGCTCGCTGGCGACCGCGGACGCCAGGATCCTGGGGGAAACGGAGCTGGACGTGCTGGGCCGCTCGGTGTGCCTCGGAGACGTCGACGGCGACGGGTACGACGACGTGGTCGCCGGACTGGACGGTGACGGTCCCCGGGGCGCGGGCACGGTGTACGTGTTCTACGGGGGGCCGGACGTGGCCGGGGCCCCGCGGATCGGGGGCACGATCTCCGCCGGCGCGGCGGACGCGTTCGTGGTGGGCACCGATGGGGGCGAGCGCCTCGGCCGCAGGATCTCCTGCGATACCGACCTTGACGGCGACGGAGTGGCCGACCTGGCACTGGGGGCTCCCGGCGCGGACCGGGCCGGCGAGGACGCGGGCGCGGTGACGGTCTTCCTCGGTGGGACGGACATCTTCGGGGATCGGGTGCTGGCGGGGACTCTCGGTACCGAGGACGCGTTCGCGTGGATCGATGGCGCCAGCCCCGGGGATGGCCTGGGCAGCTGGCTCGTCGCATCCGGTGACCTGGACGGCGATGGCTGGACGGACCTCCTGGTCGGCAGCGAGCTGAGCGATCTCGGCGGCGCGGACGCGGGCGCCGCTTGGATCTTCTACGGCCCGATCTCCGGGATGATGGGTGTGGGGGAGGCGGCGGCCCGCTTCCTGGGGACCCCTGGGGGTGGCGGGGTCGGCGTCGGCGGGAGCCTCAGGGGGGACCATGACGGCGACGGCCTGAAGGAACTCGTGATGAACGTGTCCGGACACGACACGGTGTTGAACAACGCGGGTGGCGTGTGCACCCTGTACGGGACCAGCACCCGCCTGTCCGGCACCTACGATGTCTCGGACTGCGACTTGCTCTTCGTCGGCGAGGGGGACGGGGACGCGCTCGGCGGCTACGTCGCCCCGGCGGGCGACGTCGACGGCGACGGCTACGACGACTGGCTCCTCAACTCCCGGTACGCCGACTTCGGCGGAACGGACTCCGGCTCGGCCTACCTGGTGCTGGGCGAGGGTGGGTGAGCGGACGCCGCCGGGGCTCCACCATCCTGGGTGGCGGGGTCCTGGTGGGCGGAAGGAGGGCGAAGGGGGCACGAGCCCGATGCACGAGGAAGCGATCACGACCTGTTTTTCGTGATCGTGATCGCGCCCCCGTGGTCGTGCCCGTGCCTCGTGATCGTGCCGTTGCCCCGTGATCGTGCCCGTGCCTCGTGATCGTGTCCGTGCCCCGTGATCGTGCCCGTGCCTCGTGATCGCGCCCGCTCCCCCGCGATTGCACCTATGCCGCGGTGGACGCGCCCGCGTCGTCCGCCCCGCCGGTGCCCCGCCCCTGGGCCCCGATGACGGTGCCCTCCGGACGTCCTTCCGGGACACCGGGCGGTATGTGCTAGCCTGCCCTGCGCCGCCCCCACCCTCGGAGCCGGGGAGCGGACCGGCCGGGCACGGCCGGGCGCTCCGGAGCCCCCGATGCCGGTCGAGCTCGCCCTCCACGTCCCCCACGCCGGTCGCCTCCCCCAGGCCGCCTCGCCCCTGCCCGCCCCGGGGGCCGGGATCCCGGGTGAAGCCTACGGGCGACTTTATTTCGGGACCGAGGTGTGTACCCACCTCCTGCCCTCCCCGGCAGGCCTCGACCGCGCCCTGGCCCTCGCCGACGCCCGGGGCCTCGCCTTCACCCTGCTCACCCCCTACGCCACCGACCGCACCGTCCTGCGCCTGCGCGCCCTGCTCCGGCGCCTCGCCCGCGCGCGGCCCGACGCCGAGGTGGTGGTCAACGACTGGGGGGTGCTGCGGGTGGTGCGGGAGCTGGGTGCCCCCCTCGTTCCCGTGGTGGGGCGCCTGCTGGTGCGGACCATGCGGGACCCCCGGATCCCCGCCCTGGAGCCCGCGGACCTGATGGGGGAGCCGGTGCCCCCCTCCTGGCGAGCGTCCAGCGTCGGGGCGGCGTCCTTCCGCCAGCTCCTCTCGGGCCTCGGGATCCGTCGCGCCGAGGTCGACCACCCCCCCCACGGCCTCGAGGTCCATCCCCGCTCCGAGCGGGGGGACCTGCGGCTCGCCGTCCACGCTCCCTACGGGGTGATCGCCTCGGGTCGTCTCTGCGCCGTCCACGCCGTGGGCCGCCCCGGCGCCTCCCCCTGGGCGCCCCCCTCGGAGTGCTCCGCCCCCTGCCGCCTCGCCACCCTGGAGCTGACCCCGCCGTGGTCGGCGGAGCGCCCCGGCGGCGGCGACACCACGTTCTTCCAGAAGGGCAACACCCGCTTCTACCGGCTCGGCGAGGGAGGACTGGCGGCAGCCCGCGCCTGGGCCGAGGCTTCCGGAGTCGACCGGTGGGTCTACGCTCCCTGGGTGCCCATGTGACCCACCGAGGTGCCATGGAGATCCTCGCCCCCATCTCCCATCCCGACGAGGTCGACGCCCTGGTGGCCGCCGGCGCCGGGGAGTTCTACTGCGGCCTCTTCCCCGAGGAGTGGTACCGGCGCTGGGGGAGGGCCTGCCCTCCCAACCGCCGGGGCCCCGGCCCCGCAAACCTCGCCCGGGTGGAGGACGTGCGGGCGGTGTGCGAGCGGGCGGGGGCGGCGGGGCGGCCGGTCTACGTCGCCCTCAACGCCCCCTACCACACCGACGACCAGGCGGACTTCCAGGTGGACCTCGCCCGTCGCCTGGGGGACGAGGCCGGCGTCGCGGCGGTCATCGTCGCCGATCCCGGCCTCCTCCTCGCCCTGGGGGAGCGGGTCCCCGACCTGCCGGTGTTCGTCTCCACGGTGGGGATCGCCCTCAACGCCGAGTCGGTGCTCTTCTATAGAGACATCGGCGCCCGGCGCGTGATCCTGTCACGCCACCTAAGCCTCCGGGAGATCGCCGCCATCGCCGCCGCCGCGCCGGGGGTGGACCTGGAGGTGCTGATCCTCAACGACGCTTGCGCCTTCGAGGAGGGGCTGTGCTCCACCGCCCACCTCCTGCCGGGCTTCGGCGTCTACTGCACGTCCCGCTGGGGGCGCCGGCTGGTGCTGGACGACGCCGCGGGGCCGCGGGAGCCCGACGCGGCGACCCTCGCGGCGTGGGAGGGGGCGCTCGGGGCCTGGGACTCCTTCACCGACGCCATCGGCCCCTGCGGGTACTCCTCGGGCCCGGCGCGGGTGCCCCTGGGGCCGTGCGGCCTGTGCGCCATCCCCGCCCTGGACCGGATGGGGATCCGCGGCGGGAAGGTCGTCGGCCGCGAGGCCAACCCCTACCGCAAGGTCCGGTCGGTCCAGCTCGTCCGCGCGGTCCTGGACGCCGCCCGCGCCGGCCTCCCCGACACCGAGGCGAAGGCGCTGGCCGTCCGGGTCCGGGAGAGCCCCGAGAGCTGCCGGGAGGGCCGCTTCTGCTGCTACCCCGACGCCAGGGATCCGGCGGTGGCCCGAACAGACGACGAACACGTCCGCTGACGTTGACGCAGGGGGTCGGCTCGCCTAGGCTGTGCCCGCCCTTGCCGGACGGAGGTCGACTTGGCCATCGAAGCCGTGGGCTGGTACGCGCACCAGGGCTCGACTTCCCTGGAGCGCGGCGCCCTTCCCATCCCCTCGCCGGGGCCCGGCGAGGTCGTCCTGAAGACCCTCGCCTGTGGCCTCTGCCACACCGACCTGGGCTACGCCTCGGGCAAGGTGGCGCCGCGGCACCCCCTCCCGCTGGTCCTGGGCCACGAGATCGTCGGCACCGTCGTCGAGGTGGGGGAAGGCTGCGCCGACCTCCTGGGGACGTCGGTGCTGGTGCCCGCGGTCATGCCCTGCGGGCGCTGCGCGTTCTGCGCCGCCGGGCGCGGCAACGCCTGCCCCCGCCAGAAGATGCCTGGCAACGACATCCACGGCGGCTTCGCCACCCACGTCCTTCTGCCCGGTGCCCCCCTCGTCCGCCTGGAGGGCTTCGCCTCCGGCTCCATCCTCGCCCTCTCGGTGGTCGCCGACGCCGTCTCCACCGCCTGGCAGGCGGTGGCCCGGGCCGGGGTCCGGGAGGGGGACCTGGTGGTGGTGGTGGGCGCGGGCGGCGTCGGCGGCTTCGCCGTCCAGATCGCCTCGGCCCTCGGGGCGAGGGTGATCGCGTGCGACGTGCGGGAGGGCCCCCTGGCCCTGGCCCAGGCCTATGGCGCCGACACCGTGATCCAGGTCGCCGGCGACGACACCCGCACCGTCCGCTCCACGGTGGGCGCGCTGGGTCGGGAGTGGGGGATCCCCTCCTTCCGCCACGTGATCCTGGAGTGCAGCGGGACGGCGGCCGGACAGACGCTGGCCTACGGGATCCTGGGACCGGCGTCCCAGGTGGTCTTCGTGGGCTACACCATCGACCGGGTGTCGGTCCGCCTCTCGAACCTGATGGCCTACGACGCCACCGCCCACGGCACCTGGGGGTGCCCGCTGGAGGCGTACCCCTCGGTCCTGGACATGGTGAGGACGGGCAAGGTGAAGCTCGACCCCTTCGTCGAGGAGGGGCCCATGGCCGAGATCAACGACTACCTCGGCCGCATGGCCGACCACCGGCTCGAGCGCCGCATGGTCCTGCTCCCGGAGGAGTGAAGTGTCCTCGTCCCCCATCGACCACGACCTCGTCCCCGACCACGAGATCCGCCACGTCGGCTACGAGCGGCGCCCCGTCAAGGGCAAGGACGGCCGCGAGGTGCCGGGCCTGCACCAGGTCTGGATCACCCTCGACAACGAGGCCCAGCTCAACTCCTACACCACCGCGGCGGTCAAGGACGTGATCCTGGCCCTGCGCCGCGCCTCGGCGGACCGGCGCGCCGTGGCGGTGGTGCTCACCGGCGCGGGGAACCGGTCCTTCTGCACGGGGGGCAACACCGCGGAGTACGCGACCTACTACTCCGGCAGGCCCCTCGAGTACCTCCAGTACATGCGCCTGTTCAACGACATGGTCACGGGAATCCTCCTGTGCGACAAGCCGGTGATCTGCCGGGTGAACGGCATGAGGATCGGGGGAGGGCAAGAGATCGGGATGGCCTGCGACTTCTCCATCGCCGGCGATCACGCGCGGTTCGGCCAGGCGGGCCCGGTCCACGGCTCGGCCCCCGACGGCGGCTCCACCGACTTCCTGGACCTGTACGTCGGCTACGCCCACGCCGCCGAGTCCCTGGTGCTCTGCGAGCCCTGGTCCGCCCACCGGGCCATGCGCCTGGGCCTGCTCAACGAGGTGGTGCCCGTCCACCGCTCCCCCGAGGGGGCCTGGATCCCCAACCCCCTGGTGGTCACCGACCGGTTCTCGGACGAGACCGGCAGGATCGTGTACGGCGACTGGAAGACCGGGGCGGAGGCCGCCGCCGCCCGGGACCTCCAGAAGCGCTGCACCATCGACCTCGCCCCCCTGGACGAGGCCGTCGACCGCCTGGTGGGCCGCCTGCTCTACACCTTCCCCGACTGCACCCGCAAAACGCTGGAGAGCCTGCGGAAGAAGAAGCTGGAGCACTGGAACCGCAACAGCGAGACCAACCGCTCCTGGCTCGCCCTGAACATGAACACCGAGGCATCCGCCGGCTTCCCCGCCTTCCACTTCGGCGACCGAGCCGAGCGGGAGATCGACTTCGTCCTCCTCCGGCAGCGCCTCGCCGAGGGGGCGCGCTTCGACGCCCAGCTCGTCCAAGAGGTCCTGCTCCCCTCCGCCCGGGAGGGCTGGCTCCGGCACCGCTCCGGCGAGGGGGCCTGAGGTGACGGCTCCCCTCCCGGAACGCCCGGCCGTCCGGGCGGAGCGGTTCGAGGACGGCCGGGTCCTCCGCCTCCTGCTGGACCGCGCCCCGGCCAACGTCCTGGACTCGGCGATGATGGAGGCCCTCTCGGGGGAGATCGCCGCCGCCCGGGAGGACCGCCACCTGAAGCTGGTCGTCCTCCAGGGAGCGGGATCGCACTTCTCTTACGGCGCCTCGGTGGAGGAGCACCGGCGGGAGCAGGCGCCGGGGATGCTGGCCCGCTTCCACGCCCTCACCCGCGCGCTGGCGTCCTGCCCGGTGCCGCTGGCGGCGCTGGTGGAGGGGCGCTGCCTCGGGGGGGCCTTCGAGGTCGTCCTCGCCTGCCACTTCGTCTTCGCCACCCCGTCGGCCCGCTTCGGCTGCCCCGAGGTCCGCCTGGGGGTGTTCCCGCCGGTGCTGGCGGCGTTGGGTCCCCTGCGCCTCGGGGGGGCGCTCGCGGAGCGCCTGGTCCTCACCGGCGCCACCGTCGGGCCCGAGGCGCTGGAAGGGGCGGGGGCCCTCACCGGCCGGCTGGGGGAGGCCCCCTTCGACGGTCTGCTGGCGTGGTACCGGGAGCACCTGGCGCCCCTGTCGGCGGCGGCGCTCCGCAACGCCAGCGGGGCGTCCCGGCTGGGCTCGGGCGCGCTGGAGGCCCTGGGCCGGCGCCTGGACGACGTGGAGGCCCTCTACCTCCGGGAGGTCCTCCCCAGCCATGACGGAAACGAGGGGATCGCGGCCTTCCTGGAGCGCCGCCCCCCGAAGTGGGAGGACTCGTGAACTCCGAGATCGGCGATCCCGCCGGCGCCGCGCTGGAGCGGGCGACGACCCTGACCGACGACCTGCGCCTGGACGCGGTGAGGCGCTGGAAGGAGGCGCACCCGGGCTCCCTGGCCATCGGGATCCTCCCCGTCTACGCCCCCCGGCCCCTCCTGGAGGCCCTGGGCTGCCTGGCCGTGGGGGTCCAGGGGGGTGGAGACCAGCTCGACATCATCCGGGGCGACTCGTACTTCCAATCCTACATCTGCCACATCCCGCGGAGCGTGGTGGAGCTGGGCCTGGACGGCGGCCTGGACCCCCTGGACGGGATGATCTTCCCCTCCACCTGCGACGTGATCCGGAACCTCGGAGGCATGTGGCGCCTCCTCTTCCCGGACCGCTACACCGCCTACCTGGACCTCCCCCAGAACTTCGATCCCGCCCTGGGGGGGCGCTTCTACGCCGGGGAGCTGCGGCGGATCGCCGGCGAGATCCACGGGCGGGGCGCCCTCCCCCTGGACCGGGACGCGCTGCGGGAGGCGATCCGGCGCGAGAACACCCGGCGGGCGGCCCTCGCCGAGATGGACGACATGAGGCGCCGGGAGCCCTCCCGGGTGCCGGCCTCGGAAGCCTACCGGGTGGCCCGGGCGGGCTCCGTGCTGTCGGCCGAGGAACACACCGCCCTGATCCGCGAGTACCTCGCGGGGGCGCGGGAACGGCGGGTGCGGGCCTACGACAACGTGCGGGTGGTGGTGCTGGGGGCCTTCTGCGAGCAGCCCCCGGTGGGCCTGATCCGCACCTTGGAGAAGGCGGGCTGCGACCTGGTGGACGACGACTTCCAACTCGGCTTCAAGACGGTCTCGGGGCCCATCCCCCTCTCCCGGGAGGAGGCGGGGGACGCAGGGGGGGGCGCTCTGGACGCCGACGACCCGGTGGACGCCCTGGCCATCGCCTTCCTGAAGTGGGGGGCGCCGACGGCGACCCGCTACATCGGCGCCGACGAGAAGGGGAGGGACCTGGTGGAGCGAGTGCGGAAGGTGAAGGCCGACGGGGTGGTATTCGCCGCGGCCTCGTTCTGCGATCCGGCCCTCCTGGACCAGCCGATGCTGGAGAAGGCCCTGGACGAGGCGGGGATCCCGCATACCGGGTTCAAGTACTCCGAGAACTCGGCCCAACACCAGACGATCCGGGAGCAGGCGGGAGCCTTCTCCGACGCGGTCAAGCTGTGGGGAGGCGCGCCATGAGCACGGTGGGCGAGTCACGGGCCGCACAGGCGGGCAAGGCGGCGAAGGACGCCTCCCAGGGCCGGCAGAAGGAGATGATCGCGCGACACTACACGCGCCTCTCCCGGGCCAAGGAGGAGGGGAAGAAGGTGGTCTACACCTTCGTCCCGGGGAACCTCGTCGAGGTCATCGACGCCCTGGGCATGCTGCCCGTGCTCCCCGAGATCAACGCGCTCCAGTCGGGGATGCGGGGCCGCTCCGCCGCCTACATCGCCGAGGCCGAGCGCATGGGGCACTCCGAGGACGTCTGCACCTACGTCAAGTGCGACATCGGGATGATGCTGGGGGGCAACGTCGGGCCCACGGGGGAGACCCTGCCCGAGCCCGACCTGCTCCTGCTCTCCTACACGGGCTGCTTCACCTTCATGAAGTGGTTCGAGCTCCTGAAGGAGGCGTACCGCTGCCCGGTGGTGATGCTCCACGTCCCCTACCAGCCGACGGGGATCATCACCCCCGAGGCGAGGGAGTACGTGGTGAAGCAGCTCCGGGACGAGGTGGTCCCCGCGCTGGAGAAGGTGGCGGGCCGCCGCCTGGACATGGACGACCTCCGCCACCGTCTGGCCCTCTCCGCCCTGGCCGAGGACGACCTGGTGGCGGTGTGGGAGTCGGCCCGGAACCGCCCGTCGCCCATCGACGGCTACTTCGGGGGCGTCTACTACATCGGACCGATCTTCACGGCGTTCCGGGGCACCGAGGACGCGGTCCTGTATTACCGGGAGCTGCGGTCCGAGGTGGAGGAGAGGGTGCGCCGGGGCGAGGGGCCGACGGGCCCGGACGGGCCGATCCCCGAGGAGCGCTACCGCCTGGTGGTGGAGGGCCCCCCCAACTGGACCAGCTTCTTCGACTTCTGGCGCATGTTCAGCCGCGAGGGGGCGGTGGTGGTCAGCAGCTCCTACACCCGGGTGGGCGGGCTGTACGACGACGGGTTCCGCCACTCGCCGGAGGCCCCCTTCGAGTCCCTGGCGGACTACTGCATGGGCTGTTACACGAACCTCGGCCTGCCCTCCCGCATCGACATGCTGGAGCGGGCCATCCGGAACTACAGCGCCGACGGCTTCCTGGTGAACAGCGTGAAGTCGTGCAACTCCTTCAGCGCCGGGCAGCTCCTGATGATGCGGGAGCTGGAGCGCCGCACGGGAGTCCCGGGCGGCTTCGTGGAGTCGGACCTCGTCGATCCCCGCTACTTCGGCAAGGCCAACATCGAGAACCGCCTTCAGAGCTACTTCCAAATGTTGGACGCTCGGCGGAACAGGGGGTACGCGTGAGGTGCGTCGTCGGCATCGACCTCGGTTCCACCACCACCAAGGCGGTCCTGCTGGACGAGAACGGGCGGGTGGTGGGGCAGGGGATCACCAACAGCCGCAGCAACTACCACGTGGCCAGCGCCGTGGCCCGCCAGGAGGCCCACACGGCGGCCCGCTTCGAGGCGCTGCGGCGGGCGCTCCACGAGCGCTTCGCCGCCGGGGGCGAGGTCCCCGAGGAGACCGTCCGGGACGTGGAGGCGCGCCTCCCCGAGGCGTTCCGGCTGGGCCTCTACATGTCCCAGCTCGACGAGCTGGACGTGGAGATCGCCCTGGCGGTGGACGCCTCGTTCCCCGTGGACGGGAGGGGGGCGCTGCGGGAGGCGGTGGAGGAGGTCCTGGCCCGCACGCGGGGTGAGGCCGCGGCCCTGTTCGAGCCGGGGGCGAGCCGGCGCAGCGACTTCTTCCGGGACGTGGCGGCCGAGGCGTACGTGCGGGGGGCGGAGGACGTCGCGGCCCGGGGAGGGCCCACCTTCGAGAGGCTGCTCGCCCTCTTCGACCGGGCGATCCTGGAGGTGGAGCGGCGGGTCCAGGTGGTGGACTTCCCGAGGCTGCTGGGGGAGGCGGCGGACCGCGTGATCGCCCGGGTCCCCGCGGAGAGGCGGGACGCCGTCGCCCGGGTGCTCCCCGAGGTGGCGCGCCAGGTGGGGGCGGAGGAGATCGAGGAGGTCGCCTTCGCCGGGACCGGCTACGGCCGCCAGACCCTCCCCTTCCCCAAGGAGGCGGTTCGGAGCGAGATCCTGTGTCACGGCCGGGGGGCCAACCGGATCTTCCCCGGGACGCGGACGGTGCTGGACATCGGCGGCCAGGACACCAAGGCGATCCAGGTGGACGAGGGGGGCGTGGTGACGTCGTTCCAGATGAACGACCGCTGCGCGGCGGGCTGCGGCCGGTACCTGGGCTACATCGCCGACGAGCTGAACCTGGGCCTGCACGAGCTGGGGCCCCTGGCGCTCCGCGCCCGGAAGGTGGTCCGGGTGAACTCCACCTGCACGGTGTTCGCGGGGGCGGAGCTCCGGGAGCGGCTGGCGCTCGGGGAGAGGCGGGAGGACATCCTCGCCGGCCTCCACCGGGCGATCCTGCTCCGGGCGATGGCGCTCCTGGCCCGCTCGGGCGGGGTGAGGAACGAGTTCACCTTCACGGGCGGGGTGTGCAAGAACCCGGCGGCGACGCGGGAGCTGCGCGCGCTGGTGAAGGACACCTACGGCGAGGGGATCCACCTGAACATCCACGCGGACTCCATCTACATGGGGGCGCTGGGCGCGGCGCTGTTCGCGTGGGACGACCACCGGGCGGGCCGGGCGGTGGTGCCTCCGGCGCTCCGGGACGGCGCCGATCCCCCGCCCCCGAGGCCGGCGGCGGACGTGGGAGGGACGGGAGCATGAGCATGGACGTGCCGGTCTCGCTGACGGCGGGAGTCGACGTCGGCTCCTCGGGGGTGAAGGTCGCGGTGGTGCGGAGCCGCGGCGGCGAGGAGGCGGAGATCCTCGCGGTGGTGGCCCAGAGGATCCGCCGCCGGGACCTGAGCGAGGTGGTGGAGTCCGCCTGGCAGGAGGGGCTCGCGGCGGCGGGGGTCGGCGATCCGGAGTCGCTGGACTACGTGGCGACGACGGGGGAGGCGGACTCGGTGGCCTTCCGGACCGGGCACTTCTACAGCATGACCACCCACGCCCGGGGCTGCGCCCTGCTGGCGCCGGGGGCGTCGGGGGTGCTGGACGTGGGGGCCCTCCACGCCCGGGCGATCCGGATCCTGCCGGGGGGGCGGGTGGCGGCCCACCGCATGACCAGCCAGTGCGCCAGCGGGACCGGCCAGTTCCTGGAGAACATCGCCCGCTACCTGGGCGTTCCCCAGGAGGACGTGGGGCGCCTCTCCAAGGAGGAGTCCCGCGCCCCCGAGACGGTCTCCAGCATCTGCGCGGTGCTGGCGGAGACCGATGTGATCAACATGGTGAGCCGGGGGATCGGCCCGCCGGACATCCTGAAGGGGATCCACGCCAGCATCGCCGGCCGCCTGGTCCAACTGGTGCGGGCCATCGGCGTGGAGGGATCGGTGCTGGTGACGGGGGGCCTCTCCCGGGACGAGGGCCTGCTGGCCTGCCTGGCGGAGGCGGCGGAGGCGGGCCCCAAGCGCAAGCGCCTGGCGGTGGCCCACTCGCCGCTGGAGTTCCTGTCCCACCCCCAGGCGATCCACGCCGGAGCCATCGGCGCCGCGCTCCTGGGGTCCTACCGCCGGGAGCAGCTCCGCCGCTCGGGCCGCCTGGACATGCTGATGACGGGGTAGGGTACCCATCGTCGGGCAATCCACTGAAGGTTCCTTCCGAGCCCGTGCCCGATCCGTGGTGGGCAACGGCACCGTGATCGGACGCCCCAGCCGGGCACGGGCGCGGGCACCGGCCTTCGGCCTGGGCTCGGGCACGAGGAAACGCGGTACGGATCCGCTCCGAGGCCGTCCCCCTCCAGCTCATCGCCTGAGGAGGGTTGGCGGGGCGAGAGCGCTCCCGACCTCTTCCCGCCGAGCCCTCCCCCCGGGATTCCGCTCACCGCCGCCCCGCCAGCTCCTCCGCCGCCGCGGCCACGCCGGGCCACAGCCTCTCCACGTCCTGGGGATCGACGTCGGCGTGGGCCTCCCGGGTCACCCCGAGGTCCGACAGCAGGACGTGCCGGTCGGCGCGGACTCCCGCCCTCTCCAGGCAGGCGGCCACGCAGCGCAGCGGGCAACCGTCCAGGGCGAGGATGGGCCGCCCCTTCTTCGCCAGCCGCACCAGGGGTTTGACCCCGCCCCCGACTCCCGCGATGCACGACATCTCGGCGAGCCCCCGCCGGTCGAGGCGGAGCGCCAACGCGTTGCAGAGCTGCGCGGCGTTCGAGCAGCCCGAGCAGGAGTAGACCAGGGGGAGCGTCGCCTCGGCCATGTGCGGTCCAGCGGCTCCGGCCACCCGGCCCACCGCCCGGCCCGGCGCCCCCCGAAGATACCCCCCGGCCCCCCCAGGCACAAGCGCGCCGTGGTGGCACGCCGTGGGTGCGCGCCGTGGGTGCAGGCCGTGGGTGTCAGGCACCTACACATTTACATTTACATTCCCGGCGGGCCTTGTGTACCGAGGGTGTCCCGAGGGTGTGTTCCGAGGGTGTCAGTGTCCCGAGGGTGTCAGGCACCTACAGTTTTACATTTCCCCCGCCAGCCCGGCTCCGGCGGGGCCGCCTCCAGGGCCTCCTTGCCATCGGCGCGGGAGCGAGTATGCTGAGCCGCCGCGCCCGAGCGAGCCGGGCGGCCCCCTCCCGCTTGGAGCCCCGCTGTGCGCCACGTCGAAGCCGACGATCGGTCCTCCCCCTCCGCGACGTCCCGCCACCCCCTGGGGACGCGGGCGCGGGTGCTGCTGAGCAGCGTGTTCGGGCCCTACGCCCAGGACGACGAGTTCGGGAGCCGGCGCGCGAACCCCATGGAGCTGTATCACAACCAGGTCACCCGGGAGCAGGGGCCGTTCTCGCTGCGGATGTTTCACCGCTCCTGGGGCCTGATGATGATCCAGGAGAACATCGCCGCGCCCTGCACCCTGCTGGACTTCCCCACCCTGGACCGTTTCGTCCACGAGCTCAAGACGTGCCGATACGACATCGTCGGGATCGGCGCCATCATCCCCAACGTGGCGAAGGTCGAGCACATGTGTCGCCTCGTGCGGGAGCACCAGCCCCACGCCACCATCGTCGTGGGCGGCCACGTCGCCAACGTCCCCGGCATCGAGAGGCGGATCGACGCCGACCACGTCGTCCGGGGCGAGGGGGTGAGGTGGTTCCGCTCCTTCCTGGGCGAGGCGGAGGACGCCCCGGTGCGCCACCCGCGGATCGTCTCGGGGAGCGGCACCCGCGCCCTGGGAGTCACCGCCCGGGAGAAGCCCGGGGACGTCGCCGCGACGGTGATCCCCTCGGTGGGGTGCCCCGTCGGCTGCAACTTCTGCGCGACGAGCGCGATGTTCGGCGGCAAGGGCAGCTACGTGAACTTCTACCAGACCGGGGACGAGCTCTTCGAGATCATGCGGGGCCTCGAGGCCGACATGAAGGTCCGCTCGTTCTTCATGGCGGACGAGAACTTCCTGCTCCACCGCAAAAGGGCGCTGCGGCTCCTGGAGCTGATGGAGGAGCACGGCAAGCCCTGGGCCCTGTACGTCTTCTCGTCGGGGAAGGTGCTGCGATCCTACAGCATCGACCAGCTCGTGCGCCTCGGGATCTCGTGGGTCTGGATCGGCTTGGAGGGGAAGGAGAGCCAGTACTCCAAGCTCAAGGGCACCGACACCGTGGCCCTGGTCCGCACCCTCCAGTCCCACGGGATCCGCGTGCTGGGGTCGTCCATCATCGGGTTGGAAGACCACACCCCCGAGAACGTCGGCGAGGCCATCGAGCACGCCGTCCGCCACGACACCGAGTTCCACCAGTTCATGCTCTACACGCCCATCCCGGGCACCGCCCTCCACGCCCAGCACCGGCGGGACGGCACCCTGGAGGACCCGGACTGCGAGGACTGGGGGCGGCTGGCCGACACCCACGGGCAGCTCCGGTTCAACTACCGCCACCCCCACATCCCCGAGGGCATGGAGACCGATCTCCTCAAGAGGGCGTTCCAGCGGGACTTCGAGGTCAACGGGCCCAGCATCGTCCGGGTCGCCCGCACCACCCTGGCGGGCTGGCGCCGCTACCGGGACTTCGCCGACCTGCGGGTGCGCGCCCGCTACCTCTGGGAGGGACGGGAGCTGTCGACGACCTACGCCCCGGCGCTCTGGGCCGCCCGGAAGTGGTTCGCCAGCCGTCCGGACCTGCGCCAGCGCATCGACGCCGTGTTGAAGGACGTCTACGCCGAGTTCGGCGCCGTCAGCCGGCTGATGGGGACCTTGGGGGGGCTGTACGTCCATCACCGCCTCCGCCTGGAGGACGCCCGGCAGCGGGCCGGTTGGACCTACGAGCCGCCCACGTTCTACGAGCACAACTTCGTCCCGGCGGACTGACCGGGCCCTCGCCCCCGGGGCCCCTGCGCGCCCCCGGGCCGAGGGAGGATCTCCCACCGGTGCGCGTCCTCTTCTTCCAGGACCACGGAATCAACGAGTCCCCGGCCCTCGCCGAGGCCGCCGCCGTGCTGCGGGCGGACGGCCACCATGTCTCCCTCGCCCTGGAGTCCGAGGACCCCGGCGCCCGCGGAGCCCGCGCCGCGCGGCCAGACCTGGTGGTCGTCCCCTCGTCGGTGACGGACCCCGCCTTCCCGGCCCGGGCCGTCCCCCGCCTTCGGAGCCGCCTCCGGGTGCCGGTGGTGCTGGCGGGCTCCCTCCCCACCCTCTGGCCCCAGGCGCTGTCGTTCGTCCCCGCCGACGCCGCCGTGCGGGGGGAGGCGGAGCTCCCCCTCCTCGCCCTGGTCCGGGGCATGGACCGCGGCGAGGATCCCGCGGCCCTGGCGGGGACCGACGGCATCGTAGCCTTCCGGGACGGCGCCCTGGTGAACGCCCCCCCGCCCGCCGCGCCGGAGGATCTGGACTCCCTGCCCCTGCCGGCCAGGGACGTGTACTACGAGGGAAGGCCCTGGCTCTCCGGCCTCTCCTGGAAGAAGTTCCTGTCCAGCCGCGGGTGCTCCCGGGGCTGCGGCCACTGCTACCTGGCGGGGGTGCAGGCCCTCTACGGCCGGGGGATGCGCCGGATCCGGGCCAAGTCGGTGGGCCGCGTGATCGCCGAGGTGGGCGAGGTCCGCCGCCGCTGGCCCCTGCGCCAGCTCCACTTCGTGGACGACGCCTTCGCCGCCCACCCCGAGTGGGCCCGGGAGCTGGCGGAGCGGTGGCCGGGGGAGATCGGCATCCCCTTCACGTGCAACACCCTCGCCGAGTGCCTCTCCGAGGGCACTGTCGCCTCCCTCGCCACCGCCGGCTGCCGCGCCGTGTGCGTCGGCGTCGAGGTCGGGGACGAGGAGGCCCGCCGGGTGACGTACCGCAAGGGCACCACCGACGCCCTGCTCCGTGAGGTCGCCGAGCGCCTGCGCCGCCACCGGATCCACCTCGTCACCCTCAACATGGTGGGGGGACCGGGAGACTCCCCGGAGTCGGCCATGCAGGCGATGAGGCTCTCGTGGGAGCTGGGGGCGCGCTACGCCCGGGTGACGCTGGTGGGCGCGCTCCACGGAACGCCCCTGCGGACCACGGCCGAGGCCGCCGGCAGCCTGTTGGGGGAGGGGGATCCCGCCCGGCAGGCGCCCCTGGGCGCGGGGCTGTCCTTCCGGGTGGAGAGGGAGGAGGAGGTCCTCAACGTCTTCCACCTCTTCCGCCTGGGGGTGCGCTTCCCGGCGCTGGGCAGGGCGATCCCCACCCTGGCCCGCCTCCCCATCGGCCCCCTCCGGCCGGTCCTTGGACTCTCCAACGCGCTGACCGAGAGGGCCCTCCACGGGATCGGTGTGTTGGAAGGCATGAGGTATGCCTGGCACGGAGGTCTCCCCCAGAGCAGGACGGCTCACTTCCCGTCGCTGCTCTAACCATCCTCAGGCAATCCACCGAACGTTCCTCGCGTGCCCGAGCCCGTGCCCGAGCCCGTGCCCGATCCGTGGTGGGCAACGGCACCGTGACTGGATGTCCCCGCCGGGCACGGGCACGGGCACCGGCCTTCGGCCTGGGCTCGGGCTCGAGGAAACGCGGTACGGATCCGCTCCAAGGCCGTTCCCCTCCAGCTCATCGCCTGAGGCGGGTCAACCATCCTCAGGCAATCCACCGAACGTTCCTCGCGTGCCCGAGCCCGTGCCCGATCCGTGGTGGGCAACGGCACCGTGACTGGATGTCCCCGCCGGGCACGGGCACGGGCACCGGCCTTCGGCCTGGGCTCGGGCTCGAGGAAACGCGGTACGCATCCGCTCCGAGGTCGTTCCCCTCCAGCTCATCGCCTGAGGCGGGTTAGGGACCTCCTGCTACCGCGGATCCCCGCGGAACTCCTCGTGGCAGGCGATGCATCCGTCCCGCAGTTCGGTGGTCATGCGCCGGAGGGTCTCCAGGTCGCCGCGGCCGGCCGCGCCCACGGTGGTCTCCAGCAGGTCGTGGAACGCCTTGTCCCGGGCCACGAATGCTTCGATGCGGTCCCCGTTCTTGGGGGGGCGCGCCACCCCCGCGGCGAGGGCCGCGTCGGTGTCCTGCTTGCGGGCGTGGACCCGGTGGAACGCCTCCGCCACGCCGCGGGGATCGCCCAGGACCACGGCGCGGTTCAGGGTGTCGTAGGCGGCCTGGAGGGCGATCATCTCGTCCCGGATCGCGGTGGCCGAGGGAGGGCCCGGGGGGGAGGGCTCCCCGTGGGCGGAGTGGTCCTCGGGGGTGTGGGCGGGCGGCGCGTGGGCCGCGGTGGAGTGGGCGGCGTGGGGATCGGCGGAGGCGTCGGTGTGCCCCTCGCCGTGCCCTCCGCCGTGGCCGGTGGCGTGGAAGATCCCCAGGGCGATCCCTCCGGCGAAGGCCATCAGCCCGACGGCGAGGGTGAAACGTCCAGACGACATGTCTCTTCCTTCCTGCGCGGGCAGCAAGCCCGGATGGAGCCCGGCCGGCCCGGCGGAGTCCGCCGGGTGGCGGGGCGGGGTCCCTCTTCATGGTCCCGGGGTCCCGGATCGCGGCCTACCGCCCCAACAGCCGCCGCACCGCGGACCAGGTCCGGTCCACCGTCGTCGTCCCCGTGGCCAGCTCCCCGAGGACCACCAGGGCCATCAGGGTGCCGACGATCATCACGCCGATCTCCCGGGCCGGCAGGCCCCGGGGGACCCTGCCCTGTTCCGCCCCCTCCTCGACGCACGCGACCACGAAGTCCAGGGACCGCTCCTTCCAGCGCCGCACCTGGGCCGCGCCCGCGTCGCCCGCGGCGTGGGGGAGCTCCTCGGAGAAGGCCAGGCGGGCGATCACCGGGTTCGCCGACACCAGGGCCGCCCGGGCGCGGAAGAACCGCTCCAGGCGCGCCAGGGGATCGGGGTCCACCGGGGGGAAGCCCTCGAAGAGCCGCCCCTCCACCCGGTCCAGCGCCGCCAGGACGATCTCCTGCTTGCTGGCGAAGTGACGGAAGAGGCTGCCGTCGGTGATCCCCACCTCGGCGGCGATGGCCTGGGTGGTGAACCGGCCGAGGCCCTGCTCGGCGATGACCTTCAGCGCCGCGTCGGCGATCTGCCGGCGGCGCTCCTCGGTGGGCTGGCGGGGGGTCACGGGGACGCCTCCGGGTTGGGGTCGGCGGTGCGAGGGGGGGCGTGGGCCGGCGGGGGCGCCGCGGCGCGGGTGAGCACGCCGTCCTCCATCTCGTGGATGGTATCGAACACGTCGAGGGTGCGGTGGTCGTGGGTCACCACCACCACGGCCGCCCCCTGCTCGTGGGCGATGCGCTTGAACAGCTCCATCACGTCCCTCCCCCGGTGGCTGTCCAGGGCGGCGGTGGGCTCGTCCGCCAGGATCAGGGGCGGCCGGTTGGCGAGGGCGCGGGCGATGGCGACGCGCTGCTGCTGGCCGCCGGAGAGCTGCTCCGGGTAGTGGTCGGCGCGGCCCCCGACCCCGAGGTAGCCCAGCAGCTCCTGGGCGCGGGCGCCCGCGGACCTCCCCACCCGGTCGTTGAGCTGCAGCGCCAGAAGGACGTTCTCGCGGGCCGTGAGGAAGGGGATCAGGTTGGCCTTCTGGAACACGAAGCCGATCATGGACCGGCGCACGGCGGCCAGGTCGGTCAGGGCCACGCCGTCCGCGACCACGGGGCGGCCAGCCAGCCAGATCCTGCCTCTCTCCGGGAGGTTGAGCAGCCCCAGGGCGGTGAGCAGCGTGGACTTCCCCGAGCCGCTGGGGCCCAGCAGGGCGGCGACCTCGCCCCTCTCGGTGGAGATCGACACGTCGCGGAGGGCGACGACCTCGGTGTCCCCCTCTCCGTACACCTTGCGGAGGGACTCGGCGCGGATCACGGCGTGGTGCATGGTCAGCTCGCCAGGACGAGGGTGGGGGGGACGCGGAGGGCGCGGACGATCCCGGCGACGCTCGCCACGACGCAGATCGCCACCACCAGGACGGCCAGGCCCCCCAGCTCGACGGGGGTGACCACCACCCGCCGCGGGAAGTGCTCGAACGCGACGCTGCCGATGGCGACGGCCATGGCGTAGCCGATGGCGCCCAGCAGCAGGGCCTGTTGGAGGATCATCCCCACGATGACCCGGGTGCGCCCCCCCAGCAGCTTGAGCAGCGCGATCTCGTGGCTCTTGGCGACGGTCATGTTGTAGAGGATCAGGGCGACGATGATCGCCGAGACCACCGACAGGAGGGTGCGGAAGAGGCCGATCTGCTTGCGCGCCTTGTCGATGACGCCCCGCAGCAGCAGGTGCCGCTGCTCGTCCCCCGTCCACACCGTCACGTCGGACCAGTCGGAGAGGCGGGCTTTCACCTCCTCGGGCGGGACGCCCGGCAGCAGCTTCACCACGATGGCGCTCGGCAGCACGTCGGCCCGCGCTCCGCCGGCCAGGCGGCGGGACTCGGGGGCCATCCACCCGAGGATGGCGTCGGCGTCCCGATCGGTCACGAAGGCCAAGGCGTCCCCGCCCGAGGAGACGAAGCCCGTGGTGACCCCCACCACCTCGTACACGTCGTCCCCCAGGGGCAGGCGGGCGCCGACGTCCAGGCCCAGGGTGCGGTCCACGATCATCTCGCGGTGGGCCTGTCCGAGGGCGCGGCCGGAGGCAAGGGGGATGCCCTGCCCCCGATTGGACGGCCACGACAGCCCCACAAGCCCGATCCGGACGGGGCGGGCGACGTCGCCGCGCTGGATGGTGGCGTAGGTGAAGGTCTCGGCGGAGGCGACCCCCTCCACGACCCGGAGCCGGTCCTCCAGGTTCCGGGGGACGGTGGACCTCTCGGCGAACGGGCCCCGGGTGTCCCGCTGGACGACCCAGAGATCGGCACCCACCGAGTCCACCAGCATCGTCGCGTCGGCGACCATGCCCCGGTAGATCCCCCCCATGGCGAGGACGATGGCGAAGAGGAGGCCGAGCCCGAGCCCCGTGAACACGAAGCGCAGCCCCTGCCGTCGGATGTCCTTCCAGGCGAGGTTCACTTCCCGTCCTCCACCAGGGGGCGAACGCGCCTTCCGGCGGGCGCCCCGGGGGCGAGCACCACGTCGTCCGGAGTCAGCCCCTCCACCACCTCCACCCGCTCCCGCCCCGCGACCCCGAGGGTCACCCGCCGGGACGCCACCCGGCCGTCCTCCACCACCGCGCAGCCCCCCTCGCACCACCCCCGGGGCACGCTCGCCACGCCCTCGCGGCGGGACGTCTCGATCCAGGCGTCGGCGCGCTGGCCCAAGGCGAAGTTCCGGGGGAGCTCGAGCACGGCGACGTCCACCCGCAGCTCGTGGGTCAGCCGGTCCACCTCGCGGCCGATCCGCTCCACCCTCCCCGCGAAGGAACGCTCCCCCTCCGAGCGGAACACCAGCCGCGCCGGCTGGCCGACCTCCAGGCGCCCGAGGGCGGTCTCGTCCACCCAGGCGCTCACTCGCATGGCGTCGGTGGAGACGACGGTGAACGCGGGGGTGCCCGGCGTGACGAGCTGGCCGGCCTCCACCTTCCGGGAGACCACGAGCCCCGCCAGCGGGCTCCTCAGCTCGCCGTCGGCGACCTGCGCGGTGCGGATCCCCCGGGTGCGGGAGGCGACCTCGCGGCTCCTCTCGGCCTGGAGCAGCGCCGCCTCCGCCGCCCTCGCCTGGGCCCGGGCCCCGGCGTCCCTCTCGACGGCGGCCTCGTGGTCCGAGGCGTGGACGTCGCCGGCGGCGAAGAGGGTGTCCGCCCGGACCCGGTCCGAGGCGGCGCGAGCCGCCGACGCCCGGGCCCTCTCCAGGTCCGCCCGGGCCTTTTCGACGGCGGCGGCGGCGGCCTGTTCGGCGGCGGCGGAGACCGCCAGGTCCCGGGAGGCGTCCGACACGTCGAGGGTCCCCAGAACGTCCCCCTCGTTCACGAACGCGCCCTCGTCCACCAGCAGGGCGGTGACCCTCCCCGACGCCTCGAACGAGACCCGGACCTCCCGGGCGCTCTCCAGGACGCCGACGCCCAGGACCTCCGAGACCACGTCCGCCCGTTCGACCCGCGCGGCGCGGGTCTCCACCGGCCAGGCACGAACCCCCGCGAACGCCGTCCCCAGGACCAGCGGGATCAGGACGAAGGGAAGGGACCGGGGGAGGGGCATGGCCGTCGGCGCTCCTTGTGACTCCCTCATGATAAGTAAGTACTTGCTTGCTGTCAACGAATGTCTCCGACCGGAGGGAACCTGGCGTTCGGCGGCACGGGTGGAGGGCGTGGGAGGCTGCGGGAGCGGGGGCTCAAGGCATGTCGAAGTCGTAACTGTTCAGGGGGGGCACGCGCCCCCCTGGACGGCCGGAGTGAATCCGGCCGTCCGCACCCCCCGCGGGGGAATCGCCGTCCTGGCGATTCCAGGGGGGCGCTGCCCCCCTCCCAATCCCTGTCTGGATTG
>JAKLKC010000069.1 GCA_023150875.1 Myxococcota bacterium | reverse complement strand
TCGTCAACCCCTCGCCGGTCTTTTTTCCGGACCGGCCGGGATGGGCGCCGGGGGGAACCCCCGCGGCAACCGGCGCATTGTAAGGACTTGCCCGCCGCCGTCAAGGACGCACCGGCTTTTTTTTGCCGGCCACCGACCTCAGCGACGAGAAGGTTCGTCAGGATAGGAGCCTGACACCTGCCTGTCAACCCGCCGCCACCGATTCTTCGAACGACCTGGGGCGGCCCCCGCGGGGCTCGCCCCCGCAAGGCTGGCGAAAGATATGGAATGGGCCCGCGCTTGTCAACGGGGTGACGGCGGGTTTCTTCCGGTGCTCGGGAGGAGGCCCGCCGGGGGCCCACCGGTGCCGGCCTCTGCCGCCACGCCCTGGCAACCGCCCCCCGCTCCGCGATGCGGCTAGGCCGTCTTGAACGGGTCCCACAGCTCGATGACCTCGGACCGCTCGGCGCCGACGGACACCATGCAGATGGGTGCGTCGGCGTCCCTCTCGATGCGCTCGAGGTAGGCGCGGGCCGCCGAAGGGAGGTCCTCGATGCGTCGCGCATGTCCCAAGGGGGTCAGCCACCCGGGCAGCACCTCGTAGACGGGCTCACACCGCTGGAACAGGGCGAGGTTGGCGGGCGGTCGCTCCACCGGGCGGCCATCGATGCGATACCCGGTGCAGACGGGGATCTCCGGGAAGCGGGACAGCACGTCCAGCTTGGTGAGGGCGAGGGAGGTCAGCCCGTTCACCCGGGTGGCGTACCTCAGGAGGGGGAGGTCCAGCCACCCGCACCGCCGGGGACGGCCCGTGGTGGCCCCGTACTCCCCTCCCCCCGCCCGGAGTTCCTCCCCGACGGCCCCGGCCTGCTCGGTGGGGAAGGGCCCGCTACCCACCCGCGTGCAGTACGCCTTGGCGATCCCCAGCACGCCGTCCAGCCACCGGGGGCCGACGCCGGAGCCCAGTGCCGCCGCCGCCGCCGCCGTGGAACTGGAGGTGACGAAGGGATAGGTCCCGTGGTCCAGGTCGAGCAGCGTACCCTGGGCGCCCTCGAACAGCACCCGCGCCCCCGAGCGGAGGCGCTCGTCCAGCAGCGCGCCGGTGTCGGCGACGTGGGGCGCGAGGGCCGCTGCCACCTCTCGCAGGGAGTCCAGCAGGGCAGCGCCGTCGACCGGCGCCATCCCCAGCCCCCGGGTGAGGACGGCGTTGGCCTCCTCGACTCCCGCGGCGAGCACCCTCTCCAGGGTGGGGGGATCGACGAGGTCGCAGAAGCGCATGCCCCGGCGGGCGGCCTTGGCCTCGTAGGCGGGCCCGATCCCCCTCCCGGTGGTGCCGATGGCGCCGCCGCCCCGGAGTCCCTCCCTCGCCTTGTCCAGCAGCCGATGGAACGGGAGGACGACGTGGGCGCGCTCGCTGACCTTGAGCTGATCGGGATCCGCCGGGAGCCCGTAGGACCGGAGCTCCGCCATCTCCTCCAGCAGGGCCCAGGGGTCCACCACCACGCCGTTGCCGATGACGCAGGTCTTTCCCGGGTGGAGGATCCCCGACGGGACCAGGTGCAGCACCGTCTTGTGGCCGTCGACGATGAGGGTGTGGCCGGCGTTGGCCCCCCCCTGGAAGCGGACGACGACGTCGGCGCGGGGGGAGAGCAGGTCCACGACCTTTCCCTTGCCTTCGTCGCCCCACTGGGCGCCCACGATCACCTGGTTCGCCATGATTCGTCCGTCCGGTGCGGTTCGGGGCGGCCTCAGCGCGGCGCGGGCAGCGGGTTGACCGCGTTGCGGACCGTGCCCTCGACCAGGTAGTCGCGCACCTGCTCGCAGATGGCGATGGACACCTTGATCTGCGCCTCGAACGTGGCCGCGCCGAGGTGGGGGGTCGCGATGACCTGGGGCATCTGGATGAGCCGGAGGTCCACGGGGGGCTCCGTCGAGAAGACGTCCAGGGCCGCCCCCGCCACCTTCCCGCTGACGATGGCCTCGTACAGGGCCGCCTCGTCGATGATGCCGCCCCGGGCGCAGTTCACGATGCGGACCCGGTCCTTCATCAGCTCGAAGGCGCGCTCGTCCACGAGGTGGCGGGTGGCGTCGGAGAGGGGGACGTGGATCGAGATGAAGTCGGACCGCTCGAAGAGGGCGTCGAGGGGGACGAGCTCCACCCCTGCCCTCTCCACTCCCTCGGGGGAGGCATGGGGGTCCGAGGCGATCACCTTCATCCTCAGACCGCGGGCCCGCTCGGCGACGATGGAACCGATGGCGCCGATGCCGATGATCCCGAGGGTCTTGTCCGTCAGCTCGACGCCGACGAACCGCCGCTTGTCCCAGCGCCCGGCCTTCATCGACGCGTCGGCCTGGGGAATGTGGCGGGCCAGCGAGAAGATCATCGCCAGGGCGTGCTCCGCCGTGGTCACCCGGCTCCCCGCGGGAGCGTTGAGCACCTGGACCCCCCGGTGGGTGCAGGCGGCGAGGTCGATGTTGTCCACGCCGATCCCGGCCCTGCCAATCACCCGGAGATCGGGGGCGCGCTCCAGCAGCTCCGCCGTGACCCTCGTGCGGCTGCGGACCAGGAGGGCATGGCAGGGGGGGATGTAGCGCAGGACCTCTTCGGGGCCGATCCCCTTCCGCACCTCGACCCGGAATCGCTCCTTGTCGCGGCGCAGGACGTCGATACCCGACTCCGCGAGGTTGTCGGCGACCAGGACCCTGAAGCTCACTCGGTCGCTCCCCTCGCGTACGAGGCGACCACCGCGGCGACCCCCGCCCCGTCGGCGGGCCGGAAGCCGAGCTCATCCATGACGGACTCGAGGGCGGTCATGGCGCGCACGACGTGGTATCGATCGACGTCGCCCATGTGGGAGAGGCGGATGATCCGACCCTTGAGCTGATCCTGACCGCCGGCGATGGTCATGCCGTGGGCGTCACGGAAACGCTTGACGACCGCCGAGGCGCCGGGGGGATCGGGGATCTCGATGGCGGTCAGGGCGTCGGAGGGGGATCCGGTGAACAGGGAGAGGCCCAGGGCGCGGACCCCCGCACGCATGGCCGTGGCGGCCAGCCGGTGGCGGCGGAAGAGGGCGTCCAGGCCCTCCTCGCGGATGCGCTCCAGCACCAGGTCCAGCCCCTCGATCAGCGAGATCGCCGGGGTCCAGGCGGTGGTGTCCTGGGCGAGGCAGTCCCGCTCCCGGGCGAAGTCGAAGTAGAAACGCGGGAGGTCGGCGCGGGCCGCCGCCTGCCAGGCGCGGGCGGAGAGCCCGGCGAAGGCGAGGCCCGGCGGGAGCATCAGTGCCTTCTGGGAGCCGGTGACGAGGCAGTCGATCCCCCACTCATCGAAGGGGATGGGGAAGACCCCGACGGCGGTGATCCCGTCGACGACGCACAGGGTATCGGTCCGCCGGGTGAGGTCCGCCACTTCCCGCACGGGGTGGGCGACGCCGGTGGACGTCTCGCTTGCCTGGAGGAGCACGGCACGGAACGGTCCCTGCTCGGCGAGGGCGCGGCGCACCCGCTCGGGGTCCACCGCCTCGCCCCAGGGCACATCCAGGGGGACGACGTCCAGCCCGTAGGCCCGGGCGATCTTCTCCCACCGTTCCCCGAACTTGCCCCCGCGGACCACCAGCACCCGGTCCCCTCGGGAGCAGAGGTTGACCACGGCGCCCTCCATGGCGCCGGTGCCGCTGCTGGCGAGGACGATGACCTCCTCACGGGTCTGGTAGAGGTACTTGAGTCCGTCCCTCACCCGCCGGACCACGTGCTTGAACTCGGGTCCACGGTGGTACAGCAGGGGTCGCGCCGTCGCCTGGCGGACCTCTTCGGGGATGGTCACGGGGCCGGGGGTGAGCAGCAGGGGGCGTTTCGTCACGGCCATGTCCAGCGGAAGGTTTGGGGGGGTGCCGAGGTGTGGGGGCCGAGCCACCGGGAGGATGGCGTCGGACCCCTCCGATTGCAAGGCGGCGAAGCCTGGAGTCAGCGGCGGCGGGTCGGAGCCGGGGCGGGCCGGAGCTCGACGATGCCGTGGCGGAGGAAGAAGTGGAGGGCGCTGACCACCTTGTACTGGTCGAAGGTGCCCATGATGGTGAGGAGGTCCTCCAGCGTGATGTCGGCGTCGACCTGGGAGAGCAGGAAGCCCCCGATGGGGTCCAGGGAGAGTTCCAGGATGTTGGCGTCGTTGGCGCAGAGGTAGGGTACCTGGGAGAGGGGCTTGAGCTCCTCCAGGTAGAAGTTGACGAGGCGGTCCTTGACCTCCCGAGCGCACTCCGTGGCCCGGGGCTCGGCGGGGACCCGGCGCAGGACGTCCTCGCAGCGGTCCAGGGCGGCGCCCAGGTTCCCGTCCTCCATCTCCTCCCGCGCGCGGGCGAGCAGGCCGACGATATCCTCCTCGGCGAGGCCCACCACCAGTTCGCCGCCGGCCGACTCCCCCACCACCATCAGCTCGGGCCCCGCCGTGCCGCCGAGGACCGGCCGGGCCGGCTCGCGGACCACCTGCTCGGGGGTGAGGGCGGCGACCTCGCCCGACTCCCGCGCATGACGGGGGGGGATCACGCCCAGGGTCTCCAGGTAGTCCAGGGCCCTGGGGTTGTCCGGGCTCCGCTCCAGCGCCTCGCGCCAGACCCGCACGGCGTCGTCCTCGCGGCCGAGGCTGAGGTGGACCAGCCCCTCGTCCAGCAACCTGCGGAGCTGGGAGTCCGTCGTCGCCGCGCCGGCCTCCCGTGCCGAGCCCCGGATCTGCTCCATCTGCATCGTCGTTCCCTCGCCGCCCACGGGACTCACCTCGCCTCGCGGACGGACTGCAACGACTCGAAGATCTGCTGGAGCTGCCCGCGGTTGTGCACCAGCTCCCGGACGTCGCGCTGGGAGACGGACCGCTTCGCCTCGGCCAGGGACTTCATCACCGAGTGGAGCCGATCCGATCCGATGGAGGGTTCCGCCGCGGGCAGGATCTCCATGATCTGGGCGTGGAGGCTCTCGACGCCGTAGATCACCCGCTGCACGTCCTCGTCCCGCCTCTCGGCGACCTCGTACTCGCGCCGCTCGTCCATCATGCGGGCCAGGTCGTCCTCGGAGAGCCCACCGGAGACGGTCACGGTGATCTTCTGCTCGCGTCCCGTGTCGCGGTCCCGGGCGGTGACGTTGACGATGCCGTCGGCGTCGATGCTGAAGGACACCGCGATGTCGGGCACCCCCTTCGGGGCAGGGCGGATGTCGGAGAGCATGAAGTCCCCGAGGTGCTGGTTCTCGCCCGCCCGGGGGCTCTCCCCCTGCATGACCACGATCTTCACCGCCGCCTGGGCGTCGTGGACCGTGGTGAAGGGGACCGTGCGCTGGACCGGGATGGTGGTGTTGCGCTTGATGATGACGGAGTAGCCTCCCCCCGCGGTCTGGATGCCGAGGGAGGTGGGGGTGACGTCCAGCAGCAGTGCGTCGACGCTCTCGTCCTGGAGCGCGTACCCCTGGATGGCGGCTCCCAGGGCCACCACCTCGTCGGGGTTGATCCCCTTGCTCAGCGGCTTGGCGAAGTAGTCCTCGACCCGGCGCTGTACCAGCGGCGCGCGGGTCTGGCCGCCCACCATGACGACCTCGTCGACGTCCGAGGGGGTGAAACCCGCGTTCTCGAGGGTGGCCCGGCAGATCTCGATGGTCCGGTCCACCAGGTCCGAGACGAGGGACTCGAGCAACGTGCGGGTGACCTCCTGCTGGAGGTGGATGGGGACGTTCTCCTTGCTGGCGATGAACGGCAACGTCACGTCGACGGCCTTCTTGAAGCTGAGATCGCACTTGGCGTTCTCGGCGGCCTCCTTGAGGCGCTGCAGAGCGATCCGGTCCTCCCGCAGGTCGATGCCGTGCTGGGCGTGGAACGCGTCGGCGAGGTGGTCGATCAGGCGGTTGTCGAAGTCCATGCCGCCCAGGAAGGTGTCGCCGCTGGTGCTGAGGACCTCGAAGACCCCGTCCCCCACCGAGAGGACGCTGATGTCGAACGTTCCGCCGCCGAGGTCGAACACGGCGATGTTCCGGTTGATCTTCTTCTCGAACCCGTAGGCCAGGGCCGCGGCGGTGGGCTCGTTGATGATGCGGATCACCTCCAGGCCCGCCACCTTCCCGGCGTCCTTGGTCGCCTGCCTCTGGGCGTCGTTGAAGTAGGCGGGGACCGTGATCACCGCCTTCCGCACCTCCTCGCCCAGGTAGTCCTCGGCGATGCGCTTCATCTCCATCAGGATGAACGCGCTGATCTCCTGCACGGTGTAGGAGCGGCCCCCCGCCTGGATCCGCGCCTCGTCCTCGGGTCCGCGGACCACCTCGTAGGCGACGGTCTCCGCCATCTTGCGCACCTCGGGTGTACCGAAGCGCCGCCCGATCAGCCTCTTGGCTCCGTGGACGGTGTTGTCGGAGTTCGTGACGGCCTGCCTCTTGGCGATGTGCCCCACGAGCCGCTTGCCGCCGTCGGCGAACGCGACGATGGAGGGCGTCGTCTGGTAGCCCCCGCGGTTCGGGATCACCGCGGGGGCGGAACCCTCGAAGATGGCCACGCACGAGTTGGTGGTCCCCAGGTCGATCCCGATCACTCGATCCATGACGAACCCCGCGCTCCCCATGGCGTCTTCGACCATCCCGGCCCTCGGGAGGAGCCACCCGGGTGCCGGACGAACCCATCCGCCCTATCGGAGGCGCTTCAGCGCCTTGGCGGCTTCCGCATTCCTCGGGTCGAGCTGGGCGACCCTCTCGAAGGCCCGCACGGCGTTCGAGGGCATTCCGACCTCCTCGTAGGCGCGCGCGAGGTCGAGCACGTACTCCATGCGGCCACCCTCGACCTCGACCGCGCGTCGCAGGAGGTCAATCGCGGCGTGCTGCTGGACGGTGTGCTGCCAGATCAGCTTTCCCAGCTCATTGTAATACTTGCCGCGGCTGGGACGACAGTCCACGGCCTTCTGCATCCACGATGCGGCCTCCTTGTACGCCTCCTGCGTGAGGAAGGTCCTCGCCTGGCGGAAGAACTCCTCCGCTCGGGAGTTTCGGTCCGCGTCCTGGGCCTTGCGGAACATCTCCTTGGCGCGTTCGTTCCGCTCGTCCAGGGTCATGGCGAGCTGGAAGTGTCCGGCCGCCACTCCGTACTGCTGCTGCTCGAAGGCGCGCATCCCGGACTCGAACTCCCCCTTCGCCTTGTGGATCCGCTCCGCGACCTGCTTCTGGAACCGGGCGATGAACGCGGGCGGGGCCTTGGCGACCTTCGGCGCGAGGACGGCCGCCGGGTTCGCCGGCGCCGCTGCGCGTCCCCGGCCTCGGCTGGGGACGAAGTCCACCTCCCGCGTCGCCAGCGAGGGTCGGACGGCGTCGCCCGCGGGCGCGCCGAACGTCTTCTCGTCGTAGGCCCGGCGCGCGTCGGCGTCGCTGAGGAGGCGGTACGACTCGGTGACCCGCCCGAAGACCTGCTCGAGGCGCTCCTTGTAGACGCCCAGATCCCGGCGGTAGTACTTGTCCGGGTGGAACTCCTTCGAGAGGGCGTAGTAGGCCTTCTTGATGTCCTTCACGTCGGCGTCCCGGGGGACGCCGAGCACGGCGTAGGCGCTCTTCCGCTCGATCCCCTCGTACGCCGCGTCCACGTCGGCCCTCTCCTCCGGGCTCAGATCGCCACCCGCGCCGTCGTCGGCGGCGGGGTCGATGACGGTGACCTCGGCGTCGTTCTCTGCTCCCGTCGAGCTCACCTGACCTCCTGGTGCCCCGGCTCCGGAGCCGCGACGGAGCGGACTCCGGACGACTCCCGCCCGAGAATCTACCCGGTTGTCGCCGGCGGTGACAGTGCGTAGTCCAGTTTGAGGGCCGGCTCCGGGCGTCGCAACGCCCGCTCAACGGTGGGGATGGAACTTGTCGTACGCCTCGATGAGCTGCTCCAGGCTCACGTGGGCGTAGCGCTGTGTGGTGGACAGGCTGGAGTGCCCGAGCAGCTCCTGGATCGCCCGCAGGTCGCCGCCGCCGTCCAGCAGGTGCGTCGCGTAGGTGTGGCGGAGGGCGTGGGGGTGGAGGTCCTGGAGCACGGCCGCCCCCAGCCCCGCCCTCTTCACCAGGCGCTGCAGCGTCCTCACGGGGAGTCGGGCGCCCCTCCTGCCGACGAAGAGGGCGGCCCCCGCCGCCGCTCCGGCGAGGGACGCGCGGGCCGCCAACCAGGCATCGACGGCGTGCCACGCCGCGTCGGTCAGCGGCACCAGCCGCTCCTTCCGTCCCTTCCCCCGGACCCGGACCAGGCCGGCGGCGCGGTCCACGTCCCCCAGGTCGAGGCCCGCAAGCTCGGCGGCCCGGAGCCCGCCGCCGTAGAGCACCTCGAGGACGGCACGGTCCCGGACCGCCTCGGGGTCGTCCGGGTCCACCTCCCGCTCCACCACCGCGTGGGCCTCGGCGACGGACAGGAAGCGGGGAAGCTTCCCGGGGCGTCGGGGCGGCCGCACGCCCTTCGCCGGGTTGGCGGGCACGGTCCCCGAGCGTAAGAGGAACTCGAAGAAGGCGCGGACCGCCGAGAGCTTGCGGCCGATGGTCCCAGGCTCGTGGGTGCCGTGGAGGCTGGCGAGCCACCCCCGCACGTCCAGGACGCCGATCCCGGACACGTCGGTGGCACCGTCCCCCGTCGCCGCCCGGAGCCAGGCGAGGAAGGCCGCGAGGTCGGCGGCGTAGGCGCGCACGGTGTGGTCCGAGGCCCCCCGCTCGGAGCGGAGGTGGGCGAGGAAGCGGGCGTTCGCGGACTCGAAGTCCATGTCCGGGGACCTCCTCCGAAGGACCTGGGGGGATGCGCCGGTGGCGCGCCCCCGCCCGCCCGAGGCGCGGTCAGGCGGGCACGTTCCCGGCCGCGTCGCTGGCGCGCACGCCCGGACCCGGCGCGAGCGCCAGGGGATCGTACACCCCCTCCGACCGTGCCCACGAGGCCATCGACTCCAGGGCGCGGCGGCCGAGGAGCCGGCGGCGCTCCTTCTTGTCGCGGACGACGGGGCCGGCCAGGTCGGGCACGAGGCCGAAGTTCACGTTCATCGGCTGGAATCCCCGGGCGGGCGCGGCGCGGAGGTAGGCCAGAAGCGAGCCCAGCATCGTGTCCCCGGGCGGCGGGGACAGGCGCTTCCCCGCCACTTCGGCGGCGACGTGCAGGGCGGCGACGAGCCCCATCGCCGAGGACTCGGTGTACCCCTCGCAACCCACGATCTGGCCGGCGAAGCGGATGTACGGTGCGGCGCCGAGGGCGAGGTCCGGGCCCAGGAGGTGGGGCGTGTCGATGAATGTGTTGCGGTGCACCGAACCCAGCCGGACGAACTCGGCAGCCTCCAGGCCCGGGACGGTGCGGAGCACCCTCTTCTGGTCGGGGTAGCGCATCCGAGTCTGGAACCCGACGATGTTCAATGCGGAGCCCGGCAGGTTCTCCTGGCGGAGCTGCACGACGGCGTAGGGACGGCGACCGGTCCTGGGGTCCACCAGGCCGACGGGCTTCATCGGGCCGAACCTCAAGCTGTCCCGGCCGGAACGGGCGATGGCCTCGATGGGCTGGCAGCCGCCGAAGAACCGCTCCTGCTCGAAGGCGTGGGCGGGGACCTGGTCGGCGGCGAGGACGAGGTCGACGAACGCCTCGTACTGGTCGCGGTCCATGGGGCAGTTGAGGTAGTCGCCGTCTCCGCTCCCCTGATCGTACCGGCTGGCGCGGAAGGCGATGGAGCGGTCGACGGTGTCGGCCTCGACGATGGGGGCGATGGCGTCGTAGAAGTACAGGTAGTCGCGGCCGAGCCGGGCCTGGATCGCCCCGGCGAGGGACGGGGAGGTGAGGGGCCCCGTGGCGAAGATCCACGTCCCTTCCCCCTCTTCGGGCAGGCGGGCGACTTCGTCGCGGCGGATCTCCAGGGTGGGAAGCGCCGCCAGGCGTGCCTCCACGAAGCCCGACATCGCCTCGCGGTCCACCGCCAGGGCTCCCCCTGCGGGGACCCGGGCGTGGTGGGCGGCGGAGACGACGAGGGATCCCAGCAGGGCGAGCTCGGCCTTGAACACCCCCGGCGCGGTGTGGTCCAGGCAAGAGCCCAGGGAGTTGCTGCACACCAGCTCGCACAGGCGGGCTCCCTGGTGCGCAGGGGTGGACCGGGCCGGCCTCATCTCGTGGAGGACGGTGGGGATCCCCCTGCGGGCGAGCTGCCAGGCGGCCTCCGACCCGGCGAGGCCTCCGCCCACGACGTGCACGGGTGTCGGGGAGGAGCCCTCCGCACCGGATCGACGGGCCACCGCGTCAGGCCCCTGCGGATGACTCCGCGGAGTCGGCGGAGTCCTCCCCCGGCTTCCCCCGGCGTCCCCGGCGTCCCCGGCCCTTGCCGGCCCCGTCCTCGCCCGCCGCCTTCGGCACCCGGTAGATGTACTTGCACTCGGGGTAGCCGGTGCAGGCGGCGAAGGGACCGAAGCGGCCGCGACGCCAGGCCAGGGGGGACCCGCACTTCTCGCAGGGCGGCAGTCCCTCGGCGGAGGGGAGGGGCTCGGAGGCACGCCCCTTTCGCTCCTCCCCTGGGACCGGCCGCGTGTTCTTGCAGCCGGGGAAGGCGCTGCAGGCGAGGAACTTCCCGAACCGACCGTGCTTGAGCAACATCTGGGCGCCGCACTTGTCGCAGGACTCGTCGGTCGGGACGTTGTCCTCCACCGGCTTGATGTTGCCCTCGGGGTCGACCTCCACGCTCTTGGCGTTGCGGCACTCGGGGTAGCCGGAGCACGCCAGGAACTGGCCGTTCCTGCCCCACTTGAGCACCATGCCGCGCCCACACTTCTCGCACTTGAACGAGGTCTCGATGCCCTCGCGCTTGACGTTGCGCATCTCGACCTCGGCCGCCTCCAGCCGACTCTGGAAACGCCCGTTGAAGTCCTGGAGGATGGACTGCCAGTCGCTCCGCCCCTCCTCGATCTCGTCGAGGCGGCTCTCGAGCTGGGCCGTGAACTCCTCGTTGATGATCGTCGGGAAGTTCTCCTGGAGGAGGTCGTTCACCAGCATCCCCAGGGGGCTCGGGAAGAAGCGCCCCTTGTCGCGGCTGACGTACTCCTTCTCCTGGATGTTGCTGAGGATCAGGGCGTAGGTGGAGGGACGCCCGATGCCGCGCTCTTCCAGATCGCGGATGAGGGTGCTCTCGGTGTAGCGCGGGGGCGGCTCGGTGAAGTGCTGGTCGGCGTCCACTGCCAGGCAGCGGATCGCCTCGCCCTCCTTCAGGGGGGGCAGGGTCACGCCGTCGCCGTCCTCGTCCTCGTCTCCCGTAGGATCGGGGTCGCGGCCCTCGGTGTAGACCGCCGTGAAGCCGGCGAACACCAGCGTGCTCCCCGAGGCCCGGAGCATCACGGGTCCGGCCTCGAGGTCCACGGCGACGGCGTCGTAGAGCGCCGGTGCCATCTGGCAGGCCAGGAACCGGTCCCAGATCAGCTTGTACAGCCGATACTGGTCCGGGGTGAGGAAGCCCTTGATCTTCTCGGGCTCGTACTCGAGGTTCGTCGGCCGGATCGCCTCGTGGGCGTCCTGGGCCCCCTTGCGGGTCTTGTACACGTTCGGGCCGCCCGCCGGCACGTAGGCCTCGCCGTATCGCTGGGCGACGAACGCGCGGACGGCGTCGAGGCTCTCCTGGGACAGCCGGGTCGAGTCGGTCCGCATGTAGGTGATGAGGCCCTGGGGGCCGGCCTCGCCGATGTCCACGCCCTCATAAAGGGACTGGGCGACCATCATCGTCTTCTTGGCGGTGAAGCGCAGCTTCCGCACCGCCTCCTGCTGGAGCCGGCTGGTGATGAACGGGGGCGCCGGACGGCGCTGCCGCTGCTTCCGGGTCACGGACTTGACGGTGATGGAAGCCGAGAGGATCGCGGCCCGCACCCGCTGCGCCTGCTCACCGTTGGTGAGGTCGGCCTTCTGCCCGTCCACGGAGTGGAGCCGGGCCACGAAGGGTGGCGGCGCGCTCCCCTCCAGCTGGGCCTGGACCGTCCAGTACTCGACGGGGACGAAGGCGAGGATCGACCGCTCCCGGTCGCACACCATCTTCAGCGCGACGGACTGCACGCGCCCCGCCGAGAGGCCCTGCTTGACCTTCTTCCACAGGAGCGGCGAGAGCTGGTAGCCCACCAGGCGGTCGAGGATCCTGCGCGTCTGCTGGGAGTTGTACCGGTTGACGTTGAGCTGCTGGGGCTGCTCCAAGGCCCTGACGATGGCGTTCTTGGTGATCTCGTTGAAGAGCACCCGGTAGACGCCCTCCCGGGGGCCGAGCTCCTCGGCGATGTGCCAGGCGATGGCCTCCCCCTCGCGGTCGGGGTCGGGGGCGAGGTAGACCCGCGAAGCGGCCTTCGAGGACTGCTTGATCCTCTTGATCACGTCCCGCTTGGTCTTGATGACCTCGTACTCCGGCCGGAACCCCCCGTCGACGTCGACGCCGAGCTTGTTGTCCGGGAGGTTCTTGATGTGCCCGACCGACGCGATGATCTCGTAGTCCGGCCCGAGGTACTTCTGGATGGTCTTCGCCTTCGCAGGCGACTCGACGATGACGACGGATTGTGCCATTTCCGGAACGCTCTTGACGGCGGGGGGGGAGTCGGCCGGATCGGATGGGGGCTCGGCGCCCTCATCGACTCTCCGGACCGGGAGCCGCGAGAAGGGTGGTAGGGTCACCGGCGCCGGGCGTCAAGCGGAATCGAGCACCGATCAATGGAAGACCATCTTCCATTCCTCGTCCAGGAGGGTCAACAGCTCGGAGTCGAGCTCGAACTGGTGCTCGAACATCACTTCGGCGACGGCGCGTCGCAGGTCCGCCAGGGAGACCTCTCCATCCGCGACGGCGGTGAGGCGGTTCAGCACGTCTCCCTCGAGCCTATCGTCGAGGTAGGCGAGATCGCGCAGCATCTGGAGGAAGCCCATGGCGGCGCCGGTCAGGGCCGCCCCGGGAGGCAGGGAGGACTGGCCCGGCTCGACCGGCGCACCGGAGGATGCCGGGCGGGAGGAGTCGTCGGAGCGGTCGAGCCACCGGAAGGCGGCGTCGATCTCCCGGGTCGTGTAGCCGTCCCGGAGCAGGGTCTGACGGACCTCGTCCCGCGCCGGGGCCTTGCCGGTCAGGGTCGTGCGGGCGATGCGCCTGAGGATGCTCAGTACTCTCTCGTTCATCCGCTCCTACCACGATCGGCGGCCACCTGGGTCCCCGCGGATCGTGCCCCCATTCTAGTGCCGCCTTCCGGGTTCTGGATCGGTGACCCCCACTTGCGGGCAAGGGGGCGATACTCTCCGGTAGGCGCGCGGGTGATCCTCCCCTCGATCTCCAGCATCAGGAGCCGCTCCTGAAGGATGCCCGGAGGGAGCCCCGAGCGGGAGAGGAGCGCGTCCACTCCCGCGGGGCCGTTCCGGAACCACCGCCCCACTTCGTCCTTCCCCGCCGCCGGCCCCCCGTCGTCCCGGGCGAGCCCGAGGGACTCCAGGAGGTCGCCGGCGTCCTCCACGAGCCCCGCCCCGGCACGGATCAGCCGGTGGGGACCCCGACTGAGGGCGCTGTCCACCGGCCCGGGGACCGCCAGCACGTCCCGTCCCTCTTCGGCGGCGAGGCGGGCGGTGATGAGGGCACCGCTGCGCTCCTCGGCCTCGACCACGATCACCGCCCGGGCGAGCCCGGCGATGATGCGGTTGCGGCGGGGGAACCGGAAGGGCTCCGGCGGCGTGCCCGGCGGCACCTCGGCGAAGGCGAGGCCCCCCTCGACGATGGCGTCGAAGAGGGCGGCGTTGCAGGCAGGACTCGGACGGTCGAGTCCGCCCGCAAGGACGGCCCAGGTGCCCCCCGGGCCCCGGAGGGCGCCGTCGTGGCCGGCGGCGTCGATCCCCCGGGCCAACCCGCTGACCACCACCACCCCCGCGGACGAGAGGGCGGCCCCCAGGGCCCGCGCCACGCGCTCCCCCCGGGCGGTGCAGGCCCGGGCCCCCACGATGGCCACCCGGTCCACCGGAGCGGCCGACAGGCCCGGACCCCGGGTGAACAGGACCGCGGGGGGATCGTGGGTGCGGGCCAGGGACTCGGGGTACTCCGGGGAGCCGAAGGGCAGGGCCCGGATCCCACAGCGCGCGGCGATCCCGGCCGAGACTTCGTCCTCCCTCCCCGGCCTGGCACCGCCGAGGGCGGCGCGGACTCGGGAGGAGAGGGGCGGTGCCCCCTCCGGATCCGGGCCGACCCCGAGGATCCGGCCCAGGAGCGCGTCCAGGGAGCCGGCGGCCCGGAGCAAGGGTCCGAGGGGAAGCGACTCAGCAGCGCGAGCCAGGGCAATCCACCGGGCGATGTCGTCCATCGACCTGCCTCCGTCGGAGGGTCGGCGTCCTGCCTCTACCCTACCCGGCTTCCGGAGCCGCGCCCGTCGGAGCGGTTCACCCATGAGAGGCAGGAGGGTAGGTTCGCCCCCTCCACCTGTCAACCCGGTCCCCCGGCAGGGACGGGTGGAAGGAGCGGCGCCGGGGCCGAGGATCGGGCCCTCAGTGGATGTCGGCGTCGCTGCCGACGTCGAGACGCTCGATGTAGGTGGTGATGCGGTCGCCGATCCTCAGGTCGCGGGTGGCATCGGTGACGACGGCGGTCGCGTGGTACTCATCGGCGGCGAAGACCACGATGCGCCCGACGATGGACTCCGGGTACTCGATGCTGTCGAGGGTGCGGGGGTACATCTCGTCCCCGCTGCGGACCACCCAGAACGTGTCGCCCGTCTGCACCCCGTCGCTGCGCCCCCGGTCGATGAAAACGATGTCGGTTCGAGCGGTGAGGAGGTTCTCGCCCCGGAGGCCCCCGACGAGGTAGCCGCCGACGTTCCGGTCCGTCTGCTGGATCCGGACGTCCGCCACGACCTCGAGGCGATCGGTCAGGAGGGCGCCGCGCCCGATCTCGAAGTAGGAGTGGACGATCTCCGCCGTCGCCATCCGATCCCCGACGTCGGTGATGCGGACCTCGCCCAGGACGCGGTATGAGGTGCCGAGCTCGCGATCGCCGATGCGGGGGTGCTTCACGGCGGCGTCCGGGGCGTACACCGAGTACACGTCTCCGCAGTGGACGTCCTCCAGGTTCTCGAACCGAAGGAACACGACATCCCCCTCGGCGAGCCGGCTGCGCCCCTCCGCCGCGCCCACGAGCTTGCCCAGGGGCTGCATGTCGTCGGCGACGAAGGCGGGCGCGGTGAAGCGGCGCGAGTCCGGCAGGTCGGCGAAGGGGACGTAGATCCCGCACTGCCGGTTGCTGCTCCAGAACCGGGCGACCGGCTGGAAGCTCTCGTCGTAGGGAGTCGCGGTGGATGCGGAGAGGCCGAGGGACGGCGGCGTGATGACGGTACCGGCGGAGAACCGGACGACCTGCCCCGGGTAGATGTAGTGGGGATTCGTGATCTCGTCGTTGTTCACGGACCAGACCCCCGGCCACTGGTCGGGGGCGCCGAAGAACCGCTGCGAGATCCCCCACAGCGTGTCCCCCGGGGCGACGACGTAGATGTCCTGCCCGGGCGACCCGGCGGGGGCGACCGCGGTCGCCAGGCCGTCCTGGGCCGAGGCGTCCGCCGCCCCGGCCAGCAGCCCGACGAGCAGCAGAGCGCCATGCCAGCGGTGGTTCACGGTACCTCCCGGACGGACGCGGCCCGATCGCCAGTGGGGGCCCGTCGTCCCTGGCATTCTCGCCCCAGGTGGACCGGAGTGTCAACGGCGCGAGGCGTCACCGGGGGCCGCTCCCCTCCCGTCCTCCCCGCGAGCGGCGGCCCAAGCCTCGAACAGCGGGGTCCGGACCAGCACGCTCGCCCGCGAACCGGGACGGACGGGGAAGGACCGCACCTCGTAGCCGTCCCCGAGCGCCTTGCGGATCCTCCCCAGGAACGCGTGGTCGCAGACCACGATGTCGGCCCGCAGGCGGTCGGGCTCGGGAGGGGTCTTCTCGTACCGCACGCGGTTCCACCGCCACCCCGCGGTGTACATGTACCACCTGAGGGGATTCTTGAGGCCGACGTTCACCACCTGGAGCTGCCCGCGGTGGTCACCGGCACGATCGATCCCGATCACCAGCTCCACCAACTCCCGGAACCCCCGGGTCGTCTGCACGTACACGTACGGGACCTCGGGGTCGTCGTAGCGGCGGTGGTTCACGTCGACGGCGTGGAGGAAGGTGGGCACACAGAGAAGGGCGACGCCGGCCGGGACGGCCCAGGCGAGGCGCGGCGCTCCCCTCCGCCGGACGACCGCCAGGCAGGCGCCCGCGAACCAACCGCCCAGCAGGTGGAGCGGCAGGCTCAACGAGAGCACGCACCACGGCGTCTTGTACCGGATCACCGAGTAGGCCGCCACGATGAGGAGTGTCCACGCTGTGAGGAAGATCCCGAAGCGGTCGCGGCGTACGACGGCCCAGGCGGCACCCCCGATCCCGAGGCCTACGGCGAGCCAGGAGTCGCCGAGCAGCGACAGGAAGTAGAGGGGGTCCTTCGCCTGGTTCCGACCGCTGGCTCCGTAGTCGATCCAGAAGCCGTAGGCCTCCACGAAGCCCCGCACCCCCTTCCAGCAACCACCGAAGGAAGAGAAGAGGGCGACGGTCACCGCCAGGAACACCGCGGCGCCGAGGGTGAGGGCGCCGCGGTGGACTCGGAGCCACGCGGCTGCCTCCCCCAATCCCCGGGCGCGGGCGGGCGAGCCGTCCCCGGGAGCCTTGGGGACGAGGAGGGCCGACGCGCAGGCCCCGACCAGGGCGACCACGGTGAGGGCGGCGGTCTCCTTGCTGGCGAACATGCCCGCGAGGCACCCGCCGGCGAGCCCGGCGAAGACCCCCTTGCCCGACCGCGCGAACGCGACCCCACACGCCACGAGGCCCAAGGTGAAGGCCACCAGCCAGACCTCGTGGATGGCGGTACGGGCGAAGTAGACCTGCGGCGAGTCAAAGGCGACGAGGGCCCCGGCCGTGGCGACCCCGACCGCTCCGAAGTACGGGAGAAAAGCGAGGCAGATCAGGGGCATGGCCGCCCCGGCCAGGGCGCCGGGCAGGCGCAGGGAGAGGTCGCTCGGTCCCATCAGCCAGAAGGAGACGAGGTCGGCATAGTAGAGGAGGGGACCGTGGTAGTCCTTGGGGTTGTAGCAGTACCGGCCGGTCTCGAAGAGGCGGAGCGCGAACCAGCCGTTCACTCCCTCGTCGCTGTGGAGGACCTTCGCGGAGAGGTCGTGGAGTCGGAGGAAGGTCCCCCCGAGGAGGGCGGGCAGGAGCATCGCGAGGGCGAGGCCTCGGGAAGTCCGGTGTTCGTCGGGGACGGGGCCCATGGCGCTGGGGGGATGTCCCGGGTCAGCGGGCGCGGTCGTACCGGTCATCCAGGCGGACGACATCGTCGAGGTGGGGAGTGGAGACCTCCAGGACCTCGCAGTCCGTCCGCCCGATCAGGCGGTGACGGCGGCCGGGGGCGACGTGCTGGACGTCTCCCTTCCTCAGGACGCGGCTGATGAGGCTGCCGTCGTCCTGCTCGATGAGCACCTCGCACTCCCCGACGTTGCCGAGGAGGGTCTCCTCCTTCACTCGGTGGTACTGGAGGCTGAGCGCTTCCCCCGCGCGGATCACCAGGATCTTGCCGACGTAGTGGGCGGTCTCCGCCCACACCACCTCGTGGCCCCAAGGCTTCTCGATGCGACGCACGGTGGTCTCAGTCTCCGCGGGTGACGATGGGGGGGTAGGGCGACACGGGGCGGACCTCCAGCGATCGCCGCCGGGCCTCCTCCTGGCTGGAGAACGGCCCGACACGCACCCGATACCACAGCGCGCCGCCCACCGTCGCCTCCCGCCGCACGGCGGCGACTCCTTTTCGCGCGAGGTCGGCGATCGCCGCGTCGGCCTGGGCGGGATCGGGGTAGGAGGCGAGCTGGACCTCCCACGAGCCCGGGGGCGCGGCCCGTGGGGGCAGGTTCGGGGTGACCGTCGCCTCGCTGGGGGGCTGAGGGGGCGGCGGGGCCTCCGGCGGCGGTTGCGGTGGGGGCGGTGCCTCGACCACGGGCGCGGGCGGAGGAGGACCGGGAGGCGAAGTGGTCTCGGCGGCCAGGGCGGCGGCGATTCCCCCCCTCCCGGACCCGCCGTCGAGCCCGGCGGGCGGGGATCGCCACCTCTCGACCGCGTCGGCGACGTCCTCCCCCGCGTCGGGGACGACCCCGGGAGCTTCGGCACGGGCGGCGGTGACCGCGCCGGCGACGCGCCCCGCCTGGAACCCCGCGACGAAGGCCAGCGCCACGAGGACCACCGCGGCCACGGCGAGGGCCCGCGCCTGGCCCGCCGAGACCCGGACCACGCCCCTCTCCAGGATCTTGTCGGCGTCGCGCATCGGGCGGCGATCATACCATCCGGCGCGGCGGAGCGGCGGGCACCTGCTTGGGGACTCCGCTAGGCCTGCCACACCTCGATGTCGTCGGAGACGAGTTCGCCCAGGTACAGCGACTCCACGTGCTCCACCGCCGCGGCGACGACCTGGCGCGTATGGGCGGCGTCGTTCCCCACCGAGGCGAGGCCGATCTCCGCCCGCCCCCAGATGTCGTTGTCCCCCACCTCGGCGATGGCCACCCCGGGAAAGCGCGCCCGCACCCTGTCCCGGGCCCGGTGGAGGAGCCGACGCTTCTCCTTGAGGGAGGTGCATCCGTGCAGGATCAAGGTCAGGCGGGCGGCTGCGACGAACATGGAAGGGGCTCCCGCGGCGGAGGCGGCGAGTCCCCGAGGGGCATCAGCCCGTCGCCTGGACCTGCTCGACGGTGAAGGACTCGAGTACGTCGCCCACCTTCACGTCGTTGAACCCATCCAGTCCGGCGCCGCACTCGTAGCCCTGGGTGACGTCCCGGACGTCGTCCTTGAACCGCTTGAGGGATGAGAGCCGCCCGGTCCAGACCACCACGCTGTCCCTGAGGAGGCGGACCTGGTGCTGCCGCGCGAGCTTGCCGTCGGTGACGAAGAGGCCCGCGACGGTCCCCACCTTCGGGATGTTGAAGGTGTTGCGGACCTCGGCGTGCCCGTGGACGTCCTCGCGGAAGGTGGGCTCGAGCATCCCCACCAGGGCCTTCTTGAGGTCGTCCACCGCCTCGTAGATCACCTTGTAGGTGCGGACCTCGACCCCGGACTCCGTCGCCGCCTTCAGCGCCTTCACATCGGGGCGGACGTTGAAGCCGAGGACCGTCGCCCGGCTGGCGCTGGCCAGCGTCACGTCGTTCTCGGTGATGCCGCCCACGGCGGCGTGCAGGATGTTGATCCGCGTGTCGGCGACCTCGATCTTCGAGAAGGCCGCCCGCAGCGCCTCGATGGAACCCTGCACGTCCGACTTCAGGATCAGGTTCAGCTCCTTGACCTCGCCCTCCTTCATCCGGGAGAGCAGGTCCTCGTAGCTGACGCGGGAGGACTTGGAGAGCTGGGTCTGGCGGAGCAGGTCGGCGCGGTGCTCGGCGAGGGTCTTGGCGGCCTTGTCGTCCTCCACCACCACGAGTTCGTCGCCCGCGTTGGGGACTCCCGAGAGGCCGAGGATCTCGACCGGGGTGGCCGGACCCGCCTTCTTCACCATCTTCCCGTTCTCGTCCACCATCGCGCGGACTTTCCCGCTCTCGGTGCCCGCGACGACGAAGTCACCGGGCTTGATGGTGCCGTGCTGGATGAGGACGGTGGCCACCGGGCCGCGTCCCTTGTCCAGCTTGGACTCGATGATGACGCCGCGGGCCTCGCGCTCGGGGTTCGCCTTGAGGTCGAGGATCTCCGCCTGGAGCGAGATGGCCTCCAGCAGCTCGTCGATGCCGATCTTCTCCTTGGCGGAGACGGGCACCATCAGCGTGTCGCCTCCCCACTCCTCGGGCACGAGCTCGAACTCGGTGAGGCCCTGCTTGATCTTGTCGGGGTTGGCGTTGGGCTTGTCGATCTTGTTGACGGCGACGATGATCGGCACCCCCGCTGCCTTGGCGTGGTTGACCGCCTCGGCCGTCTGGGGCATCACGCCGTCGTCCGCGGCCACGACCAGCACCACGATGTCGGTCACCTGGGCGCCCCGGGCGCGCATGGCGGTGAACGCCTCGTGGCCGGGAGTGTCGAGGAACGTGATCTGCTGGCCGTTCTTGAGGGTGACCTGGTAGGCGCCGATGTGCTGGGTGATTCCGCCGGCCTCGCGGGCGGCGACGTTCGCCTTGCGGATCACGTCGAGCAGCGACGTCTTGCCGTGGTCGACGTGGCCCATGATGGTGACCACCGGCGGGCGGGGACGGAGGTCTTCGTCCTTCTCCACCACCCGGACGCCAATGATCTCTTCCTCGCGGAACCCGACGTTCTCCACCTCGTACCCGTAGTCCGAGGCGATCACCGCGGCGGTGTCGTTGTCGACCATCTGGTTGACGGTGACCATCTGGCCCATCTGGATGAACTTGCGGATCAGCTCGGAGCCCTTGATGCCCATCTGGTGGGCGAGCTCCGACACCGAGATCTCGTTGTCCACCCGGATGACGCGCTTGCTGGCCTTGGGCGTGGTCAGCTCGGTCTTCCGGCCCGGCGTGACCGGTGCGCCCTTCCTGCGGGCGCGGGCTCCGGCACCGCCGTAGAGCATCTCCTGGCGCTGGACGACTTCCTTGCGGCGGCGTCCCTTCTTGCCCCGCGCGCCGGCGTCGCCCGTGGGGGCCGCGGGGGCCTCGGCGGGGCCGCGACCATAGACCGGCCGCCCCATGGGGGGTGGCCCGTGCGCGCCGGCCGAGGGCGGCGGTCCGGGCATGCGGGGCGCGCCCCCGGGCTGGGAGATGCGCCCGGTGGGCATCGGGCCGTCGTCGATCACGCGCCGGATCTTCTTCGGCGTGTGCTGGACGATGCCCTGCTCCTTGAGGACGTCCTCGAGGCTGCGGACCTCCCCGCCCTTCACCGGGGGAGGAGCGACCACCTTGGGCTTCTCCTCCTCCTTCTTGGGCTCGGCGGGCCGGACCTGCTGGGCCTGGCTGGCCTGCTGGGCCGCCCGCGCCACGGACTCGGGCACCGGCACCACCACCCGGGGGGGCGGAGGAGCCGCGGGGCGCGCAGGGGCGGAGGGGGCTTGCCCTCGACCGGGCACGATCACGCGGGCGGCCTCGAAGTGCCGACTGCGGGCCGCCGGGCCCGTCGGCCCCAGCACCGGCCGCTTGGGGGACGGGGCGGAGACGCGGGGCTGGGGAGCCTCGGCCGCGGGGGGCGCCGGGGGCGGCGGAGCGGGCTCCGCGACGGCCGGCGGGGGGGAAGGCTCGGCGGGCGGCGCGGGCGCCTCGATCCGGGGCGCGACCTCGGCGGCCGGCCGGGTGGGCTCCGTCGCGACGGGAGCGTCCGCGCTGACGGCGGCGGCCGAGGGGCCCGATCCCGCCGCGACCGGCTCGGGAGCGGCGGGGGGCGGTGCAGCGGGGACGGGCGCCGGCGCCTGGACGACGGGCTCCGCCTCGCGGGGCTCCGCGGGACGGCGGATCGGCGGAGGCAGGGTCGCCGCTCCGCCAGGCTCGCGCCATACGCGGGTGTCCGCGGTGGTCGCCACTCCACGGGCGGATGCGCCGGCGCCCCGGGAAGGGGCGGGCTCCGTGTCCCGGGCTCGACGCCGGATCACACCCGAGCTGACGCGCTTTTCGACCACGTCCCCATCGGGTGGCGCATCCGACTCGGGCGGACGCCCACCCCGCGAGATGGAGGCCATCTGGCTCTTCATCCGGGAGTCGATACGGTCGAAGATGTCCTTCTTTGCCATCGCGAATCTTCTCGGAATTCCCGTCGATGCGGCTCAGCTATGAGACCGCCTGCGATCACCGGGGCGGTGCCCGCCGGAGGGGTCGACCGAATCCGGTCGGCCCGCCTGTCGAAGGTCTGCGCTGCGCGGAATGGTGCCCGGGCGGAAAGTCCCCGGGATTATAGGAAGTCGCGCCACGATTGCAACTCCTTTTCCAGCCGTCGGGACAGGGGCGAGTCCGCGACGGCCACGACCGCCACCGGGCCCCGTCCCAGCGCCCCGCCCACGGTTTCGCGGTCGAGACCGATGCGGATGCAGGGGACCCCGACCGCGTCCGCGTGGGCGGCGACGCGGCGCGTGGTCCCCTCGGACGCATCGCCCGCCACCAGCACGAAGCGGGCCCATCCCCGGTCCAGGGCCTCCGCAACGCGGTCGGCCCCGTGGCGGGCCATGCCGGAGCGACCCAGCAGGCCGAGACGCTCCCGCAGTCGCTGGGCGATCCAGAGACGCGCAAGCGCGTCGGGCCAGCCGTCGGGGAGGATCGCGCCTTCCGTCTTGAGGGTGTGGGACAACCGCCCGGCCAGCCCCCGGGCTGTCAGGCAGGCTCGGCTCCAGCACACCCAGGCGCCCCGGCCCGGCAGGGTGGCGCCGAAGTCCATCCAGAGCCTCCCGTCGGGGCCAGCCACCACCCGCAGCAGGTCATCCCTGTCGCCCTTGCGGCGGCACGCGGCGCAGGTCCGCTCGGGCGAGCCGCCCCGGTCCGGTGCCTCCGCGGCACGCCCGTCTCCAGACTCCGAGGATCCCGGAGGGGTGCGGGCCTTGCGCCTACCCTCGGCCCCACCCCTCCGAGGCGCCGTGGTCATGCCTCACCGGTCGCCTCCGAGGGCGCGGCGGAGGCGGCCTCGCCTTCGGCGCTCCGGAGCTGCGCGGACGCCTCCCGCCTCTCGAGATCCCGCCGCATCTCGTCGGTGAGCACCGCGTCGGCCTCGTCGATGATGGCCTGGGCCTTCTCCCGGTCGATGCCGATGGTCTCCACCAGCTCCTCCGGCTCGGCGTCGGCGATGTCCTGGAGCGAGCGGAAGCCGTAGCGGATCAGGATCTCCTTGTTCACGTCCGAGAGGGAGGCGATCTGGGCGAGGGTCTCCCGCGCCTGCTCGTTCATCTCGCGGATTTTCGACTCGCTGTGCATGTCGATCTTCCAGCCCGTGAGCTGGGCCGCGAGCCGCACGTTCTGGCCGCGGCGGCCGATGGCCAGGGAGAGCTGGTCGTCGGGGATGATCAGCTCCATCGTGTGGTTCTCCTCGTCGATGATCACCTTCGTGACCACCGCGGGAGCGATGCCGCTGCACACGAAGCGGGCCGGATCGATGCTCCAGGGGATGATGTCGATCTTCTCGCCCCGGAGCTCCTGGACCACCGCCTGCACCCGGGAACCCCTCAGCCCGACGCACGCGCCGACGGGGTCGACGTCGCCATCCCGGCTGCTGACGGCGATCTTCGCCCGCTGGCCGGGCTCCCGGACCGCCGCCTCGATGGTGACGATGCCCTCGTAGATCTCGGGCACTTCCATCTCGAAGAGCTTGACCAGCAGGCCCGGGTGCGTCCTGGAGAGCACCACCTGGGGGCCGCGGGCGTTGCGGGCGATGTCGAGGATGAACGCCTGGATCCGGTCGCCCGGACGGTAGGACTCGGTGTGGACCTGCTCCCTGGAGGGGAGGATCGCCTCGGTCTTGCCGAGGTCCACGATGATCGCGCCCTTCTCGAAGCGCCTCACCGTGCCGGTGATCAGCTCGCCCTGGCGGTCCTTGTACTCGTTGTAGATGGTCTCCCGCTCGGCGTCCCTGACCTTCTGGATGATCACCTGCTTGGCGGTCTGGGCGGCGATCCGGCCGAACTCGGCGACGTCCATCTTGAAGCCCAGGCTGTCCCCGAGCATCGCGTCGGGGTCCTGGTGGCGGGCGTCGGGGAGGGTAATCTCGATGTCGGGATCCTCGACCTCGTCGACGACGGTCTTGAACTCGAACAGCTCGATCTCCTTGCTGTCCTCGTTGAACTGCGCCTCGATGTCCTTGGTCATCCCGTACTTCTTGCGGGCGGCCGCTTCCATCGCGTTCTCGAGCACCTCCACGAGGGACTCCCGGGAGAGGCCCTTCTCCTTGGCCACCTGCTCGATGATGCGGATCAGTTCGCTGTTCATGGTGGATTCCCCGCGTCTCGATTGCCCCTATTGAAGTACTGGGCGTAGTCGACCTTCAGGTTCGCCTTGTCGATGGCCGCGAAGGGGATCCGCTGGACCCCCTGTGGCAGCGCCAGCACCACGAAGCCGTCCTCGACGGAGTCGATCCGCCCCTGCCAGTTCCTGCGGCCCTCGATGGGCTCGCGGGTCCGGAGGGAGATCCGCTCCCCCACGAAGCGCTGGAAGTGCTCGGGGCGGCGCAGCGGTCTCTCGATGCCCGGAGAGCTGACCTCGAGGTCATAGGCGCCCGGGATCGGGTCCAGGGCGTCGAGGTGGACCCCCACGGCGTCGCTGACCAGGGCGCAGTCGCCCGTGCCCACGCCCCCCTCGCGGTCGATGGAGATCCGCAGCGCGCGGCGCCCCGTCGACGTGGTGAGCTCCACCGCCACCAGCTCGTAGCCCAAGGAGGAGATCGGCCCCTCCAGCGCCCGCTCGACGGCCTCCTCGACGTCCATGCGCGAGGAACGGCCCTGGGGAGGGAGACCGGTGGGGTGCTCCTTCCCGGGGGGACGGCCGGATCGGGATCGGCTGGGTGTGTTCGAGGGCACGGCAAAAAAAAGGCGGGCACGCGGCCCGCTCAAGGCGAAGCTATCGAATGGCATGGATATCATAGGCAGCCTGGGCGGCGCAAGCCACACCCCCGGGGCGAGGGGCGCGCGGTCGGGTCGCGGGAGTCCGGGGAGCGGTCAGGCCTCCAGGGTGCCGACGATGTCCGCGATGCGAGGGATCCCCTGGTCGCGGCACCACTGGCCCATTCCGTCCAGCACTTCCGCGGCGGCGCGGGGATTGGCGAAGCTGGCGGTGCCCACCTGCACGGCGCGGGCGCCGCAGACCATGAACTCCAACGCGTCCCGGGCGGTCCAGATGCCCCCCATGCCCACGATGGGGATCCCCACGGCCCGGAAGCACTGCCACACCATGCGCAGGGCGACGGGCTTGATGGCCGGACCGGAGAGACCGCCGTGCACGTTGGCGAGGATGGGCCGGCGACGGTCGAGGTCGACGGCCATCCCCAGCAGGGTGTTGATCAGGGACAGCCCGTCGGCGCCTGCGCCCTCCACCGCCCGGGCCACTTCCGCGATGTCACCGACGTTGGGGGAGAGCTTCACCCACAGGGGCTTCCGGGTCGCCGCCCGGACCGCGGCGGTCACCCGCGAGGCGCCCTCCGGGCCCGTGCCGAACTGGATCCCGCCGTGCTTGATGTTGGGGCAGGAGACGTTCAGCTCCAGCGCGTCCACGGCGTCGCAGGAGTCCAGGGCGCGGGAGACCTCGACGTACTCCTCGATGGTCCTGCCGATGACGTTGACCACCACCCTCGTGCCGAGCTCGCGGAGGAAGGGGACCTTCTCCGCCAGGAAGCGGTCGAGCCCGACGTTCTGGAGGCCGATGGCGTTGAGCAGGCCGGCGTGGGTCTCTGCCAGGCGCGGCGGGGAGTTCCCCTCCCAGGGCTCGCGGGCGATGCCCTTGGTCACGAAGCCCCCGAGGCTGGACAGGTCCAGGACCCCCGAGAGCTCGGGGCCGTAGCCGGCCGTGCCCGACGCCAGCATCACGGGGTTCGCCAGCGTCAGGGGGCCGATCCGGACGGTCAGGTCGACTGGGGAGGGGGGGGAAGGGTGCACCGGCAGCTCCGGGTTGGGAGGTCGGGACGCGGGGGATGCGGAGCTCAGGGATGGGGGGGCCCGGCGTCCAGGTCCACGTCGCGGCTGTCGAAGACGGGCCCGCGCACGCAGGCCAGGAGCCAGCGGTCGTAGGGGGAGAGGTCGGGGCGGGTCCCGGCGTCCCGGGCCCGGATGACGCAGCCCATGCAGGCGCCCAGCCCGCAGCCCATCAGGGTCTCCACGCTGATCTCGCAGGGGACTCCCCTCCCCTCGCACGCCCTCGCCACGGCCCGGAGCATCCCCATGGGGCCGCAGGAGTAGACGCGCGCGCCCGCGGGGGGCCCGCCGTCCCGGTCCCACCTCTCGACGAGGGCCTGGACCGCGGTGCCCCGCTGCCCGAGGGACCCGTCGTCGGTGCGGATGTGGACCCCGCCCGCCCTCGCCTCGACGAAGCCGTCGAAGCAGGGCGCGTCGGCGGCGCTTCGCACGCCCAGGAACACCTCGTAGCGCGGTGGGACGGGGCCCCGGTCCAGGGTGTCGGCCAGGGCGACCAGGGGAGGGATGCCCACGCCGCCCCCCACCAGGAAGGAGACGCCACCCGGGTCGGCCGGAGTGAAGGGGCGGCCGAGGGGGCCGAGGGCGTGGACCTGGTCCCCCTCCCGCAGTCGCGACATCAAGGTGGTGCCGGCGCCGACCACCCGGTAGAGCACCTGGTAGCCGGCCCCCCGGGGGGTCTCCACGGACCGCTGCACGCTGAAGGGGCGGCGGAGCAGCGGCTCGGGCACCACCCGTCGGCCGGACGCCACCTCGATCATCACGAACTGGCCGGGGCGCGCCTCCCGGGAGAGGACGGGGTCCAGCAACCCGAGGGCGAAGTAGCCGCCGCCGAGGTCGCGGTTGTAGAGCACTTCCACGAGGGGATCGCGCATGGTCAGGGGAGGGCCTCGTCGGGATCGGCGACGAGGGGGCGGCTCATCACGATGGCGTCCTCGTCGTTGTCGGAGTAATACCGGCGGCGGACGCCGATGGGCGTGTACCCCGCGCGGCGGTACAGCGAGATCGCGGCGGCGTTGCTCCGGCGCACGTCCAGGAAGGCCCGGCTGCCTCCCCGCTCCACCCCCGCCTCCTCGGCGCGGGCGAGCAGCGCGCCCCCCACCCCCTGGCCGCGGAACGCCGGGTGGACCGTGACGTTGAGCACGTGCACCTCGGTGTCGACCACCCACGCGCTGAGGTAGCCCAGGAGCCGGGCCGGGCCCGACGTGGATTCCCGGGCCACCAGGAGGAGGGCCTGGGGGAGGTCCATCTCGGCCTGGAACGACTCCCGGGGCCAGGGGGTGGCATGGGAGACCCCCTCGATCCCGAGGATCTCGTCGATGTCCCCGGGGACCGCCTCTTGGATGGCGAAGGGCCGCATCGCGGCGAAGGATAGGGGGTGCCGGAGCGGCGGGCAACGGCCGGAGGCCGGGGCGCCGACCGGACGGCGCGTCGTCACCGGGGCGCCAGGGCGTCTCCGAAGGTCGTGCCGCGGATGTCGGACCGGGCGAGGGCGTCGGCGACCACGGCATTCCAGGCGACGTCGAAGCGGGACCGGAGGACCTCGGCCTCCAGGACCGGCCGGGCGTCCTCGAACGGCGCGGCGCGGAGGGTCGGATGGGCCTCCCACCGGGCGTGGAGTTCCGCCTGGCTGGGCTTCCGCGGCGCCTCCATGCGGGTCTCCCCCTCGGCGTCGGCTCGCACCAGGTCCTTGAACCAGTCCACCAGCGCCTCCTCGGTGAGGCCCCACCGCCCGAGGAAGGCGCCCCCCTCCCCGCGCCCCGAGGCGTCCAGCAGGCGTCGGGCCCGATCCCGGGCGATCTCGCGGTCCGCCGCCGACTCCCGGGGTGGAGCCTGCCGCAGCAGGGCCTGCCGCACCAGGATCCCGTCCAGGGCGGTGGGGGCGGTCAGCGTGCGCCCCAGGGCCGCGGGGTTGCCGAGGGCGGCGGCGAGGGCCCTCACCTCCGCCTCGAAGGTGACGTCGGAGAGGGTGATGGGCTTCCCGTCGATGGTCGCCACCACACCGTCGACCACGTCCTGGGCGGAGGCCGGGGGGGCGAGCCGGAGGGCCGACACGACGAGGAGGGCCGCGACGCCCCGCGGCGCGGAGCGGATCACGGAGGGCGGACCCCGTAGAGGGTGTCGAGGCAGATCATCGCCACGTTCGCGAGGGCGTGGAACAGGGTACCCGCCAGGACGTTCCCCGTGCGGACCCGCAGCCAGCCGAAGACCAGCGCCGGGAAGAGGATGAAGGGCTGCCACCACTGGAAGACCACCAGGGAGTGGCCCAGGGTGAACAGCACGGCGGTGATCCAGAAGGCCGCCCCGATGGGCGCGCCGAGCACCCGCCGGGCCGGAGGCCGGAAGGCCGCCTCCAGGCGGGTCTGCATCCAGCCGCGATAAAAGAGCTCCTCGGCGTAGGCGACCGCCACGAGCTGCCACGCCACGATGAGCAGGAGGTCCTCGGGGAGCCCATGCTCCGGGAAGCGGGGTGGGATGGGCCGGCGCCAGTCCAGGACCTCGGCGGTGATCCACGGCAGGACGCGGCTCTGCCAGAAGTGGTTCCCCACGACGAACGCGGGATAGATGGCCAGGACGACCTTGCCCGTCGCCCGCGCCGCCCGGAGCAGCGCCGGGAGGAGGGGCTCCGGCAGGAGTACGTCGGGATCGACGGGGCGCCGCGTCAGCCGCCCCACGACGACCGGCACATAGATGAAGATCAGGGACACCACGATGCGCCAGTCGTCCCGCAGCCCGAGGCCGGACTGGACGGCGAGGAAGCCGCGGATGGCGAGGCAGGTCAGCAGGAACACCACCCCGACCTCCACCAGGGTGGCGGTCACCCCCGGGCTCCCCGGGGTGGAGGCTGGCCCGGGAGCCCCGGCGCTGGCCGTGCCGGACGTCACCGCTCGGGCGGGAGGACCCGGAGGGTCTGGTTCAGGCTTCCCTGCCGGTATCCCTGGAGGTCCATGGCGACGTACGTGAAGCCGACCTCGAGGCAGCGGGCCACCACGCCGCCGCGGTGCGCCTCGTCAAGGAGCCGGGGCATCTCGTCCGCCGCGACCTCGATACGGGCGACGTCGCCGTGGTGCCGCACCCGGAAGGTCCGGAACCCGAGGTGCCGGAGCAGGGACTCCACCTCGCCCACCATCCGCAGGCGGGGCAGCGTGATCTCCGTGCCGTAGGGGATGCGGGAGGAGAGGCAGGCGAAGGCCGGTTTGTCCCAGACGTCCAGGCCCAGGTGCCGGGCCGCGGCCCTCACGTCCGCCTTGACCAGCCCCGCCTCGACGAGGGGATGTCGCACTCCCCCCTCCTCGGCGGCCCTGAGGCCGGGGCGGTGATCGCCCAGGTCGTCGACGTTGACCCCGTCCAGCACCGTCCCGATCCCGAGCTCCGCGGCGCGCTCGCGGCACAGGCCGTAGAGCTCGGACTTGCAGAAGTAGCAACGGTTCGAAGGGTTCGCGCGGAAGCCCTCGACCTCCATCTCGTGGGAAGGCACCAGCAGGTGGCGGACCCCGAGTTCCGCGGCCAGACGCCGGGCGTCCTCGTACTCCTCGGCGGGCAGGGTGGGCGAGACCGCCGTGAGCGCCACCACGCCGTCGCCGAGCCGATCCCGGGCCACCTTGAGCACCAGTGTCGAGTCGACACCACCGCTGAAGGCCACCAGGGCCCGGTCCAGGCCGCCCAGGACCCCGCTCAGGCGCTCGATGGTCTCCATGGAGGCTCCACCCCGGAGGGCCGGATGCCGGGGGCGCGAGAATATAGGCCCCCCTTCCCCCTCCCTTCAAGCGCGTCCTCGCCGTGCGCCCCGCCCCGCCCCGCCCCGGCCCGACTCAGCGATGCCCCGCGATGACGGTCACCAGGCACGCCAGCGCCGCGATGGCCAGGGCCGTCCAGGCTGAGAGGCGCCGCGCCACCGCCAGACGCTCCGGACCGGCAAGGTCGGCGCAGAGCCGGACGCGGTTCAGCGCGGGGCCCTGCATCCAGGTGCACACCAGGGCCACGCCCAGGGCCCCGACGTGCTCGGGGCGGAACGCCGCCCCGCTCGGGGCGGACGACCCGACGGCGAGGGCCACGGTGGCCCACACGGAGGCGATGGCCGCGGGCAGGACCACCGCCACGTAGACGCGCCGTGCCGCCTCCTCCCAGGTGGACCGCTGCTCTCGCCGGGCCGAGGCCAGGGGGAGGCCCACGGCGAGGAGGCCCGCCTCGCCGCCAAGCCACGCCGCGCCGGTGGTGAGGGCCAGGGCGTTCAGGAAGCCGTCCACCGCCCACCCGCTGGCCGGGCCGGCCCCTGCGCCCAGCCCCACCCGTCGAAGACGACCTGGGTCGCGGTCCGGCGCAGCAGGGCCCAGGTGAGCACCAGCCCCGCGTGGACCGCGCCGGCGCGGGGAGCGGATCCCAGGGAGGCGGCCAGAGCGGGCAGCCCGTACCACGCGAAGAGCCATCCCACGGCGAGCCCCCGGGCGCGCCGCCCCGGCGGGAGGGCCCCGGGCAGGTAGCGCTGCGCGATCCGGCCCCCCCGGGGGATCACCACGCACCGGCGACCGCGTTTGGCACACCCGCGGCACCCCCACCAGATCGCCGGGAGGTGGCCGAGGGGGAAGGCCGCCAGGTAGCCCACCGCCACGCCGGCTCCCAGGGGCATCAGCGCCGCGGCGCCCGACACCGCCAGGGCCACGAGCAGGGCGGCGAAGCCGAACGAAAGCCAGGTCGACGTCTCGGGTCTCAAGCGGTGCCCGCGGCGGCCGTGACGGCGCGCACCCTCCTCCGCGAGGGCAGGCCACCCCCTCCCCCACGGACCCCCGCCCCCGCCGGGT
>JAKLKC010000068.1 GCA_023150875.1 Myxococcota bacterium | reverse complement strand
CTGCGCCTGGGAAGAGGGGGACGACGGCACCTGGTACTGCGGGGAGCCGGTGCAGACCGAGTTGCAGGTGCTGTCGGGGCCGCTGCCGCTCTACCCTCGGCCCACACGCCTCCGCGCCGACGTCTCGGGCCAGTCGGACATGGGCACCTTGTTCACCGACGTCGCCGCGGACGCCCCCTACGACGTCCTGCCCCTCCTCGACGCCGCGGGGGTGGACGGCCCATCGACGTCTTCCCAGCTCATGCGCGTCTCCGGGGAGTTCGACGTGGTGGCGTTCGGAGTCCCACTCTCCTGCGTCGGACTCACGGGCGACGAGGCGTTGCTGTGCCCGCTGGCCCGCCTCCGCGAGGACGTGGAGGCCCGGGGGATGTCCATGCGCTCCTATGGCGCGGTGTTCCAGGGGCAGGCGGTCACCTACGACGATGCCCACAAGTCGCACTTGCCCAACACGGGCTACGCGGACTGCGAGTACTCGGAGGTGCTTGGAAAGGACAACGCGGGCTCGGTGCTGGTCGGGAGCTTCTCCACGTCGTGCTCCGACTGCGCGGGCACCGTCCCGTTCCACGAGGTCATGACGGCCGGCGCCGCTCCCCCCGAGGCCACCCGGGCCCAGGCGGCTTGGCGCTTGCGTGGCACCCCCGTGGCTGGTAGGTTGTTCCCGCTTCCGGCGTAGGAATCGAGTCGGGGGCTGGGGGCAGGATGCGGCGAGCGGGGGCGACTGCGACGCGGTGGGGCGGCGGGAAGGTGGCGGCGTTCCTCCTCGGGGCGCTGGTCGGGGCGACGGGTTGTCAGGACACGGGAGGTCCGGGCGACGACGACGCTACGGCCCTGGACGACGACGGGTCGCCGGACGACGACTCCGTCCCAGATGACGACGCGACCGACGACGACGTTACCGACGACGACGCCACCGACGACGACACGGCCGACGACGACGCGGCCGACGACGATTCGACTCCGCCGGGTTGGGTCCCCACCCTGCCGTGCGAGGAGCCGCCGCCCTGGGGCTGCCCTGGCGACCCCGACTGCGACGGCGTGCCCGCGCCCGAGGACTGCGACGACGCCGACGGGCGCACCTGGCCCGGGGCGAGGGAGACCTGCGGGGACGGTCGGGACCAGGACTGCGACGGGGTCGACGTCGAGTGCTGGCTGAGCGGGGAGCGGGCGGTCACCCTGGACGACGCGACGGTGACGGCGCGGATCACCTCGACCCGGCCGTGGACGCAGATCGGCTCCGCCGTCGTGCCGCTGGGGGACGTAACGGGGGACGGGGAGGCGGACCTGTTCGTCGAAGGGTCCGTCTACGGCCCCGCCTGCATCCTCGCGGGGCCGCTCGTGGGGCTGATCGAGATCGCCGACGACGACTCGAACTGCGCGGTGGAACTGGACCTGCTCCGTCCATACTCGTCGAAGCTGTACGCCGTCGACCCGGGAAACGTCAACGGCGATGGCGTCGACGACCTGGTGGTGGGCTATCCCGACGACGGCCCGGTGGGGGAAGAGCCGGGTTACGTCTACCTGTTCCACGGACCGCTCGGGGGGTGGATCAACGCGGCCCAGGCAGCGCTCGTCATCGAAGGGGACGCTCCGTCCGACCATGCGGGCTACGGGCTGTCGGTGGGGGATGTCGATGGCGACGGAGCCGTCGAGATCCTGGCGATGTCGTCTTCGCATGGTGCCGGGGAGGGGCGCGCGGCGCTCTTCAAGGGCGCTCGAACGGGCTCGGTTCACATGGCCGACGCGGACCTGCTCATCGACGGAGTCCCGGACCTGATGGGGCTCGACAAGTCGTCGGACATGGCAGACGTCGACGGGGACGGCAGAGACGACCTGCTGCTCGAAGGCTCGTACTTCGCTGCCGTGGAGGGGGAGTGGCACTACGCTGTGTTCGTGTTCTACGCCGCCGGGCTGACGTGGGGCGGATCCAGAACCCTCGACGAAGCGGACGCGATCCTGCTCGCATCGCCGGAGATCAACTTTGGTGAAGAACTGCACGGCGTAGACGCTGCGCAGAACCGCGGGTGTGGTGCCATCGTCGCCAGCCGGGTGTGGATCGACGACGAGACCGCGGGCGTGGCGGTGGTGTACGGGGCCCCCACCGGCATCCACGACGTGACCGACGTCGGGGTGCTGCTCACCGGTTCCCTTGGCGATGCCTGGGGAACGTCGCTGGCCGCCGACGGGGACGCGAACGGCGATGGGTGGGCGGATCTGCTCGTTGGTGCTTTCGACGAGGAGGAGTTTGACGAGGGGGGGAGCCTGTACTTGTTCCATGGCCCTCTTGCGGGCGACGGCACGGTCTCGGACTCCGTGGCGAGGTTGCACGGTGTGGGGATGCCCGACGTGTATGGTGGCTGGGCCGGGTTCGGGGACCCGAGCCGCTGGATCCCGCCGATGGGAGACGAACGGTGGGGAGTAGTCAGCGGGGCTACTGGACAGGATCGAACGGCCGACCCGGACTGCGACTGGTATGGCTCCGACGAGGGCTGGGAGATGTACGGGTGTCAGGAGGGGGCGGTCTACTTGCTCATGCCCCCGTAGGGTGAAGGAAGCTGTGGAGTGCGGTCGGAGTGAGCGGCAATCGAGGAAGCGGAGGTGGACATGCGTGGACGGGATTCTCGAGACTCATCGTGGCGGGTAGGCATGGCGGGAGCGGTGCTGTTCCTGGCGGCGGCCTTCACCTTCGACCCAACGGTCGCCCGCGCGGATCCGCTGGTGGAGTGGGGGGAGACCTTCCTCGAAGCTGTCGTGGATCCGGAGTCGGGCTGTGGGGAAGTGGCGATGACCCAGCACTGGTTCTGCTTCCCCACTGAAATCGACGGCTGTCCCGGGAACATCACCGAGCTGGGGTGGGACGACGCCGTCGACCGCCTGCTCGGTGCCACCGGCGATTTCGAACAGAACGGCTCCGCCCACCTCACCGTCACCTCGGGCTGTGGGGACGCCATCATCGACCCGTACTTCGCGATGGCCGTGGACCCGGAGCTATCCCTCGACTACACCATCCCCCCCGACAGCATCGTGCACGTGAAGGGCTGGGTCCGGACCTCCGACGCCCGGAGCGAACCGGTCGTCCGCGTCTCTTGGCGGTGGTTCGACGGCACCAAGGGCCACGACCTCCAGAAGACCACCGCCGCCGACAGCGACGGCGACGGAATGTGGGACGTCGAATACACCGTCGGCGGCGTGGTGACGCCCTGGACGGCGACACGGATCCCGGTGTTGGACGCCGGCATCGACCCCCTCTGGGTCCCCTTCGAATCCTCGTCCAAGCGCCTCACATCGACCCGAACGCGGACGACCCGGCGTACTTCGGCGAGGCACTCATCCGCCGCGAGCCCGCCGGCCTCGCCATCCAGATCGGCACGCAGGCCGACTGGGCCGAGGGGGTGGGGCCCAGCCCCGCCGAGTTCTGGTTCGATGACGTCACGCTCACGGCCTGGGAAGAGCATGTATGGCATGCCGTCGTCTCCTCGCTGGGGGAGCGCCCGGCCGGCGACGGCGTAGCGGAGCCTGCCCGCGTGGAGGCCCTCCCCACCGCCTACGTCGACCCCGCCCGCGACACGCTCCTGTCGGTGGGGATGTCCAGGGTCGCCGCCCCTCCCGCCGCGTGCCCCCAGCTCGTCTTCGACCTCCCCCCCGGCCTCGCCCTCGTCGCACGGGGACGGGCACCGAACCACTTCACCGAGACTATTCCCCCGGAGCTGGGGCGCCCGACGCATACGCGGTTCGTGCTCGACTACGCCTACGACGGCGGGGCCTGCGTCGGCGAGACGCAGGGCGAGGGGGTGGAGTACTTCGAGCAGGTCTGGCCCCGGGTGGACGACCCCGGGGCCTTCGTGGACGGGGACCCCCTGTGGGTCTGGTTCCGCTGGGAGCCCGACGATCCCGCGGTGGACTGCGCCTGGGAAGAGGGGGACGACGGCACCTGGTACTGCGGGGAGCCGGTGCAGACCGAGTTGCAGGTGCTGTCGGAGCCGCTGCCGCTCTATCCGCGGCCCACACGCCTCCGCGCCGACGTCTCAGGCCAGTCGGACATGGGCACCTTGTTCACCGACGTCGCCGCGGACGACCCCTACGACGTCCTGCCCCTCCTCGACGCCGCGGGGGTGGACGGCCCATCGACGTCTTCCCAGCTCATGCGCGTCTCCGGTGGGTTCGACGTGGTGGCGTTCGGAGTCCCACTCTCCTGCGACGGACTCACGGGCGACGAGGCGTTGCTCTGCCCGCTGGCTCGCCTCCGCGAGGACGTGGAGGCCCGGGGGATGTCCATGCGTTCCTATGGCGCGGTGTTCCAGGGGCAGGCGGTCACCTACGACGATGCCCACAAGTCGCACTTGCCCAACACGGGCTACGCGGACTGCGAGTACCGGCCTGTCGTCGAGGATGACACCTGCCAACCCTACCTGTGCCCGGCGTGGTTTGGAGTCCCGGACGGGGCCGGTGTCGACAACGCCGCCTACGAGGACGACCTCGACCGCCTGGCGCACGCAGGCGAGCTGGGTGTGCGGGACGTCTTCTTCGACCACGAACCGTCCGCCGGCTACCGTTACTGCGAGCGGCTTGGAGAAGAGTGGAGCGCGGGAGAGTACGGGGACGTGGACGGCGACCACGTCGAGGACTGCCCTGCCCCTGAGGACATCCCCGACGACGGGCGGGTCGATGCCTGCGACGTGCGGCTCCAGGAGTACCTGGCGGACAAGGCCCGCGCCCTGTGGTCGGACGCGCACGGAGCCGTGGAACGCGGGCTCGCCGCCCGGTTCGGCGGGTCGGCTCCGGCCGCCCGGCTGGGCGTCTTCGGGGCGGGGCCCGGGGTCGTCTCGCCGAACGCCGGATTCGTGGACTTCGACGCCGCCTTCCCCGAGGCCCTCCAGGTGGCCATGCCCGGGCGATACCTGAACTTCGTGAAGGACGAGGACAAGAGCGAGATGGTGGAGTTCCCCGAAGGAGTCGGCGCGCTGGTCCGCCGCGCCCTCCTGGGAACGTACGCACTGGCGGGGACCAACCTCCTGCCGGCCGGAGACGGCGAGTTCGAGTCCGCGGATGCGGTGGGCGACTGCATGGAGCCCGGAAGCTGGCCCGAAGGGGTGTGCGTCGCCTACCCGGGCGTCACGAACGGAAACCTCTGGTGGGACGTGCTCGGCGCGGGCACCGGACCCGAGGGCTACGCCCGCCGGGGCCGGGGCGCCTTGCGGGTGCACGCCGATGTCGACGAGGTCTGCGCCGACGGTGAGACCGAGTCATGGGCGGATGACGGCTCCGGGTGCATCTGCTCGGATGGCGTGACCGAGGAGCCCGAGAACGACCCCCCCTGTGTGTCCCTCTGCGCCGGTGGGGAGCAGCCCTCCTGGGTCGAGGGCGCCTGCTGGTGCGACCACGACGCCGGCGTGCGGTGCACCTTCGACGGCGACGCGGCACCGCTGGTGGCCGGAGCGCTGGAGGTCCTGACCTACTCCCTTCCCGTGGCCGCGGGCGACGTCTACGTGGCCTCCGTCGCGGCCTTCTTCTCCCTCGCGGACGACGACGACGGCGGAGATCCCATCCCGGCGAACGTGCGGCCGGCCCTGTCGCTGGCGTGGAAGGACGCCGCGGGGGACCTCATCCGCTTCAGCGCGGCGGACTGGGGCTTGCAGGAGACGGAGGAGAGTTGGTTCCGCCTGTCCGTCGCGGACACCGCCCTGCTGAACGCCACCGAGGTCGCGATCTTGATGAGCGCGCCCGGGTTCCAGGGCGACGCGTGGTTCGACGACCTGGTGTTCGCCCGCGCGGACCTCGCCACCAATCCCGGCATGGAGCGCGTCTCGGGACTGCCGCCCGGGGTGGAGGCGTGGGACCTCACCGCCATCCCACCCGGCATCACCGTCGGCCGCGACGACACCGTCCACCACTTCGGGACCGCGTCTCTGCGATTCCAACGGCTCTCGATCTTCCCGCCCGCACCGGCCCGCGTGGTCCAGGACGTCCAGCTCCCGCCGAAGAAGACCGACCTCGACACCCCCATCCCCTACCAGCTCTCCGCCTTCCTGAAGTCGGCCTCATTCGGGGGGACCGCGCGGATCGGGGTCGACTGGTACGACGACAGCGCGGGCTCGGTGCTGGTCGGGAGCTTCTCCACGACGTGCTCCGACTGCGCGGGCACCGTCTCGTTCCACGAGGTCACGACGGCCGGCATCGCTCCATCCGAGGCCACCCGGGCCCAGGTGTTCCTGGAGGTCACCGCCACGAGCGGTTCGTTGTTCGTGGACGACGTGGACCTGCACATCGACGGTCCCCTGGTCACCCCCTTCCTCACCGGAGGGTGGAACGGACTGGAAGTGGGTCGGGCCGAGGTCCTGGACGAGGGGCTGGCGGCCTACACCGGTGGAGCGGAGGACTTCATCGGGTACGAGTACTTCGGGTTCGACGTCTTCGACCTGGGCGCGGTCTCCGAGGCCGTTCGCCACTTCAGCGGCGCGGGCCTGGAGGAGGCCATCGCGGACGGCCGTCCCGTGCCGGGCTACCAGTTGAGCCTGCTCGGGGCGAACCTGGGACCGGACCGCGTGCTGGGCATGGAGCGGGACGACCGGATGGTCTTCTCGGTGGCCAGCTACGGATTCGACCCGGACCTGCCGGACCTCCGGCGGGTGAAGGTCCACGGCAGGGAGGGGGACGTGTATGAGGTCCTGGAAGGGGGAAGCCTCTACGGGCCACTCGCCCACGTGGAGCCCGGGGTGGAGGTGGTCGAGATCGACTTCGACCCCACCGATCCGCGCAAGACCCGGCTCTTCTACTGCGACTGCCCGCCGGTCGGGTCGTCCTGACGGTCCACCGCCTTCCCGCGGTGCTCGAACCCCTCAGGGGAGCGGCGGGCGGGAAGCCCCCCCTGGCGGGGCGGGTGCGGGATCCTCGGGGTGACCGCCGGGGCTGGCCAGGGGGCCACGGATGCGTATGATGGTCTGCCCCGCCGGTGGGGGGTGGCCCTCCGTCACCTCCCCGCGCCGGGGCGCCTCACAGGAGCCCCCGAGGATGCCCGCCCACCCCACGAGCACCGCCTTCGACCGCCTCGAGCCTGGCAACACCACGTTCCTGATGGTGGACTTCCAGGAGCGGCTGTTCGCCGCCATGCCCGGCGAGGTGGGTCGCCGGTACCGGGACCGGGCCCGGATCCTCCTGGAGGGGGCCCAGATCCTCGGGGTGCCGGTGGTCGTCACCGAGCAGTACCCCCAAGGGCTCGGCCCCACCGTCCCGGAGCTGCGGGAGTGGATCGACACCTCGAAGGTGATCGCCAAGCGGGAGTTCTCCTGCTGCGACGCTCCCGGCTTCGCCCCCGCCCTGGAGGCCCTCCGGGGTCGGCAGGTGGTGGTCGCCGGCATGGAGACCCACATCTGCGTGTTCCAGACCGTCCGCGACCTGCTCCGCCAGGGGATCCCTGTCCAGGTCCTCGGCGACGCCTGCCTGTCGCGGTACAAGCTCGACTGGAGGCTCGGGATCGAGCGCTGTCGCGACGTCGGCGCCACGGTCACCACCGTCGAGGCGGTCCTCTTCGACCTCGTCGGCGTCGCCGTGGGCGACGGTTTCAAGGCCATCAGCCGCACGGTGAAGTGACATGTACCGCGTCCGCGACGAAGTGATGATCTCGGCCTCGCACCAGATCCCCATGCCCGACGGCAGCCTGGAGCCGATGCACGGGCACAACTGGCGGATCGTCGTCCACGTGGAGGCTCCGGAACTGGACCCCTGCGGCCTGGTGGCCGACTTCAACGAGCTGCGGGCGGCGCTGACCCGTTCGGTGGACGACTTCGATCACCAGCACCTCAACGAGGTGCCGCCCTTCGACGGGATCCCCTCCACCGCCGAGAACCTGGCCCGGGTGGTCTTCGAGAGGCTGGCGAAGTCCCTCGACGACCGCCGGAGACGGGTGTTCGCCGTCGACGTGTGGATGACCGACACGGGCTGCGCCCGCTGGGAGCCGAGGTAGGAGGGGGCGGGCCGGTCAGTAGAGCCCGGCGTTGTCCAGCAGGTGCTCCTCGCAGACGGCGAACTCGACGCCGGAGCCCGCTTCGAGGCCGGAGTTCTCCCCCAGCACCACCCGCAGGTCCAGGGCCTGGCCGCCCCGCTCCACCCGCAGCGGCACCACCGCTCCCGCGCCCGCTGACGCCCGGACCCGCGCCCTCTCGAAGTCCAGGTCCATGGACGTGGGGGTGGCGTGCCCCCCGTAGGCGACCACGCGGTCGCAGGGACGGAGCCCCGCGGCGTGGGCGGGGCTGCCCCAGGCGACGGCGGTGACGATCCCCCGGCGGTCCCCCGCGTCGAGGACGGTGTCGTCCTCGCCGTACCAGGCGCCGTAGAAGGCAGGATGGAGGTCGCGGCCGAACAGCTCGCGGGCGGCCTCGGCCTCGCCCGCGGCCACCTGGAGCTGGGCCAGGAGCAGGGTGCGGGCGGCGTTGCCCACGTGGTCGCTCCACCGGGGCTCCCAGGCGTCCCGTACCAGGTCCCGCAGCGCGGGGCGGCGGTCCGGGAACTTCGCCGCGCCCAGATTCACCAGGGCCGACAGGTCCGCCCCGGGGGCGTGGCGCCACACCGCCCCGAGGTGGGCGAGGAAGGCGTCGGCGTCCCCGCGGAGGGCGGAGACGTAGGCCGCGGGCTCGTGGCAGTTCAGGAGCTCGGGGTAGGAGAGGCACTCGTCCAGGGACTTCGCGGCCTCGTCCACGTTGCCCTTCTTGATCTCGCTGGCGGCCCGGAGCGCGTACATGCTCCACATGAAGCTGGCCCGGTAGCCGTTGGCGCGGGGGAGCTTGCCCGAGTGGTCCAGGGCCACGTCGAGCTGGGCGACGGCGCTGGCGTAGTCCTTCTGGCGGTAGAGCATCCGCGCCGCCTGCAGGCGAAGCTTGGGCTCCGGCGGCGCCCCCTCCAGGGCGGCGAGGATCTCCTCCGCCTTGGAGTTGCCGAGCTTGTTCTCGAAGTCGGTGATGGCCTTTCCGGCCTTCTTCGCGTACTTGTCCCCCTGCCCGGCCCCGAGGTTGACGCGGGGCTGACAGCCGGCGCCGAGGGCGGCGGCGACCAGGAGGAGGGCCAGGATCGAGCGGGGCATGGGGGTCCGTCTCCCGAAGGGGGACGCCACTGAACACGATCCGGCGCGGAAACTCAAGCCCGGAGGCCCTCCGCCGCCGGCAGAATTTGCGGCGAGTTGACGAGGAGGGGCCGGCGAGGTCCCGGGACTCCCCGCGGGCGGGTTGACGCGCTCGCCCGCGGAGGTCTAGGGTTCGTGTCATGCGCCCCATCCCCCTCGCCCCCCGCCTCCTCGCCGTCTGCGCGCTCGTCGCGGGATGCGCCGAGGCTCCCGCTCCCCCCGCTTCCGACGACGATGCCGCCGACGACGACTCCGCCCCGGTCGACGACGACGCCTCGCCGGACGACGACTCCGCCCCGGACGACGACACCACCCCCGACGACGACGCCTCGCCCGACGACGACGCCACCCCCGACGACGACGCCTCGCCCGACGACGACACCGCCCCAGACGACGACACCGCTCCCGACGACGACACCACTCCCGACGACGACTCGAGCCCCGTCGAGGACGACGACACCAGCCCGCCCCTGAGCCCCTACGAGGCGTGCTTCGCGGAGTTCACCGGCGATCCCAGCGAGCCATCGCCGGACTACGACGCGTTCTCGCCGGTGATCGGCAGCCATTGCAACGGGACGGACCACCAGGAGATCACCGGGATCGACCGGGTGGTCTTCCTCGGGGACTCGGTCACCGTGGGGACCCCGCCCACACTGCCCCAGGACTTCTTCCGAGCCCGCCTGGCGGACGAGCTGGCGGTGGAGTTCTCCCTCGCCCCGCCGGACTTCTACTGGGACTGGTACGACCCCTTCTCGGGCACCAGCGTGACCCGGCAGTCGGGGGACTTCTGGTCCTGCGCGAAGTGGGGCGCCCGCACCGACGACCTGATGCAGGACAACGACCAGGTGCTGGAGTGCTTCCCCGAGGAGGAGTGGGGCAAGACCACGCTGGTGATCGTCAACATCGGCGGCAACGACCTGTCGAGCCTGACCAGCGGCTTCATCGACGGCGAGCCCGTGGACGACCTGTGGGCCCAGACCTACGAGTTCATGGGGCTGATGCGCGAGACGGTGGAGTGGTTCTTCGAGGACCCCGCGCGCTTCCCCGGCGGGAACTACGTGATCTTCAGCAACCTCTACGAGTTCACCGACGGCACCGGCGACGTCACGGCCTGCCCGGTGGCGGAGCTGGCGGGCTTCGGCGAGGCGGTGACCGATCCCGCCCTGGCGGAGATGGTGGTGTGGTCCATGGAGGAGTTCATGTCCATCGCCGTCGACACCGGCACCGACATGATCTTCCTGCTGGAGCAGTTCTGCGGCCACGGGTTCAACTTCGACGACCCCGCGGGCCGGTGCTACCGGGGCGCCGACGCCGAGCTGTGGTTCGACCTGACCTGCATCCACCCCAACGCCACCGGCCACGAGGCCATCGCCGACATGTTCATGTCGGTGGTCCGGGAGTAGGAGCGGGAGGCGCGGTCAGAACTCGCCTCGGAACCCGAGCCACGGGCGAATGGGCAGGTAGTGGAACACCGTGCGCTCCGGCGCCTCCCCGAGGCTGGGATCGGCGTCTCCGTAGATGTAGATGAACTCGCTTCGGGCGTAGTAGAGGTTCAGGACCTCCAGGTAGGCCGTCAGGCGCCAGCGGCGGAACTCGGTGCGGTGCTCCACCCTCAGGTTCATCTCGTGGAACCACGAGTACCGGCCGGAGTTGACCTGGCCGAGGGAGAAGTCGTAGCCCGTGCCCTCGGCGTTCGGGGACCAGGTCACCGGGGTCGTGGGGCGGCCGGAGTGGAGGTCGTAGGAGAGGGCGACGGTCACCCGGCGGTGGGGCTCGACGCTGCCCTGGACGTGGATGGTGTGGCGCTGGTCGTGGGAGGAGGGGACCTCCACCGGCTGCACCCGGTTCAGGGGGTTGCGGCGCACGCTGAAGGACAGGCTGTAGCCGGCCTGGACGGCCCAGCGGTCCCGGCGCGCCGCCGCCACGGCGTCGAAGCCCGCCGCCCACCCCGTGCCATCGTTGGTGAAATGGACCGCCTCCGGGTCCGCCGAGGGGACGTCGGGGTGGACCACCAGGCGGTCCAGCAGGCGGTAGTAGCCCTCCACCCGGAGCAGCCCCGGCCAGGGGAGCCACTGCTCGAAGCCGGCGACGACGTGCATCGCCCTCTCGGCGCCCGCGTCCGGGTTCCCCGCCACGGGGTCCAGCAGGATGGGGTCGATGACGGGCTGGTGGTAGATCCCCCAGCCCGCCCGCAGCGTGGTGGTGGGGGTCAGGGCCAGGGCGGCGCCGAGGCGCGGGCTCAGGAGCTGCTCCCCCGTCAGGCCCAGGAAGGTCCACCGCAGCCCCGCCCGCAGGTCCAGCCGGCCCAGCAGGCGCCGGGCGCGGCCCTCGACGTAGGCCTCCCCCTCGGGCCACAGCAGGTCCGGGGCCACGTCCACCAGCGGGAGCCCCAGGTCCACCCAGGGGATCGCCGCCCAGGTCGGCTCGTGGCGCGCGTCGGGCAGGTTGCCGTCCCACGACGCCTTCACCCCGCCCAGGGTCACCCCCGCGAGCAGGGCCAGGCGCTCCGAGGCCCGGACCTCCAGGTCCTCCTCCAGGCCGAAGCGGTGCAGCGACGACCGCTCGGCCTGGCCGAGTCCGCCCCGGGCCTCGTCGGTGCGGCTCCACTGGTAGTAGAGGGTGGCCTCGCTCGTCGCCCGGGCCCCGGACCAGCGCCAGTCCAGGGCGGCCGCCGCCGACGGGCCGCCCAGGGAGAGGGAGGTGTTCAGCTTGACCAGGGCGTCCTCCCCCTCGGGGGTCGGGGCGAACTTCAGCCGGGAGTCCCCCACCAGGGCGAAGGCCCGGATCCGGTGGTGGTCCCCGGCGCGGTGGGCGACCTTCGCGTAGACCTCGCCGTAGGAGGGGGCCGGGAAGGTGGTGGGGAAGACCCCCACCGCCTGGAGCACCCCGAAGTAGGCTTCCAGGTAGCTGCGCCGTCCCCCCACGACGAAGGTGGTGCGCCCCTCCTTGCCGATGGAGCCCGTGAGGTGGGCCTTCACCGTGGCCATGGACACGTCCACCACCGCGTCCCAGCGCCTCGGCACCCCGTCCACGTAGCGGACCTCCAGGGCCCCGGACAGGCCGGTCCGCACCGTCGCCGGCGGCGCCCCCAGCCAGACCTCGGCCTCCTGGATCAGCTCGGGGTTGAAGAGGCTGACGTAGCCCCCCAGGTGGTAGGGGTCCAGCAGAGTGACGCCGTCCAGGGCGTAGCGGGTCTCGCCCACCTCGCCGCCCCGGATCCAGAAGCCCCCCAGCAGGGCGTCGGAGGCCACGCCGGGGAGCCGCCCCACCGCCTGGGCCACGTCCTCCATGGCGCCGGGGAGGTAGTCCATGTCCCGCCGGGTCAGGGTGGTGGAGGCGACGGTGGGGTCCCCGGACGGGCGCAGCGGGGCCCGCTCCACCTCGCGCCAGGGCGCCCGCCCCCGCACCACCGTCACGTTGGCCCCGGCGTCGTCCCGGGGCTGGAGCGCGAACCGTACCGTCACCGCCTCCCCGGCGGCGAGGCCGATCCGCTCGGCGAGGCGCCGGTAGCCCTCCATCAGGACGACGATCCCCACCTCGGCGGCGGGGGAGACGGTCAGCTCGAACGAGCCGTCGGGGCCCGCGACGGCGGCGGGGGTGGTGGACCCCGCCACCGCGACCTCCGCGCCGGGCAGGGGCGCGAGGGTGGCCCCGTCCACGACGGTGCCCCGGAGGACCGCCACCCCCTCCAGGTCCGGGGGGCGGTCCACCCGGGCCAGGCGGAACGAGAAGGTGTACTCCACCCGGAACGCCACCGGCGCGCCGTCGGCGGTGCCGGGGGCGAAGCGCAGGCGCCGGGCCGCCTCCAGGGCCGCCTCGTCGAAGCCCCGTCCCTCCCCCTTCACCAGGGCGACGGCGACGACGGCCCCCTCCGGGTCGAGCTCGATCCCGACGACGACGTCCGCCTCGATCCCCTGGGCCTGGGCCTCCGCCGGGTAGGCGGGCTCGGCGGGCTCCAGGAGGCGGGGCGGCACCACCCGCGGGGCGACGGCCTCGGACTCCAGGGGGGGCGGCGCCGGCTCGTCCTCCCCCCGGGCGGACCCGGGCCCGGCCGCCAGCAGCGCGGCGACGAGGAGGGGGAGGAGGCGCGGGGGGGAGGCGGGCACCGCCCGCATTATAGGCGAGGGCGGCTAGCCCCCCGCCCCGGCCGCGCACTTCACGCAGGAGGTCGCCTCGGGGATCGCGGCGAGGCGGGCGGCGGGGATCTTCGCGCCGCAGCGGACGCAGCGGCCGTAGTCCCCCGAGTCCAGCCGCTCCAGGGCCGCCCGGAGCCGCGCGATCTCCTGGCGGGTGCTCTCGTCCAGGCCGGTCAGGACCTCGTCGGTCTCCGCATCGGCCGCCTGCTCCTCGCTGTCGGCCGGGGCGGGGCGACGGCGGTGGTCGTCGATGCGGCGGGCGCGCTCCAGCAGGGACTTGAGGCGCTGTTCGATCAGCTCTCGGGTCTCGGGCATCGGCTCCTCTCCGGAGGTCCGCCGCCGGCGGGGGCGACGGGTCGCTTCGGGCATGGTGACCCCCCCAGAGCCCGGGGTCCAGCCCGGATCGGCGTGATCGGGGGGGCGAGCCCTCGGCCGCCCCCGCGGGTAAGATGCGTCCGTCGTCGGCGCCCCGCCCGGGGCTCCCCGGGGGAAGGCCGGCGCGAGGCACGGAGACGCGATGGCGGACAGGACAGGTCGAGCGGGCGCGGCGGCCGGGTGGTGGCGGGCGCGGGGCTGGGCGCCGTTGCTCGGGATCGCCACGGGGCTGTTGGGGATGGGCGCGGCGGATCCCTCGGCCTCTCCGGAGGTCCTCGACGAGCCCGCGGTGGCCGCCACCCCCGCTCCCGAGGCGCCCGCCCCCCTCGGCGCCCGCATCGACACGGTGCTGGCGGAGCGGCGGGTGGGGGACCTGCGCCTCGGGGAGTACCTGGCCGGACTGGACACCGACGGCTGTCTCGGGGAGGTGGCGGTCCCCCTGGTGGACGGCCTCGCCGACCTGGCCGACGCCCACCGGACCGAGGTGGGCCGCCGCGCCGAGGTCGAGGTGTGGAGGATCTGGGAGCCCCGACTCCGGCGCATGTCCGAGGACGGCCGGCGCCTGGTCACCCACTGGATCACCTCGCCCGAGGTGGCGCGGCGCCGCTTCCTGTGCGAGGACGGCCTGCCGCCGACCTGGATCTCCCTCGCCCCGGACCGCTTCGTCATCGAGGCGGTGCTGTGGTTCGAGGGGGCGGTCGCCGCCCGGGAGGAGTCCCTGCGGAAGGGGATCACCGCCGAGCGGGACCGGGTCGTGGTGGAGCTGATGCAGGTGCAGGACGACCTGGTCAACCGCTTCCAGGCGACGTACCGGGACGACGCGGTGGCCGCCCTGGCCCAGGCCCGCATGGAGGACCGGCTGGATCTGATGTGGGAGGCGCTGATCGAGCCCTGGCACACGGGCTTCCACGTCAAGGCCCGCCCGGAGGAGCAGTCTCCCCTCCGGGGCCCGAAGGCGCCGCCCCTGGCCATCGGGCCGCTGGGAGGGGACATCCCCGATCCCGACGACGTCGCCGCCAGCCTCAGGATCCTGGCGAGCTGGCGACGGGAGCGGCGGGTCTACGAGGAGCAGCTCGCGGACCGCCGCGCCCACGTCGACCAGATCGCCAGCGCCGCACGGGCCGAGGAGGACCCGGAGGTCCTGGCGCGCCTGGCGATGCGGGCCCGGCGGGTGGAGCACCAGCTCGCCGCCACCATCGAGCAGATCGGCTGGTTCCAGGACCGGGTGCGGGCCGACGCCGGGGGGGGCCACCGGAACCGGGTGGTGGAGCGGCTGCTGAGCGGCGGCGGGCGAAAGCGAACGGTGAAGAAGCTGGACCAGCGGGTCGCCGAACTGCAGCGGGAGCGGGGCCGGGCCGAGGCGGTGGTCGCCGACGCCGTCGCCCGGGGGGCGGTGCTCCCCGGGTCGGGCGGCGCGGGGGGAGGGGCCGAGGGGGGAGCCGGCGGGCCCCTGGCGGCGGCGGGCGAGGGATCGGGCGGCCCGGGGCCGGGGAACTGGACGGCGGGCCTGCCGGGGACGGTGGCGGTGGCGGACAGCGCCGGGACGGAAGGCGGCGAGTCCGGTGCGCCCCCCCTCGCGGGCGCCGGGGTGGTCAAGCGGATCTACGAGGGCCCCCTGTCCTCCCCCTCTTCGGCGTGGAGCCCGGACCTCGTCCAGGCCCTGCGGACCCGCCACCCCGAGCTGGACGACACCGACGCCCGGATCCTGCTGGGCCTGATCCTGGCGGCCTACCGCGAGCTGGTGGACGTCCCCGGCACCGAGAAGGTGGTGTGGGAGAACCTGGGCACGGCGGAGGGCCTGGGCCTGCGGGGCCAGGAGGCCACCCTCTCGGACCTGTGGAAGCCCGGCCGCCCCGCCTCCGAACAGCCCGAGGTGACGTTCGTGCTCCAGCTCCGGTTCTGACGCCGGGTGGGGGCCCGACCGAGTACCATGTTCGCCGATGCCCCCCCGTGACCGTCTCGCCGCCGCCCTCTGCGCGGTGATCGCCCTGGCTGGGGTCGCGGCCCAATGGACCCTGGCCGCCCGGGACACCCCCACCCGCGACGAGATGGTGCACCTGGGGGCGGGATACGCCTACTGGAAGCTCCCCGACTCGGGCCTGAACCCCGAGCACCCGCCCCTGGTGAAGGTCCTCGCCGCGGCTCCCCTGGTGGCGATGGACGTCGCCGCCCCGGAGCTGCCGCCGCCGCCCCGGGTCGACGCCCACCAGACGGTCTTCGGCGGGCGCCTGCTGTTCCGGTCCGGAAACGATCCCCAGGCGACCATCGCCGCCGCCCGTCGGGCCGTCCTGGCCCTCACGGGCTGGCTGCCGCTGGTGGCGGGCCTGTTCGCCCAGCTCGCCTTCGGAGGCTGGGCCGGTCCCCTGGCCGCCCTGCTCGCCGCCACCAGCCCCATCGCCCTGGCCCACGGCCACCTGGTCACCACCGACGTCGCCAATGCCCTGTTCGTCTGCCTGGCATCCCTCCTGGCCTGGCGCGCGGTGGAGCGCCCGGGGGCGGGCCCCTGGCTGGGACTCGCCGCCACCACCGGCCTCGCCGTGGTGGCCAAGTACTCCGCGCCCTTCCCCCTGGCGGCCCTCCCCCTCGCCGCGGCCCTCGCCGCCCGGGCCGCCGGGAGGCCCCCCCTCCGGGACGCCGCCCGGATCGCCGCCGCCCTGGCCACCGGCGCGGGGGTGGGGATCTCCCTCGCCTGGGGCTGGCCCCCCGATCCCGGCGCCTGGTTCGAGGGCCTGTCGAGTGTCGGCGCCAACCACGTCCCCGGCTACCGCTACTGGGCCTTCGGGTCCTACGAGGAGGGCCGCCCCTGGACCTACTTCCCGGCGGCCCTGGCGGTGAAGGCGTCCCCGGCGCTCCTGGCGGCCCTGCCCCTGGCCGCCCTGGCGCGGCTCCGGGCCCGCGGCGCCCCCGGCGCTCCCCCGGCGTCCTCCCCCCTCGCGTTCGCCCTCCTCCCCGCCGCCTTCCACCTCGCCGCCATGGTCGCCCTCGCCCCCCACCTGGGGGTCCGCTACGTCCTGCCGGTGCTGCCCGGCCTGTGGGTGGCCGCGGGGGCCGTGGCGGGGGCGGCGGCGGCCCGCCCCCTGCGCCTCGCCGCGGTGGCGGTGGCGGTGGGGGCCCTGGGCACGGGGGTGGCGGCCCACCGGGACCCCATCGGCTACTTCAACGGGATCGGCGGCTGCCGCTCGGCGGATCCCGTGCCCTGCCTGGACGACAGCAACGCCGACTGGGGGCTGGGGCTGATCCGCCTCGGGGAGCACCTGGAGTCCCTGGGCCCGGACGTGGTGCCGACCCTGTGGGCCTTCACCGCCGGCGATCCCGCCTCCTACCTGCTGCACCGCGAGATGACCGAGCCCGAGTTCCTGCGCCCCTACCGCACCGTCTACGCCGTCAGCGCCCAGCGCATGGCCCGCACCGGCGTCGAGCCCGAGGACGCCACCTGGATCCGCCGCATCCCCCCGGACGCGGTGGTGGGGGGGTTCCGGGTCTTCGACCTGCGCGCCCGGGCGGACCTGCCCGAGCCGCCCTCCGGCCCCTGATCCCCATCACTCGTGCCGCAGCGCCTCGATGGGGTCGAGGGCGGCGGCCTTCTTGGCGGGGTAGACGCCGAAGAAGACCCCCACGGCGGCGCTGAACACGAAGCTGGTGGCGATCACCCAGGGCTCGATCCGCACCGGGATGGCGTCCTCGATCCGGTGCACCAGCAGGGCGCCGCCGACGCCGAGGGCGATCCCCGCGAGCCCCCCCGCCATGCCGATGGCGACGCTCTCGATGAGGAACTGGGCCAGGATGTCCCCCCGGGTCGCCCCCAGGGCCTTCCGCAGGCCGATCTCCCGGGTCCTCTCGCCCACGCCCACCAGCAGGATGTTCATGATCCCGATCCCGCCCACCGCGAGGCTGATGGCGGCGATCACCCCGAGGAAGAAGGTCATCATCCGGGCGATGTTGCCGAAGGTGGAGAGCATCGCCTCCTGGCTGACGATGGTGAAGTCCAGGGCCCCCCCGTGGCGGTCCCGCAGCACCCTCTCGATCTCCGCCCGGGCCTGGTCCACCCGGTCCGCCGAGCGGACGTGGGCCAGGATCTGGAGGAGGTTGTCGGTTCGGAACAGGTCCTGGGCGGCGGTGACCGGCACCAGCACCAGGTCGTCGAAGTCGAAGCCGAGGGACATCCCCTTGGGCTGGATGAGGCCGATCACCCGGAACCGGGAGCCCGCCACGGTCACCGCCTGACCCAGGGGGCTCTCCTGCCCGAACAGCTCCTTGGCCACCGTGCGGCCGATCACCGCGACCCGCCGCCGGCCGCCGACGTCGGCCGCGGTGACGAAGCCGCCGACGTCGGCGCCGATGTGGCGGATCTTCGGGTAGTCCTCCTCCACCCCGAACACCATCACGTCCCGGGTACGGCCGCGGTGGCGCACCGGCACCGAGCCCAGCACCACCCCCGACACCCCGTCCAGGGACGGGCAGAAGCGGTCCAGGGCCTCGGCGTCCCGCACGCTCAGGGGGTGCTCCGAGCCCCCGGACATCGGCCCGAAGCCCCGGGTCTTCGTCCGGCCCGGCTGGACCATCAGCACGTTGGTCCCGAGGCCCGCGAACTGCTCCACCAGGTAGTTGCGCGCCCCCTCGCCCACGCTCATCAGCAGGATCACCGAGGTCACGCCGATCACGATCCCCAGCATCGTGAGCAGGGTGCGGACGGGGTTGCTGCGGAGCGCCTCCCAGGCGATGGCCGGGGTCTCGAGGGCGATCACCGCCCCTCCCGACCCGGCCCCGCCGCCGCCGCCCGCCCCTCGGCCGCGTCCACCGCCGCCCTCCCCTCCGCCAGGCCCTTGGTGTCCGTCGCCACCACCACCCGGTCCCCGGGGTCGATCCCCGCCGAGACCGCCGTCCACTCCCAGTTCCCCGCGGCGATCTCCACCCGCCTCCTCTGGAGCCGGCCGCCGGCGACCACCCAGGCGTAGCGCTCCCCCTCCCTCTCGAAGACCGCCACCGTGGGCACGACCACCCCCTCGCCCCGGCCCACCACGATCTCCACGTCCGCCGACATCCCCGGACGGGGGTAGGGCCCGCCCGTCCCGCCGGCCCCGGGCAGGCCGACCTCCAGCGCCACCGTGCGGGCGAAGGGGGGCTCCTGGGTCACCACCTCGGCGATCCGCCCCACCTCGCCCGGGACGGCGTCGTCGGGCCAGGCGTCCAGGGTCACCCGCACCGGCTGACCCTCCCGCACCCGGGGGAGGTCCGTCTCGTCGATGCGGGCCTGGACGTGGAGGGCGCCGTCGTCCACCAGCTCCAGCATCGGCGCCCCCGGCACCGTCGCGTCCCCCGCCTCCACCAGCACCCGGGTGACCAGCCCCGGGAAGGGGGCCACCACCCGGTAGGGCGTGCGCTGGGCCCGCACCGCCGCCGCCTGGCGCGCCGCGACCGCCGCCTGGTCCTCCACCCGCTCCAGCTCGGCGGGGGGGATCGCCCCCACCCCCGCCGCCGCCCGGGCCTGGGCGAGGAGGCGGGCCGACGCCTCGGCCTGGGCGACGGCGACGGCCTCCTGGGCGGCGAGGACCCGGTCGTCGTACACCGCCAGCACCTGCCCCTCCCGCACCCTCTCCCCCTCGGCCACCGCCACCGACAGGAGGTTGCCCGGTACCGTGGCGCGGACCTGAACCTGCCGCCTCGGCCTCACCACCCCCTGGGTGGTCGACACCACCAGCTCCTCCACCGATCCCCGCTCGGCCAGGCGGGTGGGGACCTCCAGCGGAGCGGGAGGCCGCCGCCACCACGCGGCGAGGCCCACGGCCATCGCCAGCAGCAGCGCCAGGCCGAGCACCCTTCCGAGGGACAGACCGCGCCGTCGCTGCACGTCCTGGACTTCCGGGCCCGTGGGCCGGGAACGGCCGGGGCGTAAGGGTTCCTGGAGGAGGGGGTCCCGCCCCCCGCCTCCCGGTGGCACGGCGCTCGCTCCGGTCCGGGGCCTGCGGCCGACGACCACCCCGGGCGGGGTCGGCGCGGGCGGCGGGTCCATCGATGACGAGGCGTCCCCTCGGGAGGGAAGGAGGATACCGGTTGATGATAGGTCCGGTCGCGGCCGGGGCCACGGATTTCCACCCCGGGGACGAGGGCCCCCGGGACGAGGCGGAGGGGCCGCCCCCGCGCACCCTCTCGGCGGTGCCGGGCCGGATCCGCTCCGTCCTCCCGGGACTGGCCGCGAAGCCCCACCTCGCCCGGGGGCTGCGGAGCGCCGTGCTCGGCCTGCCCGGCGTGTGGGACCTGCACGCCTCCAGTCGCACCGGGACCGCCCTGCTGCGCTACAGCCCCCGGGTCCTGGGCGAGGACCAGGCCCGGGCCCTGCTGGGGGAGGCGTGGCGGCGGATCGCCACCTCGGACGGGGGGGGCGGGGAGCGGTTCCCCTGGCACGCCGTGGACGCGGAGCGCGTCGCGGCGCTGTTGCGGGTGGACCCCGCCTCGGGCCTCGCCGAGGAGGAGGCGGCGGCGCGGCTCCGGCGGCTCGGCGCCAACCCGGTGGAGGCCGAGGGGCGCTCCCTGGGGGAGATGGTGGCGGAGCAGGTGTTCCAGGTGCCGGTCGCCCTCCTGGCGGGGGCCGCCGCCCTGTCGTTCGCCACGGGGGCCCTCGCCGACGCCGCCTCCATCCTCGCCGTCCTCGGCCTCAACACCGCCATCGGCGTGGCCTCGGAGCAGGCGGCGGAGCGAGCGCTGGAGTCCCTGCGCCGCCTGGGGGCGCCCCGGGCCCGGGTGCGGCGGGGGGGCCGGACCTTCGAGGTCGACGCCGCCGACGTGGTGCCCGGGGACGTCCTGCTCCTGCCCGCGGGTTCCCTGGTGGCCGCCGACGCCCGGGTGATCTCCTCCCGCGGGCTCATGGTGAACGAGGCCGCCCTCACCGGCGAGACCGAGGCCGAGCCCCGGCAGATCTCCCCCGTCCGAAGCGCCGACGCGCCCCTGTCGGAGCGGCGCTCCCTGGTCCACGCCGGCAGCCTGGTCACCTCGGGGGACGGCGAGGCCATCGCCGTCGCCACCGGCGCCGCCAGCGAGATCGGCCGGGTGCAGGCGCTGGTGGCGGGCACCCGCGCCGGGCGGGCCCCCCTGGAGAACGACCTGGCCCGCCTGGGGACGAAGCTCTCCGTGGCCGCGGGGGGAGCCTCCGTCGCCCTCTTCGGGATCGGCTGGCTGCGGGGTCGGCACTGGGTCTCGCTGCTGTCGTCTTCGGCCAGCCTCGCCGTCGCCGCGGTCCCCGAGGGGCTGCCGGCGGTGGCCACCACCACCCTCGCCCTGGGCATGCGCCGGCTGATGCGCCGGGACGTGCTGGTGCGCCGCACCCCCGCCGCCGAGGCCCTGGGATCCGCCACGGTGCTGTGCGCCGACAAGACCGGCACCATCACCCTCAACCGCATGCGCCTGGCGGCGTGGGCCCTTCCAGCGGGGGAGGTCCCCGGGCTCGTCCCCCCTCCCGGACCCTCCCCCGGCACCAACGGGGACCTCGTGGCGCGGCCCCAGCCCTCGGCCGGGACCGACGACGTCGACCTGCTCCAGGCCCTGAAGGTGGCCTGCCTGAACAGCGAGGTCGACGCGAGGAGGCTGCCCGACGGGGGCCTGCGCCTGCGGGGATCCCCCACCGAGACCGCCCTCCTCGCCGACGCCGTCGGCCGGGGGATCGATCCCCTCCTCCTGCGCCGCCGCTTCCCCCGCACCGAGCAGGTCCTCCGGGGAGAACGCGAGCCCCGGGTGATCACCGTCCACCGCGCCCCCGGCGGCGTGCTGCTGGTGGCGGTGAAGGGCAGCCCCGAGTGGGTCCTGGAGCACTGCTCCCGGGTGCAGATCGGGGGCGAGCCCCTGCCCATGACCGAGGAGCGGCGCCGGGAGGTCCGGGAGGCCAACGGGCGGCTGGCGGACGGCGGCGCGCGGGTGCTGGGGCTGGCCTGGCGCTGGATCGCGCCGGACGCGGCGGCGGCCTCCCGGTCCCGGCACCTGACCTGGCTCGGCCTCGCCGCCCTGGAGGACCCCGTCCGGCCCGAGGCCGCCGAGGCGGTGGAGACGGCGCGCCGGGCCGGGATCCGCACCGTGATGATCACCGGCGACCAGCCGGCGACGGGGCGGGCCATCGGCCGCCAGCTCGGCCTGGGCCGCGGGGGCGCCGTGGTCACCGACGCCGCGGAGCTGCGCCACCTGGGGCCCGAGGGGATGCTCGCCGCCGTCGCCCGCACCGACGTGTTCTGCCGCGTCTCCCCCTCGGACAAGCTGCGGATCATCGAGGCCCTGCGGCGCTCCGGGGAGGTGGTGGCCATGGCCGGCGACGGGGTGAACGACGGCCCGGCGCTGCGGGCGGCGGACGTGGGGGTCGCCATGGGCCGGGAGGGCACCGAGGTCGCCCGGGAGGTGGCCGACGTGGTGCTGGCCACCGACGACTTCTCGGCCCTCGTCGGCGCCGTCGCCGAGGGGAGGGTGCTCCGGGACAACATCGGCAAGGCGCTGCGCTTCCTGCTGGCCACCAACGCCAGCGAGGTGGCGATGACCCTGAGCGCCGCGGCGCTGGGTCGGCCCGAGCCCTTCCTGCCGGTGCAGCTCCTGTGGATCAACCTCGCCACCGACGCCCTGCCGGGGATCGCCCTGGGCCTGGAGCCCGGGGATCCCGACGTCCTGGAGCGCCCGCCCCGGCGCCCGGGCGCGCCCCTCCTCACCCGGGAGGAGGGGAGGTCCGTCCTGGTGGGCGCCGCCCTGCTGCTGGCGGCGTCCATGGCGGCCTTCGAGTCCTCCCTGCGCCGCACCGGCGACCTGACCCGGGCCCGCACCGTCGCGGTGCAGGCCCTGGCGGGGGGCCAGCTCCTGTACGGGATGGGCTGCCGCGCCCCCGAGCCCTGGCGTTCCTTCGATCCCCGGGGGAACCCGGCCATGGTCGCCGCGGTGGCGGGCACCCTCGCCCTGCAGGTCGCCGCCGTCTTCGTCCCCCCTCTGGGGGGCCTGCTGCGCTTCGCCCGCCTCACCCCCGCCGACTGGGCCACCGCCGCCCTCGCCGCGGCGACCCCGGCGGCGGCCGTCGAGATCGGCAAGGCGGCGGTCCAGCGGCGGGGCTTCGGGCCCCGCTCCGGGAAGGGGGACCGTGCCGGCCCGGGGGGCGCGGGTTAGCGTCGTCGCCAGGGGGGAGCATGTCGCTGAAGATCGATCCCTTGTCCTTCGCCTCGGGCTACGTCGCCGGGGTGGCCACCGCCCTCTTGGCCCGCCGCCTCCGTCCGGTGCTGGTGGAGCTCCTGGCGGTGGCCTTCGCGGGCTTCGAGGGGGTGGCCTACGCCGCCCACGTGGAGAAGGAGCGCTTCGAGGACATCGTCGCCGAGGCGCGCCACCGCGCCCGGGAGAGGGCCGCCGAGACCCGTCCCCGGCGGGAGGTCTGAGGTGCGGGGCGCCGTCTTCGTCGCCCACCAGCTCCCCGGGCGGCTGCGGATCCGCCTGTGGCGCGGCCCCTCCCCCGACCCCACCGAGCTCCGGTCCGCCGCGGAGCGGGTCGGTCGCCTGACCGAGGTGGATCGCGTCGACCACCACCCCGTCACCGGCAGCCTCATCGTCCACTACGACCCGGACCGATGGTCCGAGGACGAGGTCCTGGACCGGTGCGCCGCGGCCCTCGGGGCATCGAAGCTGGTGCGGCCGGGGGAGCCCACCCCGCCGCCCACCGAGATGGCGGTGATGGGCAGCCGCCTGGCGCGGGCGGTGGCGGTCCTCTTCGGCGAGCTGAACGCGGACCTCTACCGCGCCACCCGCGGCACCGCCGACCTGCGGATCCTGCTCCCCCTGACCTTCGGCGGCCTGGGCGCGGCGGAGGTGCTGGTGACCGGCAAGCTCCCCGCGCCGCCCTGGTTCAACCTCATGTGGTGGTCCTTCCGCACCTTCACCACCTTCAACCAGGAGGCCATCGCCGACGCCGTGGGGGGCGAGGGAGGCGCAACCGGCCTGGAGCGGGTCGCCCTCGCCACCGAGGAGGCGGCCCTCTCCAAGCGACGCCGCCGCCGCCCGCCCCCCGTTCCCCGGCCCTGACGCCGCCGGGGGGCGAGAGCGAGGGCGATCGGGGGGCCTAAATGTAAATGTGTCGGTGCCTGACCCCCTTGGTCACCGGAGGCACCTTGACTGTCCACGATCCAGGCATCAAGATGCCTCCATGCGAACCACCCTGACGCTGGACCCGGACGTCGAGCGCCTGATCCGGGAGGCGATGCACCGCACCCGGTCGACGTTCAAGGAGGTCGTCAACGCCGCGGTGCGGCGGGGGCTCTCACCCGGGTCAGGCCCGGCGCGACCGCCTCCGTACGCGGTCGAACCCCACCAGGCGCGCCTGTTGCCGGGCTACGACCTGCGGGGGTTCAACCGGCTGGCCGACGAGCTGGAGGATGCGGCCGTGCTGGGCGGCAAGGACACGGGCCCCGGATGATCGTCCCCGACGTCAACCTCCTCATCTACGCCCACTTCACCGCCTTCCCCGAGCACGATCGGGCCCGCGCGTGGTGGGAGCGGCTGCTGTCGGACGACGCCGAGGTCGCGCTCACCGCGCCAGCCCTGTTCGGGTTCATCCGCGTCGCCACCAACCCCCGGGTGTTCGCCCCGCCCATGGACGTCCACGCGGCGGTGGCGACGGCGGAGCGCTGGCTCGCGCGCCCCCAGGTGCGCTTCCTGGTCCCGGGTCCACGCCACCTGGAGGTCGCGTGGTCGCTCCTGCGGGACGCCGGGACGGGCGCCAACCTGACCACCGACGTCCAGCTCGCCGCCTACGCCATCGAGTACCAGGGCGAGGTCCACTCCTGCGACACCGACTTCGCCCGGTTCGCTTCGCTGCGGTGGCGGGACCCGCTGCGCTAGCGCGCCGCCCCGAAGCCCCTTCCCCAGCGACTCCCCGTCGGATGGGCGACGGGGAGCAGCGATTTTCTCGGAACCCGGCCCGGGGGCGCGCTGTCCATGGCCCTGTCCCGCAGCCGCCGACCCGCCTTCCGCGGGGACGCCGGCCGGCCCCGAGGTCACGCCATGTCCCGCGCCGCCCCCTGCCTCGCCATCGCCGCCCTGGCCCTCGCCTGCGCCGCCCCCGCCGGGTCCGCCCGGGCCGCCACCGCCTCCGGCTTCTCCATGGAGGTGCGGGTGGACGGCCGGGCGGTGCGGGAGTACGTCCACAAGGGCAAGCGCTACGTCGAGGCCCTTCCCGACCGGGAGTACACGGTGAGGCTGACCAACCACACGTCGCGCCGCGCCGCCATCGCCCTCGCCGTCGACGGGCTGAACTCCATCGACGCCCGCCACGGGACCGCCGCCGAGTCCCGCAAGTGGGTGGTGGAGCCCTACGGCCACGTGGACGTGCCGGGGTGGCAGGTGGAGGGCTCCGCCGCCCGGCGCTTCTACTTCACCACCGAGGGCTCCTCGTATGGCGCCTGGCTCGGGGACACCCGCAACCTGGGGACGATCTCCGCCGCGGTCTTCTACGAGCGGTGGGTGCCGCCTCCCCCTCCCGAGCCTGACTGGGAGCCGGAGGAGGACGAGGGGTGGGGCTACGGCGCCGCCGGCCGGGAGAGGTCGGGGCTGGGGGACTCCGCGGGGGGCGAGGCCCGGTCCCCGTCCGCCGCCGCGCCCCGGGGCCAGGCGAGCGGCGCCCCCCGGAGCGCCCCCACGCCCTCCGCCAAGGCCGAGTCGAGCGCGCGCCGCTCCGCCGACGACTACGCCGCCACCGGGATCGGCCGCAGGGTGGGCCACCGGGTGGAGCAGGTCCACCTGGACCTGGAGAGCGCCCCCGCGGCGACGATCTCCCTGCGCTACGAGTACCGGCCCGAGCTGGTGCGCCTGGGGGTCATCCCCTCCCGGCCCCCCCGGGACCGCCTGCGGGAGCGGGAGCGCGCCAGCGGCTTCGCCCCCGATCCCTTCGCCGTCGCCCCGGACGTGTGGGCGCGGTGACGGGCTCCCGGTCCCCGGGGTGCCCCCCCGGGGCCGGCCCTCCTCACTCGCTCGTCACCCGCACCACCTCCTCGTAGGTGGTCACCCCCTGCGCCAGCCTCTTGATGGCGTACTCCCGCAGCGTCAGCATCCCCTCGCTCATCGCCTCGCGCTTGATCTCCCTCGCCGTCGCCCGGTCGTGGACGAGCTGCCGGATCTTCTCGTTGATGGGCATCACCTCGAAGACCCCCGTGCGGCCCTTGTACCCCGTCCCGCGGCACCGGGCGCAGCCGGCGCCGTAGCGCACGCGCAGCCTCCTGCCGTCGCCCCCGGGGATGGCCAGGGCCTGGACCTGCTCCTGGCTCAAGAAGGTGTCCATGCGGCAGTGGACGCAGTTGGTCCGCATCAGCCGCTGGGCCACCACCCCCACCAGCACCGAGCTGATCAAGAACGGCATCACCCCCAGGTCCAGAAGGCGCGTCACCGCCGTGGCGGCGTCGTTGGTGTGGAGGGTGGAGAGCACCAGGTGGCCCGTCAGCGCCGCCTGGATCGCCAGCTCCGCCGTCTCGTTGTCGCGGATCTCCCCCACCATGACCACGTCCGGGTCCTGCCGGAGCACCGTCCGCAGCGCGTGGGCGAAGTCGAAGCCGATCTTGGGCTGCACCGCCATCTGGTTGAACTCCTCGTGCACCATCTCGATGGGGTCCTCGATGGTGCAGACGTTCACCGTCGGGCTCGAGAGGTACTGGAGGGAGGAGTACAGCGTGGTGGTCTTGCCCGATCCCGTCGGTCCCGACACCAGGATCAGCCCCGTGGTGTGGGACAGGAAGGACTCGAACAGCTCCTGCTCCCGGGGAAAGAAGCCCAGGCTCTCCACGTCCTGGAGCAGCACCTCGGGGTCGAAGATCCGGATCACCACCTTCTCGCCGAAGACCGTGGGGGTGGAGGACACCCGGAGCTCCACCTCGCGCTCGCCGTGCTCGGTCTTGATGCGGCCGTCCTGGGGGCGCCGCTTCTCGGCGATGTCCATGCGCGCCAGGGTCTTGATGCGGGACACGATGGCGGGGTGCACCACCTTGGGCAGCATGTGGACCTTGTGGAGGACCCCGTCGATCCGCAGCCGCACCAGCGAGAACTCCCGCTTGGGCTCGATGTGGATGTCGCTCGCCCTCTGCTCGAAGGCGTAGTTGAACAGGAACCACACCGCCTGGACGACGGGACGGGCCTCGGCGTCGGGCTCGCCGGCGCCGGTCATCTTCCAGAACTGCTCGAGGTTGGCGATGTCGACGAGCTCGGTGCGGAACTGCTCCGCCGCCACGTCCATCGACTTCTTGAACCCGTGGTACTCCAGGATGGTCCTGAGGATGTCCGCCTTGGAGGCGACCACGACCTCGATGCGGCTGCCGGTGAAGCGCTCCAGGTTCTCGACGAGCTGGGTGTCGAAGGGGTTGGCCACCGCCACGGTCAGGGTCTTGCCCGCCCTCCGGATGGGCATGACGAGGTGGCGCTCGGCGAAGGCCCCCTGGAAGGTCTCGGTGACCAGCCGGTAGTCGAGCTGGAGGGGATCGGGGACCACGTAGGGCAGGCCCAGGTGCCGGGCGACGGCCTCGGTGATGGTCGCCTCGGTGAGCCGCTGGTCCCCCCGGCCGGGGATGGGGAAGTCGAAGGAGGCGATGACCTCGATCTCCCCCACCTCGTAGATCACCCGCTGCCTCCCCAGCAGCTTGCGGAGCTGGGAGCGCTTCTCGATGAGGATGCGCTTCTCCTGGACGGCGTGGCGCACCATCGCGTCCCGCACCTGGCCCTCGTGCATCAGGCCGTCGCCGACAAGGATGTCGCAGATCCGGCCGAGGTGGGCGAGGCTGATCATCCCGCCCCCCGGCCCGGGGCGGCGGGCTCCGCCTCCGCCACGATCCCGTCCAGCTCTACGGAATCCCCGAGATCGGGGATCCGCACCCGCCAGCCCAGCTCCCTCTCGATGCGGACCCGCAGGGCCCGGGACGCCTCGGGCTCGCCGTGCACCAGCCAGGTCGTCCGGGGGGGCCGCACGAAGCCCCCGAGCCACCGAAGGAGCCCCGAGGCGTCGGCGTGGGCCGAGAACGACGAGATCCGGGCGATCCGCGCCCGCACCGGCACCACCTCCCCCAGCATCTTGACCTCCGCCGCGCCGTCCACCAGGAGCCTCCCCCGGGTGCCCGCCGCCTGGTACCCCACGAAGAGCACCGTGCACGAGGGATCGGGGAGGCGCTGCCGGAGGTGGTGGAGGATCCGCCCCCCCGTCGCCATCCCGCTCCCCGCGACGACGATGGCCGGCCCCTTCATCCCGTTGATGCGCCGGGACTCGTCCCGGGTCTCGACGACGTCGAAGCGGGCGGTGGAGAGGGGCTCTCCCCACCGCGCCGCCAGGCGCATCTCGTCGTCGTGCTCCGAGGCGTGGGCGGCGTAGGCCTGGGTGGCGGCCCGGGCCATGGGGCTGTCCAGGAAGACCGGCAGCTTCGGGATCCGGCGCTGCTCCTCCAGCTCCCGCAGGTGCCACAGGACCTCCTGGGTCCTCCCCACGGCGAAGGCGGGGATGAGCAGCATCCCCCCGCGGGCGGCGGCGGCCCGGACCTCCCGGGCCAGGGCGTCGCCGGGGTCCTCGTCGCCGTGGTCGCGGTCGCCGTAGGTGGACTCCAGCAGCAGGTGGTCCGCCTCGGCCACCGTCACCGGATCCCGGAGGATGGGCAGCCCGTACCGCCCGAGGTCCCCGGTGAAGACCAGCTTCACCTGCCCGGATCCGGATCCGAGCCACGCCTCCACCAGGGCGGCGCCGAGGATGTGCCCGGCCCGGGCGTAGCGGAACGACAGGCCGGGGAAGGGCTCCTCCAGGTGGTCGAACCGCACCACCTCCACCCGGTCCAGGGCCCTCTCGGCGTCCTCGCGGGTGAACAGGGGCAGGGCGGGATCGTGCCGGGACCAGCGGTGGCGGTTGGCGTGGGCGGCCTCCTCCTCCTGGATGGCGGCGGCGTCCAGGAGCAGCAGCCGGAGCAGGTCTCGGGTGGGCGGGGTGCACCAGATGGGCCCCCGGAACCCCTCCTTCACCAGCCGGGGCAGCCACCCGGAGTGGTCCAGGTGGGCGTGGCTGAGCACGACGCCAGCGATCCGCCCCGCCTCGTAGGGGAAGGGCTGCCAGTTCATCCGGCGCAGCGCCTTCAGCCCCTGGAAGAGGCCGCAGTCGAAGAGCACGGCGCGGCCCCCCACCTCGACGAGGTGGCGGGACCCGGTGACGGTGCCGGCGGCGCCCAGGAAGGCGAGGCGGGGCGGTTGGGGGTCGCTCATCGGGACGAGTCTAGCAGCCCCGCCGCCCCCCCGCCCGCGCCCCCCCGCCGCCCCGACCGTGCCCCGCACCCGGCTCCCCGCACCGGAGCCCTCCTTCCTGCTAACCTTCGGGGCGAGAGCGGAGCAGCCCCTTGACCCAGGCCGGCAGACCCCCCGGATCCCGCCGCGCGCCCCTGCCCAGGACGCGCCCGAGGCGGTTCGTCGCCGTCGCCGGGAACATCGGCGTCGGCAAGACGACGATGCTGAAGTACCTGTGCTCCCGGTACGGCCTGACGCCCTTCGAGGAGCCCGACCGCCAGAACCCGTACCTTCCGGACTTCTACCAGGACATGGGGCGCTGGGCCTTCCACAGCCAGGTCTCGTTCCTGGCCCACAAGTTCCGCGCCCACATCGAGCTCCAGCGGGTGCCCGGGACGGTGGTGCAGGACCGGACGATCTACGAGGACGCGGAGATCTTCGCCCGGCACCTCCACTCCCGGGGCCTGATCGCGGACCGGGACTGGGAGACCTACCGCGACCTGTACGCCGGCATGAAGGAGTCCCTGGAGCCCCCCGACCTGCTGATCTACCTGGAGTGCTCCATGACGGCGATGCGGCGGCGGATCCGGGCCCGGGGCCGCCCCGAGGAGATGGCGATCCCTCCCGCCTACCTCCGGGGGCTGCAGCGCCTGTACGAGGAGTGGATCGGGAGCTACGAGCTCTCGCCGGTGCTGGTGTGGCAGACGGACCGGATGAACTACCTGACGGACCTGGTCCACCGGATCGAGTTCACCCGTGCCCTCCAGCCCTTTGTCCTGGACCTGGAGGCCGCGGGAGCGGATTGACACCCCCTGCACCCGCCGGTAGAACGCTTGTGTTCTGCCGCCGGCTGGCGCCCGAACCCGGGCCCGGTGGATCCGCCTCGTCGGATCGGGGGCGGCCGGCCGTGACGGCCTCGACCCGGTGGCGGGGCCCAGGAAACCGTTCCCCCGGCGCCGCGGCAGGCGGCACCGGCGGAACCGGGACAGCGAATGAGAGTCGTTTGCGATAGCTGCGGCGCCGTCTATCGGATCGCCGACGACAAGCTCGTCAAAGAGGTCAACAAGGCGACCTGCAAGCGGTGCGGGCACAAGATCATCATCCGCAAGGGGGGAGCGGCCGGCGCGCCTCCCCCAGAGGCGGGGGACGGCCGCACCGTCGTCGGGCCCGCTCCGGACTACGCGGCGTCCCCCCCCGGGGACGAGCGGACGGTCATCACGACCATCCCCGAGCTCCAGCGGTACGAGACCGGGGCGATGGCGCCCATCGGCAGCCTCACCGCGGAACTGCGGACCATCACCGAGCCCTCGATCCCCGTCGTCCGCCCCCAGGGCCCCGTGGACATCTCCCCCGCGGCCAGCGGGACCCTCCCGGCGGCGCCGCCTCCCCCCACGGCCCCCATCGCCGCGCCCCCCTCCGCCGCTCCCATGGCGCCCCCCGCCTCGCTGGCGGCGATGCCGTCGGGGCCGGCCCCGTCCCCCGCGCCCGGTTTCCCGCCGCCGGCCCCCCTCTCGCCCCCTCCCACCCTGGCCGCCCCCGAGTCGGCGACGGCGGAGGGCCCGCTGTTCGACAGCGGCGTCTTCGGCGACGGCGGGCAGGTGGTGATCGACGACGTCGCTCCCGCGGTCTCCCCCGTCCCCCCCGCCAGCCTCCCCCTGGTGGTACCGCCTCCGCCTC
>JAKLKC010000067.1 GCA_023150875.1 Myxococcota bacterium | reverse complement strand
TTCGTGCCCGTGCTTCGTGCCCGTGCTTCGTGCCCGTGCCCGCGCCCCCAACACACCCCGCACCCCACCTCCCACTCCCCCCACGGCCGTCGCGGCCCCCGGCCTCAAGTCTCCACCCCACCCTCCGAAAGGAGGAGGAGATGGCCTCCATCTATTCCCACGGCCAGGATTGGGCCGCTCACGTCCAGGCCCTCCACCGGGATCCCGTCCTCCGGGAGGCGGTGGCGTCGGGGCACCCCGAGATCGGGCTGCGCCACCTCGCCCGAGCCCTCGCGGACCACGCCGCCCGCGCCGTGCCGGACCTCGTCGAGGTCCTGCTGGGCCAGGGGCCCGGTCCGGACCCCGCCGGGGCGGACCCGGAGACGGCCCCAATCGATCCGGACGACCCCCTCGCCGGCGGCGTCAGCCTGCTCCAGAGCGGCCTCGTCCGGGCCGCCTGGCTCCGGGACCGGGCGGACCCGGAGCGGCGGGCGCTGCTCCGGTCGATTGCGGACGCATCGGAGCCGGCCGCCACACGGGACCGGGTGCTCCACGAGCTCGCCGAGGGGCGCCTGGCCACCGCGCTCGGGCTCTTCGAGGGGATCGACCGGGGCAGAGGGGGCGGAGAGGACGTGGAGCTGCTCCGCTCCGTGGCCCACGCCCTGATCTGGGAGCCGCCGGCGCTGGACCTCCCCCGCGCAGTCGAGTTGCTGGAGAGGTGCGTCCGCGGGGCGAGCCGGTCCTGGCCCGGGCTTGCCGCCGAGGCCGCTGCCGAGCTCGCCTGGACCCGCCTCCTGCTGGGGGATCCCAGGGGCTGCATCCAGGCGGTGAAGGAGGGGCGGTCGCTGCTGGACCCGGCGCGGGGACAGGTCGGGGGCCGCCCCGGCGCCGCCCCCGGGACCGAGGGGGAGCTGCACTACGTCGCCCTGAAGGCCGCGGCGGTCGCGGGGTTCGCCGCCCGGGCGGGGCCGGTGCTGGAGTCGCTGGTCGAGTCCAGGCCCGCACTGGCCCTGAGCCTCGCCGCCGACCCCGATCTCGCCCCCCTGCGCCCCCGCATGCTGGCGGCGGTGCGCGGCGGGCGCGACAGGGCCGCCCTCGCCCTGGACCGCCTCCGGGGACGCCTCGACGACGACATCGCCGGCGCGGGGAGGTGGCTGGAGTCGGCGCCGCCGGAGCAGGCGGGACCGGTCCAGGACGCCCGCGAGGCCGTCCGGCTGGCGCGCGCGGCGGTGGGCTCGGCGGCGGCGTCCGGCGGGCTGCTCCCCGCCCGCCAGGCCCTCCGGGCGGCGTGGCGGGGTCTCGACGTCGCCGGTGGAGGGGCGCTGGAGCCGCCCCCCCCGGAGGAGATCGTCGCGGGGGCCGAGCCCGATCCCCGCCGGGGGCTCCGAGGGCTGGTCCGGTCCATCACCGAGGCCGAGCGGGCGCGGCGGCGGGTCCAGGACCGGCGCCGGGGCGCGGCGGAGCATCGCCAGCGCCTGGCGAGGGCCATCGCCGCCGCCCAGGAGGACTACGGGGGGCTGCTCCGGACGGGGGAGTCGCTGCGGTCGCGGCGGCGGAGGGTGCGCCGGGACACTGTCCGGGGCCTGCTGGTCGTACCCGCCCTCGCGGCGACCGCTGCCCCCATCGGCGCGCTGGGTGGGGCCGTGCTGGCCATCCCCGCCTGGTTCCTGTGGGCCGTGGGGCACGCGCTGACCGATGGCGCCGTGGGGGACGCGCCGCCCCCCGCCGTGCTCCTCGCGCCGATGGTGGCCCTCAGCTCCGCCCTCACCCTGGCGGGGGTGGTGGCCATCGTGCGGGACCGCCGCGCGGAGGCCGCCAGCATCGGGGACGAGGCCGCCGCCTGGCAGCGGGACGTGGCGGCGCTGGTGCGGCGCGCCTGCGACCTGCGCGCCGACGCCCGGCGGGAGGGCCTGCCGGACGCTGCCTTCCAGGACGCCGTGCTGCGGGACCTGGTGGACCGGTCGGGGGCGGAGCTGCGGGCGGTGGCGGACTGATGGGTCCCGCTCACCCGCTCCGCGTCGCGGGGCGGAGCCTTCGGCCCACGGCGGCGCCGAGGTGGCGGAGGGAGGCGATCTCCTCCCGGGTCGGGACCAGCGCCCGGTGGGCCCGGAGGCCGCTGGACACCTGGAACGCGGCGAGGGCGAGGGCCAGGTCCAGCCCGTAGGAGAGCATCGACACCACCGCGCTCCCCACGATGCCGTAGCGGGGGATCGCCCACAGGTTGCCGAGGACGTTGAAGACCGAGGCGACGGCGGTGCAGGCGATGCTCACCCGCTGGGCGTCCTGGGCGCGGAAGTATTCCGCCAGCAGGCTCCGGAGCGCCAGGGCCATGGCGGCGCCGACGAGCACCTGGAAGGGGAGGACCGAGGGCAGGAACTCGCGGCCGTAGAGGGTCAGGATCACCGGCCCCGCGAGCAGGATCCCCGGCGCGGCGACCAGGGCCAGCACGAGGGCGGTGGTACGGCAGGTCCGGGCGGTGAAGAGGGCCCGTTCGGAGGGGGATCGGGCGACGATGTTGGGCAGCAGGGCCGCGGAGATGGCGGAGGAGATCAACCAGAGCTGCTCCGCCAGCCCCGCCGCCTGGGAGTAGTGCCCCACGGCCGCCGAGTCCAGGAAGTGCTGGATCAGGAAGGCGTCCACCCGCAGGTTGGCGAACCAGAGGAACCCGAGCACCCAGTCCAGGGCGCCGAAGCGGAGCACGGCCCCGATCCGCACCGGTTCCCCCCCGCCACCGGGAGCGGCAACGACGTCGGGGACGAGCAGGCTCCGCAGCGGAGCGGCCACGGCGATGAGGCCACCGGCGATGATGGCGACCACCGCCCCCGTCACCCCGAGCCCGAGGCCCGCGACCAGCACCACCGTCAGGACGACGCGGATCACCTGCCGCAGGACCCCCGCCACCGCGATCTCCGGCATGCGCCGGAGCCCCCGCAGGACGGCCGAGGTCTGCTTGACGAAGAGCGTCTCGAAGACGAGCCAGCCCGCCACCAGCACCGCGGCCGGGGTCGCGGTGCCGACCACGGCGCCGCCGAACGCGCCCGCGAGGCTCCAGAAGGCGGCGAGGCCAAGGCCGGTGGTGGCGAAGACCAGCTTCCAGTGGAGGCGGAGCAGGTCCCGCAGGGGGTGGCGTCCCGACGAGACGAAGTAGATCAGCGAGTTGGCGAGGCCAAACCCGAAGAACAGGGAGACGATGCCCGCCAGGCTGACGAGCAAGGCCAGCGTGCCCCGCCCCTCGGGGCCCAGGAGGCGGGCCGTGACCGCTCCGGCCACCAGCCCGAACACCAGGGAGCCGGCGGAGCCCCCCAGGGTCCAGGCCACGTCCCGCAGGAAGCCGCCGGCGGAGGCGGAGCGAGCGCGGGCGGCCTCCCCCAAGCTCAGCCCCCGCCCACGGCGCGGATCAGCTCGACCCGGTCCCCCTCCGAGAGAGCGAATCGGGGGTGGTCGTCCCGTGGCACCACGCACCCGTTCACCGCGGCCGCCAGGCCCCGGGGATCGAGGCCGAGGCCCGCCAGCAGGTCTGCCAGGCTGGCGCGATCCGGGGCCTCCCTCGGAGATCCGTTCACCACGATCCGCATCGTCCCGCGCTCCCGGCGCCGGAGCATAGGCGGGAGGGCCGCCCGAGTCCAGCCGGCCGCCAGGTGACTTCTGCTCGCCACCCTTGTGTCGGGACGGCGGCGATGGCACGCTGGTTCCAGACGGGGAGATGTCCGGGAGCCCGACCCACGACGGGGTGCGGCTCCACTTCGCTTCCGAGGACGGAGGCGGCGGGAAGGGGTGACATGATGGATCGCGCCTATTCGCGGCGGCAGGCGGCGAGGACGTGTTCTGCCGGAGCCATCTCGACGTGGAGCTTCGTCGAGGAGGTCGGCTGGGTGCCCGGCCTGATCGCCAACGCCTTCGGGACCCTCGAGCGCCGCGGACTGCGGTGGATCGGGAGGGTGGGGGCCCTGGCGCTGCTGGGGGAGGAGCCGGGCGAGGTCATGGTCTGGGTGGAGGACGGCGGGAGGATCGGGCCGGCGTTCTGATCCGGGGCGAGCGCCACGCCCGCATCCGTCACTGGAGCAGTTCCAGCACCCGCTCCGGGGTCGAGTTCGCCTGGGCGAGCACCGAGAGCCCCGCCTGCTGGAAGGTGGAGCCCCGCCCCATGGCGGCGGTCTCCTCGCCGAAGTCCACGTCGCGGATCCGGGACTCGGCGACGGAGAGGTTCTCGATGCTGGTCTGCACGTGGGCGGCGGCGGTGCCGAGGCGGTTCTGCGCCGCGCCGAGCTCGCCCCGGTACTCCGACGCGAGGTCGATGGCCCGGTCGATCCGCCAGAGGGAGCCCACGCACCCCGCCGCCGTGGTGAAGGCGATGTCGCCGTAGTGGACCCCGAGCCCGTTGGCGGTAGCGTCCCAGAGGGGGATCCGGATCCGGTCGTCGGCGGTCCCCTCGTCGCCGACCTGGACCTGGAGACCCGCCGCGGCGTGGGTACCGTCCAGCAGGGGGAGCCCACCGAAGGCGGTGGTGGCGGCGATGTCGTCGATGCCGGCGATCAGGCCCTGGAGCTCGACATGCAGGTACTGGCGCTCGTCGTCCGCCAGGGTCTCCGAGGCGCCCTGGACGGCCAGCTCCCGCATCCGGCCGAGGATCCCGTGGATGGTGGCGAAGGCTCCCTCGGCGACCTGGATCGCCGAGACTCCGTCCCCCGCGTTGCGTAGCGCCACCTTCTGGCTGGCGATCCGCGCCCGCAGGGACTCCGACACGGCCAGGCCGGCGGCGTCGTCCGCGGCGTGGTTGATCCGCAGGCCCGAGGACAGGCGGAGGTAGCTCTGGCGCAGCCTGTCCGCGGTCCGCCCGACGTGGGTCACGGTCCGCACCGCGGCGACGTTCTGGTTGATCGTGAGAGACACGAGACCCCTTTCGCCCCCCTGGAGGGGCGCACCCAAAGTCCCTTTCCCGTGTCTCTCTTCGGCGCCGCGTCGCCCCGGTGGAGCCGCGGCACGCTTCCTGCGCCGCCGCCGCGGGGGGGCGGTCAGGCGACGGCGCGGGCCGGGTCGCTGGAGGAGTCCACGGCGGGGATGGCGTCGACCCCGCCCTCGTCGGCAGGATCGGGCTCCAGGGCCGCGGCCAGCACCTGGCTCATGTCCTCGGCGAAGACGAACTCCATCACCTCCCGGGTCTCCTCGGGCACCTCGTCGATGTCCCGGAGGTTGCGGTGGGGGAGGATCACCCGGGTGATCCCGGCCCGATGGGCCGCGAGCACCTTCGCCTTGATCCCCCCGACGGGCAGCACCCGGCCGCGGAGCGTGCACTCCCCGGTCATCGCCGTGTCGTGGCGCACCCGGCGTCCCGACAGGAGCGAGGTGAGGGCGGTGAAGATCGTCACCCCCGCCGAAGGGCCATCCTTGGGCACGGCGCCCGCGGGGACGTGGATGTGCAGGTCCTGGCTCTCCAGGAACGCGGGGTCCACCCCGAGGGCGTCGGCGTTGCTGCGCACGAAGGTCAGGGCGGCCCGGGCCGACTCCTTCATCACGTCGCCGAGCTGCCCGGTGATCTCCAGACGGCCCTTGCCCGGCATGCGGGAGGTCTCGATGAAGAGGATGTCCCCCCCCACCGGCGTCCAGGCGAGGCCGGTGGCCACCCCGGGGGTCGCGGTCCGCTCGGCGACGTCGCTGAAGAAGCGCGCCTTCCCCAGGTACTTGGAGAGCGCGTCCTCGGTCAGCTCCACCCGGAGCCCGTCCCGGTCGGCCCCCCGGGCGATCTCCAGGGCGATGGCGCGGCAGAGACGCTGCATCTCGCGGTTGAGCTGGCGCACCCCCGACTCGCGGGTGTAGGCCTGGATCACCGCCTTCAGGGCCTCGTCGGAGACGTGGAGGGCGTCGTCGCGGATCCCGTGCTCCCGGAGCTGCCGGGGGATCAGGTGCTTGCGGGCGATGTGGCCCTTCTCCTCGGGGGTGTAGCCGGAGATCTCGATGATCTCCAGCCGGTCCCGGAGGGGAGGGGAGAGGTTCTCGAGGTTGTTCACCGTGCAGATGAACAGCACCTCCGAGAGGTCGAAGGGCAGCTCGACGTAGTGGTCGACGAACGCCTTGTTCTGCTCGGGGTCCAGGACCTCCAGCAGCGCGGCCTCGGGGTCGCCCATCCACCCCTTGGCGAGCTTGTCCACCTCGTCCAGGAGCATGACCGGGTTGCGGACCTTGGCCTTCTTCATCGCGTGGATGATCCGGCCGGGCAGGGAGCCGACGTAGGTGCGTCGGTGGCCGCGGATCTCCGCCTCGTCACGCACCCCGCCGAGGGCGATGCGCACGAAGGGGCGGCCGGTGGCGTCGGCGATGGACTGGCCGAGGGAGGTCTTGCCCACTCCCGGGGGGCCGGAGAGGCACAGGATGGTGCCCCGGGGGTTCCCGGAGAGCTTCACCACGGCGAGGTGCTCCAGGATCCGGCGCTTGACGTCGGTCAGGCCGAAGTGGTCGTCGTCCAGCTTCCGCTGCACGCGGTCGAGGTCGTCGTGGACGATGGCCTCGGCGCTCCAGGGCAGGTCGGCGAGCCACTCCAGGTAGGTGCGGACGACGTTGTACTCCGCCTGGGCGGGGTTCATGGTCTCCAGGCGCCGGAGCTCGCGGTCGGCGGCGCGGCGGGCCTCGTCGGGCAGGTCGGCCCGGTCGAGGCGGTCCCGGAGGGGGCTGAGGTCGTCGCTGGAGGTCTCCTCCCCCAGCTCCTTCTGGATGGCCCGGAGCTGCTGCCGGAGCAGGGCCTCCCGCTGGCCCTTGTTGAGCTCGCGGCGGACCTCGGAGTCGATCTTCTTCTTGATGTCGGTGAGGGTCTTGACCTCCCCCGCCAGCTCGGTGACCCGCTTGAGCCGGTCGACCACGTCGAGGTTCAGGAGGATCTGCACCTCCTTGTCGGTGTCCATCTCCAGGGCGGCGGCGACGCGGTCGGCGAGGAGGCCGGGGTCCTGGATCTGGCGCATCGACGCCGCCACCTGCCGGAGCCCGGTGGCCGTCGTGGCGAGCTCCTGGATGCGGTCCCGCAGCGCGTCGGCGAGGTTCCGGGCCACCTGGGGATCGGAGGCGGTGTCGGCGATGGGAGTCCCCTCCGCCATCCAGTAGGGGTCGCTGCGGACGACGGAGTCCATGCGGAATCGGCCGAGCCCCTCGACGACGATCCCGTAGATTTCGTCGCCGGCCCGCCCCACCTGGTGGACGCGGGCGAAGGTCCCCACGGGGTGGAGGTCGGAGGTCCTGGGGTCCTCCATGTCGGGATCCCGCTGGACCGCGACGCCGATCACCGACTCCCCGGGCTTGAGGTCTCGCACCAGCGCCGCGGAGCGCTTCCGACCCACCTGCAACGTGATGACCGTGCCGGGGAAGAGCACGCCGGTGCGGAGGGGGAGGAGCGGGAAAGGCGACCGCGGCGCCTCCGGGCCACCACGCGACTGGGTCATTCGGTACTCCCTGGCACCCTTGGGGCGCCTCGGCCGGGGACTCCGTCCCCGCCGGATCTGCCGTCGTGTCGCCCTGCGAAGCGATGACGGATGACGTGTGAGCGAACCTCGGATTTGTTCACCGCTCTGTCAAGCGGTCCCATGGCGCGCGATACGCGAGTCCTCGATCCTTGGAGCGTCAGCGAGTTTTCTGTGGGGACGACAGCGGGTGAAGTCGCGTACGAAAGACCACTTGACGAGCTTCCCCCACAGCATATGGGCCAGCCAGTCTCGGGGCAAGCACGCGGATGAGGTGGGGCGAAGATTTCCATCGCGGGAGTCCACCCGAGGGAAGCGCCTGGGGATGTCGCATCGTCTGTGACGATCTCGACGCCTCGCCGGCGGGGAGGTGCGGCCGACGAGCCCGGGGTCCGGTGGACTCTTCGTCGCTCTCCGGGCTTCCTGTAGCCGCCGGATGCCGCCCCGCCCTCCAAGGGAGCCGGACTTGGGGCGGAAACCGCGGCGGGCGGCGGTCAGGATCGTCGGATGAGGCCGTTGAGGACGATGTGGTGGAGGACCGAGAGGAGGGGGAGCAGGTCCTCTCGGGGCATGAAGTACAGGGCGGGGGGACAGAAGCTGGCGTACGCCCGCTGGAGGGCTCGGGCGGCGGTCTCGGGGTCGCCCACGTCGAGGTCCCCGGTGCGGGAGCCCTCCGCGAGGAGCTCCGAGAGCAGCGCCCGTTCCTCCTCCTGGTACCTCTCGTGGGCTCCCTTGACGGCGGAGTGGAAGCAGTGGACGAGGTCGCCCGCGTGCGCTCCCCCCTGGGCCTGGGCGAGGAAGGACTCGACGCGGGCGTCCATCGCGGCCTGGAGGCGCCGGGAGTACCCCCCCCCGGCGGCGCCCTCGGCGGCCATCCTCATCGCCCCGAGCACGGTGGTGTGGCGGCGCCGGGACAGCTCCTCGATGATGGCCTCCTTGGAGGGGAACTCCAGGTAGACGGAGCCCACACCCACCTTCGCCTCACGGGCGATGTCGGAGACGGTGGTCTTGTGGGGGCCGTAGTGGTCCAGCAGGCGGGCGGCCGCCTCCAGGATCTGGGTCCGCCTCTCGTCTTCGGAGCCTTGGGGTCCGCTCAAGGGTGCCTCCCGGGTTCCCGGTGGGCGTCGGCCGCGGGTGGGATCGGGCCCGGAATCTTGAACGAGTTCGTCGAGAATTCAAGCCCCCCTCGCCCGTGGCGTCCGCGTGGCCCGGTCCGAGGGGCGCCCCCGAGGGGGAGCGGCGGTCCCGCCGGTCGTTGACCGGGCCAGAAGGGACGCTATCCTCGGCGGGGAGGTACCCACATGCCGAGGCGACCCGCGGGCGAAGAGAACGGTGGGAACGGCGAGGACCCCGGGGGCTTCCTGTCGCCCCAGGACCTCGACGAGATCCACCACGTCCTCCGGGAGGACCACCACCACTTCATCCGGCTGCTCCAGCGGCTGAGGCTCTCCCGGGGGAGGCAGCGGGAGACCCACTCGCCCGACCGGGACGCCGCCTTCCGCGCGGGCGCCGAGGCGCTCCTGCGCTTCCTGTTCCTCAGGCTGGGCGAGGAGGCCCGGCACGACGAGATCCAGCGCCTCCTGCGAGGGGAGCAGACGGCCGCCGAGAGGCAGGACCTGGCGCGGCGCATGGACCTCCACCTCCACGGGGATCCTGCGGGGCGGGACGCCTGGGCCGCCTTCTTCGAGGAGTACGAGCGGGGCCCCGCCCGTTCCGAGACCGAGCGGTCCCTCATCGCGCGTCTGCCCACCCTGCTGGGCCAGGTGGGGGACCGGGTGACGCGGATCCAGAGGAGCTGGGCGCGGCCCCTGTTCGAGTTCGACAACTCGGGTCGGGGGATCTGCGTGCTGCGCTCGCGGCTGCTGGCCCGGGGACACATCCTCATCGGCGTGAGCGGGATGGTGGAGCCGGCCAGGGTGCTCCTGGAGTTCCGGGGCCTCAACCGGCGGCTGGAGATAGGCGTGGACCTGCCGTCGCCCCGCCTGATCGGCGCCCGGATCCTCCGCGCCAACCTGCTGGTGGGAGACCACGACATCGGCCTCTCGGTGCTCGCCCAGGACGCCGAGGCGCTGGCCGACCTCGCCCTCTTCATCCAGAGCCACTTCGCCCAGGCCCACGCGGATCGCTCGCTGCCCGCGATCCAGATGAGCACCAAGAGCTACGTGCTCAGCCGGTACTACTTCTATCGGGACTTCCACCTTCCGGTCCCGGCGCCGGAATAGGATCCCTTCCGTCCCGTCGCCGCGGCGCGCCGCCCACCGTTGGGCACGGCGGGGTGGCCTCGCCGAACCGCCCGCCGCCCGCGGGCAGGAGTGACTGGAACATCGAGAGGTGCTCGCCGAAGGACGCGGGGCGATCGCATGAGCCGCAGCGGTCGGCGCTGACGTCCCCGGCGCAGTCGCCGCACTCGGCGAGCCGGTCCCGGAGCGCGAGGGCGTCGCCCGCCATCCGGGAGAGCTGCTCGGCCCGCGCGGTCAGTTCCCGCGCCAGGGCCTCCAGGCGGGCACGGGCGCGGTCGACGGGTAGCCCCTGGTCCGGGCCGCCATCCGGTTGACCCTCGGCGCAGCCGAAGACGCGGGCGATCACCTTGAAGGGGAGCCCGTGGGCGGCGAGGCGCTCCACCAGTCTCACCCGCGCCACCTCGAAGTCGGAGTAGTAACGGGTCGCGCCCTCGCTCACCGCCGCCGGCGGAAGGAGGCCGAGCTCCTCCAGGTAGCGCACGCGGCGCACCGACAGGCCGACCCGCTCGGCGAGCTGGCCGATCTTGTACAGTCCCGGGTGCCTCCGTGGGATCACGGATCGCTCCGCGCCGCGGCCCTGGGGCGCGGATCCCGCGGATCCCGGGCCGTGGCCCCGGGACCGCTCCCCCAGGCCGCCGTCACGCGACCTTGACCTCGTCCCCGTCGCCGCCCCCGTCGCCGTCGTCATCGTCGGAGATCGCCGCCCACTCGGCGGCGATCTCGGCGCCGAGGGGCGTCGACTCCAGGCTCCGGCGCATCTTCTCACGCGCCTTCAGCTCGATCTGCCGCACCCGCTCGCGGCTGATGCCGAGCTGCTTTCCGATGTCCTTGAGCGTCTCCGACTCGTCGTCCAGGTAGCGCCGCCGGATGATCTTCCGCTCCCTCTCGGTGAGGGTCTCCATGGCCTGGGCGATGGCGGTGACCCGGACGTCCTTGGCCTGGCTCACGATGGCGTGGCCCTCCACGTCGGTCTCGGTATCGGGGACCATGTCCAGGTAGCTGGCCCCCCCGGAGCCCTCCTCGATGGGCTGATCGAGGGAGAGGTCGTACCCCGAGAGGCGCCCCTCCATCTCCTTCACCGACTCGATGTCCACGCCCAGCATCTCGGCGAGGCGCCCCCACCGCTCCTCCTGGGACAGGTCGGAGTCCTCGATCTCGGCCTTGGCGCGGCCGAGGCGGCTGAAGATGATGCGCTGCTTCTGGGTCGTGCCGATCCGCACGAGGCTGCGGGTACGGAGCAGGTACTCCTTGATGCAGGCGCGGATCCACCAGCCGGCGTAGGAGAGGAAGCGCGTGCCCCGGTCGGGGTCGTAGCGGTCCAGGGCCCGGATCAGCCCCATGTTCCCCTCTTGGACCAGGTCGGCGAAGTTCGCGTGGTAGCTGCGGAACTCCCCGGCGATCTTCACGACCGCCCGCAAGTTCGAGAGCACCAGGAGGCGGGCCGCCTCGGGGTCCTGCTGGTCACGCCAGCGAAGGGCGAGCTGGTACTCCTCCTCGCGCGTGAGAAGACCGTACGCGCTCACCTGCCCCATGTAGGTGCTGAGGTCGTCGGCACCCGAACGCTTGATCTTGCTCACGAGTCGTCCCTCTCGTCCTGAAGGTGTTCGTCCCCTGCGCCGCGCAATCTACATCGAATGTAGATATCTGTCAAGGCTTGAAATCGAGTCCACGCGCGGAGCGAAGAGAGTTTGTTCATTGTTAGACCCTCGTCAAGGAGGGAGGGGTGGCCCTCCGATGCCCTCCCCACCGGGTGGCCACCCCCACTCGCATGCTCGAATCGGGCCTGCACGTTTGAGAAAACCGGCGGACGTCGGTTTCTTCCCGCACCGGGGACGTCGTGGTGCGGGCCGAGAGTCGGGCGGGGCCGCCCTGCCCCTATGGACGGGCGTCGAACGTTGTTCAGACCGTCCCTGGGCGGGGCGGACGAATTGGGGCAGCGGGGCGGGGTGGGGCAGGACCCTTGTCAGAACTGGAGCGCCCGCTGTAGACTCCCCGCCGCTTTTCGCATGCGGGCGGGGCCGTGCCCCACCGGCGGCGACGGCGCGGCCGCCCCCCTCCCCGGCGCGCTCCCTCCCCGAGGGGCGCCGGCCCCAAGGGCCGGTCATCCCAGATCCCGACAGGAGGTATCCCCATGAAGACGAACTGGATTCCCCGGGTCTACGCGCTGGGCCTGGCCGCGGCGCTCGCCGGCTGCGGTGGTGGCGAGGCGCCGCCGGCCCCTGCGGAGCCCGCCGCTCCCGCGGAGCCCGCCGCCCCCGCCGAGCCCGCTGCCCCCGCCGAGCCGGCCGCGGCGGGTGGCGAGCAGCCGATGTCCCCGCAGCTCCAGGCCGTGCTGCCGAACATCCCCGCCGAGTTCAAGGACAAGGTCAATCCCAAGTCCGGAGACGCGGCCGCCATCGAGAAGGGCAAGCAGACCTACATGACGGTGTGCGCGTCGTGTCACGGGGAAGCGGGCAAGGGAGACGGCCCCGCGGCGGTGGCCCTCACGCCCAAGCCCGCCAGCTTCCACGCCAAGCCCCACCTGACCCCCGGGCAGAGGTTCTGGGTCCTCAAGAACGGCATCGCCGGCACCGGCATGAGCGCCTTCGGCGCCGCCATGAGCGACGACGACGTCTGGTCGGTCCTTGCCTTCGCGGACACCTTCCAGCAGGGCGGCGCGCCCGCCGGCGGCGTGACGGGCGAGTCCCACTGACGCGCCGATCGCCTCCCGGGACCCCTTGGGCGGGGCGGGGGGCGCGGATCGAAGACGATGCGGCCCCGCTCGGATTCCGGGCGGGGCCGTTTCGCGTCCGGAGTCAGCGCGTGGAGGGAGCCGAGGGGCGCCCGCCCCGGGGCGCGGCGGCCGGGGCGTAGGGACCGCCCCGCACGTGGCCGGACCCCCAGTCGTCGTGGCGGAAGCGGGGCCATCCGGAGTCGAGGTACCCGGCCAGGTCCGACGGCCCCGGAACGATGTTCACGGTCCCGTCCATGGCCACGACCACGATCTGGCGGCGCCAGATCACGGGGCTCGAGAAGATCGGCCGGCTCAGGGGGAGGTCGTAGCGATCATGGAGGGTCGCCCGCAGCTCGGTGAGCTCGGTGACCTCCCCGACCCCATCGACGCGGAACACGTGGAGGCGGGAGGGCTCGGGCCCGAGGCTGCCCACCCCGCCGCCCGCGGCGACGAAGACGTAGTGGCTCCCCGCGGTGGTGTGGGCCTCCCCCAGCACCGGCGTGTGGAACACGGTGTCGCCGGTGGTGCCGAGGGGGACGCTGGCCAGGACCGAGCACGCCCCGTCCACGAGGTACAGCCTCGGGACGTAGACCTGGCCCAGGTACTCGTTGGCGACGAGGTGTGCACGCCCCCGCTCGTCGATCCCCGCCCCCTGGTAGAAGTTCGACGTCGGCGCGTCGCTGCGGACGGCGGTGGAGACCTCGCACAGGAGGTTCAGTTCGGCGTCGAGGTGACGGAACTTGTAGGGTTCGTCCGCGCTGGCCCTTCCGATGGACGCCACCCACACCGTCCCGTCCGGCGCGATGGCCAGCTCCCCCGACGGGGCGTCGTCGACGTTGGGGCCGATGGGGCGGCAGCCCTCGTCGCCGGGGTCGTGCCACCCCTCCAGGCTCAGGGGGTCCGATCCGGCCGGATCGTACCAGCCCCACACCGAGTGGCAGCCCAGGCCGAACTCCCCCACCAGCGGGTAGTAGTCCGTGCCCGCGCCGACGTACACCGGCCAGCGGCCGTCCGCGCCCGCGGGGCCCACGGTGGGTGACGCGGCCGTCCAGACGCGGAAGCCCTCGTCCTCGCTCCAGCGGTCGAAGACCGGGAGGGAGCCGTCCTCGCCGGGCAGGGGATCCACCAGCAGCAGGTTCCCCTGGTAGCCGCCGGGCTCCCAGCTCCCGGGATGTTCCGGTGCGGCCATGGTGCCGTACACCACCTGGCCGCCCGGGAGCAGGGCGGGGCTGCTGTCGGAGTACGTGGATCCACCGTCGCCAGGCGACTCGATGGTCCGCTCGGGCAGGGGGAGCCACATCTCGCCTTCGGGCCAGGAGTCGAGGCCCGAGAGGTCGAAGGACCACAGGCCATGGCGCGGGTTGCGGTCGCCGTTGGCGGCGGAGAGCCACAGCCGGTCGCGGACCCCGTCGTAGGTGGGGCTCGTCACCGCCGCCTGGTAGTAGTCGCGGCCGAGCCCGGTGAGCGCCACCACCTGGCTCGGATCGTCCAGCCTCACCATCAGGACCCGGCCTCCGGAGCGGGAGGGGTTCTGGTCGAGCCACTCGGTGTGGAAGACCTCGTCGCGGACGGCGTCGCAGTCGACGGGATCGGCCTCGGAGGCGAAGTCCCACATGCTGTCCTTGGTCAGCACCACCATCAGGTCCACGGGCTCGCCGTCCAGGACCTTCCGGAAGACCACCGGGCTGCCGACCACGGAGGTGCAGGAGTTGTCGGGGGTCCAGCCGAACTCGTAGAAGTGCTCCCAAGCGTCGGGGAGGGGCCAGTGCGTCGCCTCCGTGCCCGCCCACGCGGGGCTCGTGACGGGGAGGGAGGCGAGTGCCAGGACGGAGGCGTGCCAGCGCGCGCCGCGGCGGGCGCGCGGAGGGAGGGGACCAGGCATGGCGGGCTCCGGGGGGCCGCGTCCACGAAGGGGAGTCCGGGCGCGGCGGAGAGGAGGAGGGACCGGGAGCGGTCCCCCCCTCAACCGCTCTCTTCGTCCTTCCCTGCGGAACCTTGACCCCGGGCCGAGGTCGTCCGGCGGGGCGTGCGGTCGGGCCGGCGGGGACGTGCAGCTACGGGCGCAACAGGATCCGGCGGAGTTCCAGCAGGGATCGGATCTCGTAGGTGGGCCCGGGAAGGCCCTCCGGGAAAGGCTCGCCCCGGGGGTTGAGCCAGCCCGAGTCCATGCCCGACCGGGCGGCCCCGAGCACGTCCGTCTCCGGCGTGTCCCCCACGAAGAGGACGGCGTCCGCCGCGAGACCCAGGGCCGAGGCGGGGCCCAGGAACAACGAGGGGTGGGGCTTGAGCCACCCCACCTCGTCGGAGATCACGACGGCGTCGAAGAGCCGGTCGAGGCCGGTGCGGACGAGCAGGGAGCGACCGTGGCGGGCGCAGTCGAAGTTGCTGACCAGCACGAGATGGAAGCGCGCCCGGAGGTCCGCGAGGAGCTGGGGGTGGCCCTCGGGCACCAGCACGCACCCCGTCAGCGCCTCCATGTGGCGGTCCGTCAGCCGCTCGGCCAGGCCCGGGGCGTCCGCGCCGAGGCCGACGAGCAACCTCCGGAACCGCTCGTCGCTGGAGATCTCGCGGTGGTCGACGCGCTTCTCCTCCCGCAGCGTCGCGAGGAGGGAGCGGAGGGCCCGCCGGAACTCGGCCCGGTCCAGCCCCGGTGCGTGTGGGGAGACCTCGTCGAAGAGGAGGTCCGTCGTGGAGGGGTGCTCCCGGTCCCCGATCCGGACCGTGGGGAGGCGAGTCGTCTCGAAGCGGACCACGGTGTCGAAGAGATCGAGGAAGACGGCCTGGTAGCGGTCCATCGACGGAGGTTAGCCCGCCCCCCGGGGGGACGCCAGGGGGAGTGGGCCCGGGGGGAGGCGGCGGGCGTCGGCGACCCGGACGTCCGCTTCGACTCCGCGCGCCTGGAGCAGGGCCTCGACGGGGGCGTCCATCCGGACCCCGGCGCGGACCTGGAGGGTCGGGCCAAGGGGTACGCCGTGGGAGGAGAGGAGGCTGTCGACCTCGGCGGCGGCCAGGTCCGCCACCAGCGTGACCCCGAGCTTCTCGTGGAAGGCGTCATTCCGGTGGGGAGCGCCCGGCCGATCGACCACCGGGCGGCCCCGGGAGTCCAGGTGGGGCGTGGACACCGTCCCGGAGCTGCCTTCCTCCGCGGCGGCGGGGAAGGACAGGAGCTGCCGGGTTACGGTGGGATCCAGGTGAAGGGAGCAGGCGATCCCCCCCAGGAGCAGGTCCGCGGCCCGGGCGGACTCGGAGCGCACCGCCACCACGAACCAGGCGTCCAGGCACAGGGGCGGGCGCTGGTACAGGCCCCGTCCCCGGGTCGCGGCGAGGGCCGCGGGCTCCCCCGACAGGGGGGAAGGGCGGCGCGCCGGGCCGAAGTTCAAGTCGCGGTTGGGCGCCAGGCGCGCCAGGGCGACGTGGACCGACGCGTCGTCCCCCGCGGCGGGCTCCCGCCCCAGCTCGGCGTACACCTCCACGGGACCGAGGCCCTCGGCCTCCGCGACCTCGGCCACGACGGTCCGGAGGCGGGCGGCCAGGGCCTCGTGCATGCGGTGGATCGCGCGGAACGTGCCCATGGGTGGCGGACTCCCTCCCCGTCCTCAGCCCGCCGCGACCGGGGCGGTGGCGACGATGACCCCGGCGGGGGCGGGCCCCGAGACCTGGCAGGTCGCCACCCGGTCACCGGCGCGGGCGGCGGGACGCCCCTGGATCCGGACGCCGGCGCTGCCCTCGACCACGGTGCCGGTGTTGCTGGCGGGGTCGCTGCACGGGTGGGGCAGGTCGTTCACGGCCACGCTCCCCAACACCACCGCGGGCCTCCCCTGCACCAGGACGCCGGATGTCGTGCCGACGCGCAGGGTGCCCACGAAGGGCATGGGCGTGGTCACGGGCGGGGTGGCCGTGGAGAGGTGCAGGTCGGTGGCGATGGCGCGATCGCCCTCACGGGCCAGGGGACGTCCCATGCCGGCTTCAGAAGATCCGGCCCGGCGCGACCGTCGCCGGGACCGAGTCGAAGAAGTAGATGGGGTTCGTGAAGAGGGCGGCCTGGCCCGCCGACGTCCACACCTCGGCGCGCACCACCGCGGTCCCGCCGGGATCGATGGGCACGGTCCCCGTGAAGGATCCCGCGGTCGTGACTTCCCAGGTCTGGATCACGGCGCCGTTCTCCACCAGGCGGACCTCGTCGCCCTCCCGCGCCGGATCCAGCTCGATGACGACGTCCACCGGACCGGCGGCCCCCGCGACCACCTGGCCCATGCGGGCGCCGTCGCCGGTGCCGAGGGAGAGCCAGGCGTCACCACCCTCGTAGAGGTGGGGATCCCCGAAGAACGCCTCCCCCTTCCCCAGCCCCTCCAGCAGGAGCGGCTCGTCCGGCGCGTCGGCGACGACCCAGGTGACGAAGTTGTTGAGCCACGAGGGCCACTCCATGGGGGCGTGGAGGTCGGAGCTGCCGATCCCTGTGACGACGACGCCCTCGACGGAGAGGCTGTCCCAGACGGTGAGGAAGTCCTGGAGAGGGGCCTCGCGCTCCCGATAGCCGACCTCCAGCATGTCGGCGCCGTGGACCGTGGTGGCGAGGAGGTCCTGGATGGCGGCGTCCACGGCCTCGGCCCTCTCCGAGGCGGACAGGGTGATGCCGAAGTTGAAACCGAAGAGGTGGTTCCACGACACCAGGCCCCCGTGGTCGTGGACGAAGGCCACCGCCTCGGGGGTGCCGCCGTCCCCGAGGTCGGCGTAGGAGAGCACCGGGACGCCGCTCCCGAAAGCGTTGAGGTGGGAGCCGCCGCCGGTGAGGCTGATCTCCTGCCCCACGAGCTGTTCGACCTCCGGCGCGGTCCGGCTCGCCACGAAGGCCCGCTGGGCGTCCATCAGGTCCTGCCCGGTGACGTCCTGCTCGAAGCGGAACTCGTCGACGTCGTAGCTCGCCCTCCCGCCGCTCCGGGCCCGGACCTCCACGTCGATGAACTCCGCGTGCTGGTCCTCCCCGAGGTCGGGGTACCGCTCCCGAGCCAGCTCCGAGAGGTCGAGGGAGATCTCGGTGAAGACCCCGGGCTCGGCGTCGATGGGCAGGGAGACGTCCACGCCGTCATCGAGGAGTGCGGAGTCCAGGACGCCGTGCACCAGGCAGACGCGGTTCTGGACGCCGCCGACGACCTCCGACAGGGGAGTGCAGACCCGCAGCTCGGCATCGGGGGAGGCGGCGTAGAGCGGGCGCACGCGGAACGCGAGGCGCACCTCGCCCAGCAGGGGGCGGTAGTTCACCGCCGGGCGCGTGCCCAGGCGCCACCGCCTCGACTGCCAGGCGTCGTCGAAGGGGGTCGATGGCAGCTCCAGACGCCAGCCCGCCGCCCCCACCGCAGCCGCCTCGCCACCCACCGACGAGAGGGGGTGCAGGGCGTCGCCGTCGACGGCCTCCCACTCCACGGTGAGCCGGGAGCCCACCGGCCAGAACGCCTGCTCCACCGCGAGGCCGCCGGAGTCGAAGTCGAAGCCGTCCACCAGCAGGGCTCCCCCCGGCTGGAGGTAGTAGTCGTGGTCCGTCCACCACAGCACGTCCAGCCCGTGCTCCCGGGCCTGGTCGATCTGGTGGGACATGGTGCCGGTCCCCTCGGACAGGGATCCGTGGATGTGGAGCTGGACGCTCCACGCCAGCGCGGCCCCCAGCAGCGCGTGGGCGATGGGCGACGCCATGGGCGATTGCCTCCCCCGGACCCCCTCCGGGATCCCTGCGCGGTGGCACCCCTTTGGGGAAGGGAGGGGGGCGAAGGGGCGGGGCATGGGACCTCCTCGCCGGGGCGGGCCGCCCGCCGACCGGTCGAGGAGGAGGTTGCCCGAGGGGGGGACCGGACCGCGACCCGCCACCATTACACGCCATTACAGCGCGCTCCGAGCGCGGCGTGCCGGCGGACTCCGATCGCTGGCTCGACTCCAGGGTGGAGCCAGGATCACCCCCGTGGGGCGGTCACACGCCAGGGCGTCACCAGTCGAAGGCGATCCCCAGCCGGCCCTGCTTCGTGGCGGGATCCAGGGCGACGGCGACCACCGGGAGCCGGGGCGAGCCGGCGTCCGAGACGGTGACCCGGCGGCCCCGGGAGTGGACGATCCACAGAACGGCCCCGGCGATCGCCACCCCCGCACCGGCTCCCACGGTGATCCAGCCGCCGGTGTGGAGGCGGTTGGCGCCGTCCCAAAGGGCCTGGTCGTGGGCGGCGTTGCTGACCGCGCTCTCGGACGCGGCGGCGCCCACCAGGGCCGCGCCGGCGATCCCCGTGCCGGCCCCCACGAAGGTCAGGGCCACCCCGAGGTCGCGGCGGGGGTTGCTCTTGGTGCTGTGGTAGCCCGAGCGGGTCTCCATGCGCTCCAGCAGCGAGCGGCCGTCGTATCGCTGGCCCTCGATGGGTTCGGCCACGAGGTAGGTCTTGAGGTCCGCCCGGGCTCCATCGAAGTCCCCCATGATCTCGCGGGTCAGGGCCCGTCGCAGGTAGGCGGCGGCGAGGTTGGGGTCCTCCTTCAAGGCCCGCTCGCAGGCGTCCAGGGTCCGGGTCGCCAGCAGGCGGCCCTCGTCGTCGTTCCCGCGCTTGAACGCGATCTGGGCCTCGCGGAACAGCCTCTGGGCCTCGTCCAGCGCCTGGGCGGCGGCGGGCGAGGTGGTGGTGCCGTCGTCGGCGGCCGAGGTCGGCGCGGGGGCGGCCGCGACCGCAAGGGCGACCAGGACGGTGAGCAGGGCACGGGCGGGAGAGGGGCGTCGCATCGGGTGTCCTCGTCGGGGCGCCGGGGCCGCGGGGGGCCGCGCGGTCGCGAGGGGATCGATCCGGGAGGGGGGGCGCGAGCGCCCCCTCGACGGACGTGGCGGTCGGAGCTCAGTCACAGGTCAGGGCCACGTGCTCCAGCAGGGGCACCAGGTCGCCGCCGGTGGCCCCGTCGGTCGCCGTCACCCCCACGTACCAGGCATCGGAGGGGAAGCCGAGGTCGGCGGGTCCGGGCCCGCCGCCGCCCGGCAGGGACAGCGTGACGGCGGTGGCGTCCCAACCCCCGCGGGAGAGGACCACGACCGCGGCGACCGTACCCGCCGCGGCGTCCTGGCGGAAGTCCAGGGACACCCTCGTCGCCTCTCCGGTGTCGATGTCGTAGGGGAGGGGGGCGGACGCCAGGGTCCGATCGGGGCCCCCGTCCTCCAACGTGACGGTGTTCCCCGAGGACCGGAACGCCACCGCGATGGCGCCCCGGCCCGAGGGGGCCAGGCCTGCGGCGAGCCCGGCGAAGCCGAGCCCCGAGCCGGCGCCGGAGGCGGCGTCGTCCAGGTAGGAGACGGCCGCGCCCCCCCAGGCCGCCGGGTCCTCCAGGAAGGGATCGGCGGGCACCAGGACCACCGCGAAGCCGGGGCTCCCCGCGGGGACCTGGACCTGGATGTCGGCGGTGAAGGCGACGCCGGAGGACGGGAAGGCGACGGGGGCGATCCCGAAGACCCTCCCCTGGACCGTGGTGGAGTCCCGGGTGAGCCGGAAGGCCCCGTTGCGCTCGCCGTCGGTGTCCACGACCAGGTTGTCCAGGTCGACGTCGATGAACTCCCTCTGGTCGAGGCCGAGGTCCCCCGCTCCGGCGTTGTCGAAGTCATCGATGAAGATCGCGTCGGCGAAGACCACCGGGTCATCCCCGCTCAGGGGCGCGTCGCAGTCGTCGTTCGCCCCGTTCCCGCAGACCTCCAGGCGGGTCTCGTCCGTCTCCCGGGGGTACGCCTCGGGGACGGCGTCGTCGCAGTCCACCTCCGAGCCGCCGGGGTTGAGCTGGGGACAGCCTCGGGTCCAGCCGTCGCCGTCCAGGTCGCTCTCGTCGGCCGCGAGGGCCCCGTCGCAGTCGTCGTCCCGGCCGTTGCAGGCGGACTCCGCCGCGCCCGGGGAGACTCCGGCGTTCCCGTCGTCGCAGTCGCCGTCGCACTCGGAGGTCCCGTCGCCGTCGTTGTCGACCTCCGACGGGTCCAGCAGGCCGTCGCAGTCGTCGTCCAGCCCGCCGCAGGCGACCTCCGGCCGGCCCGGGGAGACGGCGGGATCGGTGTCGTCGCAGTCCCCCGCGGCGGCGGAGTAGCCGTCGCCGTCGCCGTCGGTCTCGTCGGCCGCCAGCACACCGTCGCAGTCGTTGTCGAGGCCGTCGTCCTCCACCTCCGCGTGTCCGGGATGGATCCCGGGGTGGAGGTCGTTGCAGTCGCCGTCGCAGGTGGTGACGCCGTCGCCGTCCGCGTCCACGGGGCCGAGGGTCGGGTCCTGGTCGCACGCGCCGACGTCCCCCTCGCAGGGGGCGACTCCGTCGCCGTCGGCGTCCAGCTCCTCCTCGGGCAGCAGGCCGTCGCAGTCGTTGTCCTGGCCGTCGCAGATCTCCTCGCCTCCGGGGAGCACGAAGGGATCGGCGTCGTCGCAGTCCTCCAGGTAGGGGACGCCGTCGCCGTCGCCGTCCTCGTCGCCGAAGTAGGGGGCGAGGCAGCCCGAGAGGGCTGACGCCAAGGGGGCCGCCGCCACGAGCAGGAAGACCGAGAAACCCGGCCGGAGAGAGCGGTCAGACACCGTCGATGCACTCCACCAGGATGTCGTCGACCTCGTGCGCCTGGGGCGAGGACGACCCCGTGGCGGAGAAGAGCCCGACTCGGAAGGCGCGGCCGGACTCGAGCAAGGAGCGGAGGTCCAGCCCATCCCCGTCCTCGGTGAGGACCACGTCCTCGGAGTCGCCCTCCACGACGTGGGTGAAGGTCGCCTGGACCTGGGCGCCCTCGGGCCCCGTCCGCTCCAGGTCGATCTGGACCTCGATCCAGTCGCCGCTCTCGATGTCGACGCCGATGGACCGGGCCGCGCCCGAGAGGGTCGTCCCGTCGTCGACGCCGAGGTGGTTCCCCAGCGGGTCGAGGCCCGGGGTGTAGGCGGTGTCGATCTCCAACCCGAAGGCGTCGAGGCCGTCGAAGGCGAGCTGGCCGCCGTAGGTCCAGGCGCCGCCGACGTCGGCGCCCTCGGGGACGAAGGCCAGCACGAACCCGTCGCCCCCGTCGCCGCTGACCCGGAACCGGAAGGACGCGGTCAGGCCCTCGGTCGGGGTGAACACGCCCCCCCCGACGTAGCGGGCGGCCTCGCCGGGGACCGCCGCCGTGAGGCGAAGCCAGGTGTCGACGCCGTCGGTGACCATGCCTGCCGAGTCCGTGTCGCTGGCCGCGTAGAGGGAGGCGGGGGTGTCGTCCTCGGGCGAGTCGAAGCGCGCGAGCATCAGCGGCCCCCCGCCGCAGTCCTCATCGATGCCGTTGCCGCAGGTGACCGGGGCGCCGGGGTGGGTACCGGGGCTGGCGTCGTCGCAGTCCCCATCGCACGCGGTGTAGCCGTCGCCGTCGGAGTCCACCTCGTCGGGGCCGAGGCTGCCGTCGCAGTCGTCGTCGAGGCCCCCGCAGACCTCCGGAGCGCCGGGGTTCCGCAGCGGATCGCCGTCGTCGCAGTCGCCGTCGCAGGCGCGGAAGCCATCGAGATCGGAGTCGTCCTCGATGCCGGGGACGAAGGCGTTGCAGTCGTCGTCGATCCCGTTGCACTGCTCCGCGGCGCCCGGGTGACGGGTGGAGCTCGCGTCGTCGCAGTCGCCCGGGAGCGCGGCGTAGCCCGGCGGGGCGGCGCAGGCGACGGCGGAGATCCCGTCGAGTCCGTAGCCGTCACCGTCGCCGTCGAGGTACCAGGTGGGAGAGCCGGCGGCACCGTCCTCGTCCACGTCCCCGTCGCAGTCGTTGTCGAACCCGTCGCACAGCTCCGCGGCGCCCGGGTGGGCCCCGGAGTTGCCGTCATCGCAGTCGCCCCCGCAGAGCATCGATCCGTCGGCGTCGGCGTCGGACTCGTCGGCGGGGACGGCCAGGTCGCAGTCGTTGTCCCGGCCATCGCACACCTCGGTCGCCCCCGGAGACCGCGCGGGATCGGTGTCGGCGCAGTCCGCGCAGGCGGGGGAGCCGTCGGAGTCGGCGTCCAGCAGCTCGCTGGGGGGGACGGCGCCGTTGCAGTCGTCGTCCAGCCCGTTGCACCGCTCTCCCGCCCCGGGGTACCGCTGGGGATCGGCGTCGTCGCAGTCGCCGCCGCACGGCGTCCAGCCGTCTCCGTCTCCGTCCGCCTCCTCGTCCACTTCACCGTCGCAGTCGTCGTCGACGCCGTTGCAGACCTCGGGCGCGCCGGGGTAGACGCCGGGATCGCCGTCGTCGCAGTCCCCGTCGCACAGGCTCGCCCCGTCGCCGTCGGCGTCGACCGGAGTCTTCCCGGGATCGGCGTCGTCGCAGTCGCCCGCGCACGTGGACCAGCCGTCGGCGTCGGCGTCGGTGCGGTCGAGGCCGGGATCCGAGTCGTCGCAGTCCCCCTGGCAGGTGGAGAGCCCGTCGCCGTCCAGGTCGCCGGAGTGGAGGGTCGCGTCGGCGTCGTCGCAGTCGCCGCCGCAGGACGGGTCGCCGTCGCCGTCGCCGTCCGTCTCGTCGGCCCGGGGCGCGCCGTCGCAGTCGGTGTCCACCCCGTCGCACAGCTCCGGCGCCCCGGGGTGGACCAGGGGAGCGGTGTCGTCGCAGTCACCGTCGCAGGGGCTGGCGCCGTCGCCGTCCGAGTCCCCCTCGTCGGCGCCCGGGACCCCGTCGCAGTCGGAGTCGACGCCGTCGCACACCTCGGGGGCGCCGGGCCCGACGGCGGGGTCGCCGTCGTCGCAGTCCCCCTCGCAGGGGGCGGCTCCGTCGGTGTCGCCGTCGGTCTCGTCCGCGGGCAGGGCGCCGTCGCAGTCGCCGTCGACACCGTCGCAGGTCGCCTCGAACGCGCCCGGGTGGACGCCGACGTCGGTGTCGTCGCAGTCTCCGCCGCAGGGGGAGAAGCCGTCAGCGTCGGCGTCGCCGGGGTGCAGGGTGGGATCGGTGTCGTCGCAGTCGCCTTGGCAGGGGGAGGCTCCGTCCTGGTCGGTGTCTGACTCCTCCTGCGTCAGGTCGCCGTCGCAGTCGGTGTCCTTGCCGTCGCAGGCGATCTCCTCCGCCGTGGCGTGGACCCGGGGATCGGTGTCGTCGCAGTCGGTCTCGACGAGGTAGCCGTCACCGTCGGCGTCCTCCCCCGCGAAGGGCTCCAGGCAGCCGGAGGCGGGGAGGGCCAGGACCGCCGCGGCGAGGGCGAGCAGCAGGGAGGGGAGCCGGGCGGGGATCACTCGAGGCACTCCACGGTCACGTTGTCCACGTAGGTCCGCTGGCCGGTGTCGCCGGCCGCGGCGGTGAAGCCGGAGCGGACCAGGGTCGAGGCGAACTCGGCGGGGAAGGCGATCCCGTCCAGATCCGTGGCGTCGAACTCCTCGACGGTCCCCGGAGTCGGGTCCTCGATGCGGACGTACAGGGCGTCTACGGAGCCCGGGACGTCCGGGTCGGCGATGGACACCTCGATGGTCACCTGGAGCCAGTCGGGCCAGGAGGCCAGGGCGATCCCCAGGGACCCCGTCCACAGGGACTCGGTGTCGCCGACGTCGAAGCCCACGTGGTTGTCGTCGGGATCCCCCACCGACGCGCTCTCGACGTTGTCGAACTCCAGGGCGATCCCCGGGAGCCCCGAGAACGCGAGGCCGGAGCCGGTGTTCCAGGTACCGTCCAGGTCGGCGTCCTCGTCCACGACGGCGAAGGTCATCCCGCTGTCGCCCCCGCCGTCGCGGATCAGCATCGAGAAGGTCGCCCGGATCCCCGTCCCCGGGAGGAACTCCCGCTGCCCGAAGGCCCGGCCGGCGACGTAGGCGTCCTCGTAGAGGATCTGGAGGACGTCGTCGGCGTCGACGATCCCGATGGGGTTGTACACCGCGTCGTTCGTGAAGACGTCGAAGTCCGGGTCGCCGCCCGCGAAGGTGTTGGCCCACAGGGCGTAGGCGTCGCCGTCGCAGTCGTTGTCGATCCCGTCGCCGCAGCGCTCCACCTCGTCCGGGGAGGCCGCGGGATCGGCGTCGTCGCAGTCCCCCTCGCACCCGGCCCAGCCGTCCCCGTCGCCGTCGGTCTCCTCGTCGGGCACCCCACCCGCGCAGTCGTTGTCGACGCCGTCGCAGGTCTCCACGTTCCCGGGGAACCGGTCCGGATCGGCGTCGTCGCAGTCCCCCGCGCAGAGCCGCGTCCCGTCCCCGTCGGCGTCGGCCTCGTTCGCGGGGACTCCCCCGGCGCAGTCGTTGTCCTTCCCGTCGCAGACCTCGGGGTTGCCGGCGAAGCGGTCGTCGTCGGCGTCGTCGCAGTCCCCGGCGCAGGCCATCACGCCGTCAGCGTCGGCGTCGGCCTCGTTCGAGGGGAGCCCGCCCGAACAGTCGTTGTCCTTCCCGTCGCAGACCTCCGGGTTGCCGGCGAAGCGGTCGTCGTCGGTGTCGTCGCAGTCCCCTGCGCAGATCCGCATTCCGTCGGCGTCGGCGTCGGCCTCGCCCGAGGGGACTCCCCCGGCGCAGTCGTTGTCCTTCCCGTCGCAGACTTCGGGGTTGCCGGCGAAGCGGTCGTCGTCGGCGTCGTCGCAGTCCCCGGCGCAGATCCTCATGCCGTCGGCGTCGGCGTCGGCTTCGCCCGAGGGGACCCCTCCGGCGCAGTCGTTGTCCTTCCCGTCGCAGACCTCGGGGTTGCCGGTGAAGCGGTCGTCGTCGGTGTCGTCGCAGTCCCCGGCGCAGATCCTCATGCCGTCGGCGTCGGCGTCGGCTTCGTTGGTGGGGACTCCCCCGGCGCAGTCGTTGTCCTTTCCGTCGCAGACCTCGGGGTTCCCGGCGAAGCGGTCGTCGTCGGCGTCGTCGCAGTCCCCGGCGCAGGCCATCACGCCGTCAGCGTCGGCGTCGGCCTCGTTCGAGGGGAGCCCGCCCGAACAGTCGTTGTCCTTCCCGTCGCAGACCTCCGGGTTGCCGGCGAAGCGGTCGTCGTCGGTGTCGTCGCAGTCCCCTGCGCAGATCCGCATTCCGTCGGCGTCGGCGTCGGCCTCGCCCGAGGGGACTCCCCCGGCGCAGTCGTTGTCCTTCCCGTCGCAGACTTCGGGGTTGCCGGCGAAGCGGTCGTCGTCGGCGTCGTCGCAGTCCCCGGCGCAGATCCTCATGCCGTCGGCGTCGGCGTCGGCTTCGCCCGAGGGGACCCCTCCCGCGCAGTCGTTGTCCTTTCCGTCACAGACCTCGGGGTTGCCGGTGAAGCGGTCGTCGTCGGTGTCGTCGCAGTCCCCGGCGCAGATCCTCATGCCGTCGGCGTCGGCGTCGGCCTCGTTGGACGGGACCCCTCCGGCGCAGTCGTTGTCCTTCCCGTCGCAGACCTCGGGGTTGCCGGCGAAGCGGTCGTCGTCGGCGTCGTCGCAGTCCCCCTCGCACTCGCGCATCCCGTCGCCGTCGTCGTCGACCTCCCCCGTCCCGGGTCCGTTGGGGACCGCGCCGTCGCAGTCGTTGTCGATCCCGTCGCACATCTCCGCCGCGAACGGGTGGGACAGGCTGTCGGCGTCCCGGCAGTCGCCCTCGCAGGTGGAGTAGCCGTCGTGGTCCCCGTCCAGGGCCTCGACCTGGGGATTGTGGTCGTCGCAGTCCGGCTCCGGATCGCAGGTGCTGTTGCCGTCGCCGTCGGTGTCTCCGGGGTTGATCTCGGGGTTGGTGTCGTCGCAGTCGTTCAGGCAGGCCGAGAACCCGTCCTCGTCCAGGTCGAAGGCGCCCACCGTGGGATCCTGGTCGTCACAGTCCCCGTCGCAGCTCGCCAGGCCGTCCCCGTCGATGTCCGTCCAGTTGAGCGCGGGGTCTTCGTCGTCGCAGTCCATGGGCTCGGAGCAGGTCGAAGACCCGTCGCCGTCGGCGTCCGCCGGGTTGAACGCCGCCGAGAGGTCGTCGCAGTCCCCGGCGCAGGTGGAGTAGCCGTCCCCGTCGACGTCGTCCTGGTTGAGCTGGGCGTCCCCGTCGTCGCAGTCGGGGGTGGCGGAGCAGGTGTCGGCCCCGTCCCCGTCCGCGTCGTCCCGGTTGAGGGCGGGATCCTGGTCGTCGCAGTCCGTCCCGTCGGCGACGTGGCCCGAGGGGGCGCCGTCGCAGGTCTGGACCGGCGCCGAGCCGTCTCCCCAGCCGTCCCCATCGGCGTCCGGGTGCCAGGTCTCGTAGGCGAGGTCCTCGTCGACGTCGCCGTCGCAGTCGTTGTCCACTCCGTCGCAGGACTCGAGGAAGCCAGGCGCGTTCCCGGGATCGGCGTCGTCGCAGTCTTCCCGGGCGGGGACGCCGTCCTGGTCGCCGTCCACGACGCCCGTGCTGACGAAGACGGGCTCCGCGCAGCCCACCCCGCCGCCGCCCAGCAGGAGGGCGAGGAGGGGGGCGAGTCGCCCGAGGGAGGTCGCGTGGGTCGCCATGGCGGGGACTACCTCCGGAAGGCGAGGCCGGCGCGGATGCCCGCGCTGAGCCAGGTGGTGGGTCCCCCGCCGATCTCCAGCGTTCCGTATTGGAGCCCGTCCGCGCCGCCCACCGGAGCCCCCGGCTCGGCGCCGGTGGGGACGGCGAACAGCAGGTCGGCTCCTCCTTCCAGCAGGAGGGCCGGGCCGGTCCCTCCGCCAAGGGTGACGCCGATCCGGAGGGCAGGCCCGTGGGCGAGGGCGGCGAGGCGGACCTCGCCGGGCTCGGCCTGCCCGGACCCGTCGGGGACGGCCTGGGCGGCGAACCACGCGCCGCTGAACCCCGAGAACCCGTAACCCAAGGCCGGCACCACCGCGACCTTGCGGGACGCCCGCAGGTCGAGGGCCAGGGCGACCTCGGCCCCGCCGCGGACGGCGGAACCGGTCACCGACTCGCCGGTGTACGCGTCGGGGGAGCTGGTGGAGCCCGTCGCCTCGAAGGTCCCCCGCACCGCGAGGCGCACGGCGCCGCCGGGCAGGGCGGCGAGGCGGGGGGCGATCCCCACCCGCGCCCCACCCGCCGCGGGGCCGAGGCCCCCGCTGCCGGCGAGGGACACCATCGCCGAGCCCGACGCCGCCACCTCCAGCATCAGGCCCCCCGGACGATGGCGCGGGGGCACGACGGCGACGTCCACGGGGGCGGTCCCCGCCTGCACTTCGAACCCGAAACCCGCGAGCGTGTAGCGACCGGCGGGGAGCAGGACCGCCCCGGCCTGGACGTTCCCCGCCTGGAAGGCGGCCTGCACCCGGGCGACGTAGGCCTTGGCGCGGGGGTCCAGCAGCAGGCCCTCGAACGCGAGGTCCTGGCGGCCCTCGGGGGTCCAACCGGGGAACGAGAGGCGCACCTCGCCGTAGGTCCCGTCGATCCGCGCGAGCCCCGCGGCGGCCTCGTCGGCGCCGGTGCCGCCGGCCACCTCGACGGCCTTCCGGAAGGCGTCCCGGGCGGCCCGGATGTCCAGGACCTCCTCGGAGGCCAGGGCGAGCTGGGTCCAGGCGTCGGGGTCCCGGGCCCCGTCGGGGTCCGCGGTCGCGGTCCGCAGGGCGACCACCGCCTCGGCGTGCTGGCCCTTCTTCATCAGGATCCGGGCCCGGGCGACCTCGCGGCGCCACGCCTCGGTGTCGGTGTCCTGTGCGAGGGCCGGCGGGGGGGCGAAGACCGCCGCGCCCGCGAGGAGGAGCAGCGGGCCGAGGACCCTCGCGGCGCGTCCCGACGGGCGGGAGACTCTCAAGCGCCACCTCCCGGGGGCACGTCCATCACGTAGACACGCCGCCACGTCTTCTCGTCGCTGCCGAACGCCGACTGGCTGGCGAAGGCGATCCGCCAGAGCCCGTCCCGCGCCACGACGTCGGGGTCGACGTTGCTCCGGGTCCCGGTCTGGAGGCACTTCGCGGCTCCGCCGGCCCGGGGCGCGATGCAGATGGGATCCCCCCGGCTGGCGTCCCGCTGCACGATGAGCACGCCCTGGCCGTCGGGGGTCCACGTTGGCCCCCGCGACCCGTTGGGGATCACGTCCTGGGCGAGACGCCGGGCCGCGCCCCCCGCCACCTCGAGGGCGTGGAGGTCGAAGCGGGTGGCGTCGGCGTGGCCGTAGTTCGAGTAGAACGCCACCGTGCGGCCGTCGGGGGAGAAGCTCGGGCGGATCTGGCTGGCCTTCCACTCCGTGAGTCGGCGGCTCATGTCCGTCCGGGTGACGTCGGGCATCAGCACCAGGTTGTCGCCGTTGTCCGAGAGCACGCCGAACACCAGGCCGCGGCCGTCGGGCGACCACGCGGGGTCCACCTTCGCCGCGCCGGGAGCCGTCAGGGCCCGGGGGCCCTTCTCGAGCTGGTCCAGGGCCAGGACGTAGATCCCCCCGGTGTTCGCCGACGCCGAGCTGAACGCGAGGAGCTTTCCGTCGGGCGAGAACGCGGGCGCGCCGTCGGTGGCGGTGGGAAGGCCGAACCCCTTGGCCACCGTGTGCACGAAGACGTCGAAGTTCCCCGAGGCGTCGCTCGCGGAGTAGGAGAAGAGGCTGCCGGCGGGATGCCAGGCGAGGGACTGGACCACCGGCTGGCGCGAGGAGGTCCGGCTCCCCGCGGAGGCGGGCGCCGCCACGCGGTTCTCCGTTCCCCCGTCGACGTCGGCGATGAACAGCTCGGTGAGCTTCCGGTCGGGGTAGTTCACCTCGTAGGAGACCCGGGTCCCCTGGGGGTTCCAGCGGGGGCTCATGGCGTGCCCCTCCCGCATCGGGGAGACGGCGCGGGGAACGCCCACCGTCGCGCTCCCGCCGGCGGCGGCCAGCAGCAACGCCGACGCCCCCGCCGTGGCGGCGAGACGGCGGAGCAGTGCGCGGGGGTTCAGCGAGGCCAAGGAGTCGGCTCCTTCCCCCTCTCCGGGCGGCCGGCCGGGGGGGCGAGGTGACATGCGACGCGCTGCCCGGGAGCGGCGGCGCGGAGTTCGGGGTGTCGGTCCAGGCAGCTCCTCGCCGCGTCACCCGCCGCGGCCGCCCGGGGGCACCGCGGGAGGAACGCGCATCCGTCCCCGGCTTCCCCGCCGCCCATCCTACCAGACGGAGCCGGAGGGGTGCATCCCGCCGGGCCATCGGGACGCTCCCACCGGGCGGCGGCCAGGAGCGCCGCGGTGTAGGGGTGGTGGTCCCGGGCCCCGACGTCCCCGCCGGGCACCTCCTCCACCACGCGCCCGTGGTACATCACCACCAGGCGGTCGGCGAGGGGGCGGACCACCTCCAGGTCGTGGGTGATCAGCACGACGGCGGTGCGCGCGTCGCGGGCGGCGACGATGGATCCCAGCACCTCGGTCTTCACGGCCGCGTCCAGGCCCGACGTGGGCTCGTCGGCGACGATCAGGTCCGGGCGGGGGAGCAGGGCCCTCGCCACCGTGGCCCGCCTCTTCTCGCCCCCCGAGAGGGCGGCCGGCCTCGCGTCGGCGCGCCGGAGCAGGGACATCCGCGCCAGGGCGCCGTCGGCGGCGTCCAGGGCGGCCGCCCCCCGGAGGCCCAGGTGCACCCGGGCGGTCTCCACGAGGTGCTCCCGCAGGGTGAGCCCCGGGTTCAAGCTGGCGAAGGGGTTCTGGTAGACGAGCTGGTAACGGCGGCGCGCCTCCCGCAGGGCGCGGGGGGAGAGGCGGCGGGGATCCAGGTCCCCCCACCTCACCTCCCCCGCCGTGGGCGGGTCCACGAAGAGGGCCGCCTTCCCGAGGGTGGTCTTGCCCGAACCGCTCTCCCCCACCACGGCCACCACCTCCCCGGCGCCGACGGCGAGGTCCACGCCCCGCAGCGCCGCCACCGCCCTCGGGCCGTGGCCGAAGCGCTTCTCCAGGCCGGAGCAGGCGAGGACGGTCACGCGCCCTCCCGGTCCGCCAGGGCGTGGCAGGCGGCCGTGGTTCCGGCGGGGGTCGGGACGGCGGGGGGCATCTCGGCGGCGCAGCGGCGGGCGAGGGAGGGGGAGGCGGCGGCGGGGGCGCACCGCTCCAGGAAGGGGCAGCCCGAGCCCGGCGCCGCGCCCGCCCCGGCGGGGCGATCCCCCTCCGGAGCCCGGGGCAGGCGGCCCTCCCGGAGGTCCCGCGCGCGCCCGGCGAGCCAGCGGGTGTAGGGGTGGTTCGCCGGGCCGGCCCCCAGGACGGCCTCCGCCGGCCCCTCCTCCAGGAGGCGTCCCCCCAGCATCACCGCCAGCCGCCCGCAGAGCCGGGCGATCACCTCGAGGTCGTGGCTGATCACGATGGACGAGCGGTGGGCGCCGTCCATGGCGTCCCGGAGCAGGTCCACCAGCTCCACGCGGAGGTGGGCGTCCAGGCCGGTGGTGGGCTCGTCGGCGACGAGGAGGGACGGCGTCGTGGCGAGGGCCAGCGCGATCATCACCC
>JAKLKC010000066.1 GCA_023150875.1 Myxococcota bacterium | reverse complement strand
GGGACCCGGCTCCGGGGGTGGGGCGGGGCCGCCGCGGCGGCGGCGGAGGTGGGGGAGGGCCCCGAGGCCGAGGGCGGTGGCCGCGGTGACGGCGGCCCCGGTCCCGAGGCCCGGAGGGCGATACTCCAGGTCGACGCGGTGGCGGCCCGGCGGCACCGGCACGGCGACCTGGAAGCCGTGGGCGGCCAGGACCGGGGCCCGGACGCCGTCCACCCTCGCCCTCCAGCCCGCCTCCCACGGGCGCAGGCCGACCAGGAAGCCCGCCGACGGGGCGTCGACCGCGAAGGCGAGCCGACCCCCGGCGTCGTGGGTGGGCCGGGCCGCCACGCCGTCGTCGTCGGGGTCGCCCCGGGGGGCGAGGCGCCAGTCCGGCAGGGGGCGCGGGAGGGCGAGGACCTCCACGTCCACGAGGCGCCCCGGGGCGGCCCCCCCGGGCAGGGACGTCACCCCCGGGACTCCCGCCAGGTCGCGGGCGGCGACGGGGGAGCGGACCAGGAGGTGGGTCGCCCCCGCCAGCCGCAGGCGCTTCACCGCCTCGGCCGCCGGGGCGCGTCGCGTCGCCTCGAAGTACGCCACCCAGCCCCGGGGGCGCATCGCCAGCCACCCCTCCGGGGGCGAGAGCCCGTCCGCCGCGGCGAAGCCGGGGTAGAGGGCCTCCCGCGCGGCGTCCCGCGCCGGGGCCGTCGCGGACGGGGGGCGCTTCGGGCTCGCCTCGCCCCAGCCCGCGGCGCGGACGGGGCCCCGCACGGCGGCCAGGGCGCGGGTGGCGGGGGGCGGGCTCCAGAAGACGTCCGGGGGGGCGAGGGGGACCAGGTCGGCGTTGTGGCCGGCGAGGTCCGCGGCCAGCAGGACCGCCGAGAGCGCCCCGGCCAGGGCGGCGGGGCGGGGACCGCGCGCCGTCCCCGCCCGCCTCCACAGGGCCACCACCGCGGCCCCCAGCAGAAGGGATCCCGCGGCCAGCCTGGCCCAGCGGCCCCATCCGCCGGGGCCCAGGAGGAGGGCGGCGGCGGCGGCGCCCGCGCCCAGGACCAGCGGCAGCGCGACGGCGGCGCGGGCCCCCCGCGAGCCCGCGGGAGCCCTCCGGACCGCCCCCGCCCCCTCCGCCACCAGCACCGCCGCCAGGAGGGCCCCCGGCAGCGCCCACTTCTGCGGGTAGCGGACCTCGCCCAGCAGTGGCACCCACGCCACCAGGGAACCGATCCCGGGCAGGCCCCGCCCCAGCCCCAGCGCGGCGCACCCCAGCAGCAGGGTGGCCGCCCCCCGGGCCGGCCCCGGGCGGCGCCACGCCACGGCGAGCCCCGTCCCCCCGAGCACCAGGCCCGCCCCGCCGGCGTAGATCCCCGGCAACCAGGGGTGGATCGCCCCGTCGGACCCGGGCACGCCCAGCACTCCCGTCACGGCGTCCCATCCGGCGTTGGGGGCGACGAGGCCCAGCAGGTTGCCCATCCGCACGGGCCGCGCGAGCAGCTCGCCCGGGCTTGCCCCCCGGCCTCCCCAGGCCGCGCCGTCCATCCACTCCAGGAAGGGGAGCCACTGGACCGCGGCGAGCCCGAGGCCGGCTGCGGTCCACGCCCCCAGCCGGACCGCGCGCAGGGCGGTGGCCCGGTCCACGAGGCCCGACTGGCCGCCGTCGGTGGCGGCGAGGAGGAGGACGAGGGGGACGGACATGGCGAGCACGTCCAGCCCCCCGGCGAACGCGCCCATCGCCGTGGTCAGGGCGACCTGGAGCCCCTCCGCCGCGCCGCCCCGCCGCCCCCGGGCCACCCCCAGCGCCGCCGCCGCCAGCCACGGGATCCAGGCGAGGGTGCAGAGCTTGTCCTGCATCGCCGACGCCGACAGCGCCGCGCCCCCCAGGGCGACGGTGAGGGCGCCCAGGGCCGCGTCCCCCGCGGGCAGGTGGAGGCGGCGCAGCAGGCGGTGGGTACCGGCCCCGAGGAGGAGCAGGTGCAGGGCGTGGAGGAGGGCGAAGGCCCAGGGGAGGGGGAGGACCCCGTAGAGGCCCGCCGGGGGGTAGAGGGCCTGGGCCTGGGGGTTGAGCAGGAGGGGGGCTCCGCCGCCGGGGAGGGCGTCCAGGAGGGAGGGGGTGCCGGTCCGGAGGGCGCCGGCGAGCCCGGCCCGCAGGGGCCAGAAGTAGGCCCCGGCGTCGTCCCGCACCGGGATCCGCCCCGCCGCCCAGCACGGGGCGAGGACGAGGAGCACGCAGGCGGCGGCGGCGGCGGGTGTCCAGGTATCGGCGGCGGAGGGGGATCCCGGGGCCCGGGGCACGGCGTGGAGCCAGGGAGCGCCGGTGCGGCGGGGAGGCGCGGAACGCGATCGGGGCACGGACACCCTGCACGGGGGCGTGCCCGGCCCCGCCCTCTCCTCCACCCTGGGCCGCGCCCCGGGGCCGACAACGGCCGAGGCGGGCGCGGTCCGTCCCCGGCGGGGGGGCGCCGCCCCTCCGCGCGAGGGGCCGGCCTCGGAAACCCCCGGGCGGCCGCCGGGCCGGGAGGCCGCGCTACTTCGGCGGCGCGGGGCCCCGGGGGGGCCGGTGGGTCTCGCGGCCGTGGGCGCCCTCGGTCTCGTGGGACTTCTTCTCGCCCCCGGTGTCCCGCCACACCGCGCCCGTGTCCAGGTCCAGGTCCTCCGCCCCTGGGGGGATCGTGGGGGCGGGCGGGCGGTCGTAGGGGGCCGCGGAGTCCCCCAGGGCCGCCACGCTCTCGCCCCGGTCATCCCTTCGCGGGGGCGGATCCTCCTCCCGCCGCCGCGCCCCGTCCCCGGCGCCGTTCCTGGAGCCCACCCCCTTCGCCTTGCCCTTCATCTCCCCGCACCCCTCGCCGCGCCCCGGCGGTCCGGGACCCTCCGCGGTCCCCCCGCGGGGGTCGACGCCGTCCTGGACGTGCACCGCCCGTACCAGCCCCGTCCCGGGACGGAGCTCGGGGCGCCGGGTGGCACGAGTGTGCACATCCACAGGGGCGCAAACCGCGGTAGACTCCGCGCTCCGATCCCTGTCCCGGAGGAACCGTGCACGTCGCGCCCCCGCTCCAGGTCGCCTCGCTGGCGGCCCTGCTCTCCCTCGCCTCCGCCGCCTGCCTGCCCGAGCCGGGCCGCCCCAGCCCCGCCGCACCCGGCGGGCAGGGCGGCGGCGATCCCACCGGCCAGGAGCCCACGGACGGTGTCCCGGCACCCGGCGGCGGGGGGAGCGACGGCGACGCCGGCGGGGGGGGAGGAGACGACGCCGGGGCCGCAGACGACGACTCGGCACCGGGCGGGGACGTGGACGGCGACGGCGACGGCGTCCCCGGGTCCGAGGACTGCGATGACTCGGACCCCTCCGTGTTCCCGGGGGCGCCGGACCGGTGCGACGGGGTGCTGGACAACGACTGCGACGGCCGCACCGATCCCGGCGAGTCCGACGGGGACCGGGACGGCTTCACCCCCTGCGGGGGCGACTGCTCCGACGTCGATCCCGCCGCCCGCCCCGACCAGACGGCCCACTACTCGGTGGCCCGCGCCGACGGGTCCTTCGACTGGGACTGCGACGGGGTCGAGACCTGGAGGTGGGCCGACACCTGGACGGTGGGGTTGTGCCCCGACGGGTGCGACGGGGAGGTCCAGGGGTGGGCCGCCTACCCCCCCGCCTGCGGCACCCCCAGCGCGTGGTTCGACGGGTGCGTCGCCGAGGTCCAGGACGACAGCTCGGCGGTCGCCTGTCGCGCCGCCTCGGTCCTGGGCAAGCTCCAGGAGTGCCGCTGACGGACCGTCACACCGGGACCACCGGGCGCCTCCGGGCCGGCCTCTCGACGGTCTTGTTGCGGGTCATCCTCAGTCCGTGGAGCAGCACCTTGCGGGTGTCCCGGGGGTCGATGACGTCGTCGATCAGGGCCTTACCCGCGGCCAGGTAAGGGTTGATGGACTTGCGGATCTCGTCGACCATCCCCTGCTTGAAGTGCTCCCTCGCGGCGTCGTCCTCCACCCCCGCCAGCATCTTCCGGGCGAAGATCGCCACCATCCCCTCGGGGCCCATCACCGAGATCTCGGCGGTGGGCCAGGCGACGATCAGGTCGGGTTCGTAGGCCCGGCCGCACATGACGTAGTAGCCCGCCCCGTAGGCCTTCCTGAGGATCACCGTCAGCTTGGGCACGGTGGCGTCGGCGACGGCGTGCAGCATCTTGGCGCCGTGGCGGATGATCCCCTGCTGCTCCACCTTCGAGCCCACGATGAAGCCGGGCACGTCCTGGAGGAAGACCAGGGGGATCGAGTAGGCGTCGCACAGGTTGACGAAGCGGGCGGCCTTGTCCGCGGCGTCGACGTCCAGGGCCCCGCCCAGGAACTTGGGGTTGTTGGCCACGATCCCCACGGGCTGCCCCCCCAGCCGGGCCAGGGCCGTCACCAGGTTGCGGGCGAAGCCGGGCTTGATCTCGAAGGTCTCGCCACCGTCCACGATCATCGAGATCGCCTTCTTGACGTCGTAGGCCCGCTTGGGGTTGTCGGGGACGACGTCCAGGATCTCGTCGGGGAGCCGCCCCCAGGCGTCCGAGGGGGCCTCCCGCACCGGGGGGCGCTCGCCGCAGTGGGAGGGGAAGTAGGAGAGGTAGGCCCGGATCGCCCCCAGGCACTCCTCGTCGCTGGCCACCTCCAGGTCCGCGCAGCCGCTCGTGCGGGTGTGGACCGCGGACCCGCCCAGGGTCTCCTCGTCCACGTCCTCGCCGACGGCGGCCTTCACCAGGGGAGGCCCGCCCAGAGCCATCGACGAGGTGCCCTTCACCATGGGCACGAAGTCGGCGAGGCCGGGGATGTAGGCGGTCCCCGCGGCCCCGGGTCCCACCATCGCCGCCACCTGGGGCACCACCCCCGACAGGTGGACCTGCTCCCGGAACAGGTAGCCCGTGCCCGCGAAGAGGCTGGCCTGGAGGTGGAAGCCCGCGTCCTTGTGGATCCGGGCCCCGGCGGAGTCCACCAGCCACACGACGGGCAGGCGCTCCCGAAGGGCCAGCTCCCGCAGCCGGGTGACCTTGACCTCGCCCACCTCGCCGATGGAGCCGCCCATGACGGTGAAGTCGTAGGCGGCGATGGCCACCATGCGGCCGTCGACGAGGCCGGTGCCGGTCACCACGCCGTCCGCCGGCGCCCTCCCGGCGTAGGGGGTGCCGTCCTGGTTCCAGTGGGTGGCGTGGATCCCCAGCTCCATGAACGTGCCCGGGTCCACCAGCGCGGCGATGCGCTCCCGGCAGGTCCACTTGCCCCGGGCGTGCTGGGCCTCGATCCGCTCCGGCCCCCCCAGCTCCAGGGCCTTCGCCCTGCGCCGCTCCAGCTCCTCCACCCGCTCCCGCATCGTCGGCACCGCCGCCTCCTCGCCGCCCCTCGGGCGGACCGGATGGACAGTATGGGGAGGGGTTGACTGATTCGTCAATCACCCTCCCGGGCCGGGGGCAGGGCTCCGGCCCGGCGCCCGGGACGGTCGGCGACGAGGGAGACGACGATGGACCCGCCGATCAGCAGCGCCACCACGCCCAGGGACACGACCACCGGCACCTTCACCCACTCGGCCACCAGCATCTTGCCGCCCACGAAGACCAGCACGGCGGCGAGGCCGTAGCGGAGGTGGACGAAGCGGTCGACCACGTCGGCCAGCAGGAAGTAGAGGGATCGGAGCCCGAGGATGGCGAACACGTTCGAGGTGAACACGATGAAGGGGTCGCGGGTGACGGCGAAGATGGCGGGGATGGAGTCCACGGCGAACACCACGTCGGTGATCTCCACCAGCACCAGGGCCAGGAAGAGGGGGGTGGCGACGGTGCGGGCTCCCTCCCGCACGAAGAAGTGCTGGCCGTGGAACTGGGACGTGGTGGGGAGCACCCGGGCGATGGACCGGAAGAGGCGGCTCTGCTCGGGGTGCGCGGCGCCGTCCCGGGTGACCACCATCTTCAGCCCGGTCAGGACGAGGAAGCCCCCGAAGACATAGAAGATCCAGTGGAATCGGGCGATCAGGGCCGCGCCGGCGGCGATCATCCCGGCCCGCATCACCAGGGCCCCCAGGACGCCCCAGAACAGGACCCGGTGCTGGAGGGCGCGGGGCACCGCCAGAGCCCCGAAGACGGTCACGAACACGAAGAGGTTGTCGACGGACAGGGCCTTCTCGATGACGTAGCCCGTCAGGTACTCCAGCCCCCGCTCGGGTCCCGCCAGCACCCAGATCCCCGCTCCGAAGACGAGGGCGAGGGCCACCCACACGGCGGACCAGCCCAGGGCCTCCCGCACGGTGACGGCGTGGGCCTTGCGGTGGAACACGCCCAGGTCCAGGGCGAGCATGACCAGCACGAAGGCGACGAAACCCACCCAGGCGAGGGGGGACGCGATGGTCTCGAGGGGCATGGATCTCCATCCCAGGAGGAGCGGGGTCGGGCATACGGTAGGTCCGGCGGGCGCTCACGTAAAGCGGGCGCGTTCCCGGTCCATCGAGACCCCGCGGGTGCTTGCACACGACACTTCCAGCCGCTATTCTCTCTTGCGAAAGGAACACCGATGCCGCACGCCCCTCCCCAGCCCCTGGACCGCCCGAGGGCCGACGTCGTCGTCACCAAGGCGCTGCGGAACGCCAGCGCGCGGCTGGGCCTGTCCCAGCGGGAGCTCGCCGAGGTCGTCGGGGTCAGCCCGGCGACGATGTCGCGGGTCGTCGCCGGGGAGCGGACCATCCCGTCGGACACCAAGGAAGAGGAGCTCGCCCTCCTCTTCTTGAGGGTCTTCCGCAGCCTGGACGCGCTTGTGGGGGGGGACGAGGCCCAGGCGCGGGCGTGGCTGCGGGCCGAGAACCGGCACCTCGGCGGGGTCCCCCTGGAGTGGATGCGGCAGGTGCAGGGGTTGGTCCGTGTCGCCGAGTATCTGGACGCGCTGCGCGGGAAGGTGTGAGCCCGGTCCCCTCGCCCTGGAGGCGTTCCGGGTGGTGGAGGCCCAGTTCGTCAACTCCACCCGGAAGCTCGTGGACGAGGACCGGGAACAGGAGGTCCTGGAGGAGCGCCTGGAGCGGGTGAAGCCGCCCCTGCCGCCGGGGCGCGGCTTCGGGGGGCTGCACTTCCTCCTCTCCACCCCCTTCCGGTATCCACCCCTGCCCTACGGCTCCCGCTTCGGCGGCCGGGCGCGCCCCGGGATCTGGTACGGCGCGGAGTCCGAGGTCACCGCCCTGGCGGAGACCGCCTACTACCGCCTGGTGTTCCTGGACGGATGCCCCGCCCTCTCCCCCCTCTCGGTGGAGGTCTCCGTCTTCCACGCGCCGGTCCGCGCCCGCCGGGGCGTCGACCTGACCGCGCCCCCGTTCGCCGACCTCGAGGCCGAGATCTCCTCCCCGACGGACTACTCCGCCTCCCAACGCCTCGGGGACGACATGCGCGAGGCGGGGATCGAGGCCTTCCTGTACCGCTCCGCCCGGGACCCCGCGGGGGGGCGCGACGTCGGGCTCTTCGTGCCCGCCTTCGGCCCCCGGGGCCCCTCCGTCCCCGAGACCTGGCTGTGCACCGCGTCCCCGGCCCGGGTGGAGTTCGTCAAGAAGGACTTCTTCGCGCGGCGGAGCCTCTCCTTCCCCGGGGCCGCGTTCCTGGTGGACGGCCGCCTCCCGACCCCGGGAGTCCCCTGATGGGCGCAGGGGGGGGCGCCGCTGCTCCCAAGGTCAGCGCACCTCGGCGAACTCCACCGCCTCCCGGGTGCGGTCCGTCCAGGCCACGCCGAAGCCGCCGGGTCCGGCGGCGATGCTCTGCTGGGTCTGGTGGGCGGTGGCCGAGGTGACGGACCTGTGCTGCCATCGGCCCTCGGCGTCCCGGACCGCCACCCGGACGGTCCGCAGGTCGTCCCGGGTCATGTCCCCCGCGGCCGACCAGTGGGACCAGCCGATGGCGGCGCCGCCGGGGAAGGCCGCCACCGAGGCGAAGAGGGCCGGGCTGTCCAGCTTCTGCTGCTGGGCGAGCCCATCCGGACGCCGGGGGTCGAGGGTGGCGGCGTACACCCCCCACATGTGCTGGTAGCCGAGCACGAGGGACTCGCCGTCGTACCCGAGGGCCGGGTCCGCGCCGGGGACGACCAGGGACCAGAGCTTCCAGGGCGCGTCCGGGCGGGACGCCTCGGCGAAGCGGATCTGCTTGCCGCGGGTGGACGCCTGCTCCCGCCACGCCGCCCAGAGGCGCCCCTGGCCGTCACCGGTGATGGCCGGGAACTCCGCCGCCCGGGAGGTGCCGTCGTCGAGGCGCCGGGGCGAGGTCCAGCGGGTCCCGTCCCAGGTGGCGGTGAAGGACCCACCGCCGTCCCGCAGGTGCCACGCCACCGCCGCCCGCAGGTCCCCGCCCCGGGACCAGGCGTAGGCGCCGGGGATGGGCCCGGCGTTCTGGGCCAGGAGCGAGGCCGGCCCCCACCCGGTCGCCGTCCGCACCCGGGCGTAGACCGCGTTGCCCGAGACGTAGGCCAGCGCCAGGCCGGCCTCGGTGCCCGCCAGGGCGTAGGTGCCGGCCCCCCGGGCGACGACCTCGTCCTCGCCGCTCCGCCGCGACCGGACGTGGAGCGCTCCGTCGTCGACGTGGGCGACCCACCAGCCACCGGCGTGCCAGGCGAGGCAGTTGCGGGCGGTGTGGAACCGAGTCAGCCCGTCGCCGCCGCCCCGTCGCCGCCCGGTCTCGGTGCGGGCGCGGCCCCTGCGCGCCCCCGGGGGGCCGGGGCGCGGGTCCTCCTCGCCGACGGCGGGGCCGTCGTCCGGCGAGGGGGGAGCCGGGTCCACGCCGGGGGCCGGCGCGGTGTCTTGGGGTGAGAGGAGGGGGGCCGCGACCCTGCCGTCCGAAGGGAGCAGGCACCGCCCCGCCGCGGCGCCCCCCCCGACGCCGAGGGCGGCGGCCAGGGCGATGGTGAGGGTGGTCTTGAACTTGGTCAAGGCAGGATCCTCCTCCGGTCCCGGCGGCCGGCCCGCCGCTTCCAGGGCGGGCCCAGGGGAGAGACCCGCGCCGGAGCCGCAGGTTCGACCATACCAGCAATGGGAGCGGGATCCGCGTCGCCGCCGCCCCGCGCACCATCCGGCAGCACCAGTCCGGCGCGTTCCCGCTTGCCTTCGCCCGCCCGCTCCCCCACGATGCCCTACGAACCGGGAAGGGAGCCCACATGGGGCTCGGCGTGAACGACATCCTCATCGGCCGGCGGGACGACGTCCTGTGGCTGGCCGCCCGGCACGGGGCCCGCGACGTGAAGGTGTGCGGCGCCGTGGCCCGGGGGGAGGCCGATCCGGACAGCGCCCTCCACCTCGTCGTGGACATGGAGCCCGGGCGCAGCCTCTTCGACGTCGGGGCCATGCGCGCCGAGCTGAGCCAGCTCCTCGGGCGGGAGGTGGTGGTGCTCGCCGAACGGGTGCAGGCCCCGCGGCTCTCCCCCCACGCCGTCCGGGACGCCGTCCGGATCTGACTCCGATTCACGCCCCGCCGTCGGCGCCGTCCCGGGGCGAGAACGTCGAGTAGATCAGGACGAGGGCCTGCTCGATCAGGGCGTCCTGGGCGTCCCAGATCTCCGAGCAGCCCGCCATCGCCTCGATGGCCTCGTCCCGGGTCACGCCGATCCGCGCCAGGAAGGAGGCCGAGCCGTGGAACACGGTCACCGCGTGCTCCGCCCTCTCCCACGCCGATGCCTTCCGCCGACTCTCCAGCCAGTACTGGTCTCCGCGGGCGCTCTCCGCGGCCTCCAGGAAGGCCTCGCTGTCCCGGGGGAGCGCCGCCGCCTCCTCCACCTCGGCGATCACCCGCTCCTCGGGCTCGGTGGCCACCCGGTACGCCAGGTGGACCGCCTCGAAGAGGCGCCCGAGGGCGTACGGGGCGTCGCGGTGGTCCAGGATCAACCGCGTGATCTCCGGCGCCGGGCCGCAGGCCTCGGCCCCCGAGTTCATGCAGGCGAGGACGTCGATGTCGTGGTTCCCGTAGTGGAAGTGGGTGGACTCGTGCACCAGGGTGCCGGGGTCCATGGCCAGCTCCTCCTGCCCGTCCGGCACCACCTCCACGATGTAGTCGTCCCCCGGCACGCCCGGGGTGTGGGAGCCCCAGGCGTAGGCCCCCGCGGCGAGGGGGCTCCAGCTCTCGTGGGTGCTGCGGTCCACCACGAGCACCCGGTCCAGGAGCACGAACGCCTCCGCCTCCGCCACCACCAGGGAGATCCCCTCGGCGACGGCGGCGTTGTCCTCGACGGCCTCGCCCCTGAGGTCGAAGAGGGGGTCCGCCCAGGCCACCAGCCGCCGGGCGCACGGGGACTCGATCCGCATCTGCTCCACCACGCCCAAGGCCTGGGCCCGCTGCGCTTCGCTCAGGTGACGGGTGCCCGGCGGAGCGCACCCCGTGGCCAGGACCGCGGCCGCCGCCGCGGCGGCGCACCTCGGTCCCCGGTGGGAACGATGCAAGGTCCCTCCCCACTCCCGCGGTCCCCCGGAGGGCCGGCCGCGGGGCGTATCGACCCGGTGTGGAGATCTCTGCTCCTCCCGCTGGGCCCACGGCGCCGCCCTGGGGGCCGCGCCAGCGGGGCGGAGCGCGCACCTTCGAGGGCATCACTGGCCGGGGTGCAACCGCGCGGCAACCCCGGGATCCGTCGCCCCCGCGCTCCCGGGCCTGGACCGGGGCGGAGGAGGGCCGCCACGCCGCCCCTGAAGGTGGCCGTGGGCCCCGCCCGCCTTGCCACCCCCCGGCGGGCCCGTTACAGCCCGTCCATGGACCGACGGCGGGAGCACCGAGGAGACGGAGGCGCGGCGGGCGGGGAGGTCCCCCATCCCGCGATCCTGTCGGTGGGGACGGCCCTCCCACCCCACCGGGTGGGGACGGACGAGCTCGCCTCCGCGGTGCGGAGGCTCTGGGGGAGGCGCCACTTCAACGCCGATCGGGTGGACGAGCTCCACCGGGCCCTGCAGGTGGGCACCCGCCACCTCGCCCTGCCCCTGGCCGAGTATCCGGGCCTCCACTCCTTCGCCCGGGCCAACGACGCCTGGACGCGCGTCGCCGTCGAGCTGGGGGAAGAGGCCGTGGCCCGCGCCCTCGCCCGGGCCGGGCTCGTCCCCCGGGACGTGGACCACGTCTTCTTCGTCACCGTCACCGGGATCTCCACGCCCACCGTCGACGCCCGCCTCGTCTCCCGCCTGGGCCTGCGCCCCGACGTGCGCCGCACCCCCATCTTCGGGCTGGGCTGCGTCGCCGGTGCCGCGGGCCTCTGCCGGGCCGCGGACTGGCTCCGGGCCTATCCCCGCGGGGTGGCGGTGCTGCTCTCGGTCGAGCTCTGCTCCCTCACCCTCCAGCGCGAGGACCTCTCCGTGGCGGCCGTGATCGCCGCGGGGCTCTTCGGGGACGGGGCCGCGGCGGCCGTGGTGGTGGGGGGGGCCCGAGCCGCCGGTGCGGGGCCGGGGATCGCCTCCACCGGTGCGGTCTTCTACCCCGGCACGGAGAGGCTCATGGGGTGGGACGTCGTCGACACGGGCCTGAAGGTCGTCCTCTCCCCCGAGGTCCCCCGCTTCGCCCGGGAACGGATCGCCCCGGACGTCTTGGCCTTCCTCGCGCGCCACGGCCTGGCCCCCGGGGACGTGCGCCACTTCCTCGTCCACACCGGGGGGCCCAAGGTGCTCACCGCCTTCGAGGAGTCCCTGGCCCTCCCCGAGGGCGCGCTGGCTCGCTCCTGGCGCTCCCTGCGCGCCGTCGGCAACCTGTCGTCGGCTTCGGTCCTCTTCGTGCTCGGCGACCTGCTGGAGGAGGGCGCCGCCGGGCCCGGAGACGTCGGGCTCCTGGTGGCCATGGGCCCCGGCTTCTGCGCGGAGATGGCGCTGCTGCGATGGTGACCTCCGCCCGCGGCTACCTCGCCCTGCTGGCCCTGGTGGGGCTGGAGCGCCTCGCCGAGCTGCGGGTCTCCTCGGCCCACGCCCGGCGCACCCTGGCCCGGGGCGGCGTCGAGGTGGGCCGCCGTCACTACGCCGGCATGGTCGCGCTCCACTCCCTCTTCCTGCCGGCCTGTGCCGTCGAGGCGCTCCTCCTGCGCCGCCCTCCTCCCCCGGGCCTCGGCCGCGCCGCCCTCGCCGGAGCGGCCCTCGCCCAGGCCCTGCGCTGGTGGGCGGTGGCCAGCCTGGGGGAGAGGTGGACCACCCGGATCGTCGTGCTCCCCGGCGCTCCCCCGGTGCGCCGGGGGCCCTACCGGTGGATGAAGCACCCCAACTACCTCGCCGTGGTCCTGGAGGTCGCCTGCCTGCCCCTCGTCCGCGGCGCGTGGCGGACGGCGGCCGCCTTCTCGCTGGCCAACGCCGCGGTGTTGGCGGTGCGGATCCCCGCCGAGGAGGCCGCCCTCGGCGCGAGCTGGGCCCGCGCCTTCGCCCCCCGGGACCGGCGGTCCGGCCCGTGACCGCGCCCCCCGTGGACGAGGTCCGTCGGATCCTGGGGAGGGAGCTGGGCACGGATCCCCCCCCCGCGGACGCCCGCCTGGACTCCCTGGGCCTGGACTCCCTATCCCGGATCGGCGTCGCCGTCGCCCTGGAGGACGCCTTCCGGATCCGCCTGGACGACGCCGACGCCGACGGCGCCGAGACCGTCGCCGACCTCGCGCTCCTCGTGGCCCGCGCCCTCGGGGAGGGATCGTGATCTCCGGCCCCCCCGCGCCTCCCCCCCGGGACCTCCGTCTGGGGCGGATCCTCGACGCCGCCGCGGCCAGTCCCCACGGGGTCACCTTCGTGGACTCCCGGGAGGGGGAGGCGCGGCTGGGCTGGGACGAGGTGCGGTCCCGGGCCGGGAGGCTGGCGGCGGCGCTGGCGGAGGCTGGGATCGAGCCCGGGGAGCGCGTCGCCGTGGCGATCCGCACCTCCCCCGACCTCCTGGTCGCCCTCTTCGGCGCCGTGCTCGCCGGAGCGGTCCCCACCCCCCTCTATCCCCCGATGCGGCTGGGCCGGATGGACGAGTGGGTCGCGGCGACCGCCCGCATGGTGGAGCGGTCCGCCGCCCGGGTCGTGGTGACCGAGCCCGGGCTCCGCCTCCTCCTGGGCCGCGTGGTGGAGCGCGCCCGGCCCTCCCTCGGCTGCCGGACCGTCCCCGATCTCCTCGCCGCCACCCCGGGCTCGCTGTTCCGGGAAGGCGATCCCGACGACCTCGCCCTCCTCCAGTTCAGCTCCGGCACCACGGCGGCCCCGAAGCCGGTGGCCCTGACCCATCGCCAGGTGGCGACACACCTGGCGGCGATCCTGTCGGCGATCCAATCCACCCCTACGGACACTTGCGTTTCCTGGTTGCCTCTGTATCACGACATGGGGCTGATCGGGTGCCTGCTGGGGGCCGCCGCGAGCCCGGCGCCCCTGGTGCTGATCCCCCCGGAGGCGTTCCTGTCCCGCCCGAGCCTGTGGCTGCGGGCGATCCACCGCCACCGGGGCACCGTGTCGGCGGCCCCCAGCTTCGCCTTCGGGCTGTGCGCCCGGCGGATCCGCGACGAGGAGGTGGTGGGCCTGGACCTGTCGTGCTGGCGCGTGGCCCTGGACGGGGCGGAGCCGGTCGCCGCCGGGGCGGCCCGGAGCTTCACCGCCCGCTTCCGGAGCGCGGGCTTCGATCCCCGGGCCCTGATGCCGGTCTACGGGCTGGCCGAGGCGACCCTGGCGGTGGCCTTTCCGCCCCCGGGGCGGGGTCCCCGCTTCCTGGGCGTGGACCTGTCCCGCCTCGCGCGGGAGGGGGAGGTCGTCCCCGGCGACCACGAGGTGGCGTCCGTGGGCCACCCCCTGCCCGGCTGCGCCGTCGAGGTCCGGGACACCGCGGGGCGGGAGGTCCCCGAGGGGCGCCTGGGCCGGATCCACGTCCGGGGACCGTCCGTGGTGGCGGATCCCGCCGGGGATCCCGGGACGACCTCGGCGGGGTGGCTCGACACCGGAGACCTGGGCTTCGTGAAGGGTGGCGAGCTCCACGTCTGCGGGCGCGCCCGGGACGTAGTGGTCGTGCGGGGAGCCAACCACCCCGCCGAGCTCTTCGAACGCTGCCTCGACGGCCTCCCCGGCCTGCGCCCCGGCGCCGCCGTCGCCGTGGGCCTCGTCCCCGCCGGGGGCGACGGCGAGGAGCTGTTGATCCTGGCGGAGCGGGCGCGGGGCGGGGGCCCCGAGGGGGACCGGGTGCTGGAGGCGAGGGTCCGGGAGGGCATCGGCGCCGCCACGGGGATCCGTCCCCACGGCGTCGTGCTCCTGGAACCCGGGGCGCTGCCCCGCACCTCCAGCGGGAAGCCCCGCAGGAGCGAGGCCCTGCGGCGCCACCTCGCCGGCGCCCTGGCCCCGCCCCCGCGGGAGGGTCCCGGCCGGCTGGCGACCGAGGCGCTGCGCTCCGTGGCGGCCTATGCCCGGGCTCGCGCCAACCCCGCGGGTGGGGGGAGGCTCGGGGCCGGGGGGGCCCCGTCCACCGACGTCGTGGTGGTGGGGGGCGGTCCCGCCGGGCTCGCCGCGGCGGTGGCGGCGGCGGGGATCGGCCTGTCGGTGGTGGTGCTGGAGCGGCGGCGCGGCACCCCGGACAAGGCGTGTGGCGAGGGCCTCCTGCCCCCGGCGGTCCGGGCCCTCGGGGCCCTGGGCGCCCTGTCGAGGGTCGATCCCGACGCCCGCGCCCCCGTCGCCGCGCTGCGCTACGTCCAGGAGGACGGCACCTTCGCCGAGGCCCGCCTCCCCGGCGCGGCGCTGGGCGTCCGTCGGCCCGCCCTGGTGGAGGCCCTGGCGTCCCGGGCCGCCGAGGCGGGGGTGGAGGTCCGGGCCGGCTGCACGGCCCGGGGATTCCGCCGGATCCCCGCGGGGATCTCCGTCGAGACCGACGCCGGGGACGTCCGGGGGAGGATCCTGGTGGCCGCCGACGGGCTGGCCTCGCCCCTTCGCCGCGCCGCCGGCCTGGACCGGCCCGTCCGGGGCTCCCGCCGTTTCGGGATGCGCCGCCACTTCCGGGTGGAGCCCTGGGGACCGCGGGTGGAGGTCCACTTCGCCGCCGGGATCGAGGCCTACGTCACCCCCGTGGGGCCCCGGCGCGTGGGGGTGGCCTTCCTGTGGGAGGACGGCGCCGTGGCCCCGGCCACGTTCGACGCCTTCCTCGCCCGCTTCCCGGCGTTGTCGGAGCGGCTCGCGGGGGCGGCTCCGGACTCGCCGATCCTGGGCGCCGGGCCGTTGGCCCGGGGCGTCCGCGCTCCGGTAGCCGACGGAGTGGCGCTGGTGGGAGACGCCGCGGGCTATCTCGACGCGCTCACCGGCGAAGGGCTCTGCCTCGCCTTCGACGACGCCCTGTGCCTGTCCCGGGTGCTGCCCGGCGCCCTGTCCCGGGGCGCCACGGCGGCGGCCCTCGCCCCCTACGCCCGGGACCGCCGCGCCCGCTTCCGCCGCTACGCTTCCGTCACCTCCGCCGTGCTCTCGGTCGCGCGCCGCCCCCCCCTCCGGCGCGCCGCCATCCGCTGGCTCTCCGCCCACCCCCGGACCTTCGAGGCGATGGTGGCATGGGCCCTCGGAGGCGACCTCTCCCCCTCGCCCGTCGGGGTGCCGGCCTCGGACCCCTGACCTCGCCCTCGGGATCGGCGTCGCCCCCGCCGTCAACCGGGCGTCGCGGGCGCCGATAGAGATCGACTGGAGCATCGCGGGGTGAGCGGGTAGTCTAACTCCGGGGGGCGCCGCGGGGTCGTCCGGGCTCGGGCGTCCCGCCCTCCCGGGGGGGCCTCTGGAAGGCGTGCATGGCCCCGGAAGTCTCGAGGGACGATCTCCCCGCCGGTCGAGGTGTGGCAGGACTGAGGGCCTTGCCCCTCGCCGCCGCGCTGCTGGCCATCCCGGGCGGCTGCACGGACGAGGGGGGATCGGCGGCGGAGGAGCCTCCCCCCCTCCCCGAGGTCGAGGAGGAGGAACCGGAGGCGCCGGCCCCTCCCATGGGGCGCCTCGGGGTCAACTTCTGGAGGTTCACCGTCTTCGAGGACGATCCCGACAGGCTCGCGCAACAGCGCGGCCGCCACGGCACGTCCGCCGAGCTCCTGCGGGACGCTCGCCTGCTGGGCGCCTCCATGATCCGCCAGGTCGAGGGCGCCGACGCCTACCTCACCGAGATGTGGCGCAGCGACGCGGAGTTCTTCGGGATCGACTCGCCGGACAACCGGTGGCGGGACGGCGAGGCCGACGGGTGGGCCTGCCGCCCGGCGCTGGTGGAGGACCCCGCCTCGGGCGCCGAGCTCCCCCTGGACCCCTGGGCGCGGAGCGGCTGCGGCGCCGTCGGCAGCGACGCATCCGCGACGTGCGACTTCGCCGAGCACGCCCCGCCCCTCTTCACCGGCGCCCTCGGAGACCTGGCCTGGGCCGGCATGGGGCGGGTCGTCCCCATGCCGGTGCTGCTGTCCCGGGGCAACCGCGCCTCGGAGGGGGGCGAGGCCGCCACGGATCCCCGGTATTCGTGGGAGTTCCACGACGCCTCGGCGGATCCGCCGGGCCTCGCCGAGGGGATCTTCTGGCTCGGCTCCGTGGACGACTGGGTGGAGGGGGCCCGGGCCTACGAGGACGCGGTCCTCGCCGAGATGATCGCCCAGCTCCTCGCCACGCCGGGCCTGTTCGGCGAGGGCCGGTCGATACCGTGGATCGAGCTGGGGAACGAGCTGGCGCGGGAGGACGACGCGTTCAACCGGGACGTGGCCTGGCTGGTGCTGCGCCTCTCGGAGCTCCTGGAGGGGTGCGGGCAGGCCGAGGGGATCCCTCCCCTCCGGCGCGTGTTCCCCAGCATCGCCAGCCCCCACGACCTCCACCCGGAGACGCGGGCGCCGGTGGAGGGCTACTACCTCCAGCGCGTGGACACGGCCCTGGACATGATCTTCTTCCACGTCGTGCGGGCGGCCCTGGTGGGGCAGGAGAGGACGTCGCCCCCCGACCCGACCCGCTTCTCCACGGTGCTGGGTCCGGGGATCGAGGGAGGCTGGGCGGACCTGCGGCCCGCGGCGGGCGTCCCGGACCCCCTCGCCCTGGAGTACGGGGCCCACGCCGGCCTGGTCCGGGAGTGGGCGCGGGGCCGCGGGTTGACCTCCCCCGTCGGCGCCGTCCCGTTCTCGTGGTTCAACAGCTCGGGCTTCCGCGGCGGCTTCCTGTACGTCGACAAGGTGGGCCCCCTGGTGGAGACCATCCGGAAGCGACTGGAGTCGTGGTGGTCGGACGGGAGCGCCGTGGAGATCTGGTGCTCCGAGACGGGGATCGCCGCCGAGCTCACCCCCCACGGCATCTACGACAAGCGGGTGGAGACCGACGATGGGACCTGCTACGGCTACCTGGGGAACCTGCCTGGGAACGCCCCCGAATCGCCCCTTCAGGTCCAGGGCAATTGCGTGGGAGCATCCGCCGCTGACTTCGCCTATCGGATGGACCCGATGGAGGCGGCGCGCCTCTGGGGAGGGCTGGAGGGCTCCGGCGAGGAGGCGTCCATCGTGTGCGGGGCGATGTGGGATGCGGAAGGCCTGGCCACGCCCCCCGAGGACCCGGACTACCCGCCCTGGTCCGGCGCCGGGTGGCCGCCGTGGGTGTTCAGCTCCCCCCACGAGCAGGCCGTCCAGGTGTGGACGCGCCTGAGCTTCATGTCCGGGGCGGGCGTGTCCCGGATCTTCTGGCACACCAACGAGGGGTACGAGGTCGACGTCTCGGGGGAGCCCGAGCGGTTCTCCACGTACGGCGTGACCGACGACACCACGACCCAGGCCGTCTGGGATGGGACGAAGTGCGCGCTGGAGGAGGTCTCCACGCCCTACGCCGTCCGCGCCAAGAAGCCCGGCTACTGCGCCCTGTCGCGGTGGGCCGAGTACCTGGCCCACCACGAGGCCGCCGCCACCGTCCCCCGCTTCGACGGCGCCGATCCGGCGGGGGGAGGCGAGAACCGGGGCTTCTACGCCGTGGCGTTCCGCCGCTCGGCGATGGATCGCGCCTCGGCGGTCTACCCCTATGCCGTCGTCGCGTGGGCGGATCCCCAGGCGGATCCCCCCTGGATGACCCTGGCGGGCTCCCCCGACCGGCGCCCCTGGTCCGCGCGCCACCTGGCCTTCGTCCCCGCGGACAGCCTCCCCCCGGGGGAGCTGCCCCCGGTGCTGGCGGTGGAGACGGTGCCGACCACCCGGGAGCTGGCGGCGGACGGGCAGCGCGTCGCCGATCCCTGCCTGGACGCCGGCGAGCCCGCGGCCTGGGTGACCGACCCGCGGGAGCCGGCCTACGAGGCGGGACTGCTCTGGCGCTTCTCCGACGACGCCCGCCAGCCCTGGATCCCCTTGTCCGCCACCCCCGGCGCCCCCGCGTCCGCCCGGATCGAGGTGGCCACGGGGCAGGACCCCGTGCTCTACCTGCTGCCCGAGGGGCGCCTCTCGTGGGTGGTCGATCCGGAGACGGGCGAGGTGGTGGAACTGCTGGACCTGGCGGCGCTGTGACCTGGGCCCCCGGGGGCGATCTCCTCCCCCCTCGCTTCAGGGTGCCGTCCGCGCCAGCCTCAGGCCCATGACGTTCCCCCGGGTGGTGGGCGGGTGGGTCGCGCGCCCGCCGATCCGCGCCTTCCAAGGCTCGCCGAAGAAGGAGCCCCCCCTCTTGACGCGGTCGGCTCCGTCCACGACGACGGGGTCGATGGGGCTCGACTCCCCGGGCCCCGCAGCGTCGTGGACCCACTCCCAGACGTTTCCACTCACGTCGTAGAGGCCGGCGGCGTTGGCGTCCAGGAGTCCTACGGGCATCTTGAGACCGCCCGAGCTGCCGCAGAACCACGAGGAGCGGGCGAGGGAGCTGCCGTCGTCCAGGACCACGTCCCCGTCGCACTCATCCGCCACGTCGGCGGAGGGGAGGTTCCCGCCGTTGGGGAACGCCCCGTCGCCGGCCCCGCCCGAGCGGGCCGCCCTCTCCCACTCCGCCTCGGTCGGAAGCCGGAATCCGTTGCAGGAGTATGGATCCATCGCCGCGACACAGCGCCCGCCGTCCTCGTGGGCGACGCAGGTGTAGCAGCGGTCCAGGCCCGCCGCGTCGGACACGGCGTTGGCGAAGAGGACCGCCTCGTTCCAGTCCACGTTCTCCACCGGGCAGTCGTCGCCGCACTCCGCGTCCGCGCTGGGGCGCTGGCCGGTGAACTCCGCGTACTCGCCCTCGGTCACCTCGTAGACCCCGATGCAGAGGTCGTGGGTCAGGGTCACCTCCCGGGGGGGCAGGTCGTCGCTCCAACCGATCTCGTCGGGGGGGGTGCCCATCACGAAGGTCCCCGCGGGGATCCGCGCCATGGCGATGCCGAAGGGGGCGTCGCAGCCGCCCCCGGAGTGGGAAGGGATCCCCGGCGAGCCAACGAGGTCCCGCACCGCCGTCTCGCCGCCGTCCGCGATCCCGTCGCCCTCTTCGCCCGCCGGGTCCGGGACGCCGGGGGCCCCTCCCCCCGCGCACCCCGCCGCCGCCAGGGCCGCCCCCAGCCACCATCCGCGCCGGATCCGCGCGCTCCCGTCCGAGATCGCCTTCATCGCCTCTTCCTCCCTTCGTTCGCCCCGAGACCTAACCGCCTCCCCCTCCCACCGGTCTGGCTGGAGGGTCGGGCCGCGGCGTTCGCGGGCTTGGACCCTGGGGCGGCCCCGGAGGTTAGGCCGGGCCCGCCCGGGGGAGGAGAGGAGTGGACCTCGAAGCCAGGAACGGCGCGATCCGCCGCTGGATCCGGCGCGCGGGAGTGCCGTTGGCCATCGCCGCGCTGCTCGCGGGCTGCCCCGCGGATCCCTCCCCGGGGGGGGGCGGCGACGACGACTCCGCGGTGGCGTCCGAGTCGGCGGGCCTGCCCGGGGCGACGCCCTCCCTCTCCCCCGTGCGCCGCTGCCGGGAGGGACTGCCGGTCCAGGGGGGCTCTGTCCGTTTCGTGAGGGAGGCGGAGGGCCTGGTCCACCCCCTGGTGGTCCTGCCCCATCCCACCCGGAAGGGCGCCCTGCTGGTCGCCCAGCGGGATGGCCGGGTGGTGGTCCTCCGGGACGGTCGGGTGGAGGGGACCTTCCTCGACCTCTCGGACCGCGTCTACTACGCCACCGAGAACGGCCTTCTGGGGTTCGCCCTCTCCCCGGGCTTCGCCCGGGACGGCCTCGTCTACGTCCACTTCCACGAGGCGACGGCCGAGCTGTTCGACTCGGTGGTCGCCGAGCTGGCGGTCTCGGCGGAGGACCCCGAGACGGTGGACCCCGGGACCGCCCGGGACCTGCTCCGCGTGCCGCAGTCCAACCCGAGCCACAACGGCGGGGCCCTCGAGTTCGGCCCGGACGGCATGCTCTACATCGCCCTCGGGGACGGGGGGCCGAGCCACGATCCCCACTGCTCGGGCAGCGACGGTGAGACGCCGCTGGGCAAGATCCTCCGCATCGACCCCACGCCGAGCGGGGGCGCGCCCTACACGGTGCCCGCGGACAACCCCTTCGTCGGGGACGACGGCGTCCTGGACGAGGCGTGGGCGTGGGGGCTGCGGAACCCCTGGCGGTTCACCTTCGACCGCGAGACGGGGCGGATGTGGATCGGCGACGTGGGTCAGGACCGGTGGGAGGAGATCGACGTCGGGATCGCCGGCGCCCACTACGGCTGGTCCGTCCGGGAGGGCGCCCACGAGTATGACGGGAGCGGCTGCGAGGACCCCGGCGTCCCCACCGTCGATCCGGTCTTCGAGTATGCCCAGGACGAGGCCACGGGGGCCTCGGTCACGGGAGGATACGTGTATCGCGGCTGTCGCATGCCCGACCTGCGCGGGCGATACTTCTTCGCCGACGCGGTCTCCGGCCAGGCGTGGTCCCTGGCCTGGGACGGCGAGGCCGCGGGGGACCGGATCGAGGTCCTGTCGGGGATGGGCTTCTGGGAGCTGGTGGCGTGGGGGGAGGACGAGGAGGGGGAGCTCTACCTCGTGCGGCACCAGGCGGGGGAGCTCTACCGGATGGTCCCCGGATGAGGGCCCGTCCGCGTCTCCTTCTAACTCCGGGAAGTCCGCGGGGTCGTCTACACTCGGAAGCCCCGCCACCCGCGGGGGTCGCCAGGGGATCTCTCATGGTCGTACACGTGTCGAGGCGGTGGCTCCCCGGCGGCGGTCGAGGCCGGGCGGGGGCGGGCCTCCTGCCCATCGCCGCGGCGCTGCTGGCCCTCTCGGGTGGCTGCGAGGATGAGGAGGACGGGGTGGCTGAGGAGCCCGTCCCCGAAGACGACGACGTGGGGGACGACGACTCTCCGCCGGAGCTCCCCCCCCTCGGCCACCTCGGGATCAACTTCTGGAGGTTCAACGTCTTCGATGAAGACGCCGATCGGCTGATGCGGCAGCGCCGCAGCCACGGCACGGCGGCCGAGCTCCTGCGGGACGCCCGCCTGCTGGGCGCCTCCATGATCCGCCAGATCGAGGACACCGACGCCTACCTCACGGAGATGTGGCGCAGCGACGCCGAGTTCTTCGGGATCGACTCTCCGGACAACCGTTGGCGGGAAGGCGAGGGGGACGGGTGGTCCTGCCGGCCGGCCCTGGTGGAGGATCCCCAGTCGGGCGGCGATCTCCCCCTGGATCCCTGGACGGGGAACGGGTGCGGCACCGTCGCCAGCGACGCCACCCGGGCCGCGTGCGACTTCGCCGAGCACGCCCCGCCCCTCTTCACCGGCGCCCTCGACGGCGTCGCCCGGGCCGGTGCGGGAAGGATCGCGCCCATGCCGGTGCTGCTGTCCCGGGGGAACCGGCCCTTCGCCGGCGACGAGACCTCCACGGATCCTCGCTACGTCTGGGAGTTCCACGACGCCGCCGCGGACCCGCCGGGCCCGGTCGAGGGGATCTTCTGGCTCGGATCGGTGGACGAGTGGGCGGCGGGCGGCCGGGCCTCGGAGGACGCGGTCCTCGCCGAGATGATCGCCCAGCTCCTCGCCACCTCGGATCAGTTCGGCGAGGGTCGGGCCATGCCCTGGATCGAGCTGGGGAACGAGCTGGCGCGGGAAGACGAAGAGTTCAACCGCGAGGTGGCCTGGCTGGTCCTGCGGCTCTCGGAGCTGCTGGAGGGGTGCGGGCAGGCCGAGGGGATCCCTCCCCTCCGGCGCGTGCTCCCCAGCATCTCCAGCCCCCACAACCTCCATCCCGAGACACGGGGGCCGGTGGAGGGCTACTACCTCGAGCGCGTGGACGCGGCCCTGGACATGATCTCCTTCCACGTCGTGCGGGCGGCCCTGGTGGGGCAGGAGAGGACGTCGCCCCCGGACCCCACGCGCTTCTCCGCGGTCCTGGGCCCGGGGATCGAAGATGGCTGGGCGGACCTGCGACCCTCGGTGGACGTCCAGGACCCCCTCTCGCTGGAGTACGGGACCCACGCCGGCCCGGTCCGGGAGTGGGCGCGGGCCCGGGGGCTGACCTCCCCCGTCCAGGCCGTTCCCTTCTCCTGGTTCAACAGCTCGGGTTTTCCCGGTGGGTTCCTGTACGTCGACAAGGTGGGCCCCCTGGTGGAGACCATCCGGGAGCGCCTGGAGGCGTGGTGGTCCGACGGCGACGCCGTGGAGATCTGGTGCACCGAGACCGGCCTCCCCGCCGAGCTCGTCCCCCAGAGCATCTACATCAAGCGACTGGAGACCGACGAGGGGACCTGCTACGGCCACCTGGGGAACCTCCCTTGGAACTCCCCCGACTCGCCCCTGGAGGTGCAGGGGCAGTGCGCGGGCGCCGACGTCGAGGACTTCGCCTATCGCATGGACCCGGTGGAGGCGGCGCGCCTTTGGGGAGGGCTGGAGGGCTCCGGCGAGGACGCGACCATCGCGTGCGGGGCGATGTGGGACGCGGAGGCGCTGGCCTCGGGCCCGCCCGAGGACCCGGACCACCCCCCCTGGTCCGGCGCGGGATGGCCGCCGTGGGTGTTCAGCTCCCCCCACGAGCACGGCGTCCAGGTGTGGACGCGTCTGAGCTTCATGTCCGGGGCGGGCGTGGACCGGGTCTTCTGGCACACCAACGAGGGGAACGAGATCGACGCCTCGGGGGAGCCCGAACGGTTCGCCACCTACGGTGTCACCGAGGACTCCACGGTCCAGTCCGTCTGGGACGGGACGACGTGCACGTTGGAAGAGGTTTCCAAACCCTACGCCTCCCGCGTCAAGAAGCCCGGATACTGCGCCCTGGCGCGGTGGGCCGAGTACCTGGCCCACTACGAGGCCGCCGCCATCGTCCCCCGCTTCGACGGCGCCGACCACGAGGGCGGAGGCGAGAACCGGGGCTTCTACGCCGTCGCCTTCCGCCGTTCGGAGCGGGATCGGGCCGCGGCGGAGTACCCCTACGCCGTCGTCGCCTGGGCGGATCCCCAGGCGGATCCTCCCTGGACGGCCCTTTCGGGCTCCCTCGACCGGCGCCCCCGGGCCGTGCGCCACCTGGCCTTCGTCCCCGCGGAGGACCCGGCCGCCGGGGGGGTCCCCGAGGTGACGGCGGTGGAGACGGTGCCGTCCGCCCGGGAGCTCCCGGCGGACGGGCATCGCCTCGCCGATCCCTGCCTGGACGCCGACGAGCCCTTGGAGCGGGTGGTGGACCGGCGGGAGCCGGCCTACGACGGGGGACTCCTGTGGCGGTTCTCCGCCGACGTCCCCCTGGGCTGGCTCCCCCCCATCGCCCTGCCCGGCGCGGCCGCGTCCGCCGGGATGGAGGTGGCCACGGGGGAGGACCCCGTGCTCTACCTGCTGCCCGAGGGGCGGCTCTCCTGGGTGGTCGATCCGGAGACGGGCGAGGTGGTGGAACTGCTGGACCTGGCGGCGCTCTAGAGGCGCGTCCCGGGGGACCGGAGGGGGCTCGGAGGCGCCGCGGCCCACGTGCAAGGGGGCTTCCCTCCGCCGGGATCCCGCCTTCATTGGCGGCATGAGAAGGGACGAGACCCCCGCGGTCGGCCCCCGGCGGCGCGGACCGCGGCTTCCCCTGGCCGCCACGCTGGCGCTCGCCGCGGCGCTCCACGGCCCCCCCGCGCGGGGGCACGTCGCCCACGATCCCGTGGTGCAGGCGGCGGTGGCCCCCGACTTCCCCACGTCGGGGCGGATCGTGGGGGTGTTCAAGGACGACGACAACGTCGTTTGGACCTTGAGCCGGGACGGGGGGCGCTCCTTCGCCTTCCACGGCGACGAGGTGGTGGACGGCTCCGTGCCGGTGGTGGCCTTCGGGAGCCCCCTGGTGCTGTGGGCCGCCCGCGACGGGGCCGACGCCTTCCGCTCCGACGACCGGGGGGAGACGTGGGCCCGGGTGGGGGCCGGCTCCGACGCCGCCGCCACCGCGATCCTCGCCCCCGGCCCCGACGACTGCTTCCTGGGCACCCGGGAGGGGCTCCTGGTCACCGCCGACGGCGGCGCGAGCTGGCGCTCCCACCTGGACGGGGTCGAGGTCCGGGTCCTGGCGATCTCACCCGACTTCGGGAGCGATGGCGTGGCCTTCGCCGGTGGGGGGGACGGGCGGGTGTACCGGAGCGACGACGGCGGCGCGTCGTGGGCGGTGGTCTCCGTCCCCGCCTCCGTGGCGGTCCTGGCCCTCGCCCTCTCCCCCTCCTTCGCCTCCGACGCCACCCTGTGGATCGGCACCGAAGGGGAGGGTGCGTACCGCAGCGGGGACGGCGGCGAGACCTTCGAGCCCCTGCCCTCCCTGGACGATCCGGCGGACGATCCCGACCTCCTCGGGGTGGTCCCCGCCCTGGCGACGGGGGCGGGCGAGCTGTACGCCGCCACCGCGCTGCGCGGGGCGCTGCGCTCGGAGGACGGCGGGGAGACCTTCGAGCCCCGGGACGACGGGATCGAGGAGGCGGCCTACGGGGGACCCGGCGGCGTGCCGGAGGGGGGCTGGCACTTCTCGGGCCTCTCGGTCCTCGACGCCGCGGGCGGGGAGTCCTGGGTGATGCTGGTGTCCTGGGGAGGGCTCTACCTGAGCGGGGATCGGGGCGAGACCTGGTACCAGACCCAGCAGGCGGGCCAGGAGTACGTGCGGGCCGCGCGCTTCTCCGGGGACGGGAGCGACGTGCTCTGGTACGGGATCTACGGGGGAGGCGTGGCCCGGCACGACCTGGCCACCGGCGAGGTCCTCGTCTCCAACGTCGGCCTCACCGACCCGTGGGTGCGCTCGGTGGTGGCGTCGCCAGCGGTGGAGGACGACGGGATCGTGCTGGTCCTGACCGCCACCGGGTACTTCCGCAGCGGCGACGGCGGGACCTCCTTCACCCGCACCGACGGCCTGCCCATCTCCAACCCCCACTGGATGTTCTTGTCGCCGACCTTCGCCGACGATCGCCGCGCCTACCTGCTCGGCTCGGGGGGCGCCGCGGGGATCGCGGTGAGCACCGACGCCGGAGCCACCTTCCGCACCCCCTCCCTCGCCGGGAGCGGCGAGGGGCAGGCCGCCCGGGACCTCTCGTTCTCCCCGGAGTTCGAGACCGATCGCACGGTGTTCGCGGTGATCTCCCGGGGGGGCGGCGTCGTCCGGTCCCTGGACGCCGGTGACACATGGACCGCGCTGGGATCCCAGGGGTGGGGCGACGTGTCGGGGGTCGAGGCCGTGCCCGACGGCGGCGGGTTCCACCTGGTGGTCGCCAGTCCCGACGCCGGCCTCCTCCGCTCCGAGGATGGCGGGGAACACTTCGAGCGCGTGACCGACGGTGTGCCCGACGGCGTCGAGGCCCTGGGCCTGGTGAGGACCCGGGACGGGAGCCTCTTCGCCGCGACCAAGCTCCACGGGGTGCTGCGCTCCCACGACGGGGGTCGGAGCTGGGAGGCGGCCCCGGGCTTCCCCGGCTGCGAGATGATCGTCGGGCTTTTCGCCTCCGATGCGGACTCGCTTTCGGATTCAGCAGTCATCGCAGGTACTTACCACGGCGCGTGGATCAGCGGCGATGGTGGAGGGGCCTTCACCCTGGCGACGCCGCTGATGCGGATCGAGGCGGAGCACCCCCAGTGGATCCGGTCCCCGGAGTGGCGGGAGGTGGCCGCCCGGGACGGCGAGAGCGCCGCCGCGGTGATGGAGACCAGCGCCGCCGGCGCCACCGCTTGGACCCTGGCCAAGGGAGGGGAGCTGGCGGTCCGGGCCACCGTCGGACCGGACCGGGGCGGGTTCTGCCTGAGCGTGGACGGGGTGCCCCGGGCCCTGTGCGAGACCGCCGCCGAGGCCGCGGCGGCCCAGCGCGCGGTGTGCGGTGTGTCGGGCCTGGGCGACGGGTGGCACGAGGTGGCGATCCGCACCTTGGGCGACGGACAGGTGGACCTGGACGCCGTGGACGCGCGTCGCCCCGACGGGCTGACCTACGGGAGCGGCGCGGACGAGTGCGCTCCCTTCGAGCTGGGGCCGGGCCCCACCCTCTCCCTGCCGCCGGTGGTCCCTCCCCTGGGCACCGATCCCGCCGATCCCTGCGGTCTCGCGGAGGGGAGCGCCGACGATGATGACGACGACGACTCCAGCGCCGACGGCGGTGGACCCGGTGGGTTCGGCGTCAGGGGCGAGCACGGCCCTGGGGGCGGCGACGGGGAGCCCGGGGAGGGCGGCAAGGACGATCCCGACGTCCTGGTGGGCGGCGAGAGGGGCGGGGAGGTGTCCGTCCCCGGCTGCGGATGCTCCGGCGGCGGCGCCGGGGCGGCGGGTTGGGTGGGCCCGGTCCTGCTGGGGATCCGGGTCCTGTCGAGGCGCCCGAGGGGCGGGAGGAGGAGCGGATGAACGGCCGCGAAGCCGCGTGGAAGCTCGTGATCCTCACCCTCGTCCTGGGGGGATGTCCGGACACCGGAACGGGACGACCCCCGGGGACCTCGGGCGACGGACCCGGAGGAGAGGGCGACGAGCCCGACCCCGACGACGACGGCGGGCTTTCCAACGTGGACAAGGACACGCCCCGATTGGAGGCCCCCTTCGGGTTGCCGCCGGGCGGGGACCCGTGGACGCCGGGAGAGGAGGTCCCGGTGACCCCGGGGGAGGATCCCGAGGAGGTCCGAGGGATCGTGCTGCTGGTCGTGGACACCCTGCGGCGGGACGTCCTGGACTGCGACGCGCCGGGTGGGGTGATGCCCTACACCGAGTCCCTGGCCACGGCCGGCGCCTGCGTGGAGACGGTGAAGTCCAGCTCGTCGTGGACCTCCACCGGGACCGCCACCCTCCTCTCGGGGGTGAACAACGACACCCACGGGATCCGGGAGTCCACCGACACCCTGCCCGCCGACGTGCTGCTCGCCCCGGACATCCTCCGGGAGCACGGGTACACGAGCGTCCAGATCTCGGCCAACCGGGCGGCGACGGGGGGAGGGATCTCCGCCCGCTTCGACCACGACTACAACGTCCGTTTCGAGCCCGGCACCCCCACCGGCGAGTACGACCCCGCCGTCCTGGACTTCCACAGGGAGATGTTGGACGCCCTGGCCCCGAGCCTGGGCTCCGAGGGCAGGTTCTTCATCCACTACCAACTCTTCTCGCCCCACTGGGAGTACTGCCCCCCGGCGGCGGAGGCCGAGGGGAGGACGGTGCTCGGGGACTTCGACTTCTGCGTCGACGGCGCCAACGAGATCGTGGGGGCCTCGGGCACCTTCCCCGAGGTCATCGACTACAGCTTCGGCCTGTACCAGGAGGAGTGCTCCTTCAGCGACGACCACGTCCGGGCGATCCTGGAGGACCTGGACGAGGCGGGCCTGCTCGGGGGGACGGTGATCGCCATCACCTCGGACCACGGCGAGGAGTTCCTGGAGAACGGGCAGTACGGCCACCGGAGCGGCCTGCACTGGGCCCAGTCGGACATCCCCCTGGTCTTCTGGGGGTCCAACGTGCCCGAGGGAGCGGTCCTGAAGGGCCTGTTCTCGGGGGCGGACGTGCTCCCCACCCTGTTGGACCTGGCGGGACTGCCCATCCCCGAGGGGATGGAGGGACGTTCCCTGATGCCCCCGATGGAAGGGGTGGAGGAGGGGGCGCCCTACCGGGCCCTGTTCGACCTGTACAACGCGGACATGGGGGTCCGCGTGGACGCCATCACCGCGACGGTTTCCGATGGATCCGCTTGGACGTTGCTCGCTCACGAGGACGATGCGTGGGAGCTCTACCGCGCCGACCTCGATCCCATGGAGACGGCGGACCTCTATGGGCAGCCGGAGGCGGCGGAGGCCCAGGCGTTCCTCGAGGCGGAGCTGGCCTCGCCGGTGCCGCGGTATTCCGACTGGCGCTCCTTGAGGGGCGTGGGGGCGAGGAGGGGAGGGGAGTAGGGGGGCGGAGGGGGGGGCGGAGTCTCGGGGCAGGGGAACGCGCGCGATTCAATCGACCCTCCTCCATCCCCCCGCCCCTCACAGAGGGGTGGGGCCCGCAACTTCGTCCCGCGCAAGGGTCGGCGCCACCCCCCACCATTACGCACCGTTACATCCCGCCCCCGCGCCCGGCGAACGCGCGCGTTTCAATCCGCCCGCGCGCCCGACGAACGCGTGCGATTCAATCGACCCTCCTCCATCCCCCCGCCCCTCACAGAGGGGTGGGGCCCGCAACTTCGTCCCGCGCAAGGGTCTGCGCCACCCCCCACCATTACGCACCGTTACATCCCGCCCCCGTGCCCGGCGAACGCGCGCGTTTCAATCCGCCCGCGCGCCCGACGAACGCGCGCGATTCAATCGACCCTCCTCCATCCCCCCGCCCCTCACAGAGGGGTGGGGCCCGCAACTTCGTCCCGCGCAAGGGTCTGCGCCACCCCCCACCATTACGCACCGTTACATCCCGCCCACCGCTCCGGAGGCGGCGCCCCCGCCCCGCCCCACCCCGGCTCGCACGCAAGGCAGTCCATCGCCCGCCCGGGTGCCGGGACGACTCGGGATCGCGGGCCGGTGTAATGGTCTGTAATGGTCCGCCCGCGCGCCCCGGGCCCCCAGGGGCTAGCTTCGCCTCCGTGAGCGCGCCGCGCGCCGGGTGGACTGGCGGCCGGGCTCGCGAGGAGGGCCGACTTTGCGGAACGGGGGTGGTATCATCGGGGTAGCGGTGGAGCCGGCCCGCTTCAGGGGCGGGTCCGCCCGTGGAGTCGACCGATGAAGGATCGCCTCGCGCCTTCCCCCCGTTCCCCCTCCCCCCTCGCCGTCGTCCCGCCGGAGCGGAGCCGTCCCCAACGGCCTCTCGCACCCGTGCCGGCGCTGCTGGTCCTGGCCCTGGGCCTGTCCTGCGCCCGCGGCGGCGGCGACGGCGGCTGCCGCATGCTCGCCGAGGACGAGCCCCCCTGCGGCACCGTGGCGGCCTACCACATCCGCGACGACTGCGACGACCCCTTCCCCGACGGGGACTCGACCACCGACGACGACACCACCCCCTCCGACGACGACACCGCCGCCGACGACGACAGCGTCCTCCCCGACGACGACACCACCCTCCCCGACGACGACACGACCCCGGTGGACGTGTGCCCGGACTACAACCCCCAGCTCCCCACCATCCCCCTCTACGGGGCCTGCGCCGACAACCTGGACAACGACGGCGACGGGTGCTGCGACGGGGCGGACTATGACTGCGGACCCGACGACCTCAGCAACAGTGTGAAGCTGGACGAGGCGGACCAGCTCTACTCTGGCACTCTGCCCTGTTACAACGGACTCGACGACGACGGGGACGGCCTGAAGGACTGCCTGGATCCGGACTGCAGGGACGAGAACGGCGTTCCGTCCAGCTACGCCGACTGCCGGAACCTGTACGGCTACGACCCCACCATCGAGTGCGCGGCTGTCCCCTGAGGCAGGGTGCTCCGGGGGAGCGAAGGATGACCATGACGTTGACCACTCGGCTTCTGCTGGCGTGTGCCGTCTGCTCGCTCGGACTGGCCGTCGGCTTCCGGACCCCGCCCGTGTTCGCAGCACCGGTCTGTCCTCGTGCTTCCGACTGTGAACCGCTGGAAGCCCTCGACCGGATCGGGACGCTGTCGGTTGCGGCCTCCGAGCTGGAGACGCCAGGGGCGGCCATGGGCGGCGGGTGGGGAGAGGTGCTGCACGCTGCTTCCGTCGATGGGGCGGCGCTGCTGGTCAGCGCGGGCGATCCCACCGAGGGGGCCGCCCCCTGGAGCCTCGCGCTGCGGTGGGCTGTGGACACGGGATCGCCGTGGTGCCCGCTCCCCCTCGCGGTCCCCGCTCCCGTCGGAACGGAGCTGCTCTCCGAGGAGGCCCTCTCGCTGGCGGTACTTCCAGCTCCAGGCGGGGGGGGCTGGGTGCTCGTCGGCAACGGCAGGCGGAGCGAGGTCTACGCCGTCGACCTGCGAGACGTGGCCCTGGACGACTGCACCTCGGTGGCGGGTGCCCCGGCAACGGTTCTGGGAATTGGGGACACCGACGCCAAGCTGGGCGTGGCAATCGTCACCGCCGAGGTCGGCACCGAGTGGCTCGCCCTCGTCGGTTGCCCACAGTGTGGGCCCGAGGGGCGGATCGACGTGTACGGGACGGGACCCTCCGGGGATGTCGAGATTCGCGGAACTATCTCCGATCCGGCGTTGGAGGAGATCGGCGCCTCCCTCTCTGTGGTCCCCGACGAGCATGGCGCGGCGGTCACCATCCACGCGGGCGCGAGAGACCCCTTCGACCAGTTCGCGCTCGGGCGGTCCTGGCTCCTCAACTACGACACGGCGGCGGACGTGATGGTGGACCGCCAGGAGCTGGACGGCGACCCCTGCGCGGACGTTCTCTGCGCGAACGATGGTCGAGAGGCATTTTCCGTGGCGCTGCTCCGCACACGAGATCCCGAGCGCATGTGGGCGGTGACCGGGGCGCCGAGGTACGACGGCACTGGCATCGACACCGGCCGCGTCTACCTATTCGACTCCGCCGCCCCCACGACTCCACCGGTGGTCCTCTCCGGCCTCGCCACCCGCGATCTCTTCGGTGCCACCCTCGCCGCCATGGATCTGGACGAGGACGGCGTCGACGAGCTGGTGATCGCCGCCCCGGGTGAGGCGGCGGCCACATCCGGCACCGCCTGGTACCTCTCCGCCCCCCGCCTCGCGGACCTGATGACCACCTGCCCGGGGGAGTGCGACGTCCGGGACTGGGCGACGATGATCGTCCTCGAAGGCGGACCCGCGGCACACCTGGGAACGGGAGTCGCGGCGGCCTATTGGACGCGGGGGGACTACCCCGATCTGCTCCTCGGCGCCCCCTCCTGGGACGATGGGGCCGGTGGGCTCGGGGGGCTCGCGGTCATCGCCGTGGACCCCTTCGCGGACCGGGACGGAGACTGCGCCCTGGACGTGGAGGAGGAGGCGGCCTGCCCCGACTTCCCCGACCTCGCCGCCTGCGACCCCGCCTTCGGGCCCGGGGCCCAGGAGGTCCTGTGCGACGGCCTCGACCAGGACTGCTCCGGGGCCGATGACGTCGGGAACGCCTCGGACCACGACGGCGACGGCTTCTCCAGCGCCTGCGGCGTCGACGAGCCCATGCGCGACTGCGACGACCAGCGCGCCGACGTCCACCCCGGCGCCGCCGAGGTCTGCGACGGGCTCGACAACGGATGCTCCGAGGACTTCCCCCTCCCCGCCGCCGAGCCCGACCTGGACGGGGACGGCGTCCCCTGCGGACTCGACTGCGACGACGTCGATCCCGCCCGCGGCACCGCCGACGCCCCCTGCACCACCCCGCGGATCTCCCTCAGCGACGGCGACAACGACGGCTACCTCCAGTCCAACCGCTTCTCCGAGATCGGCCTCTACAC
>JAKLKC010000065.1 GCA_023150875.1 Myxococcota bacterium | reverse complement strand
CTGGGAACGGAGAAACTGGGGAGGAACCTTCGGAACGACGTACTAGGCGCCCGAGCAATGCCGGATGTCGGGATCGGTAGTTGATGCGGTTGCCGCGACGGTGCCCCGTCAGGATCGCGGCCCCGGCCAGTTCTCCCAACAGCCGCTAGACACTGGCGCTTGCCGTAGCCCCCCGCGGCGACTTCGGCCGCCGTCTCGGGTTCGAGCCCGGCGGCCAGGATATGGTCGGTGGGGCTCACCGTGCACCAGCAACTAGGCATCTGTGCAGCATCCGTCGGAATGGCTATAATTGCCTCGACAGTCGAGGAGGCCGACATGGACAACCGCGTGCTAGCAACCAACCTCGTCCGAGTGCGGCACGACCGGGGCAAGTCTCAGGAGGCCGTTGCGGAGGCGGCTGGCCTGTCCCGGGCCGCCTACCGGGCCATCGAGAAGGGCCGATCCGCGCCCCGCGTCGAGAGCCTGCGCGCGATCGCCGGTGCGCTGGGGGTGCCCGTCCGCGACCTGGTCACCCCGGTCCGCCGGCTCCAGCGGGTGCGCTTCCGCTCGTTGAAGCGGCTCAAGAGCCGGGACCAGGTGCTCGCGTCCGTGTCCTGCTGGCTCCAGGACTGGAACGAGCTGGAGGAGCTGCTCGGTGACCGCATACCCCACCGGCTGGGCCCCCTGTGCGAGGCCGTGCAGGGCGCGCGCGGGACCGGCATTCCGGCAGTGGCGGCGCTGGCCCGGTCGCACTTCGGCCTCAACGAGAGGGAGCCCGTCCACGACGTGTGCGGCCTCCTGGAGTCCGTCGGCGTGAAGGTCTTCGCCGTCCAGGTCGCGACCGACGCCTTCCTGGGGCTCTCCGTTGCGGAAGAGGACGGGGGGCCCGCGGTCGTCGTCAACACCTGGGACCGCCTGGCCGTGGAGCACTGGATCTTCTCCGCCGTCCACGAGCTTGGACACCTGCTCCTGCACCTCGCGTCGTTCGACGTGTTCGCCGAGGACGAGGACGAGGACCAGGAGCGGGAGGCCGAAGCGTTCGCGTCGCATTTCCTGATGCCCGATGGAGTCTTCCGGCGGGAGTGGGCCGACGCTGCGGGGCTCGCGTTCCTGGATCGGGTGCTGAAGGTCAAGCGCGTCTTCCGGGTGAGCTGGCGGACCGTGCTCTTCCGCGTGGCGGAGCGGCTCCCCAAGGACGAGCGCCCTGCGCTGTGGTCGCGGATGAACTTCGAGTACCAGCGGCGTCACGGGCGCCCCTTGCTCAAGCTCGCCGAGCCGGAGGCTTCCCCGGCCGGGGTCTTCCGGGCGCCGCGCCCGAGCGCGCTCGCCGGAGCGGAGCCCGCGAGCCTGGACGAGCACGACTTCCAGGGGGACCGCCTCGCACGCATGGTCCGGCAGGCCGTCGAGGGCGACGTCATCACGCTCTCCAGGGCGGCGGAGATCCTGGGGCTGTCGCTGAACGGAATGCGCGAACGCTGGGCTTCCTGGGTAGGGTAGGGGCCGGGATGCTGCTCGTCGTCGACGCGAACGTCCTGATCGACTACGCCAACGCGGAACGCGGCGTGCTCGCCCTGGCGGCGAGGCACCTCGGCCCGCTGATGGTCGCCCGGGACGTGCTCGACGAGGTCGACCAGCTCGACCAGATGGGCTGCGAGGAGTTGGGCATCGGCGTGGTGGAGCCCACGGCCGAGCAGCTTGCCGAGGCGGGCGCCGGCAAGGAGAGGGGGCTCTCGTTCCCTGACCGGGTGTGCCTCATCGTTGCGCGGGACCGGGGCTGTACATGCGTTTCGAACGACGGCGCGCTGCTTCGTGCCTGCGCGTCGGCCGGGGTGCCTACGATGCGTGGACTGGCCTTGATGATTGAGCTGGTGTGGGCTGGGCGGATGGCAGCGGCGCAGGCGATCTCGGTCGCCACGCGGATCTCAGCGGGCAACCCCTGGGTCAGCGCCGCCGTGGTGGCGGAGTTCGTCCGGAAGGTCGGTCGGTAGGCGATCGCGCCATCCCGACTCGACCTGCCCGGCGGGATGCTGGGCGCGATGACGACCGGCGGAATGCCCCGCTCCCGCCGCCGCACTGAGCCGCATCGACTCGCTCCCGGTCTCGACGATCCAGTTCGAAACTCGTCCCGTCGGGGTCATCACCTTCACAATTCCGTGATTTCAACTACTTGCGAGGTCGACGCGCCACGGGACTCGGACTCGCGCTCGCGGCGACCGACTTCGGTCGGCGCGTCGTGGACCGACAACGACTCGTGACAACGACTCGTGACCGCTCACCTCTTGGGCTCCCACGCTCGCCCGGTCGGGTTCCACACCATCGACTGGACCTGACCCGCGAGCGCTGGATCGGCGAACGCGCTGACCTCGTCGAGCACGTCCGTGAACGCCTCGGGGATCCGATCCTCCAGGCGTTGCGCGCGTCTCCACCTGCGCCACCGGTGTCGTCCGACCTCCGCGAGGTCCGCTAGCGCGTACTCGAGCAGGATCCGCGTCCGGGCGCGGTGCGTCGCGACCGCGGCGAGCGCGCCGTGGAGCGCCTCCCCGTCGATTGGGTTCTGGCGGGTCAGCAGCAAGACATCGGCGAAGTCTCGCCAGCGGGAGGTCGCGGCACCCCGCTCCACGGCGGTCATGATCTTCTCGGCCAACACCATCGGCAGCGGATAGCCCTGGACCACGAGCGGCTCCGACGCCAGGATGCGAGGGAGTCGGACGTCGGCCGGGCCGGGCCAGACGGGATCGCCGACGTTGACGTCGACGTGGAAGACGAGCTTCGCGGTCGCCAACGTGGCGTGCAGCGTCACGCGGATGCCGGGGTAGACATCCTCCGATCGGATGGTCTCCACCGTCGTCGCGTCGAGGGCAAACGCCAGCCCGTCGTCCAGCGTGGTTGAGGCGACGGAAACGATCAGGTCTCTTACGGCGAAGGGATCGTCCGGGACGCGCAGGGCGAGGAGATCGACGTCTCGTGTCGGCCGGCGCGCCTTGAACGCGGCGAGCAGCGCGCCGCCCTTGAGCACGAACCGCTCGCGGTGCGGCGAGACGGCCAGGCGCGCCAGGAACCCCTCCAACGCGTAGAGCTGGAGGAGTTCGGCGGTGGAGCGGTCCTGCTCGGACGCCTTCTTGCGCAGGGCGAGGTACGCGGACCCGGCTGCGGTGCCGTGGGTGGGGCGGCTCGTCACAGGAGCACGCGCAGGGTGTCGCGGAGAGATGCCTCGGCCTTGGGGAACGCCTTCGCGAGGGCGAGCAGGGCACCCGGCGTCGAGCCGGGCCGCCGAAGCCAGCGCTTGAGCGCCTCGACCGCGACCTCCTCGCCGAGGAGGTGACGCAGGCGGAACGCATCGGCGATGCATCGCTCGGGCGAGTACAGCCCGATCGACAGCCCGCCTCCGAGGTCGAGGATGCCGCGGCCGAGGTCGTAGGTCTCGGCGTCGAAGCGATGCCACGCAATGGGGAGGCCGACCTTCGGGGGCCGGCGTTGACGGGGTAGCGCGACGTCGATCCGCGTCGGGATCTGGTCGGTCAGGTCATGGTGGGACAACGCGGTGAGCAGACAGAGGGTTGCACCGGGCGCGCGCAGCGTGATCGTCTGGAGGTCCTCATTGCCCAGGGGGGCGTCGACGCGGCGGTATAGCCCGCGGTGGGAGCGGACCACGGCGCCCGACTCGAGGAGGGCGCGAAGGCGGCGTCGGGAGACCCCAGCGCGTTGCGCAGCCGTCGCCGTGAACGCGAGGGGCAAGCGCCCGATGTCGGTGTCCGGTGGGAGGGCCTCGTCGGTAGTCATGGTCCGTAATGTAGCCATACAGGCTTTATGTGGCTACAAGTATGTCCGATCAGCGTCCCTCATTCAGGATGAGGAAGTCTTCCGCGACCGCAGCGCGGCACCAGTTCGAAACTCGTCCCGCCAGGGTCACCACCGCTGTCCGTCCTGTGACTCCGCGCACTTGCGAGGTCGAGTCCCAGCGGGATTCAAGCTGCTTCCACTGTTCGGACTCCAGGACGGGCTCATCAAAATACCTGCAATATCTGGTCGCGCCAGCGGTCCGGCGCAAGCCGAATGGGCTGGAACGCGTGCCGCCACAGACGCCGGGTCCTTGCGTCCCTTTCGCGGGAGGGAATGCCTTATCATTCTCCCGTATCCGAGATGCAGCGGGCAAGCCGGCCCGGAGAGTGCCCCATGTCCCACGCCGTGGACTTCAACACCGTCTCGACCGTCGGAGTGGAGTCGTCGCCGGTGGCGGCGGCCCTCGCAGGACTGCGAGCGCATGAGGCCCGCTACTTCAGGACCCGGTACGCCCACACGTTCGTGGTCGAGCCTGCGAGCGAGGCGAGGGCGACCATCGAGTGGGTGCACGGGATCCTCGAGGCAGAGCGCAAGCTCGCCATCGCGTCCCGTCCGCTGGAGGCGACGGCCTTCCAGGTCGAGCACCTGCGGATCGCCTACGTCTTCTATGAGAGCGGGCTCTCGGTCAACGTGATGTACGCGGTGGACGACCCCAAGAAGCGCGCCGTCGGCTTCAAGCTCGCGGAGGGCATGGAGGTCCCCGCCGAACTGGCCTCGCGCTTCAGGTTCGCCACCCAGAAGTCGAAGCTCGCCGGGACGATCCGCGGGTCGTTCTTCGTGATCAAGGGGGAGTACTGATCCCGTGGGCTGGGCGAGGAGCGCGCCCTGGCCCTGGACCAGGGCGGCCGGCGGATGGTCGCCTGGCTCCAGCTCTCCGCCGTCGAGCCCGACCCGGATCGACCCATCGGAACGGAGCTTCGCCCGCTGCCAGCGGGGCAGGTCGCCCCCTGAGGGGGACGGATCCGCGCCTCCGGATCAGCCTCGGGCCGCCGTCGTCCTGGGGCGAGTCACGGCCGGGGGGCGGGCTCCCAGAGCTCGATGGCGTTGCCTTCGGGGTCGTGGACACGGGCGAAGCGGCCGAGCTCGGGGACGTCCCACTCGGGCTTGGTGATCACCTCGATGCCCGCGGCGCGAAGGCGGGCGAGCAGGCCCTCGATGTCGGAGACCCGCAGGTTGATCATCGCCTGCTTGTCGGCGGCGAAGTAGTCGGAGTCGGCCGAGAAGGGCTCGAAGACCATGGGGCCACCCTGGGTGAACCACACCCACTCGTTGCTCCGGCCCGACTCGTCCGTGCCCATCCCGCCGCCCACCCCCAGGTGGTCCCGGTACCAGGCCTTCAGGGCCTTGGGGTCCTTGGCCCGGAAGAAGTAGCCGCCCATTCCGAGGACCGGCATCGTCCGCCTCCAACGCACGAGTTCGGACCTCTGTGTACCGCAAACGGCCCCCGGGCGCCAGGCGACGGTCGTCGCCCCGCCGGTGACGCCCGCTCCCCCATGGTGTAGACTCATCGGGCGCGGGGGCGCGACCCCCGGGGGAGGGCCCGACCATGTCCGCAGAGACCCGTCGCCTGAACTTCCACATGCAGCGCATCCCCTGGACCGGGGACTGCTCGGCGGTCGAAGGCCTCCGGAAGGGGGTGATGTCCGGGGTGGAGGACGCCTTCGCCCTGGCGGGCGCCTGCCCCTTCTCGCTGCTCTTCTTCGGGGACGGCTTCCACGAGAACATGGTGTTGAAGAGCGCCATCGACCCCGGCGAGGAGGCCATGCTCGCCGCGGCCATCCACCAGTTCGCGTCCCGGCCCGAGGTACGCCGCGCGTTCCGCATCGGCGAGGTGCTGGTGAGCGACGGCGACGGAAGGCTCACCCGCGCCCTCGCCGCCGTGGAGCGGGTCGCCCCCGAGGGCGACGGCCCGGTGGGGTGGTGGGCGGCCTGGAGGCGGGTCGGCACCGGCGAGGCCAACGTGGGGGTGTTCCGGGAGGACTGGCACCAGGCCACCGGGGCCGGCTGGGACTCGATGCCCGAGGGGCTGGGGGAGTGGCTCGATCCCGGCACCGCCAGCATCGAGAAGATGGGACAGGAGGTCACCGGCCCCGGCCCCCAGCCCGAGATCCGGATGGGGATGATGTCCGTGAACGGGGAGCTGCCCGAGCACCCCTGCGAGGTCGCCCAGGTGCTCGGGAACCTCTTCGACGCCGAGCTTCTCCAGCGGAAACCCGGCGGCTGGTGGGTCTACGCCGCCCGCCCCGGGACCCTGGAGCGCTACGAGGTGTCCGGGCCGCTGCCGTGCCCCCTGGACGACCTGCTCCGGTCCATCGCCGCCCAGGGGCCGGTGGACGCCATGGCCGTGACCCATCCCGCCGTGGTCAACACGCCGGAGGGGAGCCACCGGGGCTACGTCACCGTCGTCGAGCGCCGCGGGCGCAAGGGACTCCGCATCCGCCCCATGGTGCCGGCAGGGCAGGACTTCGAGTGGAAGGACCCGGTCTTCCAGGACCACGGCCCCGTGGGGGAGGCGGGCCTGTGGATCGGGGTGCCTCCGCCCCCCGAGGTGAACCTGTCGGTCCTCGGCCCCGTGGGATCGGGAGGGGCGGTCGTCCCCGAGGGGTGAGGGCCCGGGGTCGGAAGGAGGCGGAGTTCCCCCCGGGGGTTGGGTGAATGGCATCCCCGTTCCCGACAACGACGGGGGACCGCGTGGGGCCGCATCCCGCCCTTGCCCTGGAACCCGAGACTGGAGTAGGGTCCCGTCCCGATGCCCCGCGCCGAACAGCTCGCTGCCCGCCTTTACCGCCGGGCCCTCCACCGGAACGTGCCCCACGAGGGGTTCCTGGAGGATGCCCTCGCCGCCGCGTTGGAGCATCCCCTGGTCTGGCCGAGGGTGCGGGAGGCCGCCGCGTGGTCCGACCTTCCGGGCGCCACCCCGAGCGTGGACGTGCAGGATGTCCTGCCGGATGGGCGGACGGACATCGTGTTGCGCTGGCGGGGGGAGTCGCTCGTCCTGGAGCTGAAGCGGAGCGCACCGCCGGATGTCGAGCAGCTCGGCAAGTACCTGAACGAGCCGGGGGCGCCGCCGGCCGCCCACGGGCTCGAGAAGCGTCGGCAAGACCGTCGATGGGTGACGGCCATCGCCGCCTACCCGACGACCTTTCCCGAGCCCTTCCTTCCCATGACGACGTGGTCGCGGCTCCGGCGCATCGCCTGGCCGGACGCGCCGCTCGAATGGCGCCAGTTCTGCCACCTGATCGATGCCGTGGGGGTTGCCGTGAGTCGCCTGGAATTGCCCGCAGTCATGGGGATCTTGCCCGCGTGGGACGCGCGGGACGTGCTGACGACATGGTCGTGGGACGCCGTCCGGGCGGTGCGGGACCTGCTGGAGGCGGCCGGTCTGCCGTGCGGGATCAAGGAGGGCAGGGGCGCGAAGCCCGAGGACTACGCGCAACGGTTCGGCCTGTGGACGTGGCCGACCCCATGGGTGGAGGCGGATCGGTTCGGGGTGTTCGTGGGGGTGTCCCGGGGGACCGACCGGCGCCCGCTCCTGGTCCCCGGCGTGCCCGACCTGTCGCTGATGCTCCACGTCAACCCCGAGTGCGCCACCGCCGCCGCCCTCCGCGCCGACGAGGCGTTCGGCGGCGCGTCCGAGGTGTGGTGTGCCCGCGGCGGCCCCGTCGTCCGCCAGCGAGACCTCGGGTGGTGGCACGTCCTCCAGGCGAGGGAGTCCCTGGTCAGCATCGTCGCCGCGAGCGACCAGGGGGCGGCCTTCCGCGCGTGGATGACCGCCCGCGCCCAGGAGTGGATCGACGCGGGGATCGTGTCCCGGGTGGCCGCGATCCGGCGCTGAACGCGGTGTGCGTTCCCGACGGCAGGCGGGCGGCGTGCCTTGTCCGAGTCGACGGGGACGGCGACGCCGGACTCCCGCGTCGATGGGGTTCTATTCGGGCGGCGGGCGGCGACAGTCCCCCCGCCGCCGAGGTATGCTCCCGCCTCCTCGGGCGGGGTCCGCCCGGTGGCTCTCCCCCGGGGAGCCCCCGGGCGGCCGACGATCCGTGGGGGGCCGAGGGGCGGCGGGGGGTGGGAGCGGATGGAGCGGGGCGGGCCCACCCGCCTGCATCGAGGGGCCGATGGCGACGGCCCACACCCACCGCGCGCGTGGCGCGGCGCAACGGATCCTCCGGCGGGACTCAGGAGCGGCAGATGGCGAACGGGAAGACGAAGCTGGAGCTGACCTGGATCGGCAAGGAGAACCGCCCCAGGCTGGAGCCGCGGATCCTGCTGGAGGATCCCGAGCTGTCCTACCACGCGCCGCGGCGGGTCACGGACCACGACATCTTCGACAACATCCTGATCCAGGGGGACAACTTGCTGGCGTTGAAGGCGCTGGAGCAGGAGTTCGCGGGCAGAGTCAAGTGTGTCTACATTGACCCGCCGTACAACACGGGGACTGCGTTCGAACACTACGATGACGGCATCGAGCATTCGATTTGGCTGTCACTGATGCGTGATCGGCTCGAACTGATTCGGCACCTTCTGACGGCTGACGGGTCTGTTTGGATCACCATTGATGATAATGAGCTTCACTACTTGAAGGTCCTTTGCGATGAGGTGTTCGGCCGACAGTGTTTCGTTGCGACCGTCGTGTGGGAGAAGGCGGACTCACCGCGCAACTCCGCACGGCAGTTCTCCACCGATCACGACTACATCCTGGTGTACTCCCGGAATCCGGAGTGGGTACCGAACAAGCTGCCTAGGACTGAAGAGGCCAACTCCATCTACTCGAACCCTGACTCGGATCCGCGTGGGCCCTGGCTACCAGGCGATCCCTATGCGAATAAGCCATACTCCAAAGGCCGCTACTCCATAACAGGGCCAACCGGCCGCTCGTTCTCACCACCGCCGGGACGTTACTGGAGAGTGTCCGAAGACCGTCTCCGTGAACTGGATGAAGAGGGCCGCATCTGGTGGGGGCCGACCGGGCATGCCCGCCCGAGCATCAAGCGGTACGTGACAGACGTTGGAGACTTGGTACCGCGGACACTCTGGACGAAGGACCAGGTGGGCAGCAATCGGACCTCAAAGAACGAGCTGCGCGGCCTGTTCCCTGGCGTGACCTCCTTTGACACGCCGAAGCCCGAACGCTTGATACAGCGTGTGCTCCAGATCGCCACCGCGCCGGGCGACCTCATCCTCGACTCCTTCGCGGGCTCCGGCACTACTGGTGCCGTGGCGCACAAGATGGGGCGACGGTGGATTATGGCGGAATTGGGTAGCAATGCTGTCGCATTTGTTCAGCCCAGGCTGATCAAAGTGGTCAATGGCGACGATCCGGGAGGCGTCTCTTCCGAGGTGAACTGGCCCGGCGGCGGCGGCTTCCGCTTTTACCGCCTCGCTCCCTCCCTCCTGAAGAAGGATCACTGGGGCAACTGGGTCATCAACCGGGACGTCTACAACGCCGAACGCCTCTCCGAAGCCCTCTGCAAGCTGGAGGGCTACCGCTATGCCCCGTCGCCCACGACCTTCTGGCAGCACGGGCAGGCCACCGAGAACGCCTTCCTCTACGCCACCACCCAGACCCTGACCCACGAACAGCTCCAGGCCCTCAGTGACGAGGTCGGGCCCGATCGCCACCTGGTGATCTGCTGCTCCGCGTTCACGGCCCGGGCCGATGCGTTCCCGAACCTGACCATCAAGAAGATCCCCGCCGCGGTCCTCGCCCGCTGCGAGTGGGGCAAGGACGATTACAGCCTCAACGTCGCCGCCGTGATGGGGCAGGAGGTGGAGCCGGAGCCCGGGCCGGGGGGCGGCGGGGCTCCGGGCAAGACGCGGAAGCGGGATGCGTCCCCCGTCCAGTCCCTGCCCCTCTTCTCGTCCCGAGGTGGCAAGTGAACCGCCACGTCAGCGGGATCGCCGGTCGGCTGAGCCTGCGGCCCCCCCAGCGTACGTCTCTCGAGATCCTCGCCCGGGTGCTCGACGTCGCGGCGCCGTCGAAGGACGTGGACCTGCCCCGGGCGCTGGAAGCCGTGGCGGCCGAGTACCCCACCGTCACCGACTTCGAGCGGGAGTTCCCGTCCCTCTGCTTCGCCCTGGCCACCGGCGTCGGCAAGACGCGGCTGATGGGGGCGTTCGTCGCCTACCTCTACCTGACCGGCCGGAGCCGGCACTTCTTCGTGCTGGCCCCGAACCTCACCATCTACAACAAGCTGATCGCCGACTTCACGCCGGGCTCCCCGAAGTACGTCTTCAACGGACTGTCCGAGTTCGTCACCGCGCCCCCCGTCGTCATCACCGGCGAGAACTACGAGAGCGGGATCGGCGTCCGGGACGACCAGCGCCGCGGGCAGCTCGGGTTCTTCCAACCCGGGGGCGAGGACGCCGTCCACGTCAACGTCTTCAACATCTCGAAGATCAACACCGAGGTCCGCGCCTCGCAGCGGGGGAACCAGCCGCCCAGGATCAAGCGCCTGGCGGAGTACATCGGCGAGAGCTACTTCGAGTACCTGGCCCGCCTGCCGGACCTGGTTCTGCTCATGGACGAGTCCCATCGCTACCGGGCCGACGCGGGCACGAGGGCCATCAACGAGCTGAAGCCGATCCTGGGCCTGGAGCTGACGGCGACGCCGTTCACCGAGTCCCCCAGGGGTCCGGTGGCGTTCAAGAACGTCGCCTACAGCTACCCCCTGGCGGAGGCCATCCGGGACGGCTTCGTGAAGGAGCCCGCGGTGGCCACCCGCCGGGACTTCGACGTCCGGAAGCTGGGGGAGGAGCAGGTGGAGCGGATCAAGCTGGAGGACGGGGTGCGCCTGCACGAGCAGGTGAAGACCGATCTCCAGATCTACGCGGCCCAGCGCGGGGGGAGGGCGGTCAAGCCGTTCATGCTGGTGATCGCCCGGGACACCGAGCACGCGGGGCAGCTCGTCGCGCGGTTCAAGTCCGAGACCTTCTTCGGGGGGCGCTACGCCGGAAAGACGATCGAGGTCCACTCGGCCCTCTCCGGCGACGAGAAGGAGGAGACCGTCAAGAGCCTCCTCGCCGTGGAGAGCCCCGACGAGGCGACGGAAATCGTGATCCACGTCAACATGCTGAAGGAGGGGTGGGACGTCACCAACCTCTACACCATCGTCCCCCTGCGGGCGGCGAACGCCCGGACCCTCATCGAGCAGTCCATCGGGCGGGGGCTCCGGCTGCCCTACGGGCGGCGGACCGGGGTGCCGGCGGTGGACCGCCTGACCATCGTCGCCCACGACAAGTTCCAGGAGATCGTGGACGAGGCCAGGCGCGGAGACTCGATCATCCGGCGCATCCAGCTCATCGAGTTGGACCCGGATGGCCCTGGGGAGCCCGAGCGGCCGACCCACGTCCCCCCCGTGTTCGAGACCGTGCTCGCCGGCCTCCCCCACCCGGCGCCGGTGCAGATCCCCGGCTTGTCGGGGCCGGCGGCGGGCGGGACGGGGGTGGCGCCGCGGCACGACCCGGGGGCGGCCGCGCTCCCTGCCCGCCTGTCCCCCTTCTCGACCCCGGCGGCCCAGGCCATCGCCCGGGCCGTCGCTCAGGCCATCCCCGGCCACGAGGGGCTGCGGTCCGCGGCGGACCTCAACACGCCGGAGGTACAGGCGCGGATCGTCGAGGAGGTGAAGGCTTCGCTGCCCGCCCAGGGAGAGTCGCCGGGGGCCGAGGATGCGCCGAGCGTCGAGGAGATCGTGGCCCGGACCACCGCGGCCTACGAGGCGCTCTCCATCGACGTCCCCACGGTGGTCGTGGTGCCGACGGGGGAGGTCACCATCGAGTTCGAAGACTTCGACCTCGACACCTCGGGCGTCCACCTCCAGCCGGTGCGGGAGGACATCCTCATCCAGCACCTCCAGAGCCACCACCAGGAGAGGCTCTCGGTGGTCGGCGATGGGCCGGCCGACGACCGCCTGGAGGACTACGTCGTCCGCGCCCTGATCGAATTCGACGACGTGGAGTACGACGCGAACGCCGGGCTCCTCTACAAGCTCGCGGAGCGGCTCGTGGGCCACCTGCGGAGCTACCTCGCGTCCGAGGAGGACGTGCGCAACGTCCTGCTCTACTACCAGAAGCGCCTCGGCGACCTGGTCCACGCGCAGATGGCACGCCACCGCCGGGAGTACGCGACCGGCTACGAGGCGAAGGTCACTCGGGGTTTCAGCACGTTGAAGGCCGCCACGTGGTCGGTGGCGAGCGGCGAGTCGGCCCGCCCGTTCCGGGATCCCGTGGAGGACAAGAAGAACATCCGGCGGATGCTGTTCGAGGGGTTCCGGAAGTGCCTCTTCCCCCTCCAACGGTTCGACTCGGACCCGGAGCGGCGCTTCGCGGTGGTGCTCGAGAACGACGACGAGGTCCTGAAGTGGTTCAAGCCGGCCGCGGGGAACCTTCCCATCCACCTCGAGGGCGGCGAGCGATACGAGCCGGACTTCGTGGTGGAGATCCGGGAGGCCCGCTTCCTTTGCGAGGTGAAGGCGCGGAACGAGATGGACGACGACCTCGTCCAGCAGAAGGCCCGGGCGGCCGTCGCCTGGTGCCGGCACGCCACCGAGCACACCCGGACGACGGACGGGAAGCCGTGGCGCTACCTCCTGGTTCCGGACGACGCCATCACCGAGGCCGGAAGCCTCGCGGGGTTCGCGGCGGGCTGGGAGAGGAAGTAGGGGAGCGCGACGACCGGGCGCTCGCCGGCACCCGTTTCGGCGACGGCCCCCACCCAAGAAGTCGCGGCACGCCGCCCGGGGAGCCGAGCCAGGGCCCCCCGGGGGACGGGCTCCGCCGCGGGTGAGGCCCCGTCCCGCGCCCGCTCCGTCACCGAGTGTTCGCGCGGGCGGCACGGCGTCGCCCCGTCGGCGGGGGAGGATCGCCGTCCCATGCGCTGGCGTACCCTCGGATCCCCCGCGACCCCCGCCGTCCTCTCGGTCGCCATGGCCCTCGCCGCCGGGGGGCTGCCGTCGTGTTCGGGCGCGGGGGCGGGCGAGGACCGGGGCGCCGTGCTGCGCGACTTCCTGGTGCGGGACAACCAGCGGTGGCTCGGCCGGGATCCCCGGCGGGTGGCCGAGAAGTACGCGCGGATGGCCGCGGATCCCTACGACTTCATGCGGGGGACGGTGGGGCTGTTCCTGGAGGACGTCGCCCGGGTGGGCGGCCGGGGGCGGACCGGGTTCCTCGCCGAGCCCGAGGCCTGCGCCGTCCTGCTGGTGGGCGATCCCCACCCCGAGAACTTCGGGACCTGCGCGCCGGGCGGCGGGGCCCTGGCGGCGGACACCGCCTCCCTGACCCTCGAGTGGGTCGACCTCGACGGCGCCGCGTTCGGGCCCTACCTCCTGGACGTCCGGCGCGCGGCCCTCGGGCTGGCGATGGCCCTCGCTGGCGCCCCCGGGTGCGACGCGGCGTGCCGGAGCGCGGCCATCCGGTCCCTGGCGGAGGGCTACGCGGACCGGATCTCCTTCCTCGCCACCGGCGGGACCGGGGAGGACGAGGCGTGGACGCCCCAGGTCGGAGCGCCGGAAGGGGGGGCCCTCGTCCAGGCGCTCCTGGACGAGGCGTGGGAGGAGGGGCTCGGGCGGGAGGAGTGGGAGGACGCCACCGTCCTCGAAGGCGATGTCCGGCGGCTGCGGCGCGACGACGCCCTGACGGCGGACGGGCGCGGCGCCCTCGAGCCCACCGCCCCCGAGCGGGACCAGCTCCAACGCCTGGTGGCCTCCTGGCACCCCGCGGGGGAGCCCGGCCTGCGCTTCCTGGACGGCGTGCGGCTCTACGGCAAGGGCGTCGCGTCCCTGCCGGCGGTCCGGTTCCTGGTCCTGTTCGACCGCGGGGATCCCGGGCCCGACGACGACGACCTGGCGACCTTCCGCGAGGTGGTGGATCCGCCCCCGCCCCCCGGCCTGATCTCCCTCGTGCCGGGCCTCTTCCCCGACAACGCCGCCCGGATCGTGGGGGCGTCCCAGCGGCTGTGGTCGAGGCCGGACGCCGACGCCCGCCTCGCCGGGCTCTCGGACGGGGGCCAGGCGTTCAAGGTCGTGAGCGGGTCCTCGTGGTTCCAGGAGCTGGACCACGGCGACATCGCCGAGGCGGCCCTCGCCGGGGAGGGCGGAGGGGACGCCGCCCGGGACCTGGGGGGCGCGCTGGGGCGGGCCCTCGCCGCGGCCCACGGGCGAGGGGGGACGGCCGAGGGAGGGGACGCCGCCGGGGCCATATACCGGGACATCGGGGGACGGACGGAAGCCTTCGCCGAGGAGCGGGCCCGGGACGCCGAGGAGGACCTGGCCCTCACCCTGGGCGACTTCGCGCTCCTTCCGGGGCTCCTCGCCATTCACGGCGAGCTCCTCGGGGCCGACACCCTCCCCGACGACGTGCCGTGAGCCCGCCTGCGCTGCTGCTCGCTTGCGGCCTGCTGGGCTTCGGAGCCCCGGCCGGACCCCCGCCCGCCGGATCGCCCCTGCCGTCGGCGGCGGATCCGGCGTGCCTCGGGCTCCGGCTGGCGCTGGCCGGGCGGCTGGGGGTGGCGTTCCCCGAGGAGGGGGTGTCGCGCCTCTTCGACCTGCCCCAGGCCCGCGTCGAAGGGGGGATCGACGTCGGCGGCGCGGTGTCGGGGCGGGTCGCCCTGGTGGCGGTGCGCTCGGGCGGCGAGGCCGGGTACATCGGCGTCGACGGCGAGTCCATCGTGCCCGCGTTCCAGGTGGCCGAGGCGCGGGCCACCCTCGCCCCCGCCGGCCTCAGCTTCGTCGCCGGGCTGATCGACGATCCCTTCGCCGCCGGCTCCGAGGCCGCGTTCTCGCTGCGGGCGGTGGCCCCTTCGCTCGCCGAGGAGCGGGGCTGGCTGGACCGCTCGGACCTGGGGATGGTGCTCACCTTCGCGTCCCCCGGGCGCCTGCTGACCCTGACCGCCTCCCTGACCTCCGGCGAGGGCGCCCGCTCCCGGGAGCGGAACGACGGGAAGGACCTCGCGGGGCTCCTGGTCGTCCGGCCCCTCGGTCCCGGGGGGGAGATCCCGGCGCGCTGGAGGTCTCGCTGTTCGCCCGGGACGGGTCCCGCGGCCTGGACAGCGCCCGGGACCACCGTGCGGGCGCGCGGATCGCCGTGCGGGCCGGCCCCGTCCGGGCAGGCGTGGAGGCCCTGGGCGCGTGGGGGGTGGGCGGCGACGCGGCGCGGACGCCGGTGGGGGGCTCGGCCTGGGCGGTCCTCCGCCCCGTCGGCCCCCTGGTCGCCTGGGGCCGCCTGGACGTCGTCTCGGAGGAGCCGGGCAACCCCGAGGCCGTCGCGTTCACCTTCCGGGGGGGCGCGGGGGTCGAGTGGTCCCCCTTCCGGGGCGCCCCCCCGGTCCTCGTCGCCGGCGGGTACGAGGGCGGCGGGGCCGGGCCCGACGCGACGGAGATCGCCGGGGCGGAGGCCCTGTCGACCTGGCACCGCGCCTTCCTGCTCGTGGGCGTCGACCTGTCCGCCGCCTTCCCCTTCACGCCGTCCGATCCGAGCCGCCCCCGGGGGGCGGCACCCCCCTCCCTCCCCTGAAGGAGAGCCCATGCGCCCCGTGTTCGCCCTGTTCCCACGCCCCGCCTTCGCCGCCGCCGCCGTCGCCGCCGCCCTCGCCGGTTGCAGCGGCGCGGCGCCCGGGGACGACGACACCACGGCCGCGGACGACGACACCACCCCCGCGGACGACGACACCACCCCCGGGGACGACGACACCGCCGCGGACGACGACAGCGCGGCGGCTCCGGGGGCGCCGGTGCTCAACGAGCTGATGGCGGACAACGACTCCGTCGCCGCCGACGAGGGCGGGGAGTTCGACGACTGGGTGGAGCTGTTCCACGGCGGCGTCGAGCCCTTCGACCTCTCGGGCTGGGGCCTGGCGGACGATCCCGAGGGCCCCGCGGGCTTCACCTTCCCCGAGGGCACGGCGGTTCCGCCGGGCGGCTACCTGGTGGTGTGGTGCGACGAAGAGACGAAGCAGGGACCGCTGCACGCGGGATTCAAGCTCTCCGCGGACGGCGAGAGCGTACTGCTGCTGACGCCCGACGGCGCCGTGGCGGACTCCGTCGAGTTCGGCGCCCAGGACACCGACGTCGCCCTCGCCCGGCTCCCCGACGGGACCGGGGAGTGGCAGTCCGATCCGACGCCGACCCCCGGAGGCCCCAATGGGTGGCGCACGCCGTCCCTCCGGTCCGCCACCCGGGTGGGCGCGGCCACTCCTCGCCGCCCTGGCCCTCGCGGGGGCGCTCGCCGCGGCGGCCGCGGTGGCCTCCTCGGCCCCTCCGCCGGGGCCGGGGTCGGCGCCCGGTCCTCGCCTCGCCGTGCTGGTGGTGGTGGACCAGCTCCCGGTCCGCCTCCTGGAGGCCGCCCGACCCCACCTGGCGGGCGGGCTCGCCCGCCTCGCCGGGGACGGGGCGTTCCGGACGACCGCCCGCTACGCCCACGCCTGCACGCTGACGGGCCCCGGCCACGCGACGCTGGCCACCGGCGCGTCCCCCGCCGTCCACGGCATCGTCGGCAACGCCTGGTACGAGGGCAGCGTCCGGATCTCCGCGGGTGAGCCGGGCCGGCTGCGGGGGGAGGCCCTGGCGGACCGGGTCCGCGCCCGGGGCGGACGGGTCGCCTCCCTGTCCCTGAAGGACCGGGGCGCGGTCCTCCTGGGTGGGCGGGCGCCGGACGTGGCGGTGTGGTTCGATGCCCGGACCGGAACCCTCGTCGGGGCGGGCGGTTGGAAGGGGGAGGGCGCCCTGGCGGACCACCGGGCCCGGCCTTGGACCGCCCTCATGCCCGAGCTGTACGCGCGCACCCGGGGCCCGGACGACGCGGCCCACGAGGCCGACTGGCAGGGGCTCGGGCGGACGTTCCCCCACCCCGCGACCCGGGACCTTTCGGCCCGGGCCTTCATGGCGACCCCGGCCGCGGGGAGCCTCCTGACCGACCTGGCGGTGGAGGCCGTGGAGCGGTTGCGCCTGGGCCAGACGGGATCCGCCGACCTGCTGACCCTGAGCTACTCCCACGTCGACCTGGCCGGCCACGCCTTCACGCCGGAGAGCTGGGAGTCCATCGACGCGCTGCTGCGCCTCGACGCCGACCTGGGCCGCCTCTTCGAGGCCCTGGACGGCCGCCTCGGGCGGAGCGGCTACGCCGTCGTGCTGACGTCGGACCACGGCGCTCCCCCGGCCCTGCACGCCTGGGTCGACGGCGCCGACCTCGCCCTCCGGGCGTCACGCGCCCTCCGGGAGGCGGGCATCGACGGCGACGTGGACTTCGCGGTGCCGGGGCTCTGGCTCCCGTCGCAGATCCCCGCCGAGAGGCGCTCCGAGGCGGTCCGCGCGGTCCGGGCGGTCGCGGCGGCCACCGCAAACGTCCACGCCGCCCTGGTGCTCCCGCCCCCGGGCGGCCCGGTGGCTCCGGAATCCACCCTGGACGCGCTGGTGGGGGCCTGCGCCTCACCGGGCCGCTCCCCCGACGTCTACGTCGTGCCCTCCGAGGGAGCCTCCTTCTTCGACGAGGAGATCCCCCACCAGGGGACGCAGCACGGCGCCCCCTGGGCGGCGGACACCGACGTCCCCCTGCTGGCGTTCGGCGCGGGGATCCGGTCCGGCGCTCCCGGGGGCCTCGCCGATCCCCGGCAGGTCGCGCCGACCCTGGGGCGGCTCCTCGGGGTGGGTGCGCCCGCCCAGGCGGAGCGAGGGGTGCTGGACGCGGCGCTGGCTGCCCCTTGACCTCCAGGACCATCGCCCCCCCGCACCGGCTCCGGCCACCGGTCCGTCGCCAGCACGATGAACGACACGATGCACCCGCCCATGCGGACGCGTCCCGAACGGCGCGGGGCCGATGGATGGGGCCTTGCCAGCGACCCGTGGCGGCCCGGCCCCGTCGATCCGGACACCGCCTCCTCGACTCCGCCTCCCCCCTGGTTCCGCCTCGGGCCGGCGTGATCCGGGGTGCGCTCCTCGGGAGCGGTGGGTACCGCCGTCAGTTCGCGACGCAGACGTACATGAAGCCCGGGTTGGCCCCACCGACGCAGGCTTCGGGGCTGAGCGTCTTGTACGTGCAGCCCCCGGTCGGGAGGTTCACGTTGTAGTAGGCGGCGTTGTCCCAGCACACCGCGGCGAGTCCGAGCTGGGACTCCGAACACTGCCCCACGTCGGGCTCCGGGGACGGAGCCGTCTGGGTGATGTCGTGCCCGGAGCAGTCGCCGACGCCCACGTAGTTCCACCGGTACCCCTCGCACTCTCCATCGCTCCCGTCGCAGTCCTGATCGACGCCGTCGGAGCAGGAAGCCTCGGTCGCGCCCGGGTGGATCGACGCCGAGGAGTCATCGCAGTCATCTCCGACCGCGACGAAGCCCGCGGGTGCATCACAGGCCAGGACCATCACCGACGGGTGCCCGTGCCCATCGCCGTCGGAGTCGTCATACCAGGCGGTCCCGCCTCCGTTGTCGGTGACGCCGTCGCAGTCGTCGTCGAACCCGTTGCACACCTCGGCCGCGCCCGGGTGGATGGCCCCGTCCGCGTCGTCGCAGTCGGTCCCGCCGTATCCCTCGTCGACGTACCCGTCCCCGTCGGCGTCCTGGGTGGTCAGCGTGATCGCCCGCGGGGCGGTGTTCGTCGTCGTCCCGGCCGCGTCTCGCCCCTGCACGCGCCAGTACCAGGTCGCCGTGCCCTCCGCGGTGAGCGCGTCGTAGGTGGCCTGTGTCATCGTGGTCCTCGTGGTGGGCTTCCAGCCGAGACCCGTCGCCGCAGGCCCGAACTCCATGGTCGGGTTCACCTGCACGCGGTACCGCTGGCAGTCCTCCGTCGCGGACCACCGGAAGGTCGGCGGTGCGGTGACGGTGGCGTCGTTCGCCGGCCTGAGCAGGGTCACGGTGCAGGCGGCATGGGCGAAGCCCGGGGCGCCGCACGCGAGCAGAGTCAGGGAGGAGATCAGCAGGGAGGTGGGGAAGCGCATGGGGCACCTTGCATGGAGGCCTCGTTGCATTATTCACACGCGCGAGCCCGCGTCAACTCCGCCCTCCGCTGGGCGATTCCGGCAAGACCCCCGCAGGCGGCGAGGCTGGCGGTGGACGGGCTGGAGCAGAAGTCCGCCGGCCCCGCCGCCGGGACGGGTGGAGCGCCGGAACCGCGCGCCGCGCTGAGGATGAGGGAGTTCCAGATCTGGGAAGGTCGGGGCGCGCCGTCTCAGGGCCAGACCGCCATCAGCCGGGCGTGTATCAAGGCACTGAGACCAGGTCCAGGCCCGGCACCCAGGTCCCGGGGATGTCCGCGACCTCGATCGAGACGCAGTAGGCGTCGCCGTCGCTGGGGCACGAGAAACACGGAGATCCGAGGGTCGCGAGGAACCAGCATGTTTCGTCCGCGTCGAAGCCCAGGCCCCGGACGTCGAGCTGCGCCCTCAGCACGACGGACTCCAGTGCCTCTCCGGTGGGGTCGAGGTCGCCGCCGAAGGTGGCGGAATGGAGGATGAGAGTATCCGGGCCCATCTCCAGCGAGATGTCGAACGCGCCGCTCATGTCGAAGTGGGGATCCGTGAAGGGCACGTCGTTGCGCTCGGAAGTCGACCCCGAGAGGTCCTGGACGAAGGTCGGCCCCACCCGATCGCCGTCACCGACCATGATGTCCAGGTCCACGTCCGTGATGTCCCAGACCTGGACCAGGGGGTGGACGAGGTCGAAGTACGTCGACAGGGCCCCGAGTCCCATCGGCTCGGTGATGGTGCCGTCGCCCAGCTCCAGGTGGAAGGTGTGGCCTTCGGCAGCGTGGCCGCCCGGATCGGGTGTCGTGTCGTCGTCGGGCGCGGTGTCGTCGTCGGGCGCGGTGTCGTCGTCCGGGGCGGTGTCGTCGTCGGGGGCGGTGTCGTCGTCCGGGGCGGTGTCGTCGTCCGGCGAGGTGTCGTCGTCCGGGGCGGTGTCGTCGTCCGGGGCGGTGTCGTCGTCGCCAGGGGTCGAGTCATCGTCACCCGGGGTGGTGTCGTCGTCTGCCGGGGTCGAGTCATCGTCACCCGCGGTGGCGTCGTCGTCCGTACTCGACCCGTCGTCGTCCGCCACCTCGGCGCCCGGGCATCCCGCGAGGAGGGGCAGGCCCGCCGCCAGGCACAGGATCCAATTCACGCGACTCGCCATCGGGCTCCTCCGGCGCTGCTCCTAATGATCCCCGAAACCCACTCGCATGGGCTACCCTTTCGGCCAGCCATGACACGGGCGCCCTCGCCCGGTGCGCGGCGCGGGAGCGCGTCTGCGAGGCAAGCGCCCACTCGCAGGCGCGAGGAGAGGATAGGACGGACGAAGCTGCGATGTCCAGGGGGGTGTCGGGTACCGGGTCGTCGGGCGCGACGAGGGGCCGGAGCAGGGCCCGCTGCACGCGGGCTTCCAGCGCTTCGCGGACGGCGAGAGCGTGCCGCCGCGGACGCCCGAGACCGGGGCGGACTCCGTCGAGTTCGGCGTCCAGGACGCTGGCGTCACCCCCGCCCGGCTCCCCGGGGGGACCGGGGAGTGACCGTCCGATCCGACGCCGACCGCCGGGGGCGCCCACGGGTGGCGGACCCCGCCCTCGCGTCAGCCCGCCGCGATCTCGGACTCGATGGACGCCCGCAGGCGCCTGCGGGCCCGGGCCAGGCGGGTGCGGATCGAGGCCGGGCTCACGTCCAGGCGGGTCGCCAGCTCGGGACCGGTCCAGCCCTCGACGTCGGAGAGCAGCACGATGGCGCGGTCGCGGGGGGTGAGCTCGGCCAGGGCCGCCGCGAGGGCGCGGGCCAGCTCGCCCCGGGCCGCCTGGACCTCGGGGTCCTGGGTCGGGTCCGGCGGCTCGGCTTCGGTGTCGTGCCACTCCGGATCGTTCTTGCGCCCCCGCCGCATGTGGTGGCAGGCGTTCACCACCATCCGGCGGAGCCAGGCCTCCAGCCTGCCGTCACCGCGGTACTCCCCGATGTGCTCCCGGGCGCTCAGCAGGGCCGCCTGGACCGCGTCCTCCGCGTCCACGGGATCGCCGCACACCCGCCGCCCCACCACCAGCAGGCGATCCCCGTAGCAGCGGGTCGCCTCGTCCAGGGCGGCGGGATCCCCGGAGCGGGCGAGGACGGCCAGGACTTCGGGCTCGCATGGCTCCACGGGGCACTCCGCGCGCCGGTGTCACGTTCCTCGGCGATGATGGCTCTTTGCCGTGAAGGGGGGGCGCACGCCCGCCCCGGAAGGCCGATGATGGCCCGTCTTTCTAGCAACTCCGGAGTCCCCATGTCCACCATCCCCCCCCTGAAGCCGTCCACCTACACCCTCACGCGGCACCTGCCCGGGGTCGACTTCGAGACCGCCGTGGCCCGGGTGACCGCCGCCCTCGCCGAGCGGGGCTTCGGGATCCTGACGGAGATCGACGTGCAGGCGACGCTGAAGAAGAAGCTCGGCGCCGAGACCCGCCCGTACCGGATCCTCGGCGCCTGCAACCCTCCACTCGCCCATCGCGCCCTCCAGGCGATCCCCGAGATCGGCTCGCTGCTGCCCTGCAACGTCGTGGTGGCGGCCGACGACGAGGGGGGGGCGACCCTCGCCGCCATCGATCCCCTGGCGATGTTCTCCGTCGTCGGGGCCGGAGATCTGGAGCCCCTCGCCCGCGAGGTCCGCGTCCTGCTGCAGGCGGCCCTGGACGCCGTGAAGGGGGAGAAGTGAGCCGGGTCGACGTCGCCATCGTCGGCGCGGGCACCGCGGGGCTCCACGCCCGCCGCGCCGCGCGGGCGGCGGGGGCGCGGGTGGAGATCTTCGATCCCGGCCCCCTGGGGACCACCTGCGCGCGGGTGGGCTGCATGCCCAGCAAGCTGCTCCTGGCCGCCGCGGAGCTGGCCGACTCCCCCCGCCGCGCCCGGGAGATGGGCCTCCACGTGGACGTCCGGGTGGACCCGGTCGCCGTCATGGCCCGGGTCCGGAGGTTGCGGGACGGCTTCGTCCAGAAGACCCGGGAGGGGATCGACCGGCTGGGGGCGCCGACGCCCGAGGCTGTCCGCTTCGTCGGTCCCACGACCCTCCTGGCGGGGGAGCGGCGGGTCGAGGCGCGGGCCGTCGTCCTCGCCACCGGCTCCCGGCCCCGGATCCCGGCGCCCTGGAGAGCGGCCGGGGAAGCACTGCTCACCAACGAGCAGGTCTTCGAGCTGGAGCGCCTGCCGGAGTCGCTCCTGGTGGTGGGGGCCGGTCCCATCGGGCTGGAGCTGGGCCAGGCCATGCACCGCCTCGGCGTTCGGGTCGCGGTGCTGGACGTGGCCGGCACCCTGGGCGGGCTGCCCCGATCCCCGCTGTCCGACGCGCTCCGCGCCTCGCTGGGCCTGGACCTGCACCTCACCCACACGCTGCGGTCCGTCACCCCGGTCCCGGGCGGCGGCGTGCGGGTGGCGTTCACCGGTGAGGACGGCCGGGAGCGGGACGACCACTGGCAGCACGTCCTGGTGGCCGTCGGGCGGGAGCCTCGCCTGGATGGCCTGGACCTGGCCGCCGCCGGCCTCGACCCCCTGCCCCAGGTGGACCCGGCGACGGGCAGGGTGGGGGACAGCGCCGTCTACCTGGCCGGGGACGCCGGAGGGGCGCCGATGCTGCTCCACGAGGCCGCCCACGAGGGCCGGATCGCCGGGGCCAGCGCCGCGGCCCACCCGAACCCGGTCCCCGCCGAGCGCAAGGTCCCCCTCGCCATCGTCTTCACCGATCCCCAGGTGGCGGTGGTCGGGCGCCCCGGCGATCTGACCGGGGGACTGGACTTCGCGTTCCAGAGCCGCGCGAAGGTCATGGCGAAGACGGCGGGGAGGATCGAGGTCCACGCCGACCGGGACGGCAGGCTGACCGGAGCCGCCATCGTCGGTCCTGGGGCCGAGCACCTGGGGCACCTGATCGCGTGGGCGGTGCAGGCCGGGTGGACGGTGGACCAGGCCCTGGACATGCCCTTCTACCATCCCGTCCTCGAGGAGGGCGTCGAGTCCGCCCTCGGGGACCTCTCACGACAGCTTCAGGCTCGCGCGGCGAGCTGAACTCCACTGGAGGAAACATGTGTGTTCGGACCACCTGCCGCGCCTGCGGCAAGCCCGACTGGAGCGGCTGTGGCGCCCATCGAGACATCGTGCTGCGGGGCGTGCCGGAGGACCAGCGGTGCCGTTGCCGCGAGGACGGGACGAGGGCTGGCGCGCCCGAGTCCGGTTCGTGGTTCTCGCGGATCCTGGGGATCGGGCGGGGGAGGGGGGCGGACTCGTCGGGTGAGGGGTGAGGGTGGGGTGAGGCGTCCTGACCGCGGCACGAAGCGCGAGCACGAGCACGAGCACGAGACACGAGCACGAGACACGAGACACGAGACACGAGCACGAGACACGAGCGCGAAGAAGAACGAAGCATGCCCATCCGGTTGCCACCCAGGGTGAATCGTGACGACTGCCGGCCGGAGTAAATGGCTCGCCGTCCTTGACTCGCCCACAGAGGCACAGAGCGGCCCGTCCGGGGCCCACAGAGAACACAGAGGGAAGGGCGGGGAGGCCCCGAGTTGTGGGTGGCAAACGGATAGGCAACGTTGTAACTACGAAATACGCAAAACACGCGAAAGGTCATGTTTCGCGCCTTTCGCGTGTTTCGTAGTTCCCTGCATGGCCGCTTGGGCCCCATCCTGCTCACGAGCGACCAGAAGTCGCCTGGGCGGGCCGGTGTCGTTGGGCGGCAAACGGACAGGCATGGAGCGAAGAACGAGCACGAAGCACGAGACACATGAACGTGATCGTGCCGTCGTGATCGTGCCGTCGTGATGGTGCCGCCGTGATCGTGCCATCGTGAACGTGATCGTGCCATCGTGACCGTGACCCGTCCCTCCGCCCCGCGACGGTCCGTCCCGACCCCTGGTCGACCTCGGCCGGATCCTCCCGCGAAGCGACCCACCGCGCGCCCCCGCCCGGAGGTGTGGTAGGACCACGGGACCGTCGCGGTGCCCACGGCCCCGCGGGGAGGAGGGCCATGCTCCGACTCGGGTCTCACATCCCTGGGCTGCTGCTCGCCATGCTCGCCGGGTGCGCCGATCCGGGCGAGCCCGCCCCGCCCGCCGCCTGTCAGCCCGATCTCTTCGCCGGCGAAGACGATCCCTCCGGCGCCGGGGACTTCGGCGCGTGGGTCGAGGACGCCTCGGGCCTGCCCGCCTACCGGTACACCCTGGACCAGGACCAGGATCCCCGGGCCGAGTGGGTGACCTCCGACGGGGCGACGCGCCGGGACCACTGGTTCGCGTTCGGCAACGACCGCCTGATCGCCACCGCGTCCAATCAGGGCTTCGTGCAGGTCTTCACTCGGGAGAGGGGCCCGGCCTTTCTCAACCGCGTGGACCTGGAGGACGGCCGCGCCGGTGGGGGATACAGCGTGGTGGCGGAGGAGGGGGAGGCGTGGGCCAGCGCCTACGCCCTGCGTCCCCCGGGCGCCGAGGCGGAGCGGCTGCACGGGATCGGGTACGCCGCCTACGAGACCCGGTGGGACGGCTGGCGGATCACCCACCGGGTGACGGCGCCCTACGGGGACCTGCCCTTCGTCGTGGACGACGTGGAGATCGCCAACGAGGGGACGGTGCCCCGGGCGCTCCGGCACTACGAGACCTGGGACGTGAACCGCCACCCCGTCGAGCTCCAGCTCGTGCGGTCGGGGACCCTGGACCCGGGGATCCCGGCGATGTTGGACGCGGAGCGGGAGGCGGTGAACGACCTGTTCCAAGTGGAGGTGAAGCTGGACGACGCCCGGGGCGTGGGGCTGGTCCACCACACCTACACCGGCGGGGACGCACCCGCCGGGGCCGAGGACTCCGGGTCCCGGGACTACTTCCCCGCGCCGATCTTCCTCGCCCGCCTCCTCCCGGACCCCGCCGCCGCGCCGCTGGCGATGCACACCGACCGCTCGGCCTTCCTCGGGGACGGGGACGTCGCTTCCCCCGCCGCCGCCTCCGCCGGGACGCCGCCGGGGCCGCCCCTGGGGCCCGTCTCCGCTTCGGGACAGCCGGCGCTCCTCGCCGACGAGGTGGACCTGTTGGTGCCCGCGGGAGGGTGCGCCCGGCTGCGGTACGCCTACGGCAGCCTCCCCGAGGGCTTCACCCTGGACTCCCTGGACGCCTTCCGGGACCCCGAGGTGGATCCCGGCGCGGCCACCGCGGCGGAGTGGGGGAGGGTCCTCCCCCGCTTCGAGGCCGACGGGGCTGGGACGCTGCCCCGGGAGAAGGCGTGGCACGCCGCCCAGTTCCTCCAGGCCGCCGTCATGGACGACGGCTTCTCCGCCCACACCCTGGCCCAGGGATCGGCCTACCTCTTCCTCCACGGGCTGGACGGGGCGGCGCGGGACTTCTGCCTGTTCGCCGTCCCCGCCGCCTACATGCGCCCCGATCTGGCCCGGGAGGCGCTCCGCACCGTCATGCGGGCCACCCACGCCGACACCTTCCAGATCAGCTACGCGGTGCAGGGGTTCGGGATGGCCGAGGACGCGCTGATCCACTCCGCGCCGTCGGACCTGGACCTCTTCTTCCTGTGGGCCCTGGCGGAGTACGTGGCGGCCACCGGCGACCGGGCGTTCCTGGAGGAGGAGCAGCCCTACTGGCCCGAAGGGACCGTGCCCCCGGCGCCGGTGCGGGACCACGCCCGGGCCGCGTTCCGACACCTGGTGGACGGGGTGGGGACCGGTCACCACGGCCTGGTGCGCCTGGGGACGGGGGACTGGAGCGACGGGATCACCTTCGAGGCTGCCAGCCGGGCGACGGCGGTCGCCGAGGGGGAATCGGTCCCCAACACACAAATGGCCGCGTGGGTCCTCCCCCGGGCCGCGGCGCTGTTCGACGACATGGATCCGGACCTGGCGGCGGAGGCCCGGGAGATCGGGGCGCGCATGGCGGCGGAGGCGGCGGAGGAGTGGACGGGGAGCTGGTACCGGCGGGCCTGGTTCGCCGAGGACGAGCCCTACGGCGACGGCCACCTGGACCTGGAGGCGCAGGTCTGGGCCCTCATCGCGGGGATCGGCGGCGAGGAGCGGCGGGCGACCCTGGCGGACACGGTGTACCAGGAGCTGGACGCCCCCTCCCCCGTGGGGGCGCCCCTGACCGCCGGGGGTCAGGTCTGGCACGCCGTCACCGGTCTGCTGACCTGGGGCTACTCCGCCCGGGACCCGGACCGGGCCTGGGGTTCCCTGGCGCGGCACACGCTGGCGGCCTACGCCGACCACAACCCCGGGCAGTGGTACGGGATCTGGTCCGGCCCGGACGGGATCGGGGTGGACGGGGGCACCTGGTCCAGCGAGGCGACCCCCATGACCGATTGGCCGGTCCAGAACTCCAACGCCCACGCCATGCCCCTGCTGGCGCTGCTCCGGGTCGCCGGCCTTTCGCCGGCCGAGGGGGGAGGCCTGGAGATCGCCCCGCGGGTCCCCGGGGGGAGGTTCACCCTGGAGACGCCCCTGATCTCCCTGGACGTGGGACCGGGACGGATCGCGGGCACCTACCGCGCCGCCGCCGCCGCCACCACGACCCTGGAGGTCGCGCTGGGCGAGGGGGTGTGGACCGCCCGGGTGGGGGACGTCCCCGTCGATGTGGCCGATGGGGCAGCGGCGGTGCGGCTCCCCATCGACCTGGAGGCCGGGGAGGAAGTGGAGTTCGTGGTGGAGGCGGTGCCGTGACCGCGACCATGACGCCGGAGAAGACCAGCGCCCATCTGGACCGCGGAGAGGGCCGCCCCACCGCCGGAGGGGTGAGGCGGCCGGGGGGCACCGGGGCGGGCGGGGAGCGCCGGGGCCGCGAGCGACTCTGGGCCCACCTGCTGCTCCTCCTCATGGCCGTGCTGTTCGTCGCCGCTCACCTGGGACAGGCCCGGTGGCCCTGGCTCCGCCACGTCGGGACCATGGCGGAGGCGGGACTGGCGGGAGGGCTCGCGGACTGGTTCGCGGTCACGGCCCTCTTCCGGCACCCCCTCGGGCTTCCCATCCCCCACACCGCCATCATCCCCCGATCCAGGGAACGGATCGCGTCGGAACTCTCGTCGTTCCTGGAGCCCTTCGTGGAGGAGGACAACCTCCGCGGCTACCTGGCCGGGCGGGCCCTGACCCGGCACGCCCTCGACTGGCTTGGGGTGCGGGACAACGCCCGGCGGGTGGTGGACCTCGCCGCGGGGATGATCGCGGGCGAGCTGGAGCTCCTCGGGGACGCGGACCTCCAGGAGGCGATCCTCCGGCAGGTCGACCCGGTCCTGGACTCCTTGGACCTCGCCCCCCTCGCGGGGAGGGTGCTCCAGGGGCTGACCGAGGAGGACCTGGGTGGCCGAGTCACCGCCGAGGGGGCGCGGATCCTCGCCGACGTCCTGGAGGACCCACAGTTCCAGAAGTGGATGGAGGGGGCGATCCGGCGCAAGGACTCGGGGATCCTGGCGAGCCTCAAGGGCTACGTGGTGGCGTACTTCGCCGACACCGAGAGGGAGAAGCTGGTGGCCGATCTCCGGGCCATGGCCGGGGATCCCCTCCACCTCTGGCACGGCCGCGCCCGCCGGCTGATGGACGAGGTGGTGGCGAAGCTCAGAGACGATCCCGAGTGGCGCCGCGCCGGCGAGAAGCTGAAGCGGGAGGTCCTGAGCGCCGGGTTGCGGGACTACGCCAAGGAGGTCTCGGGACAGGTCCGCGGGCGGATCCTGAGACATGCGCGGGACCCGGAATCATCCCTGCGCCGGAGGCTGGCGGACGCGCTCTGGAGGATCGCGGGCGATCTGCGGGGGAACGCCGGGTTCTGCGCCCGGGTGGACGCCGTGCTCGCCGAAGCCGTCCCCGGCGCCGTCGGAGCCATGTACCCCGAGATCCGCGGCCTGATCGTCTCCACCATGGGCTCCTGGGACCTCGGGAAGATGTCGAAGAACATCGAGGAGAAGATCGGGGACCACCTGCAATACATCCGGATCAACGGGACCCTGGTGGGCGCGGCGGTGGGCGGAGTCATCGCGGCGGTCTCGGCGCTCCTTCCCGGGTAGCGCACGGGCCCGGGATGTCTCAGGGGACCGGCGTGGGGAGCGGACCCGGCAGCGCTGTCACTGATACACGATCTCGAAGCCATCCGCCCGGGCCGGGTCGAACATGCGACCGTGGACCACGAGCCGGTAGCGCCAGCCCTCCCCGAGGAGGGCGCCGATGGCCTGGTCCGCGGGGACGAATGCGTCCTCGGTGCCATCCGGGGAGATCCACAGGTCCACCCGGGCGCCCGGGGGGTCGGTGGCGTAGACCTGGAAGGAGAGGACCTCGCCGGTGGTCCCCTCCATGGGCAGGGGCCGGCTGGTCACCACGGAGGGGAAGCGCAGGCCCGCGTCGGGCACGACTTCGACGGGGGCTCCCTCGGAGACGTCCACGGCGCCGGGGACGTCGCCCACGCCGGGCGACAGCCAGCCCGTGGCGGTGTCCACCGTCCCACCGGCTCGGAGGAAGATGTTCCCGCCGGAGGACGGCGTCTCGCAGCCGGTCCCCGCCTGGCCGGCGTCCACGTACCCCGAATCGGACACCTCGACGTCCCCCGCCGCTTCGATGAGGACGTCCCCCGCGTCGCCGCACACGGCGTCCGGGGCGTGGAGCCCTCCCTCGGTGGAGACGAGGACGGAGCCGGCGGAGCGGACGGTGAGGGAGGAACGGGTCGGACCGTCCCCCTCCAGCCCCACCAGGTACCCGTAATTCACGATCTCCACGGAGGCCCCTTCCACCAGGGCCTCGTTGACGACACCGCCCCCGCCGTTGGAGGCCCAGGTGGAGTCGTCCAGGCGGACGCTCCCCTCGGAGCGGAGCGTGAGCACCCCTCCCCCGGACTCGGCGATGATCCACGAGCCCTGGGTGAAGCTGACGTCTCCCTGGGCCCGGACGTCCACCCTGCCCCCGCCGGGGACCTCGCCGCCCCCGGACGTCACGTAGCTCCCGTCGTCCACCGCCAGGCTCCCCTCGGTCCAGATCCGCGTGTCCCCCGGCTGGAAGGGCTGCGTGAAGTCGGCGCCGAAGTAGGCCCCGGCGGTGAGGGTGACGTCGCCGTAGGCCCTCACCTCCGCGTCCCCCGACCGGGGTCCCACCGTCGTGCCGTCGGTGAGGACCAGGGCCTCCATGTCGTCCAGGTGGATGGGGCCCCGGCTCCACAGCCGCAGGTGGTTGGGGGGGGCGTCGTTGGGCTGGTTCGTCAGCAGCACCGACTCGCTCGGCAGGTCGAAGCCGGCCGCGTCCGTCTGGTGGACCTCCAGGGTCCCGAAGCAGACGATCTGGCCCCCGATGGACACCGCTCCCCGGGCGGCGACGGTCAGGGAGCCCGCGATCACCCATGAGGAGCCCGCCCCCATGGTGAACGGCCCGGCGACCCGGAGCACCACGTTCCCCTGGGTCTCCACGTTCACCCCCGGGGCGATCTCGAAGGACGACAGGTGGTACTCCCCCGGGGAGATGACCTCGTCCACCAGCACCTGCCAAGGTCCCCCCTCCCCGAGGCCCGGATCCTCCAGCGTCTCGTCGGCGGGGGCGACCGCCCAGCCGCCGTCCCCGGTCTCCAAGGGCGCGTCGGCGGACTCGACGTCCGCGGTGTCCACGAAGTCCTCGACGTAGGTGACGGGATCGGGGGGAGGGGTGGTGTCGTCGTCGGGGAGGTGGGTGTCGTCGTCGGGCAGGGAGGTGTCGTCGTCGGGCGTGAGGACGTCATCGTCGTCGGCCTCGTCGGAGCCGGTGCAGCCGGCGAGGAGGCCCGCGGCCAGCAGCGGGGCGAGGAAGGACCTGGGGGACATGGGGACTCCCGGTCACGGGTCGGCGGGGCGGCCGGACCCGCGGCCTGCCCCCGCACCCTGGGTGCGCGGCGACGGGATCAACGTACCGGGGGGCGGCGACGCTCGCAACCCGGCTCGGGGCGGGGCTCACCGGGCTTCGGGCCCGACCAGGACGGCGGATCGTGCCCCGGCGGTTCCAGTCCGGGCCCGCGGTGTGGGATCCTGGGCGCGCCCCGGCCGCACCGGCCCCCGACCCCCACGGAGCACCCCATGACCGATCCCCGTCGGCGCCTGATCGACACCATCCGGGAGTCCGTCATCGGCGACGATCAGGTCTTGCAAGGGCCGTACGGGCCGAGGCGGGTGACCTACGCCGACTACACCGCCTCGGGCCGCTCGCTGACGTTCATCGAGGACTTCATGCGGGCCGAGGTCATGCCCTTGTACGCCAACACCCACACCGAGACGTCGGGGACGGGGATGCAGACCACGCGGTTCCGGGAGGACGCCCGGGAGCTGATCCGGAGGGCCGTCGGCGGCACCGAGGACGACTGCGTGATCTTCTGCGGATCGGGGGCGACGGGGGCCATCAACAAGCTGGTGGACGTGCTGAACCTCCGCCTCCCCGCCGACCTGGACGCCCGCTGGCGACTCTCGGAGCAGATCCCCGCGGAGCAGAGGCCGGTGGTGTTCATCGGCCCCTACGAACACCACTCCAACGAGCTGCCCTGGCGGGAGTCCGTCGCCGACGTCGTCACCATCGACGAGGACTCCGACGGCCACCTGGACCTGGCGCACCTGGAGCGGGAGCTGGTCCGGCACCGGGACCGTCCCCTGCTGATCGGGAGCTTCTCGGCGGCCTCCAACGTCACCGGGATCGGCACGGCGACCTACGAGGTCTCCTCGCTTCTGCACCGCTACGGCGCCCTCTCGTTCTGGGACTTCGCCGCGGCGGGGCCATACGTGCGCATCGAGATGAACCCCCCGGGCGGTGATGGCAAGAGATGGAAGGACGCGGTGTTCCTCTCGCCCCACAAGTTCATCGGCGGGCCGGGGACGCCGGGGGTTCTCGTGGCCAAGCGGAGCCTCTTCCGCAACCGGGTGCCCAGCCAGCCCGGGGGGGGCACGGTGGCGTTCGTCAACCCCGCCGAGCACCGCTACCTCGCCGATCCCGAGCACCGCGAGGAGGGGGGCACGCCGGCGATCCTGGAGTCCATCCGCGCCGGGCTGGTCTTCCAGCTCAAGGAGGCGGTGGGCGCGGACCTGATCCGCGAGAGGGAGGAGCACCTGATCTCCCGGGCCATCGCCTCCTGGGGCCAGGACCGGAACATCCGGATCCTGGGCAACCGCGGCGCCTGGCGCCTCTCCATCGTCTCGTTCGTGGTGCGGCACGGCGACGGCTGGCTGCACCACAACTTCGTGGTGGCCCTGCTCAACGACCTGTTCGGGATCCAGGCCCGGGGAGGGTGCTCCTGCGCCGGCCCCTACGGCCACCGCCTGCTGGGGATCGACCTGACGACCTCCCGGGAGTTCGCGTGTGCCATCGTGGCGGGCGCCGAGGGGGTGAAGCCGGGCTGGGTGAGGGTCAACTTCAACTACTTCATCTCCGAGTCCGTGTTCCAGTTCCTCCTGGACGCCGTCCACTTCGTGGCGGAGCACGGGTGGAAGCTGTTGCCCCACTACCGTTTCGACCTCCGGACCGGGGAGTGGCGCCACCGCCGGGGCCGCCCCGGGACCGCCATGCGACTGTCCGACGTCTCGTATCGTTCAGGGAAGCTGGAGTATCGATCCCGCCGCGGCACCGAACCGGAGTGGGTCCTGCCGGGCTACCTCCAGGAGGCGGAGCGCATCGTCGCCGAGGCCATCGAGGAGTTCCGCTCCGCGCCGTCGACGGACCCTTCCCCGGATGCGTCCGATCTCTGCCCCCTGGACCCGGGCAGCGCCGCCGAGCGACTGCGCTGGTTCCCGCTGCCCGAGGAGGCCCTCCGGGAGATCCAGGGCCGCGCGGCGACCACCCGATGCTCCTCGCGGCTCCCGGCGGTGGAGTAGCCGGGGCCCTCAGCGATGCGGAGCGGCGGCGCAGGCGGCCCGCAGGGCGGCGACCTCGGCCCGCAGGGCGTCGATCTCCCTCTGCTGGGCCTGGACGGCGGCGACGGTCATGGAGGCGTAGGCGTAGAGGTCCACGTGGTCCCCGGCGACGGCGGGGCTGCCCGGGGCGTCGTCCAGCACGATCCCCAGCCGGCGCCCGGGGGCGGAGCCGGGAAGGGTGGGCTCCCAGGTGGCCAGGCGGAAGCCCAGCACCTCCTGGTGCAGCCCCTCGACGTCGCCGCCGTCCAGGTACGAGACGTCTTCCTTGAACCGGGCGCGGGAGATCGGGCAGCCCCCCGGGCCCGCCGTGGGGTCCTCGGTGGCGCACAGGAGCTGGGCGTTGCAGTCGTTGTGGGGGTCGCACAGCGCCCCCAGGTCCCCGCACGGATCCCCCGCCACCTCGGTCGTGCAGTCGGGGTTCCCCGAGGGGGACCAGCCGTGACACACCGGATCCCCGCAGGTCAGCCACCACTGGGCCGCCGGCCCGGCGCTGGTGTCGTCGCCGTCGGCGGAGTCATCCCCGTCGGCGGAGTCGTCGTCCCCCCCGTGAGGCCCGCAGGTCCACATGGGCAGGACCAGGAGCAACGACAGGGACAGGCCGGCGGTGGGCAGGAGCGCGTGGGGCATGGGACCTCCGTCATGCCGGGCCCGGGAGGAGCAGGACCGGGTCCCCCTCCCGAGACCTTCACAAGGTACCACGGGCCGGCGACCGGCGGCGGGCCGGCGGACGGAGACCACGAGGGGGCTTTGGGACAGGGGCGGAAGCGCATGGGGGTCGACCTGTCCGGTCGGGGCCGTCCTGGCCCCTCCCTCCCGGGCCGGCTCGGGCGGCTGACGCGCGCGTCCCGCGCGCTTTTCGGCCGCAGGCCGCGCCGCCCTCGCGTTCGACCCCCATGCGAGAGGGGCCGAAGGCGGGAAGGTGGCGGAAGCGCATGGGGGTCGCCCCGTCCGGTCGGGGCCGTCCTGGCCCCTCCCTCCCGGGCCGGCTC
>JAKLKC010000064.1 GCA_023150875.1 Myxococcota bacterium | reverse complement strand
GGGCCGCTCTGTGCCTCTGTGGGCGAGCCAAGGACGGCGAGCCATCCACGACCGCCGGCAGTCGTCACGAACCGCCCCGGGTGGCATCCCGACAGGCATGGATCAGCCCGAGGGCAAGGCCCGAACGTGAGTGCGTCCGGCGGTGGCGGAGTCATCGGGGAGGAGGACCGGCCCGGTCAGCGCCCCCGCCGCCGCCGGAAGGCCGCCAGGACCCCCAGGACCGCCCAGGCTCCGGACGAGGCCGGCGCCCCCACCGGCGCGGCGCCGCAGCCGCAGCCGCTGGCGCCCCCCACCCACCAGTCGTGCAGCTCCTCGGGCGTGATGCAGTCCTCGTCCAGGGCGTCGATCAGGTCGTCGCAGTCGTTGTCGATGCCGTCGGTGCAGTCCTCGACGGCGCCGGGGTGCACGTCGTCGTCCCGGTCGTCACAGTCGCCGTCGCAGCCGGTGAACCCGTCCCCGTCGGCGTCCACGTTGACCGCCGAGTTGGAGTCGTCGCAGTCGTCGCAGGCACGGAAGCCGTCGTTGTCGTCGTCCACCTCGTCCGAGGGCACCGACCCGTCGCAGTCGTTGTCCTTCCCGTCGCAGACCTCCGAGGCCCCGGGGTGGCGCGAGGCGTCGCCGTCGGCGCAGTCGCCCTGGCAGGGCGTGTAGCCGTCGCCGTCCACGTCCTCGTCCTCGTCGACCTCTCCGTCGCAGTCGTTGTCGAAGCCGTCGCAGATCTCCTCGTTCCCGGGGGCGTTGACGGGATCCGTGTCGTCGCAGTCCTCGCAGAAGGGGGACCCGTCCTGGTCCTCGTCCACCTGCTCCGGCTCGGGAAGCGCGTCGTCGCAGTCGTTGTCGCGCCCGTCGCAGATCTCCTCCGCCCCGGGGTAGGTGAGGGCGTCGTCGTCGTTGCACTCCTCGCACTCCCGGAAGCCGTCGCCGTCGTGGTCGGACTCGTCCCCCGGCACGGCGCCGTCGCAGTCGTTGTCCAGCCCGTCGCACAACTCGTCGGCGTGGGGATGCCAGTTGGCGTCCTCGTCGTTGCAGTCCCCGCAGGACGCGTACCCGTCCCCGTCGTGGTCGGTGGCGACGTCCGCCACCCCGTCGCAGTCGTTGTCCACCCCGTCGCCACACACCTCCTCAGCCCCGGGGTGGGCGGTGGGGTCCTCGTCGTCGCAGTCGGCGCACGCGAAGCTGCCGTCGCCGTCCGCGTCCCCGGCGTCGTCGTCGGCGATCCCGTCGCAGTCGTCGTCGACCCCGTCGCAGTCCCCGTCGGGGCGGGCGGGGTTGACGTCGGGATCGGCGTCGTCACAGTCCCCCGCGCACGTGGTGACGCCGTCGAGGTCGTTGTCGGTGTCCTCGTCCACCAGCCCGTTGCAGTCGTCGTCGATGCCGTTGCCGCACGTCTCCCCGGTGCCGGGCATCACGTCGGGATCGGCGTCGTCACAGTCCCCCGCGCAGGTGGTGAAGCCGTCGCCGTCCTCGTCGAACCCCTCGTCCGTGGCGTCATCGCAGTCGTTGTCGATCCCGTCGCACACCTCCACGGCGTCGGGGTTCACGGCGGGATCGGCGTCGTCGCAGTCCCCCGCGCAGACCATGGAGCCGTCGCCGTCACCGTCCGCGAAGTCGTCGGGGAAGCCGTCGCAGTTGTTGTCCTGCCCGTCCCCGCAGAAGTCCTCGGCTCCGGGGGAGTAGGTGGGATCGCTGTCGTCGCAGTCCCCGTCGCAGATGGAGATCCCGTCGCCGTCGCCGTCGACGTTCTCGTCGGTGGTGGGGTCGCAATCGTTGTCGGCCCCGTCGCAGACCTCGACGCCGCCGGGGCCGATGGCGGGATCGGCGTCGTCGCACTCGGCGCATGCGATGTGCCCGTCTCCGTCCCCGTCGACTTCGTCCGCAGGGAGGAGGCCGTCGCAGTCGTCGTCCACACCGTTGCACGCCTCGGCGGCCCCGGGGCTCACCGCGGGATCCCCGTCGTCGCAGTCCCCCTCGCAGGGACGGAAGCCGTCGCCGTCCCCGTCGGCCTCGCTCGCGGGCACGACTCCGTCGCAGTCCCCGTCGATGCCGTCGCACGCCTCGGCGGCGCCGGGGTGGCGGGAGGGATCGGCGTCGTCGCAGTCCCCCTCGCAGGTGGTGTAGCCGTCCGCGTCGAGGTCGAACCCGTCGTCCACGGTGCCATCGCAGTCCTCGTCGACGCCGTTGCACACCTCGGCCGCCCCCGGGTGGACCGCGCCGTCCCCGTCGTCGCAGTCCGGGCCCAGGCAGGTCCCGGCGCCGCCGTCGGTGCCGTAGAGGTCCCCGTCGCCGTCCTCGCAGGTATCGCACTCGAAGGCGTGGCCATCCCCGTCGGGATCGGGCTGCTCCGCGTCGTCGGCGTCCACGTCGCAGTCCCCGTCGTTGTCGATCCCGTCGTCGCACACCTCGATCGTCGTGCAGTAGGGCGTCCCCGCGGGGGAGAGGTCGGTGGTGCGGGTCACCAGCAGCTCGGCGCCATCGTAGAGTCCGCCCGAGAGCCCTTCCCAGGCCACCCCAGTCTGGATCCTCTGGTAGGAGCCGTACACCGCGTTGCCGCCCCCGTCGACGTCGGGGGAGCCGGCGGAGGCGTCGAGCCAGCGGAAGTACACGAAGTTCCGGGTGGCCTGGAGCACGAGCTGGAAGGAGTAGGGCCCCGCCCCCGAGACGTGGCGTGCGTCCCACTGGACGATGAACTTCTCGTTGCAGCCGGACGTGTCCCGGTAGCGATGGACGGTCGCGCCGTCCCAGTCGGCGAGCCACGGGGCGGCGAAACGGCCGAATCCCTCGTTCTCGGGGAAGGCGTTGACCCCCATCCCCTCGCCCGGGACCAGGTCTGCCTTCAGCGGCACCCGCCCGTCGAAGACCAGCACCCCGTTGTCGGTCACGGTCAGCGTGGTGCCGGCGGGGTAGGTGGTGTTGTAGAAGCGGAACGAGAAGGGCAGGGAGAAGGTGACCGACTCCTCGTCGTCGAGGTTGGTGACCGTCCCGACGTCGGAGATGTCCAGGCGGTCGAAGGAGGACACCAGGTCGTTGGAGCGGACACCCGAGCACAGCTCGACGCACTCGTCCTCGGCGGAGTCGGTGGCGCCGTCGCAGTCGTTGTCGATCCCGTCCGAGCAGGTCCCGGAGTCCACGGTCTCGTAAGCCGAGGGGTTGAGGGAAGGGTCGAGGTCGTTGCAGTCGTCCCCCCCGCAGACCAGCGTCCTCACGGCCCCGTCGCCGTCGTTGTCGGAGTCGGTGAAGCCGTTGCAGTCGTGGTCCCCGCTGCAGTAGCCCCCGGTGAACACGTCCTGTCCCGGGCTGGTGTTGTAGTCGGCGTCGTCGCAGTCCGGCCCCCCGCACGCCTCGCCGATCCACCCGTCGTTGTCCGCGTCGCAGTCGAAGCCGGGCACGTAGTCCCAGAGGTTCTCCCAGAGCTGGGCGTTGTCGCCGCCGACGCAGCCCTTGAAGCCGTCGGTGTCGCCCACGACGATCACCTCTCCCCCCGGGGCGTCCGGCGCCCCCGGCGGCTGCTCGACCACCATGTAGTCGCAGCCGCTCGGGCAGTCCGCGCTCACCATCCGCACCAGGGGCACGGCGGTGGGGCCGGCGTCCACCACCGAGTGGTTCCCCCCGGCGAAGGTATCGACGTTGTAGGTGATGTCGTTGCCTGGCTGGCCGAGCCCGTTCGTGCACGTGGCGTTGAGGGAGGCGTCGTCGATGCGGCTCTCGACCCCGAGGGCGGCCAGGAGGTCGTTGACGTTGTCGTTGAGCGCGCCCAGACCGGCGAACTCGCCCACCGCCACGATCCGCCCCCCGTCGTCGACGAAGGCGGAGAGCTGGGCCTTCTCCAGCGCCGTCAGCGTCCCGCCGGGTGCGACGACGTAGATCAGCCGGTAGGCGGACAGGTCGCCGGGCACCAGGTTCACGACGTCGCTGGTGACTCCCAGGCCCGTGTAGGTGTCCCTCAGGTTCGTCCAGCTCCCCGCGCCGCCGAGGAGCGAGGGGTCGTAGATCAGCACGTCGTCGCCCAGGGCGGCGGCGGGGAGGGGGCGGAGGATCGACGCGGTCAGCAAGGCCGCGGCGGCGATGACGGGGTGGGTGCAGCGGGGCATGGGGAGCCTCCTCATGAGGGCAGGCGGGGCGTCGGTGCGGCGAGCGGGGGGGGCGATGGCCGGCGCAGGCCGCCGGAACCCAGCTCCCTCCACTTTCCCTCCGAAGCGCAACGGGCCACGGCGTTCTCGGGGCGGCGGAACGGGATCGGCCTCCGGCCCCAGCGGGGCCGTCGCCGACCCCGGCCCCCTCATGGGGCCCGGCCCCCCCCGGTCCGGGGCGGGACCCTTCCGCCGCCGCAGTTTCCTTCGTGGGGCCGCCACGGTCAAGGGCGGCCTGACGCCCGGCGGCGCCGGCCGTCGCGCGGGGGCGCGGAGCTGTGCTAGCCTTGGTGTCGGAGCGACGGCGGACCGGTCGAGGGATCGACACCATCCGGGCACCCGGCCGCCAGCGGGAGGCGCGAATGGCGCGGTTCGGATGGTTCGCTTGTCGTGTCGGCGCGTGCGCGGCGGCCACGCTGTCGCCGGCCGTCGCGGCGGCGGGGGTGGGCGACCTGGTGATCTCCGAGGTGATGCTCGCGCCGAGCTGCAGCGACGACGCCCGCGGCGAGTGGTTCGAGGTCTACAACGCCACCGCCAGCACCGTCGACCTGACGGGATGGCAGGCGGTGAGCGGGGGCGAGTCCACGGAGATCTCCGGCGTCTACGTGGCCCCCGGCGCGCGGGTGGTGCTCTGCGGCGACGCCGATCCCCTGCTCAACGGGGGAGTGGCGTGCGACCACACCTTCCCCGGCCCCTTCCTCGACTCCACCGACCGGATCTCGATGCTCGACGGGTCCGGTGACCTGGTCGACGAGGTCTCGTGGACCGGGGGCCCGTGGCCCATCGCTCCCGCCGCCTCCTTCGCCCTCCGGGATTCCGCCCACGACGCCGCCTCGAACGACGCCGCGGCGGCCTGGTGCGCGTCCCTCGATCCCATCCCGGGGGGCTGTGGCGACCTCGGGAGCCCCGGCTTCGCCAACGCCGACGTCGACCGGGACGGGGACGGGGTCTGCGACGCCACCGACGAGTGCATCGACGCCGACGGGGACCTGTCGGGCACGGCGCTGGTGCCCGGGGCATGCCGGGCGGACACCGACGACTCCGATCCCTTCGTCTGCCACGACGCGGACGCCGACGGATGCGACGACTGCGCCTCCGGCGTCGACGACCCCCGTGCGGACGGTCCGGACGCCGACGGAGACGGACTCTGCGACGCGGGGGACCTCTGCGACGGCCTGGACTCCAGCGGAGACGCGGACCTGGACGGGACCTGCGACAACCTGGACCCCGACGACGACGGGGACGGGTGGTCCGACCTCGCCGAGGCGACCTGCGGGACCGATCCCGACGCGGGCGCCTCGGTCCCCGGCGACGAGGACGCCGACGGCGTGTGCGACGCGCTGGACACCTGCTACGGCCTGGACGCCAGCGGCGACGTCGACCTGGACGGGATCTGCGACAACCTCGACGGCGACGATGACGACGACGGGTGGAGCGACGTCGCCGAGGCGAGCTGCGGGGCCGATCCCGACGACGTCCTCTCGGTCCCCGACGACACGGACTCCGATGGGACGTGCGACGCCCTGGACGCCTGCGACGGCCTGGACGCCAGCGGGGACACGGACCTCGACGGGACCTGCGACAACCTGGACTCCGACGACGACGACGATGGGTGGACCGACCCGGAGGAGGCGACCTGCGGCACCGACTCCGGCGACCCCTTCTCGGTCCCTGGGGACGGCGACGGGGACGGGCTCTGCGACGCCCTGGACGCCTGCGAAGGCTTGGACGCCAGCGGGGACACGGACCTCGACGGGACCTGCGACAACCTGGACGACGACGACGACGACGACCTCTGGAGCGACGTGCTGGAGGCGTCCTGCGGCACCGATCCCCGCGATCCCCTGTCCGTACCCGCGGACGCGGACGGGGACGGCACCTGCGACGCCAACGACGCGACGGTCTGCGGCGACGGCGAGGTCGCCCCGGGCGAGGACTGCGACGACGGCGGGACGGTCTCCGGGGACGGCTGCTCGGAGGCGTGCCTCTTCGAGGGCTCGCCCGCGGTCGCCGGGGACGTCGTGGTCACGGAGATGATGCTCCGCCCCGGCTGCTCCTCGTCGGTCCAAGGGGAGTGGCTCGAGCTGACCTCGAACCGGGTGGACGACCTGCTGCTGTCCTACTGGAGCATCCGCATCCAGACCGGCGCGACCTGGACGATCTCCGGGGACCTGACCCTCCCGGCAGGGGGCAGCGTCGTGGTCTGCGCCGACGACCGTCCCGCCGCCAACGGAGGCGTGACCTGCGATGCGGAGTGGAGCGGCCTCTCCCTCGCCGACGGCGCGGGCTCGGTGGAGGTCCTGGACCCCTCCGGCGTCCTCGTGGACGGCGTGGCGTGGGACGTGGCCGCGGGCTGGCCCTTCTCCGACGGGCGCAGCCTGGCGGCCGCCCCGGGCACCGACGCGGCGGGGAACGACTCCCCGGCGGCCTGGTGCCCCAGCACCGCGCCCATCCCCGCCGGCTGCGGCGACGCGGGCACGCCCGGGGACGGGAACCTCGACGAGGACCTCGACCTGGACGGCGTGTGCGACGCGGGCGACGCCTGCTTCGACGCCGACGGCGACGGAGCCGGGGACCCGACCTGGCCGGCCCACGCCTGCCAGGACGACTCCGACGACACCGATCCCTTCGCGTGCAACGACTCGGACAACGACGGCTGCGACGACTGCTCGGGATCCGGTTCCGACGACCCCCTGGACGACGGCGAGGACCTCGACGGGGACGGGATCTGTGACGCCACCGATCTGTGCGACGGCGCCAACCCCTCGGGGGATCCCGACGGGGACGGCGTGTGCAACGACCAGGACGACGACGACGACGGGGACGGATGGACGGACGCGGACGAGGTGGAGTGCGGCACGGACCCCGGGAACCCGGCCGACCTCCCCACCGACACCGACGCCAACGGGATCTGCGACGAGCTGGAGGCTCCGGCGGACTCCGACGGCGACGGCTGGTCCGACGACGACGAGACCGCCTGCGGCACCAATCCCAACAACCCGAACGAGCACCCCCAGGACCGGGACGGCGACGGGTACGACACCTGCCTGGACGCGGACTGCAACGACAACGACGCGGAGGTCCACCCGGGGGCCTACGAGGTCCCCTACAACGGGAGCGACGAGGACTGCGACGGCGTCGACCTGACGGACGTGGACGGGGACGGCTGGGGTGGATCCGCCGCGGGAGGCCAGGACTGCGACGACACCAACGCCGCGGTCTCGCCGGCGGCGGGTGAGCTGTGCGACGACATGGTGGACAACGACTGCGACAGCAAGCTCGACGGCGTAGACTCGGACTGCGGCGGCGGCGGCGGTGCGGCCGCGCCCGAAGGCTGCGGCTGCGACGCGACCCCCCAGCGGGCGGAGCGGGCCACGGTGGCCTGGATCGCCCTCGCCCTCCTCGCCGCCGCCCACCGGCGGAGGGGATGACGGCCCGCTGACCGATGGTCCTCCGCATCCACGGCCACGCCTTCGGCAAGCGCAAGCTGGTCGGCCCCGCCGGCCCCGATCGCCGTCCCACCCGGTCCCGGGTCCGGAAGTCCATCTTCGACATCCTGGGGCAGCGGCTCGACGGCCTGCGGGTCCTGGACCTGTTCGCCGGCCTCGGCGCCTTCGGCATCGAGGCGGTGGGCCGCGGCGGCATGGAGGCGGTCTTCGTCGAGAAGGACCGGACGGCCGCCCGCGCCCTGACGGACAACGCCCGCGCGCTGCTGCCACCGGGGAGCTGGCGAGTGGTCCAGGACGACGTCGCCGCCGCGCTCCGCGACCTGGGCCGGCGGGGGGCCCGGTTCGACCTGGTCTTCGCCGATCCGCCCTACGACGCTGGCCTGGCACCCCGGGTGCCGGGCTGGCTGGCCGGCGGCGAGGTCCTGTCCCCCGGCGCCCGCCTGGTGGTGGAGCACTCCGCCCGCGAGGACCTCCCGGAAGGGGAGGGGGCTCTGGTGAGGGTCGACGAGCGCCGGTACGGAGGGACGCGGGTGACGTTCTATGCGCAGCGGGAGTCGGCGAAGGTCGATGGCACCGTAGAGGAGAGCCCCGATGGCTGAAGGCAGGCTGGCGATCTACCCCGGGTCGTTCGACCCGCCCCACCTGGGGCACGTCAACGTGATCGCCCGCGCGTTGGCGGCCTTCGATCGCGTGTTGGTCGCGGTGGTCGGCAACCCCGAGAAGCGCTCACTCTTCACCCCCGCCGAGCGGATGGAGATGATCCGGGAGAGCGTCGGCGACCACCCGAACCTCGACGTGGACCAGTTCGACGGCCTCCTGGTGGACTACGTGCGCGCCCGCGGCGCCCGGACGATCGTCCGTGGCCTCCGGGCGGTCCAGGACTTCGAGTTCGAGCTCCAGATGGCGGGGATGAACCGCAAGCTGGCCCCCGAGGTGGACACCCTCTTCATGATGACCGACGCCGACTGGTTCTTCGTGAGCAGCCGGATGGTGCGGGAGGTCGCGTCCCTGGGGGGCGACGTCTCCCAGATGGTCGCCCCCTCCGTCCTCGCCCGCCTGCACCGCCGCCTCGCCGAGCGCTGATCCCGGGTCCCCGGCCTCCGCGCACCGCTCCCGGCCCCCACCCCGCGTCCCGCCCACCCGGGCGTCCCGCCGCGCTCCGGCCGTAGAGATCCCGTACAGGTTCCGGATTTGTTCCGAGTCCGCGGGCCTGTGGACAAGCAGGGTTATCCACAGGATGTGGAAAACCCCTTGGAGGTCCGGGGGCGGCAGGAGGGGAGGGTCACCCCCAACCCCGGGGATCCGGGTCTCCTGGGGCCGCGGGCGCCCTCGGGGCGGGGAGGAGGCGGGAGGACTTCAGCCGGGGATGGTCGACGACCCCCGGCCGCCGCGTCGGCGGGGGGTCACGGAGCGGCGGCGGGCGCGGCGGGACGGGGCGGGGCGGTGGGACTGGGCGCGGATCTCCTTCACGGTCATCCGCTTTCGCAGGGCGGTCTCGGGATCGACGCCGGCCTTCAGGATCTCCTCGGCCTTGAAGATGGAGAGGCGCCCCTTCTCGATGGCCTCCCGGAGGAGGGGATCGGCGGCCACCCGCAGGTACCGCTGGAGGGTCCGCTTGCGCCGACCGGTGATCTTCTCGATCTCCTGGAGGTCCACCTGCCCCTCGTGGAGCTTCAGGGTGGAGCGCAGGCGCCGGAGGGTGGGGGCCTCCGAGGTCTCCTCGGTGGCCTCGAGGAGCTTCAGGCGCAGGCAGGCGTCGAAGTCGAGGCCGCGCCAGACGACGGCGGGGACCTGGGCGACCTTGAGCTGGCGCGCCGCGGCCAGGCGCCGGAACCCGTCGATGACCTGGTAGGTCCCGTCGTCCCGGGCCAGCAGCACCAGGGGACGGCGGATCCCCTCCAGGCGCACCGAGCGCACCAGGGAGTCCGTGGGGATCGGGGTCTTCTCGGCGAAGGTCCGGTCCCGGAAGTCGACGGCCTCGATGGGCACACGTTCGGTCAGGGACCGCTCGGCGGCGCGGCGATCGAAGGTGGGCCGGGCCGCCGGCGAGGGGGCGGGGGTGGGCAGGAAGTCCATCAGGCTCGTCTGGCCCGGTCCGCGGGCGAGGGGAGGGGCCTCCGGCTCCCGCCCGTTCTCGGCCTCGAGGTGGAGGAAGCCGTCCACCATCTCCCAGTGGAGGCGGATGGTCTCCTTGGGGTGGAAAGGGAAGTCCCTGGGGAGCACCACCCGGTCCTGGCTCCCCAGGGTGACCCGCGCCGCGTCATCGAAGAGGGCGAAGAAGGGGTGCCGGTCGTCGGGGAACCACCGCCCGAGCTGCCGGGCGAGGCCCTGGTACCCCTCCCAGGACCGGACCGGGAAGGCGAAGAGGGTGTTGCCCCGGGCGGCGAGGTGGATCGCGTCCCCCCGCTGGATGGAGTGCTCGTGGAGGAACTCGGCGGGGATGCTCAGCCGCCGCTCCTTCGCGATGAACTTCACGCGCCTGTTGAGCTTGCCCACGTCGGGATCCTCCTCGGCCGCTCCGGGCCGCCCTTCCTGGGGACGGCCACCCGGCATGGGAAAAGTACCGGGCCCTGGTAAAGACCGTCAACACAGGACGCCGGAAAAATCCCACATGGTACGCCAGCATTGGCGCATGGTAGTTGTTGCCGCATTCGGCGCATGGTCGTATGTGCTTGTTTTTGTTGGTGTTGTAGCGCACTGTCAGCGTGGATGGGGTGGCGCGGCGTCGGTCTCTGGCGGGCGGCGGGGCGGGCGCCCCGAAGCGTTCGGCGGGGGACGGACATACGAACACCCGCCTGTAAATTGTTTACAGAGGCGGCGCGGCGGAGCCGGGGACGGGGAAACGGCGGGGAGGAGGCAGGGGAGGGGGGCCTTCAGGCGATGATGGCGGCGGGGCGGACGGGGATGGCGGCGATGGTGTCGGGGAGGGAGAAGCGGGGACGGAACTTCAGCTCGCGCTCGATCTTCGTACCGTCCACGAGGCAGTTGTACCGGATGAAGTCGAAGCTCGCCGGCGGGAGCTTCGACGCCCCGAGGCGGAACAGGAGCCCGTCGGCGGCGTACAGGAGCGGGTGCGGCAGCACGAGGGTCGGCTTGCGGAGCTCCCGCAGCAGGACCGACAGGGGGATCGCTCCGGGTCCCGCCACGTTGTAGATCCCCCGGGCGCGGGCGCGCAGGGCGCAGCCGATGGCCTCCGCGAGGTCCTCCTCGTGGACGATCTGGAGCATGGGATCGAAGCCGGCGAGGACCGGACACCGCGCCATGGACAGGTACCGGAAGAGCATCCCGGCGCGGATGTTGGGCCCGACCACGTGCACGGGGCGGAGGAGCACCATGGGGATCTGGGGGTGCTCGTACATCCAGGACCGGCAGATGTGGTCGTACTCCACCAGGTCGTGCAACTCCTCGTAGCGGATCCCCATCTTGAGGGGCATGTCCTCGGTGATCTTGGCGGGGTTCTCGGGCGAAGCCCCGTAGACGATGGCGCGACTCAGGGTCACGACCTTGCGGACGCCGTAGCGCGCGCACCACTCCAGCACCTGCTGGGTGGCGATGACGTTGGTCTCGTGCCTCCGGGCGCGGGGGACGGTCTGGTCGTCCTCGAACGCGAGGTGCACCACCGCGTACGGGCGCTCGCTCCGGAACACGTCCTCGGCCGAGCGCTTCCTCAGGTCCGCCTGGTAGTACCGGAACCGCTCGGGCCTCTCCAGGAGCCAGTTGCGCCGGTCGAGGCCGACGACCTCCAGGTTCCGGCGCTCCAGCAGGCCGCGCCAGACCACCCGTCCGAGGCCTCCAGCGATCCCGGTGACGAGGATCCTGCGGCTCATGGCTGGCGTCCCTCGGCCGCACGCCGGCGCCGGCGCCGCGGCGAGGATCCCCGGCCGGGCTCGTCGCCACCCGGGTCGGCCTCCTCGGCGGGGGCCGCGGCCGGATCGAGCCCCCCCGGGGGAGGTGGGGCGCCCCCCTCGACGTGGGGCGCCGACTCGCCCCGGAGCCACCGGGAGAGTCCGAGGTCGAACACGCCGCGGCGCTCCTCCAGCCCCTGGGCGATCAGGCCCGCGACCGCGTCGCGGACGCGCTGTACCTTGTCGGCGACCTCGACGCTGGGCCCGTCGGGATCCCCTTCGAACCGTATCGGCTCCCCGAACCGGATGTCGAACCGGGTGGGCAGGGGCAGCATCGAGAGGGGGCCGAGGAGGGGAAGGGTGGCGGGGACGGGCACATAGGGAGCGCCCACGAGGCGCGCCAGGGCCCGCCAGTCGTACACGCTCGGGATGGACTCCTCGGACCCCACCACCCCCACCGGGACGATGGGCGCGCCGGTCTCGAGGGCGAGGCGCATGAAACCGAGGCCGAACTCCTGGAGCTCGTAGCGGTGCCAGATCGTCTTGCCCGATCCCCGCGCCCCCTCCGGGAAGACGAGGACCACCTCCCCGGACTCCAGCAGCCGTCGGCAGTCCTCGCGGTTGCCCACGACCTGCCCCACCCGATAGAAGAGGGTGCTGGCGAAGGGGAGGGTGGGGACCCATCGCTCCACCATCGCCCGGACGATGCGGGGGGGCTCGGCATCGAGCATCATCGCCGTGGCGATCATCATGCCATCGACGGGGAGCTGGCCCCCGTGGTTGGCGATGAGCAGGACCCCACCTTGGGGCACGTTGGAGATCCCGTGCGTGCGGACCCGGAAGTAGCTGCGGTAGAGCAGGCGGGTCACCGCCAGGACCGGCGCCACCGCCCTGGGCGTGAAGCCGAAGTCGTCGTACCCGTACTCGTTCAGGCGGGTCGGGACGCGGGACGCCCGGGAACGGACGTCGTCGTCGACGAGGCGATCGAGGACGGATCGGACAAGACTCGGGCGCCGGACGCGCTTCACCACCACCCCCTGGACCGAGGCGTCGCGCCGGGAAGGCCGCTCGCGCGTGGAAGTGCGGAAAGGTAGCAGTCGCCCGGTCTCGCCGCAAGGTGGGCCCGCCCTCGTTCCGTACGGAGGGGCGGCGGGTCCGGCGCCGGCCACCCCCGGCGTCCCCAGCGGGCTCGGGGCGGAGGCACCGGCGCTCGAGGACTACCGGACGGATCCGAGGTGGGGGCCGTGGCTGGCGGCCGCCCCGGAGGCGTCGGTCCGGGGGTATCGAGGGTGCGCGCCCCTCCTGCTCCACGCCGGAGATCCCCGGGGCCTGCGCGTCCTGGACGCGGGATGCGGCCACGGCCTGGAGGCGTGGATGGCCGCCGCGGCGGGAGGCCGGGTGACCGCCGTCGACCGGGCTCTCCCCCCCGCCGTCCTCCAGCCACCGGGTGGCGCGGGCACGATCGGGTGGGTGGTGGCCGACTTGGGGGGCACTCAGAGGGTCCGGTCGGGGCCGCGGGGCCGGACGGGAGGACCCGGCGGGGGCGCCGACCCGGTGGGGGGCGACTTCGACCTGGTCCTGGCCAACGCCTCCCTCGGGCGGGGAGCGGCGGCCCTGGCGGACGTCGCGGGGTGCCTGGGCCCCGGCGGCCGGCTGCTGTACGCCGACGCCGTGGCCGGGTGGCTACCCCCCGGGCTGCGCTGCCTGCTCCGGGCTCCGGGGAACCACCTTTTCGAGGCCGTGGCGCCCGACCTCGTGCTCCGGAGCCTCGCCCGGGCGGGCTTCCGCGACGCGCGGGTGCTCGACCTCCGGATGGCGGACGCGGAGGCGCTGGGCGAACAGGCGCGGCGCCAGGGAGCCGACGGGCTGCCGCCCCCGCTCCGCCTCGCCGTGGACGCCGTGGTCCGGGTCCTGGCGGGCCGGGTGGGCGTCGTGACGATCGAGGCGCGGGCGCCGGCGTGAGGCGGACGCCTCGGGCTGCTATCCTGCGCTGCCACGGCTTTGGGCCTCCCCCCTCCTTCCTCTGCGTTCTCTGCGGGCCCCGGACGGGCCACTCTGCGCCTCTGCGGGCGAGCCCAGGACGGCGAGCCATCTACACTGGCCGACAGTCGTCACGAACCGCCCTGCGTGGCGACCGGATAGGCGAGGCATGAAGAAGATCCCGAAGGCGGCCGCCGTCCGCGACGATCGCAGCCCCCCTCCCGGCCCTTCCCCGGCCCGGGGAGGCCCCCCCGATGCCGCCGGCGGCGAGGTCGTCCGGGGCGCCGCAGCCGTCGGCCTCGCCGGGCTGCTCACCCGCGTGCTCGGCCTCGTGCGCGAGGCCGCCCTCGCCTACTACTTCGGGGCCGGCGCGGCCCGGGACGCCCTGGGGGTGGCGCTGCGGATCCCCAACATCCTGAGGGACCTCTTCGCCGAGGGCTCCCTGACCGCCGCCTTCGTCCCCAATTTCACCGAGTACGACCGCAACCAGGGGGCGAAGGCGGCGGTGGCCCTCGCCCAGGCGGTGATCGGCTTCCTGCTGGTGGTGGTCGGCGCCATCGTCCTCTCCCTCGTGGTCTTCGGGGAGCGTTGGATCCTGCTCTTCGCCGGGGGTTTCGCCGACGACCCCGAGCAGCTCCGCCTGGCGACCCGCCTGACCCAGGTGGCGGGGCCCTTCCTGTTGCTGGCGTCCCTGTCCGCGGTCGTCGCCGGCACGCTGAACGTCCGGGGCCGGTTCTTCCTGCCCGCCATCGCCCCGGCGCTGTTCAACGTGGTGGGGGTGCTGTCCTGCCTGCTGGCCGAGCCCTTCGCCCGGGCCACGGGGCAGCCCGCCATCCTCGCCGTGGGGATCGGCTTCACCCTGGGCGGCGTCGCGCAGCTCGCGGCGATGCTCCCCGCCGCGCGGCGCCTGGGATTCCGCTTCTGGCCCCGCTTCGACTTCGCCCACCCCGGCCTGCGGCGGGTGGTCCGCCTGATGGTCCCGGGCGTGATCGGCCTCGCGGGGGTCTCCCTCACCAACCTCATCGACGTCCAGGTGGCGTCCCGCTGGACCGGGGCCGTCGCCTACATCGACTACGCCTTCCGCCTGATCCTCTTCCCCATCGGGATCGTCGCCATGGCCCTGGCGACCTCCACCCTGGCGGTGGCGAGCCGCGACGTGGCGGACGGGGACTCCGAGGGGCTGAGGCGCACCGTCTCCCAGTCCGTGGTGCTCCTGGGTTTCCTGTCCCTCCCCGCCGCCGCCGCCTTCGTCGTGCTGAGGGAGCCGCTGGCGCAGTTCTTCTACATGCAGGGGCGCTTCGGGCCCGAGGACGCCAGCCGCACCGGTTGGGTGCTCGCGCTGTACGCCCTGGGCCTGATGGGTTACTCCTACCCGCGGATCCTGCTGCCGATCTTCTACGCCCTCGGGGACAGCCTGAGGCCGATGCTGCTGACCCTGCTCACCATCGCCGCCAAGGCGGGGCTGGTGTGGGCACTGCTGGCCCCCTTCGGGGCGCTGACCTGGGCCGAACCCTACTACGCGCTCCCCCTGGCCTCGGCCATCGCCGTGAACGGCGAGGCGGTGGTGCTGCTCCTGCTGCTCCGGTCCCGGATCGGCCCCCTGACGCCCTCCACCTGGCCGGCGCTGCTGCGGATCTCCCTAGCCACCGCGGCCGCGGCGGCGGCGGGGTGGGCCGTCCTGCGACTTCTCCCGGCCTCCTTCGAGGCGCCGGGGAAGGCGCTCCAGATGGTGAAGCTGGCCGCCTCGGGGGGGGCGATGGCGCTGGCCTACGTCGCCGCGGCGCTGGCGCTGCGGGTCGAGGAGATGCGGGCCCTGGTCCAGAAGATCAAGGAGGGACCGAAGGGGAGGCCCGGCCGCGCCCCCGCGTGAGGGCGGAGGGGCGCGCCGTCGTTGACTCCGCCGCCCGGCCCTGCTCGAATCGACGGTGATCGAAGCCCCCGGCCCCAGGAGTCCCCATCATGCCCGGCGCATCGCAGTCCATCGAGATCCTCGCCCCCCGGGAGGTCGTGTACGGCGTCATCGTCGACTATGACCGCTACCCGGAGTTCGTGCCCCGGCTGAAGGGGATCCGGATCAAGGGCCGGGAGCCGGGGGTCTCCACCGTCGAGATGCACGTCGAGATGATGAAGGACATCACCTACACGCTGCGGATCGTCGAGGACGCGCCCCGTGGCATCCGCTGGGGCCTCGTGGAGGGGCCGATGAAGACCAACAACGGGGGATGGAGCCTGGAGGACCTGGGCTCCGGCCGCACCCGCGCGACCTACAACATCGACATGGACATCGGCTTCTTCGTGCCGAAGGCGGTGGTGGACAAGATGGTGTCCCAGTCCCTGCCGGCGAACCTGGCGGCCTTCAAGCAGCGCTCCGAGGCGCTGGCCCGGCGTTGATCCCGCCGGGATCGCCCCGGGGAGGGGCCGCGACGGGGAGGGGGAGGGGAGGGCGCAGGATGCCCCCCGCCGGTCTCCTCCTGGCCCTGGCCCTCCCGCTCCTCGGGCCCGCGACCGCGGCGTGGGGGAGCGCCGATCCCGTGGGGGAGGCCCGGGGGCGGCTGGAGGCGGGGGATCCGGGGGGCGCGGCGGCGCTGGCGGAGATCGGCCGCCGGGCTGCGGGCGCGGGGGACGTGGAGGGGGCCGCGGCGGCGGTGCGGGCGCTGGCGGAGGCGGGGCGGGCCGCCGAGGCCGCCACCCTCGGGACCTCCCTGCTCGCCACGCGGCCGGTGGCTTCGGGGGGCAAGCCCATCGCCTTCGCGGCGGCGAGCGCCCTGGCCGAGGTGGGGAGGTCCCGGGAGGCGGCGGCCCTGTGGCGGGAGGCCCTGGACGTCCCCCCGCGCTCCCCCCACGAGCACGCCGGGGGCGTCGACCTGTGGCTCCGGGCGGGAGACGCCGCCAGGGCGGTGGAGGCGGCCCGGGCGGGGCTCCGGGAGTTCCCCGGGAGGGTCGTGCTGCTGCTGGCCGGGTCCCGGGCCTCCCTCGCCGCCGGGGACGTGGAGGCGGCCCGGGCCGGCGTGGCCGCGGTCCTCGCCGCGGAGCCCGAGGACCTGGCGGCCTGGGAGCAGCGCTGCGCCGTCGAGCTGGTGGCCGGCGGTGGCGGCGCCGCGGCCCGGGACGCGGTGGCGGGGTTCAAGCGGCGTTACCCCGACGAGGCCCAGCCCTGGGCCTTCGCCGCGGTGCTGGCCCGCGCCCAGGGGGATCCGGCGGCCGCCGCCGCGGCCCTCTCCCGGGCGGCGGAGCTCGCGGGGGACTGTCGCTGCACCGAGGCGGCGCGGCGACTGGTGGAGTGGGCCCGGACGCAGCCCGGCCCCGACGGGCGGGTCACGCCCCCTCCCCCCTGACCCGGGCCCCCCGCTGCCGTCGGGCACCGGCCCTGCTCGGTTTACGGTCCGGCGCCGAAGCGCTCCCGCAAGAAGACGGCGACCCTCTCGTCGATCTCGCCGGCGTACTCGACGATCCCCGCGTGGGTGGCGTCGGCGATGAGCTCCAGCTCGGCCCCCGGCACCAGCTTCGCCGCCCGGGCGGCGACGTTGGGGGGCGAGAAACCATCCCGTCCCCCGGCGATGATCAGGGTGGGAACGCGGACCCGGGGTAGGAGGTCCCACGCCGTGTGCTCTCCCAGCTCCAGCAGGAACGAGAAGAAGACCGGGGCGCCCACGTCTCCGAGGTGCTTCATGTAGGGGCCGATGTCCGCCTGGTCGCAGCGGTCGGCATGCACCAGCCCCGACAGGCGGGCGAAGTCGAAGGCGAAGGGGAGGCTCACCATGGGCCGCCACAGGAAGCGGTTGAGGGCGTCGCTCCGGGCGCCGAGCATCGCCGAGATCAGGACGTCGAAGACCGGCCGCGAGAAGCGCAGGTTGCCGAAGGTGTCCAGGGTCCGGCCGAAGGTGCCCAGGACCGAGATCAGCCCCGCGGTGTGCTCGGGGAACCGGCGGTAGTGCTCCAGGATCACCTGGGCGCCCATGGAGTGCCCCAGCAGCACGGGGCGGTCCACGCCCGCGGCGCGGCAGACGGCCCGCAGGTCCCGGGCGCACTGCTCCATGGACACGTCGTCCCCGAAGCGCACGCGCTGGCTGCGTCCGTGGCCCCGGTAGTCCCACACCACGACCCGATGGCGGGGCGCGAACGCTTCGACGAGGTAACGCCAGAAGAAGGTCGAGACGCCCACCCCGTTGCAGCAGACCAGGGCCGGCTCGCCGTCCCCGTGGACGCGGTAGTAGAGCTGGAGCCCGTCCGAGGCACGGACGAATCCCTGGCGCGAAGGGACGCCTCCGGGACCCGCCTCCGTGCCCCCCGGGTCACTCCCCGGAGCAGGGGACTCACCGCCCGGATCCGCCCGTGTGGCGGTCGCGGTCATTGTCATGGAACATCCGTTCAGGTAGCGTGGTCCGGCGTGCCCGCGCGCGGGGCACGCGCCGCCAGGATATCCAGACCGCCCCCCTCCGGCCAGGAGGCGGGGCTGCGGGGCGACGATGTCCTCCCCAGAACGTCCCGTTCCCGACGCCCCCGAGGCGCCCGTGCCCGTCCCGGTCCCACCGGCGGCCGGACCTCCGGCGTCCCCCCTGGGGCGGGCCCTGGAACGCCTCGCCGGGGGGGCGGACGTCCGCGGCGAGCTCACCGCCCACCGGGTGATCGAGGCGAGGGAGGCCCGTTACGCCGAGTTCCCCGACTGGGTGGGCGAGCGGATGCGCGCGGCGCTGCGGGGGCGAGGGATCGAGCGCCTGTACCGGCACCAGGCGCTGGCGGCGGACCGGGTGCGGCGGGGGAGGGACACGGTGGTGGTCACGCCGACCGCGTCGGGGAAGACCCTCTGCTACAACCTGCCGATCCTCCAGGGGATCCTCGATGATCCCGAGCGGCGCGCCCTCTACCTGTTCCCCACCAAGGCCCTCGCCCAGGACCAGATGCAGGGGTTGAACCGGCTGATCGACGGCCTCGGCGCCGACATCAAGACGTTCACCTACGACGGCGACACGCCCTCGGACGCCCGCCAGGCGGTGCGTCGCCTTGGGCACGTGGTGGTGAGCAACCCCGACATGCTCCACGGCGGCGTCCTGCCCAACCACCCGCGGTGGCAGCGGCTGTTCCGCCACCTGGGTTGGGTCGTCGTCGACGAGCTGCACGGGTATCGCGGGGTGTTCGGGTCCCACGTCGCCAACGTGCTGCGGCGCCTGCGCCGGATCTGCCGCTTCCACGGCTCCGACCCGGTCTTCGTGGGCTGTTCCGCCACCATCGCCAACCCCAAGGAGCTGGCGGAGGGCCTGTTCGGGAAGGAGGTCGACGAGATCTCCGCCGACGAGGACGGATCGCCCCGGGGGCGGAAGCACTTCTTCTTCTACAACCCGCCGGTGGTGGACCCGCGCCTGGGGATCCGCGCCGGGGCGATCTCCCAGGCCCGGCGGATCGCCACGCTGTTCATCGAGAGGGACGTGCCGACCCTGGTGTTCTGCCAGGGCCGCACCCAGGTCGAGGTCCTCACCCGCTACCTGAAGGACCGCTTCTGCCGCCGCCCCGGCGAGGAGCACCGCATCGCCGGGTACCGGGGCGGATACCTGCCCGGCACGCGACGGGAGGTGGAGGCGGGGATCCGGGAGGGGAGGGTGGTGGGGGTGGTCTCCACCAACGCCCTGGAGCTGGGGGTCGACATCGGCCAGCTCGACGCCGTCGTCCTCGCCGGCTACCCGGGCTCGGTGGCGTCGACGTGGCAGCGGATCGGCAGGGCGGGCCGGCGCCTCGCCCCCTCGGCGGCGGTGTACATCGCTTCCTCCACCCCCCTGGACCAGTTCGTGGTTCAGAACCCCGAGTGGTTCTTCGGCCGTGCCGCCGAGCACGCGCGGATCGATCCCGACAACCTCTCGGTGCTGGTCTCCCACCTGAGGTGCGCCGCCTACGAGGTCCCCGTACAGCAGGACGAGCGCTTCGGTGGCCCCGACACCGCCGAGATCATGCGCTTCCTGGAGGACCAGGGCGTCGTCCACCTCGAGGCGGGGCACTGGCACTACTCCGACGAGAGCTACCCGGCGGACGGCGTGAACATCCGCTCGGTGAACCAGGAGAACGTGGTGGTGATCGACTCCACGTCGGGAACCCCGCGGATCATCGCCGAGTGCGACCTGGTCTCGGCCCAGACCCTCCTGCACCAGGGCGCGATCCACATGGTCGAGGGCGTGCAGTACCACGTCGACCGCCTGGACTGGGAGCGGCACGAGGCGTTCGTCCACCAGGTGGACGTCGACTACTACACCGACGCCCTCGACTACACCCGGGTCCAGATCCTGGACCGCTTCGACGAGGCGCCGTCACCCGGCTGCGTGCGGGGCCACGGCGAGGTCCACGTCGCCAGCCGGGTGGTGGGCTACAAGAAGATCAAGCTCTACACCTCCGAGAACGTCGGCTTCGGCGACGTGCAGCTCCCCGACGTCGAGACCCACACGACCTCGTACTGGTTGACGATCCCGGGCCCCGCGGCCGCCCGCCTGGGTTTCCCCCGGTTGGAGCTGGTGGACGGCCTGCTGGGCGTCGCCTACGCGATGCAGCACATGGCGGCGACGATCCTGCTGGCGGACGTCCGGGACGTCTCCCGCTCCATGGGCGACCAGCAGGCCGCGTGGTACGCCCGGCTCGACCAGGACGGCCGGGGGGTGTACTCGGTCCCGGAGGCGGGGCGCCCGGTGGACGTGGAACGCCTCGACCGTTTCGATCCCACGGTGTTCCTCTACGACAGCTTCCCGGGCGGCGTCGGCTTCGCCTCGCGGCTCTTCGAGCGGCACGCCGACCTCGTGGCGCGCACCCGGGCGTTGGTGGACGCCTGCGGCTGCGAGTCGGGCTGCCCCGGCTGCGTGGGGCCCGTGGGGGAGGTGAGCGAGCGGGGGAAGGACGTCGCCCGGGCGGTGCTCCGCATGCTGGACGGCGGGGGTCCGGGGGACGGGATGGACCTCCGGGGGACGGCTCCGGGCTGAGCCATGGCGTCGTCCCTCACCGATCGCCTGAGGAGGCAGGTCCGATCCGGCGTCCCGCCCACCCCGGGGGAGGATCCCCCCCCATCCGCCGCCCCGGGCACGGCCGAGGGGATCGAGCCTGCGGCCGCGACGCCGCCGGGAGTCCCGGCCCTGAGGGGCAGGCTGGAGGCCCTGTTCCGGGCGTCCCGGGCGCGGGGGGAGGCCGAGCCGGCCGGGGCCCCAACGGGGTTCGAGCCGCGCCTCCCCGGGGGGGCGCCGGCGGGGCGGCCCGAGACGATCCGGCGCGGGGACGTGGACCACCTGGCCCTCCTGGTGCCCGCCGCTCCCTTCGAGGCCACCCGGGGCGTGCGGGGCGACGAGGCGGCGCTGCTCGCGGGGGATCCGGCCCTTGCCGGCGTCGACCTCGGCGAGGCGATCTACCTGGACCTGGAGACGACGGGTCTCTCCCGGGGCGCGGGGACCGTGGCGTTCCTGGTGGGCTGGGCTCGGTTCGAGGGAGGCCGGCTGGCGGTCCACCAGCGGCTCCTGGTGAAGAGGAGAGGGGAGGGGGAGGTCCTGCGGGAGCTGGACGGCGAGCTCCGCAAGGCATCGGCGCTGGTGACCTTCAACGGCAAGGCGTTCGACCGGGACCTGCTGGCCGTGCGCTACGCCATGGCACGCCTGGACGACGAGGCCCTGCTGGGCCTGCCCCACCTGGACACGCTCCACCCCGCCCGGCGGCTCATGCGGGGGACCCTTCCGTCCTGCGACCTGCGGGCCCTGGAGCGCCACCTGCTGGGGGTGCGCCGGGAGCACGACGTCCCGGGGGCCCAGATCCCGAGGGTCTACCAGGACTTCCGCCGCTCGGGAGATCCCGCACGGATCGAGGCCGTGGTGCTGCACAACGCCGCGGACCTGCTGTCCCTGGTGGCCCTGCCCGGCGCGCTGGCGGGACTGGTCCGGGCCGAGGAGCCCGGGGCGGTGCCCGGCGCGGTGCTCTTCCGGGCGGGGCGCCTCCACGCCGAGCGGGGCGACGGGGGCGAGGCGCTGCGCCTGCTGGCAGCGGCCTCCGAGGCGGGGGACGCCGGTCTCGACGCCCGGGAGGCCGCCAAGGAGAGGGCGCGCCTCCTCAGGAGGGCGGGCCGGCACGAGGAGGCCCGGTCCGAGTGGAGCCGGTTGCGGGCCTCGTGGCCCGACGACCCGTCCGCCTACGAGGAGGAGGCGAAGGATGCCGAGCATCGCCGACGCGATCCCGCCGCCGCCCTCGCGGCGGTCCGGGAGTACCTCTCGGCCGCGGGGGGCACCGGGAGCGCCGCGGTGCTGGAAGCGTTCCAGAGGCGCGAGGCGCGGCTCCTCCGGCGGGTCGCCTCCCGGGCGCGGCGCTGAGCCCGGGTCCGTCCCTCCTCCGTCCCGCGGGTGGACACCGTCCGCGGCCCGCTGCTAGGATTCGCGCCGGTTCGAGCTCCCTGGAGGCCGTTCATGCGATCGATCCTGCCCGCCGCGCTCCTCGGAGTCGCCACCGCGCTGGCGACTCCCGTCCACGCGACGGCTCTGACGCACGGCGACCGTCCCTTCGTGATGCTCCAGTTCCAGCCCGCGTACCCCGGTGACCCCAACCCCGCGGCGGTGATCTACGACCGGCTCGTGCGCCAGGCCGCCGCCGAGCTCGGCCCCCGGCTCCTCGGCGGCCAACCGCTGGCGGCGGAGCTCGGGGAGGACATGGCCGGGTGCGCGGTCACGCCCCTGTGCAGGGACTCGGTCCGCGCCCGGTACCAGCCCACGGCCCTGGTCACCGGCGTCATCGGCCGGGAGCCCGACGGGACCGTGCGGGGGCGCCTGGTGATCGCCGGTCCCGACGGCCGGGAGTACCAGGTGGTCGACCTGCGCTTCGCCCCCGGGGCCGAAGCGGAGTTGGGGACGGCCCTCATCGGGGCCCTGAAGGCCATCGCCGCACCCGCCCCCGTCGCGTCGGGGAGCGGTGGCGTCCCGGCGGACCCCTACGGTGCGCCGCAGGGGGATCTCCCCCCCGTCGATCCATACGCCCCTGCCAGCGCCGTCGCGGCCCCCGTCGTGCCCCCGGCTCCGCCCCCCGGAGTCGATCCGTACGGGGCCCCGGCCGGGGGATCGCCCAATCCCTACGCCGCGTCCCGGGATCCGTATGGTGGCACCGGGACGACGCCCCCCGCCCCCGTCCGGCCCCACGCGCCGCCTCCCCCGGCCGCTCCCGTGGTCGCCCCGGCATCCGCGGGCGCGAGCGTCCGCCCGGCCCCCCGCTCCCTCGGGGACACCCGGGGATTCCACGTCCGCGGGGGCGTCGGCTACGCCTTGGGAGCCCTGCGTCAGCTCTACAGCAGCACCATCTACATCGACTCCAGCTTCGCGCGGACCGAGGAGTACTCCTGGTCCACCGTCGACTTCCAGCCCTACGCGTTCTCGGCGTTCCTGGGCATCGACTACGGCATCACCCCCCACGTGGAGATCGGCGTCGACGCCGGCGCGATCGTGGGTCAGAACTCCATGCGGATGGAGTACGCCACAAGCGAGGGACCGGGCAGCGTCGGCGCGGGTGCCTGGCAGGACCACGCCGCCCTGTTCGGGATCTTCGACCCCCGAGTCCGCTTCTACCTGGTGCCGGCGAGCAGGGCGGCGAAGAGCCGCGCCAACGTCTACGCCGGGTTCGGGCTGCCGTTCGTCGTGACCGCCCCGTTCAAGACGGTGGAGAGCTCCATCACCGACGAGGACGGGAACGTCAAGGCCACCGCCAAGTACTACGACGACCGCTCCGCGGGCCTCCTCTTCGGCCCCGAGTTTGCGCTCGGGCTTCGGGTGGCGGCGAGCCCGACCACCGCCTTCTTCCTGGACGTCCCCGTGGCCTTCCTGCTCCTCGACAGCAAGGTCATCGGCGTCGAGGACCTCACCCAGTCCCAGCTCGTACCCGGCGACCCCAGCGCCGAGATCGAATCCTTCCGCCTCCTGCTCCGGGTCCAGGCGGGTCTCCAGTTCCGGCTGTGACCGGAGCACGAGAGGGGGGGGAGTGAGCGACCATCCGCCGCCGGTCGTCATTTCATCGGAGTCCAGCTCCGGCAGCCGCCTCATCCTGGGCTGCCTGGTGGGATGCCTCGCCATCGCCGTCCTCGGGGGACTGATCGCCCTCGGCCTCGGCCTGTACGTGTACCGTGAGGTGGCGCCCGAGATCCGTCAGGCGAGCGAGGAGCTCGCCAAGGTCGGGTTCAGCACCCAGGACATCGGGATCCACGGAGGCGACACGCCCCAGGCCCAGGCGATCCGGGGCCGCCTGGTCGCGGACATGGACCTGTCGGGCTGGCGGCTGGTGCAAGCCTCGAACTTCCTGACCATCCAGGGGATCGCGCTGGAGCCCGAAGGGGGTGGCCCACGGTGCACGCTGGGGGGGATCCCGCTGCCCGGGCTGGGGGACGCGGCGTCGGAGGTGGAGCGTTCCTTCGCCGACGGCTCGCTCCAGGTCGACCTGGGGAGCCAGGGCATGCCGCGGAGCCTGGAGTCCAAGACCGAGGTGACCGCGGACCTCGGGCCCTGGGGGCGCCGGACGCTCCTGGCCCGGACCTGGATCCGCCCGGACCAGGGCCGCGACCGGGACCAGGCGGTCTTCCTGGCATGTCCGGCGACCAGCAAGGCGTACTTCGTGGCGTGCGATGTCGGCGCGACGGAAGCGGTGTCGCCGCTGGTGGAGCTGGCCCGGCGGCTCCCGGCGTGCCCGGGTGCTTCGGCCGCGGGCTCGGAGCCGGTGTCCGTGCCGGCGCCGGCGGCTCCCTTGGCCCCGGAAGCGCCGCTCCCGCCCGAACCGGTCACCGCGCCGCCGGCGTTCCGCCCCGGGGCGCCGGCCGCACCCAAGGCACCGCTGCCTCCGCGGTCGCCCTAGACGGTTGCCACCCAGGGCGGTTCGTGACGACTGCCGGCGGTCGTGGATGGCTCGCCGTCCTTGGCTCGCCCGCAGAGGCGCAGAGTGGCCCGTCCGGGGCCCGCAGAGAACGCGGAGGAAAGGGCGGGGAGGCCCGGAGCTTTGGGCGGCAAGCGGATAGGCAATGAAGGAAGACTGTCGAAGATCGGCACCCGGTCGCCCAACACTTGACATAATGCACATTATCGGCCATCCCGACGGCCCCCCTCGGGGTGCTCGCAGAGGGAGTCCGACCGTCGGGATGGCCGATAATGTGGTCATGCCCTCTGCAGCCGGAGGCCGCGGTCGAGGCTCGTGTGCCTGCGGGGGCTCGTGCTCGTGCCTCGTGCTCGCGCTCGTGCTCGTGCCTCGCGTCCGTGGTCGTCCGGACAGCGCCCCGTGCGCGCGCCAGTGCTCGTGCCCCGGTCCGTGCCCCGTGCCCGCGTCCGTGCCCCGGTCCGTGCGCGAGTCCGCGCCCGTACCTCGCATCCGTGCTCGTGTGTAGAGAGCCACGATAATCCGTGGCATCGTTACGCGGTCTTCCGCCGCCTTCCCCGCATTGTCCCGTGGTCCTCAGGCGAGTCAAGGGTCGGCCATGGCCGACCGCTGCGCGGCTGGCGCCCTTGACACGCCTTCCGGGCCACCCGGCTGGCTGGATAGGCGGCGGATGGAGAGGTCCGGAAATCGACCTCTTCTCCGCGCTCTGGCGTAACGGTGCAATGTGTCCCGGTGGGGACGGAAGAGCGTGGGACTCTACACTCGTGCCCGTGCTGCGCGTCCGTGCTCGTGCCCGTGCTTCGCGTCCGTGCTCGTGCCCCAGACCGTGCCCCGTGCTCGCGCCCGTGCCTCGCGTCCGTGCTCGTGCCCCAGACCGTGCCCCGTGCTCGCGCCCGTGCCTCGCGTCCGTGCTCGTGCCCCAGACCGTGCCCCGTGCTCGCGCCCGTGCCTCGCGTCCGTGCTCGTGCCCCGGACCGTGCCCCGTGCTCGCTCCCGTGCCTCGATTCGGTGCTCGTGCCCCGGTCCGTGCCCGAGTCCGCCGGTCACCCCACACCACCCTGCCGACTCCCCCCCCGATCTCCCGCCCCAGCCCGACTTCGCCCGGCCCCCGTCACCACCCCAGCGCGCGCGAGATCCTCCGGGATGGCTCACCGCTCAGGTCCTCCGGCAGCGTGTCGCCGACCAGGCTGTACATCCGGCCGCTGTTGCTCAGGAAGATCACCTGACGACCATCCACCAGCGGCGACGCTGAGATCCCCTCCAGCCACTCCTGCGGCCGGAACTGCCACAGGTGTCGCCCCGTGTACCGGTCCAGCACGTCGAGGGTGCCCCGGTGGGCACCCACGATGACGTATCCCGCGGCGATCACCGGCGGCGTGTACTGCTGGCCGTGGGGCCGGGGCCAGCGCAGGTCGATGGCGGGACCGACGGGCGCGATCTCCTCGACGGTCCGCGTCGCGCCACCCGCGCCTGCCGCGAGACCGCTGGCGAGGTCCTGCTGGGGCCTCGGAGGGGGCCAGCTCCAGATCTCCTTGCCCTCGGCCAGGGACAGCGCCCGGACCGTGCCGTCCGTGTCGCTGAAATACACCGTGTCCGCGGCCACCGCCGCCGGTCCGGACAGGCCGCCCTCGTAGGTCCAGCGGGGCGAGAGGTCCGCCGGGTCCAGCCCCTGGATCGGGCCGCCGAAGGAGCCCGTCACCAGGAGTCCGTCCGCCAGGACCGGCGTCGCGTCCACGTCCCGGAAGCGGCCCGTCCCCACCGACGCCTGCTGCTCGAGGCGCCCGCTCTCCAGCGACAGACGCACCAGGGTGCCGTCGCCGAAGCCGACGAAGACCTGGCCGCCCGCCACGGCGGGCGCGGCCGTGCCCAGGATGTCGAGCTCCGACGCCGCTCCGTCGGGCGAGTGCCGGTACAGCCAGCGGTCCTCGCCCGTGGCAGCATCCAGGGCCAACACCTGGTCCGCCGTCGTCTGCACCAGGAGGAGCTCCCCCGCGAGCACGGGAGAGGCGTAGATCGGTGCCGCGAACGTGCGCTCCCAGACCTTGTCCCCGGCGAGGTCCGTCGCTCTGACCAGCCCCGTGGTGTCCGCCAGCCAGAGCCGGTCGCCCCGCACCGCCGGCGGCGCCTGGACCGGTCCCCGGGTTGGGATGGCGCGGATCAGCCAGCCGCTGCGCCGGTCGATCAGGAAGAGCGCCGGCCAGCGGCTCGTCCCCACCGCCACCACCCCGTCGGAGACCAGCACCGGCTCGCCCAGCTCGATCCGGCCAGGCGTCCAGGTGTCCTGGCTCGGGAACTCCCGCGTCCACGCGGGCGAGAGCGGAAGGCTCAGCTCACCCGGGAAGGCGGGCCCCCCCCGGTCGATCTCCTCCATCACCCGCGCGGCGTCCACCGGAGGGCGGACCGCCCCGGGCGCGGCACAGGCGGAGACGAGGGGCGCCAGGCCCCCCACCGCCACCGCCAGGGCCCCGAGGCGCACCACCCCCCGCGCCTCCCAACGGGCGAGGATCATCCGCTCTCACCCGGGGGGGAGGCGTCTCCGCCAGCGGGCGGCGCGCCGTCGGGGGCCGGGGGGATCGTCGCCGGAGGCGCGGGGACCGGGGCCGACCCCTCCCCTCCCCCGCCGGCCGCCAGCGAGGCCAGCCTCCCCTTGATCGTCGCCAGGAGCTTCGAGTCCGGGAAGGTCTTCTCGAACTCCTCGTAGAGCGCCCGCGCCTCGTCCCGCTTCCCCGCACTCTCATGGGCCCGGGCCAGGTCCAGCCACGCCTGCTCCTTCACCGGCCCCGTCGTCCCGTCCCGCAGTGCGCGGAACGCCTGGATCGCGCGGTCCCATTGCTCCAGCGCCACGAGGGACTGCCCCTCGCCCTGGGTGGCGAGGTGGCGCACCAGCTCCGAGTCGGTCCCGCGGGCCGCGGCGAAGTGCTCGGCCGCCTTGGCATACTCGCCGAGCTCGAAGAGGGCGGCGCCCGCCTCGATGCGGGCGATGTCCGCCTGCACCGTGCCCCCGTGGCTCGTGGCCACCGCCTCCAGGGCCGCCACCGCCTCCCTCAGCTTGGTGGAGTCGTCCGCGGGGGCGGCCGTCTCTCCCCTTTGGAGCCGCTGGAAGATCTCCATGGGGTCCTGGGAGGGGAGCTGGCTCTCCGCCTTGTAAAGGGCGGCGGCCGCCTCCTCCTCGACGCCGTCGAGGTGACGCTCCCAGAGGCTGAAGGCCCCCGTCACCGCCACCGCCACCACCACCACCGCCACGACCGCGCGCCAGTGCACGACGAAGCCATGGACGAGCCGCTCCCCCATCACGAGGAAGTCGTCGGGCTGGAGCAGCTCGCGCTGCCGGTCCTTGCGGGTCTGCTTGTCGCTCACGCTGTGGGGCTCCCCCGGGGAGGGTGGCTTCGGGACCGCGGAAGACTAGTCAACAACCCCCGAGTCCGCAAGGAGTTCCCCCCCGGCTCGTGCGTTTCTATTGACACCGCGTCAGCGCCGCCGCTACCTTGCTGCCGCTGGTCCGGCAGGATCTCCGCGGCCGCCAGCCCACACCTGACTCCCGCGGGAGACGGATCCGATGGCCAACCCCGCCGCGCGCACCCTCGTACTCGGCGCCCTCGCGGTGCTCGTCTCGGCGCCGTCCGCCCGGGCGGCCGAACAGGCGGACCTGTACTACGGCAAGACCCTGGACGAGTACTGCTCGGGGATCCTCAAGAAGGACGCGTCCGGGCTGACCGGTGCCGACCGGAAGGCCTGCAAGGACCGCTACGCGAAGGACTCCGCCGAGCTGATGGACCTCGACCTGGACGCCGCCGACCTCAAGACCGCGGCGCGGGGCCGGCCGGTGGCCACCGAGGCCGACGCTCCGTCCGAGCCCGAGGCCGACACGGCCCAGCAGAGTATCCAGGCGCTCGGGGTCGAGGACCTCGATGGCCCCGCGGAGGGCGAGAAGTCCCGGGGAAAGGCCGAGGCGCCGGCCGCCACGCCCGCCGACGAGCTGGGCCCCATCGCCGAGGACGCCGAGCCGGGTGACGACGAGGTCGGCCCCGTCGAAGACGCCGACGACGAGCCCGCCGCCCTCGACGAGGACGCCGAGGACGGCGGGCCCGGTGGCGACTCCGCCGCGGGCATCACCCTGCTCGAGGACGACGGCGCCGCCGGCAAGTCGGGTAAGCGCCAGGCCAGGACCGGCAAGGACAAGAAGAAGCAGGCATCCGGGATCGCCGACCGCCTCGAGGACGATCCCACCGACCTCGACTAGCCCGCGTCCGCTCCTCGCACCCCGACGCCCCGCCGCCGGGCGAGCGTCCGCCCCCTCGCCATCCGGCGCCCCAGGACCCAGGCCCACGGGAGCATGATCGCTGCCCACGCCCGCGCCGGGGGGCCTCCCGCCGTGGCGCACCCCCAGGGATCCGGCGGCGGCGCGTCCTCGTCCACCTCGCCGTCGCAGTCGTCATCGACGCCGTCTCCGTCCCCATCGTCGGGGTTGGAGGGGTTCACCCCCTCGTCCAGGTCGTCGCAGTCGGGTCCCCCCACCTGGACCGCCCGGAAGCCGTCGCCGTCCACGTCCATCAGGTCCTCGCCGTCACAGTCCTGGTCGATGGCGTCGTAGGCCACCTCCACGGCGTCGGGATGGGTGGCGGGATCGCCGTCGTCGCAGTCCCCCCGGTCGAGCCCCGGTGGGCACCGCGCTCCCTGGGCGCAGTATCCGTCCTGGTCGTGGTCCCGGACGGCGGGGCGCGGGGCGGCCTCCTCCCCTCCCCCTCCCTCCGCCGGCGCTGCCGACCCCACCATCGCCGCCGCCAAGGAGACGGCCCATGCCATGGACGGCCCCGCCCATCGCCGCTCGTCCCGGCGCGCGGGGCTCCCCCCGGGGCTCACGCCGCCCTCCTCGGCCCCGGGGCGGATCCGCCCAGGACCCCGAGCAGCCGTCCCATCGGGACCGGGTCCCGGACCAGGAAGAAGACCCCGAACGCGCCCAACACCACGAGCTGGGCAGCGTGCACCGTCACCGCGTACGCCGCGGCGTCGGCCTCCGCCACCCCGTACAGGCCCAGGGCCGCCCCGATGAAGAGCTCGAAAGTCCCGATGAAGGCCGGCCCCGAGGGCACCATCACCCCCACCACCAGCACCACCAGCACCACCAGCGCCGCGCCACTGTCCAGCGCCGGCTGGTCCAACGCCGGGAAAGCCCTGAAGAACAGCCACATCGTCGCCACGTTGAGGGCCCAGGTGGCGACGGTCCAGGACAGGACCTCCCCCGCCAGCCGGGGCGTGCGCAGCGTTCGCAGGCTGGACACGAAGGAGCCGGCGAAGGCGGCGGTCCTCTCCCCCAACCCTCCGTGCAGGCGCCCCAGCGTCGCCCGCGCCAGCGCGGGTGCCCTCTCCCCCAGGGCGATCGCCGCCACCAGCGTCCCCAGGAAGGGCACCAGGGCGATCCCCACCGCCGCCCTGCCGGCGCTCACCAGGGGCAGGTCCACCCCCGCGACCCGCACGTCCGCCATCGGGACGTCGGCGAGCAGCACCGCCAGCGCCATGAGCCCCGCCAGCGACAGCACCTCCAGGGTCCGCTCCACAACGACCGTCGCCACCGACGCCCCGAAGGGGACGTCCTCCCTCTCGTGGAGCAGCCAGGGGCGGGCCAGCTCCCCGAGGCGCAGTGGCAAGGTGGTCAGGAGCAGGAAGCCAACGCTGCAGATGGACACGTAGGACCGGGCCGGCACCCGCTTCACCGGGCGGATCAGGGCCCCCCAGCGCATCGCCCGGCCCAGGTGCATGGCGGCGAAGGTTGCGCTGCCGGCGAGGATCCAGCCCGGCCGGGCCGAGCCCAGAGCCTCCAGGAACGCCTCCATCTCCACGCCCCGGAAGACCACCCAGAGACAGGCCAGCCCGACGGCGAGGGAGGCGACGAGCCGGATCGCCCGCCGGCCCCGGGCCGGTACCCCGTCGCCGCCGCCCGCCGGCGCCGGGTCGCCGGTCACAGCCTCACGATCCGGGCGCGCCGGGGCGGGAGGTCCCGCGTGGCGTTGCGGGTGTCCACCACGAGGGGCACCGCGCAGGCGATGGCGTCGTAGTCGAAGGAACGGTGGTTGGTGGCGATCACCACGCAGTCCACCGCTCCCAGGAGCTCCGGCGTCACCTCGACCCCCCTGTGCAGGTGGTCCCCCAGGCGCACCTCGGGGACGTGGGGATCGGAGTAGACCAGGTCCGCCCCCTTGGCGAGGAGCAGCTCCATCACGTCGAGGGCCGGCGACTCCCGCACGTCGTCGATGTCCGGCTTGTAGGCGACGCCGAGCATGAGGACCCTGGAGCCCTTGATCGGCTTGCGATCCTCGTTCAGGGCGTCCGCCACGAGGTCCACCACGTAGGAGGGCATCGCGCTGTTGATCTCGCCCGCGAGCTGGATGAAGCGGGCGTTGTAGTTGAGGCTCTTGAGGATCCACGAGAGGTAGTGCGGGTCCACCGGGATGCAGTGCCCCCCGAGCCCCGGGCCGGGGTAGAACTTCATGAACCCGAAGGGCTTGGTGCCCGCGGCCTCGATCACCTCCCAGGTGTCGATCCCCAGCTTCCGGCACATGATCGCCACCTCGTTCACCATGGCGATGTTCACGGCCCGGAAGGTGTTCTCCAGCAGCTTGGCCATCTCGGCGCTGGCCGTGGAGCTGACGGGGACCACGGTGTCGATGAAGGACCGGTACAGGGCGCAGGCGGCCCGGGCGCAGGCCGGCGTCTCGCCGCCCACCACCCGGGGGGTGTTCTTGACCCCGAAGCGCGGGTTGCCCGGGTCCACCCGCTCCGGCGAGAACGCGAGGTGGAAGTCCACGCCGATCTCCAGACCCGACCGCGTGAACATGGGCTTGAGCAGGTCGCGGGTGGTCCCGGGGTAGGTGGTACTCTCCAGCACCACGAGCTGGCCCCGCCGCAGGTGCGCTGCGACCTGCTCGGCCGCGGCCACCACGTAGGAGATGTCCGGGTCCTTGGTCTTGCTGAGGGGCGTGGGGACGCAGATCACCACCGCGTCCATCTCCGCCAGGGAGTCGAACCCGGTGGCGGCGCTCAGGCGGCCGGACTCCACCAGCTCCCCGAGGCGCGCCGAGGGCACGTCCTGGATGTACGAGTCGCCGGCCTCGATCCGCGCGACCTTCCGGGGGTCCACGTCGTAGCCCCGCACCAGGAACCCCGCCCCCGCCACCTCGATGGCCAGGGGGAGCCCCACGTAGCCGAGGCCGATGATGCCCACCCGGGCCTCCCGGCGCTCCAGCAGGCCCAGCAACTGCGTGTTCGCGTTCATCCTGGTCGCGTCTCCCTGCGTCCCGGGGGACCGAGTCCCGGACCCGTCCGCGGCCTACTCATCGGGATACCGGCGTCATGGATGAGAGGGGGTGGGCTTTCCGGCCGTGCGCGTGGGGCGATGATCGGCGCACCGTCCCTCCTCCGTCAAGTCGCCCCCCATCGCCTCCCTCGCCTCCCCCGCACGGGGGTGGCGCCTCCGCCGGAACTCCTCTCCGTTACTGAAGAAATCATGGACCTTCCTCTGGCGCCCCGACGAGTCCGTATGTAGTATGTGCGCGTTCTGACCGCCGCGGGTGGGAGCCCCCCGCGCAACGGATCGAGGCCGCCCGACGGCGGACCTCGCGGGAGACGACATGACGGTCAAGGCAGCCCGCCGCCCCGAGCCCGGCCCGGCGTCCGCCCTGTGGGACGCGGTCGAGCGCGTCAACGACATCCTCCGCGCCTCCGGTGCCGACGTGGTGCAGAGGGTCCACAAGGGGCGCAACGCCCCGGTCTTCTACGGTTACGTCCCCCAGGCGGTCATCGACGCCGTCTGCCGCGTCTTCGGCCCCGAGGGCTGGGACTACGCCCTGCTGGATGAGCCCCGGATCGAGGCGATCCGGGACGGCCACTCCCTCCAGGCCACGGTGCGGGTCGGCGTCGACCTCCGCCTGGGCGACGCGAAGGTGCACCGGGAGGCCTTCGGGACCTGTGTGCAGAGGGATCCCGGCGACGCGATGAACGGCGCCGTGACCTACGCGATCCAGAAGGCGATGAGTCGGGCCGGCGTCGGCCGCGACGCCTACGCCGGCAGGCTGGCGGCTTTCGCGGGCGAGGTCGACGCCCGGGAGGGGCGCGGCTTCGCTCCCACGACCCAGGACGACGAGTCCGCCGGGGGGCGCGGCGCCTCCCCGGGCACCGACCGCCCGGCGCCCCGCTACGTCCCCCGGGTCCCCCTCCAGGCCCGGGGCCAGCGTCCCCCGGTGCCCATGCCCGAGGACTGGGCGGCGCGGGTGGGCCACGCCCTCCAGGCCATCGCCTCGGGGGACGACGACCTGCTCCGGGCGATGAGCCGGGTGCTCACCGGCTGGGAGCGGGACGGCGACTGGCGCGGCTGGGAGTCCCTGCGCGCCTTCCACGAGCGCGCCGAAGCCTGGAAGCAGGAGCAGGCGTGGTTCCGCTTCACCGCCATCGACCCGGACGTCCTCCGCCGCGAGGCCGAGCGCCTGCTGGGGAGGGAGCCCACCGCCGACGAGGCGGCCGGCGCGCCCGCCCCGGGGGAGGACGAGATCCCCTTCGACTACGGCGACGTGGCCCTCTAGCCTCCCCGGCGCGCCACCCCGTCCCCGGCGCCGCGACCTCCAGGCGGGGGGTGGCGCCTCCCGCGGCGCCGCCCCCCCCTCACCGTCACACCTGCGGGTACCGCGAGACCTCCTCCTCGCTCCCCGAGGCGGGCTCGCCCGGTCGGAGAAGCTTGTTGTAGAGCCCGAGGTTGAGGAAGGTCGGAGCCCAGAGGCCCACGAAGATGCCCCAGTCCCGCCGCCCGCTCAGGAAGAGGTAGGACGACAGGGCGATGGAGCCGACCACGGCGACCATGTAGGTCTCCCGAGGGATCTCCATGGTGCTCATGAACCTCTTGCCCTTCACCCGAAGCTTCTCGCCCGGCTCGGGCCGAACACTGGACTGGATGTTCTCGCTGGAATAGCTCACGGTCTCGGTCCCTCCCGGCGGCCCCCGCTCGTGGATCCGCCTGCGAGGAAAGGAGCAAGGAGCGGGCCACTGCCCCTCGCCCCTCATTCCCCGCTCCCGGGCTCCACCCGGGCCCTCGTTGCGCCGGAGGGACGCCCGCACTACCATTCCCGGCCCCGGATCCCGGCCTCGGACCGGGAGTCCGGCCGCGAGGGGAGCACCGAGCCGCACCATGAAGCGCGAGAAGATCGTGTCCGTCCTCGCCCGCACCGAGCCCGCCCGGGGCCTGACGGTGTGTGGCTGGATCCGCACCCGCCGGGACGGCAAGGACGTGTCCTTCCTGGAGATCAACGACGGGAGCAGCCTCAAGAACCTCCAGATCGTCGTGGACCCCGGCGCGGTCGGCCAGGACCTGCTGCGCCGGCTGACCACCGGCGCGAGCGTGCGCGCCGTAGGCGACCTGGTGCCCTCCCTAGGAGCCGGCCAGAGACTGGAGCTCCGGACGCGCGAGGTCGAGCTCCTGGGCGCCGCCGATCCCGAGTCCTACCCCCTCCAGAAGAAGAGGCACGGCTTCGAGTTCCTGCGGACCATCGCGCACCTGCGCCCCCGCACCAATACCTTCGGGGCGGTGATGCGCGTCCGGGGCGAGCTCTCCTTCGCCGTGCACGAGTTCTTCCAGTCCCGGGGCTTCGTGCCCATGCACACCCCCATCATCACCGCCAGCGACTGCGAGGGCGCGGGCGAGATGTTCACCGTCACGTCCCTGCCCCCGGACCGGCTGGCCGGCCCCGATCCCTTCGCCGAGGACTTCTTCGGAAAGAGGGCCTACCTCACGGTGTCGGGGCAGCTCAACGCCGAAGCTGCGGCGACGGCCCTCGCGGAGGTCTACACCTTCGGCCCCACCTTCCGCGCCGAGAACTCCAACACCGCCAGGCACCTGGCGGAGTTCTGGATGATCGAGCCGGAGATGGCCTTCTGCGACATCCACGACGACATGGACCTGGCGGAGGCGTTCATGAAGCACCTGGTGGCCCGGGTGCTGGAGCGCTGCGCGGACGACCTCGCCTTCCTCGATCAGTGGGTGGACAAGACCCTCCTCGCCACCCTCCGCAACACGCTGGAGTCGGACTTCGTGCGCCTCGACTACACCGAGGCCGTGGAGATCCTGAAGCGGTCGGGGCGAGCCTTCGAGTTCCCGGTGGAGTGGGGCCATGACCTCCAGAGCGAGCACGAGCGCCACCTGACGGAGCAGCACTTCGGGAGGCCGGTGATCCTCACGGCGTATCCCAAGGAGATCAAGTCGTTCTACATGAGGGTGAACGACGATGGCCGCACCGTGGCCGCCATGGACGTCCTGGTCCCCCGGATCGGGGAGATCATCGGCGGCAGCCAGCGCGAGGAGCGCTACGACGTGTTGACCGCCCGGATGGCCGAGTTGGGCCTGCCCCTGGAGCCCTACTCCTGGTACCTGGACCTGCTCCGCTTCGGATCCGTCCCGCACGCTGGCTTTGGCATGGGGTTCGAGCGGATGGTGATGTTCGCCACGGGCATGACCAACATCCGCGACGTGATCCCCTTCCCCAGGTACCCCGGGCACGCCGAGTTCTAGTACCACGTTCCGAAGGTTCCTCCCCAGTTTCTCCGTTCCCAGGCCCACCCGATCCGGAACGTAGGGCGG
>JAKLKC010000063.1 GCA_023150875.1 Myxococcota bacterium | reverse complement strand
GCGCCGGGCGACCTCCCCGGGCGTCGGGCCGCCGGGCGCGGCGAGGGCGTCCTCCAGCCGCACGTCCTCGGGGTCGGTCGCGGCCACGGCGAGCGGCGGAGAGGTGCCCGGCATGCCCAGGACGCCCTCGATCTCCCCGAGGCGCCGAGCGGCGCGCGCCACGTCGGCCCGGGGGAGCAGCGAAGAGGCGGCGAGGGAGGCGGCGAGGGGGCGAGCCTCGGAGTAGCGCCCCAGGGCGGTGAGGGCGGCGAGGCGCAGGAGGGATGGGGCCGGATCCCCCTCCCCCGGATCGGGGGGAAGCCACGCCAGGGCGCGGAAGGGCTCGCCGGCCCCGAGGTGGGAGGTGGCGAGGGTCTGGGCCATCCGGCGGGCCGACTCGGCCTGACCGGCGTCCGCGAAGGCCCGGGCGGCGTCCTCCCAGGCGTCGTGGGCACCGCCGAGATCCCCCGCGGCGAGGGCGGCGATCCCCCGGGCCTCCGCTCGGGCTGCGCGCTCCGCGACGGCGTCGGTGATGGATCGAGGGGCGACCGCGCCCGAGGGCGCGATAGGGGATCGTCCGGTGGTCACGAGGGCCCCCACGCTAGCACGGGGAGGGTGTCAGGCACCAACACATATACATTTCTTCCCGCCTCGGTCAGGCCGCCCGGGGCACCCCCGCCTCCTCCCCCGCAAGGCCCAGCATCCAGGCCGCGAGCCGCTCCCGGTCCTCGCCGTTCAGCCCCCTCAACCGGGCGCGCAACAGGGCGAGGCGGCGGCTCACGGTGGGCTCCGAGAGGCCGCGCCAGCGGGCCACCGTCCCCTGGCGACCCCCGCGCGAACCCAGTCGGCGAGCAGGTCCCGTTCCTCAGTGGGACACCCCCTTGGGAGAGGGACGCCTGCTCGGCTGCGGCGGTTCTCTCACCTCGCCTTCCTTTCCGACCGCCCTCCATTGACATACTGACTGTCATGCAGTTACTGTGGTGGTCGAAGGGTGGCGCGGTGATTCGGACCTTTCGCGACCAGGTGACGGCGGACCTGTTCAACGGTGAGAGCAACGCCCGCGTCCGCCGGGTCCCAACGGACGTGCGGGACCGTGCCGTCGAGATGCTCGACCAGCTCCACAACGCCGCCACCCTGTCCGACATGGCGGTCCCGCCCGGCAACCGACTGGAGGTGTTGAAGGGCGGCCTCGCCGGGTTTCACTCAGTCAGGGTCAACCGCCAATGGCGGATCATCTTCAGGTGGTCAGACGGAGGCCCCGGCGACGTTTCGCTCGTCGACTACCACGGTTGAGAGGAGGAAGGCATGGAGGCCCGCAAGGTGCGGCGCGATGGTGCGATCCCCGCCCCCATCCTCCCGACGAACCGGCTCCCGACCTCTCCGGGTCGGATGCTCGCTCGGTTCCTGGAGGACCTGGAGGTCACTCAGGCTGACTTCGCCGCCCATCTAGGACTGCCCGTCCAGAGGGTGAACGAGATCATCCGCGACCGTCGGGGGATCTCTCCCCGAATCGCGTGGATGCTCGGTCAGGCGCTTGGCACGACTCCGCAGTTCTGGATGAACGTGCAGACGGCCTGCGATCTCGCCCGCAATCGACCTGACAAGGAGGTCCCTCGGATGCTGCGGGCTGACGCGGAGGCCACCGGCGGCACGTGACCGATCAGGGTGTCAGGCCATCACCACCGTCAGGTCGCACAGGTCCCCGATCCCGTCGCCGTCCCGGTCGGACTGCTCGTAGTTGGGCACCCGGGCGCAGTTGTCGTCCCGGTCCGCCACCCGGTCCCCGTCGAGGTCCAGGGTGCTCGGTCGATCCGCCAGGTCGCCGCGGTCGAGGGGGCGGGCGCGGTCCAGGACGGGGATCCCGGCGCTGGCGGAGGCGGTGGTGGCGAGCAGGGCCGCCACGACGGCGGAGGAGCGGAGGGTGAGGCGGAAGGTGGACATGATGCGATCTCCGAGGAAGGAGGCGGGCTGTCCCCGCCCGGGGTTTGGACCGCCCTGGGCGCCCACCGGGGCGCGCCGTCGTCGGTCTTCACCCTCCCAGTCCCCGCCGATCCCGCCGTCTTTCACCCTCCGTACGGAATCTCCTGGTCCCGGCACGGGCGGCGATCGCGGCGGGGTGATCCAGCGGGGCGATGCACCGCCGGCCGGCGAGGGCCTGGTCCCCCGGGTGTTCCGCCTGGAGACCGCGGCGGTGGAACTCCTGCACCTGTGGGGCCTGCCCGGATCCCCATCCCCGGGCGACGGCGCCGCCTGATCTCATTCCCCAAGGCCGACGCCACGGTCGGGTGCCTCCTCGGTCCCGGCCCGATCCCGCGGGAGAGAGGCCGAGACCCGCCGCCGCGAGGCCACCGACGCCGCCCGCGGCGCTCCTGAAGATCAAGGGCTGCCGCGCGAAGCCGGTGTCCGAGGCCAGACCCTCACCGGTACACCTCCCGGCGATGCGCGACTCGGACGACCTCGATGACGAGGTGGGAGTCCTCGACGGTGTACACGATGCGGTGTGTGCCGAGCCGGATGCGCCAGGCATCCCGAGCCGTGAGCTTCTCACACCCATGGGGACGCGGGTTGTCCGCGAGCTGCCGGATGGCCGTGACGACGCGGAGCCTGACCGAGTCCGGGAGGTCCCGGATCTCCTTCTCGGCCGACCTCTTGATATGGACGCTATAGGAGGCCGTCATCTCTCAGGTCCCGCAGGAACTCCTCGAACCTCCGGGACGGCTCCGCCTTGCGGTCCTCCAGCGCCTGCAGGTCCTCCAGGTCGTCGGCGAGCGCCGCCCGCACCGCCTGGTTGACGAGGGCCGAGACGTTGCTGTCCGTCTCCGCGGCTTTGAGGCGCAGGGCTCGATGAAGCTCAGGATCCAGGTAGACGGTCGTGCGCTGGGGCTCGGCCATGGTGCCTCCTCGCAGGCATCATAACGTCGTAGCGTCATGGAGTCAAAGCAAGAAGCGCGGGGACCCGACGGGATGGGCGGCACGCGCGGCCAGATGCGAGGGTCACCCATTCGGGTGGCGTTTGGCGGCTGACCTCCTCACAGGGGTTGTGCGCGCGCCAGCATCCAGATGGCGCCCCCCCCGGTCCCTAGCCCGGCATTCCATGCGCCGCGCGTCCGGAAAGTCCGGCGCCGGGGACGTGAGGCGGCGGGGCCTGCTCCTCCCGCAGCACGCGGACGACCTCCGCGGCGTCCACCCGGCGGCGGTAGCGGACGACCTTCGCTCCCGAGGGCACGTCGCCGTCACCGCACGCCCGGTCGGCGTCGATGCACAGGATCAGGCGGTCCAAGGCCGCGGCGCGGTAGGAGCGGAGCTTGTCCTCCAGGTAGGAGGGCGTCCAGAAGCCCACCACCTCCAGCCACCACCGGCGCCGGGGATCGTGGCGGTGCCGCAGGAGGAAGTCGGGGAAGAGGAGGCGTTCGCCCACCTGGACGGGCTCGGGCTCCCGGACGGCGTCCCACTCCGGGGCGAGCCGGGCGAGAGCCCGGGCCAGGTGGGCCTCGACGGCGCTGTCGAAACGGCGGGGCTCCGCGGAGGGGAGGAAGGGATCGCCCGAGCGAAGCGCCAGGCGCCCCCGACGGCCGCGCACCTCGCAGTCCGCCTCCAGGCGGAAAGAGTGGCTCCAGGCGAGGTGGGGGACGAGGTCGGCGAGGGCCCTGCCGTAGAGGTGGGTGCGGCGGAAGAGTGCGAAGGGGCCGGAGAGGTCCAGGACGGCGTCCCGCTCGCCCCGGCTCGCCCGCACGGTGCAGATCAGGCCCCTGAGGCGGGCGTAGGAGACCAGCGTCCGGGCGTGCCCGCAGGCCTCGATCCGCACCGACGCCGCCCGCTGGAGGAGGGCGCGCACGAGGGCGAGGTTGGCCCGCAGCGCGAGGCCGGCCGGGTCGAGGGCGGGCACGGCTTCCCCGACCCGCTGCTCGCCGGGTAGATCGGCGAAGAGCGCTTCACCGAGGGTCTCGACATCGACGCCGAGGCGTGCCGCGGCGGCGGCAAGCGCCTGGTCCCGGTCCGGTGCCCCTCGGGCCGCCTCCTCGAAGGCGGCCTCCCTCGCCACGGATGGCCGCAACGGCGCCGCGCACCGGGTGCGGACGGCCGCCGCCAGCACCCGCGCCGCCCAGCGGCGCCGCTCATCGGGGATCCCGCCGCCCGCGGGCTCCTCCAGGCGCGCCTCCCACTCCCGCCGCGGTCGGCCGACGAAGGCCGCGTGGTCGTCCAGCAGCCGGCGCAGCCACGGGTGGTCGGCCTCGGTGAGGTAGGCCGGCAGGAGCGCGCCGTCACGCCAACGGCAGGGGATCGGTGCGGCGGGGGGCAACGCCCTTCCTCCGGGCGCGCGACAAGCGCACCTCGACGGTGTTCCGGGCGACGACCTCGTAGACGATCGCCCTCTTCTCCGGCCCGGACGGGCGCAGGAGCCTGCCCACCCGCTGCACGTGCTCCCGCTCCCCCTGGGTGCCCCCCAGGACGATGCCGACGTCGGCGTCGGGCACGTCGATCCCCTCGTTCAGGACTCGGGACGACACCAGGGCGCGCAGGCGCCCCTCCCGGAACGCTGCCAGGGCCCGGGCGCGCTCCTGCCGCGGGATGTCGCAGGTGATGGGCATGACCAGGTGGTCCCGGGCGACCCGGTAGGCGGTGTCGTTGTCGGCGGTGAAGATCAGCACCCGCGCGTCGGAGTGGCGCTTCACCAGCGAGGCGAGCACGACGCGCTTCCCCTCGGTGAGGGCGAGCATGCGGCGCGCCTCGCGCTGAGCGGCCATCGCCGCGCGGCCCGGGGGCGTCCGGGCGGCCATGCGGACGAAGTCCTCCCACGAACCCTCGGGCGCGAGCCGGCGGAACTCCCGGTGGACTGCCTGGAACGCGGCCATCCGGTGGTCGTAGGCCGCGCGCTCGCCGCGGGTCAGGTCGACGTGGAGGGTGACCTGGTGGAACGGCGCGAGCCAACTCCCGGCGAGGTCAGCCATCCCCAGCTCGTAGGCCACGGGTCCGACCCGCTCCGCGAGGCGGGCTCCCGCGTCACCCTCCCGGGGCGGGGTCGCCGTCAGGCCCAGGCGCGCCGCGGCCACGCACATCTCCAGGGCCTCGTCTCTGATCCCCTGCCCGAAGTGGTGGACCTCGTCGATCACCAGCAGGTCGAAGCGGTCCCCGATCCGCTCCATGTGCCGCCAAGCGCTCTCGAAGGTGGCCACCGTCACCGGGCCGACCTCGCGGCGCCCGTCCCCGAGGCAGGCCGGAGGCTCGCCGCGCACCGCCGCGATCGCCTCGCACCACTGGGCGAGGAGGACCCGGGTGGGGACGAGGCAGAGGGCCGGCAGCCGCGCCCGGGCCATCGCCGCCAGGGCGATCCTCGTCTTCCCGCTTCCCGTGGGCAGCACCAGCACCGCCCGGCGGCCGGACAGCTCCCACGAGGTGACCGCCGCGTCCTGGTAAGGGCGCAGGTCCAGGGGCGCCCACGCCAGCGCCGATGCCTGCGTCCGGACGTCCGAATTTCGGACACCGTCCGAGAACCGGACGCCTCGTTCGGACAGCGCGGCGGCCAGCTCGGCATGGCGCCACGCCGGCGCGCGCCAGCGGCGGACGCGGGGATCCCAAGTCATTCCGGGGAGTTCCGCGGGATCAAGCCCCGGGGGGACCTCGCTCGGGACGAGGGTGCCACGGTCGAAGGAGAGGTGCATGGAAGGGAAGGGGAGCAAGGCGTGGGCCAGGGAAGCCGCCTGCGGAGTATCCGCCTCCCCAGGTCAGGGAGGCGTCCGCGCCCCGCACGCCGTCCCGTACCGCTCCTTCGCTGCTCGACCGGGCGCCCACTCCGGAGACCCCTCGTGGGCCTCCCCTCGCGGACCTCAGGAAGCGGCGGGGGCGAGCACCACCAGCGTGTCGAAGTAGTTCCGGTAGAAACCGCGGTCCCGCGTCAGCAGGCGATCCGCCTGGGATAGGGCGTGGGCCCCGATCAGGAAGTCGGCGACGATCCGGTCTCGCCGACCCCCTCCACGAGCCCGGTATTCCGCCCACAACTCCCCAGCCAGTCGGGCCGCCTCCTTCTGGATCGGGTCGAAGTGGACTCCCAGGTCGTCGAGGGCCTCCCCCAGCGCCGGAGCGCCAATCCCGGCCCAGGTCTCGGCCCACACGGGGGCGCAGGCGACGAGCCGGCCCTCCGCCGAAGCCCGTCGCAGCGCCGACGTGCTGGGCCCCCCATGCCGCGGATCGCCCAAGAGGAAGTCGAACAGCACCGACGTGTCGACCGCAGTGATCACCCTTCCGGGTCCCCTCGGAGGGCGGCCAGCAGATCGTCGCTCCGGCGCCCATCCGCGAAGGCGCCCGCCCACCGTGCGAAGGGATCCACCGGCTGGACCTTGCATGCGACGAGCCGGCCCTGCTCAACCTCGAACTTCAAGAGCGTCCCCGGCTGGATTCCCAGCCGGTCGCGGAGGTCCTTGGGGATGGTCACCTGTCCCTTGCTGGATACCGTGGTCGTCATGTGTAGATGGTAGGTATCCTTACCGCAAAGTAAAGGCCATTCTCGCCAAGGGACCCGCTTGCGACCACGCCAGGGCCCGACGGCCCCCCGGCTCCCCCGCCGGATCAGCGGACGGTGTCCACCTGCGGCGCCGCGCCCTCGGGAAGCTCCGCCTTCGGGCGGGACTTCTGGATCCGCGACCTCTTGATCCACTCGCTCACCCGGTTTCGGAAGGCCATCCGCAGGAACTGACCGAGGATCGAGCGGTCCTTGAACACCCACCACAGGGTGATCTTGGAGATGTTCCAGACGTTGAAGAAGGAGTCCAGGATCTCCTTCTTGGCCGCCAGCACCTCCTCGTGGGTGAAGTGCTTGTACTCGATGGAGGGCATGTCCTTGCGCACCCGGTCCCACTCGGTGCTGGCGCGCCCGTCCTCGTTCAGCTTCTTGAACAGCGGGGTCCCCGGCCAGGCCGTCATCAGGAACACCCTCGGGAAGTCGGCCTTGGCGTCCTTGAGCTGCCGGATCAGCCGCTTCGGGTAGTCCTTGTCGTGGCTGTCCATGCCCAGGATGCACGAGGCGATCACGCCGATGTTCTGGTCGTGGATCTTGCGGATCGCCTCCTTGTAGTCCACGCCGACGTTCTGCTTCTTGTTCACTTCCCGGAGGCTGGCCTCGTCCACCGCCTCGAAGCCCAGGAAGACGGCTCGGCAGCCCGCCCGGTACATCAGCTTCATCAGCTCGGGCCTCTCCGCGATCCCCACCACCGTCTGGCAGCCCCAGAAGAAGCCGTAGTTCCTGCGGATCATGCGCTCCAGCAGCGTCATGCGGTCCTCGACGTCCGCGTCGCTGTACCCCATGAAGTTCTCGTCGGTGACCACCACGATGGGGCTCCGGCGCACCGAGTCGAGGTCCTCGATGATGGTGTCGTGGGGGATGGTGCGGTACTTCCGGTGGCGGAAGACCGTCAGGTAGCAGAAGGAGCAGCCGTAGGGACAACCCCGGGACGTCATCACCGAGGGGTACTCGTAGTTGGGGTGGATCAGGTCCCGCCTGGGCGTGCCCAGGTTCTCCAGGGTGACGTCCATGCGGCCGTCGTAGCGGGCCCGGGTGCGGCCGGCCTGGAAGTCCGCCAGGTACTCCCGCCAGGGACCCTCCCCCTCGCCGACGATCACCGTGTCGAAGTGCTGGAGGGCCTCTTCCGGCAAGGCGGAGACGTGGGCCCCCCCGCCCACGCACACGATCCCCCGCCGCCGGAGCCGGTCCGCCAGGGCGTAGGCGCGGGAGATCCCGGGGGTGATGGGCGAGAAGGCCACCAGGTCCGCCTGGAGGGTGTCCGGGTCCACGTCTTCGCCCACGTACTCGTCGTGGAGGGAGATCCGGAAGGTGTCGGGGGTGTGGCGGGCCAGGTAGGCCAGGGCGAGGGGGCTGTAGAGCAGCTCCTCGCCGTGGGTCTCCTTGTACTTCGACGGGTAGACCATCGCCAGGCGGGTCATCGTCCCTCCACGCTGCGTGCCGGGGCGATGAATATCAGCAGACCGGCGCATCCGCAATGGGGAACGCGGGCCCTGGACCGGGGCCTCCGGGCTCAGGCGGGGAGGGCTTCCCGGCGCGTCGCGTACCGGACGCCCCGGGCCTCGTGCTCCGCCAGCACCCGGTCCACGAGGCCCGGCACCCCGGCGAGGCGCTCGGGGGGCAGGACCCCCGGCCCCGGGACCTCGCCCCGGGCGAGCATCCGGGCGACGATGGCGCAGGGGAAGCCGGTGGTGCGGGACATGCTGGTGGCGGAGGTGGCCCGGTCATAGTGGTCCAGGAGGTCCCAGGAGAGGCGGGTCGGCGCCCCGCCCTGCTCGCCGTCGACGGTGACCCGCATCACCGTCAGGTCCTCCTCGCCGGGGCCGTAGGTCCACTTGGGGAACATCAGGGCCGAGATCACGTCGATGGGCCTCACCCTCACCCCCTCGGGGCCGACGGCGACGGGCTCGTGGGAGAACAGCCCCGTCTCCCGGAACACGCGCATCAGCTCGATGTGCCCGGGGTAGCGCAGGGTCTTCTCCTTCATGTTCGGCACCGTCATCGTGCGGACGAGGCTCCGCAGGCCGTCGGTGTTGAAGGACTCCAGGGTGCCGATCCCCGGCAGGTCCACCAGCTCGGGTTCGCTCAGGGCCTCCCGCACCACCACGCGGCCGTCCTCCACGATCCGCGACGGGCGGACGTACTCCTCGATCACGTCGTAGGGCGAGAAGCCGGCCTTGTACTCGAAGGGCCAGCGCCTCTCCCGGGGCAGGCCCCCCACGAGGATCTCGATGCGGTCGCATCGATCCAGCAGGGACGCGCCGTATCCGGCGAGGAGGTGGCTCATCCCCGGGGCGACGCCGCAGTCCACCACCGCCGTCACCCCCATCTCCCGCGCCAGCGCGTCCAGGTCCAGGGCGTCCTCGGGGAAGAAGCTGATGTCGCAGCAGGGTTTTCCCGCCCCGATCACCGCCCGCAGCGCCCGGTAGCCGAAGGTGCTGGGCAGGGCCCCGAGCACCACGTCGTAGGGCGCCACCAGCCGGCCCACCGCCTCCTCGTCCGAGAGATCGGCCCGCACCGCCTGGAGCCTCCCTCCCGACCGCTCCGCCCGGGCCACCGCCCGGGCCAGGGCCGCCTCGCCCACGTCGGCGACCGCCACCGTCCACCCCGGCTCCCGGGCCAGGTCGTCCGCCATCACCGAGCCGACCATCCCGGCCCCGAGCACGATCGCCTTCGTCATCTCGCTCCTCCAGGCGGGGGATGGTACTCCACGGTCCGTCCCGGTGCCTGCCCTCCGCGTACCGGGAAGGGGCCGGACCGAGGGTGGGGGATCTCACTCCTACGAGAGCAGGGGATCCACGCCGACGTGTCGACCAGGACCCGTTCAGCCATCCAGCCGTCGCGCCCCCGTCGCCCTCAGCTCCCCTGGGTCCACGTCGAAGTCGAGCTGCCCTGCGGCGGCTGCGACCCGCAGGAGGCGCTGGCGGCGGATGAAGTCCTCGAGGGCGACGACCACCGCCTCTCGTCGCGTCGGCGCGCCCGTAACTCGCTGCAGGTCCCGGAGCAGATCCTCAGGCAGGTCGAGGGTGGTGCGCATGATCGATGCCTCCTCGTGATGCCCGCGCGGAGCACCAGGGGATGGCATCCCCGGGGCAACCCCGGTCGGAGGTCTTCACCCAGGCTGCCCGTCCCGGCGGGGGGTCAGGTAGATCCAGACGGCGCGGGCGGCCCAGGGCAGGAAGGCCACCACCCAGCCCGCGGCGGCGAACACGTAGGCGGCGGAGCCCGCCGGGGTGGCCTCCGCCGCCAGGCGGGCGATCACCACCGCCTGGAGGGCCAGGAAGGTGTACCAGGGCACCGGCCCCATCGCCAGGGGGCGCCCGGAGTGGCCGTGGGTCACCCGGGTCACCATCGCCACCAGCATCGACCCGAAGAAGCCGACGGTGAGGGCGTGGACCGGCGCCCTCCCGAGGGGGCTCCCGCCGGAGGAGAGCAGCGCGAGCAGGCTGTCGGCGGCGAACAGGGCGAAGGCGACCGGCAGCCACGCCAGGGCCAGGTGGAGCACCGCCAGCAGCCCGGGGCGGCGGGCCTTCCAGGGCTGCCAGGCCAGCCAGTGCCACCCGAAGAAGAGGGCCAGGGGCAGGTCGGCGACGAAGCGCCACCGGGGCTCCTGGAGCAGCTCCAGCGCCAGGTGGGGCAGGACCAGCGCCCACAGGACCGGCAGGGACCAGGTGGGCCTCACCATCCGGTAGCCCGGCACCACCACGTTGGTGAAGAAGGGCACCATGCGGTGGGCCACCGTGAAGTACACCGGCAGGAGCAGCCCGAAGGTCCCCACCTTGAGGGATGCCCAGCCCAGATAGGCCGGAGCCCCCAGCAGGAACGCCAGGAACAGGGCGATCCCCGCCGCCCCGAAGCCGAGGGCCGCGAAGCACGACACCGCCGACCGGTTGCGGTAGCGGTCCGCCCGCAGCACCGAGAACAGCGCCGACAGGCCGGCGATCCAGCCCGCCAGCATGGACGCCACCCCGATCACCACCAGCGGGCGGGCCCACACCAGCCCCACCTGGGCCAGCAGGTATCCCGAGAAGATACCCGCGAACACCGGCAGGAAGCGGCGGCTGGCGAGGGCGGGCTGGTTCATCCACCGCGGGAAGACCGTCAGCAGGAAGCCGAAGATGAACGGTCCCAGCATCCCGTACTGGGTGAAGAACGCGTGGGCCCAGCCCGCGGGGACGTCCGGCCTCGGCATCCACCCCCATGCGTAGCGGACCGCGGCCAGGTCCAGGGTCCACCAGGTCATGGTGGCCAGCACCGCCGTGGCGCCGGCCAGGAACATCCCCCGGTGGGGGGCGGCGGCGAGGAGCGAGGGGGAGAGGGGGCGCGGGTCGGTCATGGGACTCTCGAAGAAGGCAGCGGGACGGGGCGCCGGAGCAACGTCGCGGCGAGGGCGTGGAGGAGCACGATCCCGAGGGCCACCAGCAGCAGCCCGGTGAAACGCGGCAGGACGTCGCCCCCCAGGATGATGGCCAGGGCCCCCGACGCCACCGAGGCGGAGTGGAGGCGGAGCACCCACCCCACCCGCTCGTCGGGGAAGAGGTCCCGCATCGACGGCTGGCGCGTGGCCAGGTGGGGCGCGAAGCGGTGGAACCACACCAGGAAGGGGACGACGCGGGTGAGCATCCCGTGGAGGATGGCGCCGGCCCATCCCCAGATCGCGAGCCAGCCGAAGAGGAGGCCCCAGCGCGGATCCGCCAGCAGCACCCCCGCCGCCCCCAGGGGCAGCAGCGCCGGCGCGACGATCAAGCCGGCCTTCCAGCCCCCGAGGCTGGCGTCGGCGCGGCGGCGCCTCCTCCCCGCGAGGCTCCGCCGGCATCCCAGGGGATGGAGGGCCCACACCGCCACCGCCGCCGGCAGCGCCGCCAGCGCCGCCAGGCGCTCCGCCGATCCCCACCCGCTCCCCGTCAGCCCCGCCTTCTCCATGGCGAGCACCCCCATGGGCAGCAGGACCCCCGCGAGGATCGCCCATCGCGTCGCCCGGGTGCCCCGGGGGTCGAAGGGCGCCGCCAGGTAGAACATCGGAAGCACCTGCCACGACACCGCGGCGATCATCCCGCCCACCCAGCCCATCAGCCCGATCCCCAGATGGACCTGGCTCCACAGGGGGCGGGGGCCGGGGAAGGGGAAGCCGGCGAAGCCGTGGGCCATGGCGAGGCCCAGCCCCGCGACCAGGACCAGGCTGCCCAGGGCCACCCGCATCCCCGCGACGCTCTCGTGGCGGGAGGGGGCGCGGGCGAGGGCGATCCCCACCGGCACGACGAAGGCGAGCAGCGACGCCAGCAGCAGGAAGACGCCCCCGTGGAGCACATGGGGATGGGGCCCCAGGAGCCCGGCGATCAGCCCCGTCACCCCCAGCGTCCACGCGCCGTGGACCCACCGGGCGAGGCGGATCGCCGGCACCGGGACCCCCGCCACCACCGGCACGAGCTGGTATAGGGCCCCCAGCATCGCCGTCCCCAGCAGCCCCAAGGTCCCCAGGTGGGCCAGGGCGACGGTCTGGAGGCTCCACCGCGTCGTCAGGACCCCCTCGCCCCCCACCGCCAGCAGCGCCCCCGCGGCCACCACGGCGCACGGGGCGGTCAGGAAGAACGACGCCGGGACTCCCAGGGGGGGCGCCTGATCGAGGTGGAGGCCGGCGGAGGGTGAGACGCTCACTCCGCCCCCTCCAGGGGCCGCCGCCGGACGTGCAGCAGCGCCGTGCCGTCCGCGGCCTCCCGCACCCGGGGGACCAGGTCCCGCCCCTCCAGGTGGGCCAGCAAGGGGTAGGGCACCCTGGGGATCCGCGCCGCCAGGCAGCCGCCGGGGGGGAGCCCCGCCGCCACCGTCAGCACCCGCTCCATGGGCTCCGGGGCGGGGAGGTCCGTCAGGTCCATGGGGGCCGGGAATCCCGGGCCGGCGCACTCCACCTCGAAGAGATCCCCCATCCGCCGCGCCTCCACCCGGAACCCCCGGGCCTCCAGCAGGAGCAGCAGGGGAGTGGGCCGGAACGGGGCGATCACCGTGAGCATGCTCCCGCCCCCGAGCCGCCCCACCGCCTCCAGGATGGCGTCCAGGGGCTCCTCCCCCCGGGCCAGGAGGGGGCGGACGTCCAGGGTGGGCAGGGGATCGGCGTCCACGGCGCTCCCCCGGGGCCCGGGGAGGGGAGGTCCGAGCGCCCCGGGCGCCGAGGCGGGGTGCCCCGCCTCCAGCCCCGCCCACCACAGCCCCGCCAGCGCCGCGGGGTCCGCGGGTGCCCCCCGGCGGTCCTCCAGGATCCACTGGAGGAGGGAGCCCTGCACCAGGGCCACGAACAGGGCGCCCGCCTGGGTGGCGTCCACCGAGGGGGGCACCGCCCCCTCCCGCTGGGCGTCCCGGACCAGCTCGGCGGCCACCGCACGGAGGCCCAGGGGGAGCTGGCGCAACTCCTGGGAGAACGCGCGCCCCTGGGCGTCGGCGGCGCCGGAGAAGAGCAGGCGGGGCACCCCCGGGAAGGCCCGGGCGTGCTCCATCACCCCCCGCGCCAGCGCTTCGGCCCGCCCCCGGGGCGTCCCTCCCTCGCCGAGGGCCCGCCTCGCCGTCGCCTCCAGCTCCATCCGGGTCCAGGCGACGGCGGCCCGCACCACCGCGTCCCGGGAGCGGAAGTGGCGGAACAGGGCCGGCTGCGAGATCCCCACCCGCCGCGCGATGTCCCGCGTGCCGATGCGGTCGGCGGGGGTGTCGGCGAGCAGGTCCAGGACCGCCCGGACGACCTGGTCCTGGCGCTCCTCGGTGGTGGCGCGGCGGTTCATCGTGGCCTCACAGGTTATCGGATGATAACATAGGCGCCCACGACGAGGCCCACCCGCGGGGAGATCGGGCCGAGGAGGCAAGCGTGAGCGAGGGAATCGTGACGATGTTCACCCGGGACCACGGCGAGTGCGACGACCGCTGGGCCGAGCTCGAGGACCGCATCGACCGGGGCGAGGGGGTCGACGAGGCGTGGGCCCGGTTCGACCACGCCATGCGCCGCCACCTGGCGATGGAGGAGGAGGTGCTGTTCCCGGCCTTCGAGGAGGCCACGGGGATGCGGGACGTGGGCCCCACGGCGGTGATGCGCTCGGAGCACGTGCAGATGCGGGCGGTGCTGGACGGCATCGGGCAGGCGGTGGCGGCGGGACGCCACGCCGACGCCCTCTCCCAGGGGGACACGCTGCTGATGCTGATCCAGCAGCACAACGTGAAGGAGGAGGGGATGCTCTACCCCATGGCGGAGCGGGTGATCGGCGACGGCTGGCCGGCCCTGCGGTCGGCCCTGGACCGCTTCCTGGCGGAGTAGTCCCCGGGGGCGGCGGTGACCGGCGCGGAGGATTGAGCCCCCCCGGGCGAAGGAATATGCTCGTGACCCCGGGGGACGGGTCCCCTCGCCCCCCGGGGGAGGTCCACCATGCCCACCCCTCCCACCCGGGGGCTCCCGGGGAGCCTCCCGCGCTCCGCCGCCCTCGCCGCCGCCCTCGCCTTCGGACTGGCCCCGTCCGCCTGCGGCCCCGTTCCCGGCACGGACGACGACGCCGCGTCCGACGACGACGGGGCGCCGGACGACGACGCGGCCGACGACGACGCCGCCGACGACGACACCACGCCCGACGATGACGCCACCCCCGACGACGACACCGGCGACGACGACGACGCGACCCCGCCCGACGAGATCCCCCCACCCGCCCGCGCCACCGACGCCCCCGACGGGGTGGCGGTCACGGGCCTGGACCTGGCGGTGGCCCCGGACGGGGAGGTCTACGCGAGCTGGGTGGACGACCGGGACGGCTCCCTGCGGGTGCGGGTGGCGCGCTCCCGGGACTTCGGGGCCTCCTTCGAGCCCTCGGTGGCGGCCACGGCGGCGGGGGAGGACCCCATGGTCGCCGCGGCCCGGCGCCCCTACGTGGTCGCCGACGCCGAGAGGGTCGCGGTGGTGTTCACCGACCGCGAGCTGACGGGCGTGAGCGCGGCCTGGGCCCAGCGGGGGGAGCTCCTGGACTTCCAGCCCTCCATGGCCATGGACGTGGGCGCCGCCGAGGGGGTGGACTTCGCCCGGGGGGCCATCGGCCCCAACCTGGAGCTGTGGGTGGCCTGGCAGGGCTGGGACGCAGAGGGGCGTCGCTGGATCGCCTTCGGCCACGAGTACGACGGCTTCCGGGCCGGCGAGGCCGACGACATCGCCCCCGGGGATCCCTGCCCCTGCTGCCCTCTGGACGCCTTCTTCGACTCCGTGGGCACCCTCCTGGTGGCCTGGCGCAACAACGACGAAAACCTCCGGGAGCAGTGGGTGGTTCTCAACGAGGCGTGCGGGCTGGACTTCGCCGTGGCGGCCCAGGCCTCCCACACCGGCTGGGTCACCGACTCCTGCCCCATGGACGGCCCCCGGCTGGCCGAGAGGCAGGACGGCGTGCTCCTGTTGACCTGGGCCGACTCCTCGACGGGGGAGGGGCGGATCTGGGTGGCCTCCAGCGCCGACGGCGGCGCGTCGTGGTCGGGGGACCACGGGGTGGCCGAGACCGGCGAGGCCCAGTCCAATCCCCGCGTCGCCGTAGGGCCCGCCGGGAGGATCTGGGTCGCCTTCACCAGCGGCGCCGGGGAGGTCCTCACCTCCAGCGAGGACGGTGGCGCCTCCTTCGCCTCCCCGGCGCCGGTCCTGGCCGGCGAGGCGCGCCTCGCGGACATGGAGGTGCGGGCGGGGGGAGGCGTGGTGCTGGTCGCCGGCTACGCCGAGGACGGCTCGGGCTGGGTCGCCCGGGTGGAGTAGGCCGGGACCCTTCCGCGGGGAAAAGTCGCCTCCCCTTGTCCCGCTCGCGCCCCCGCCGGGGGTCTATGGGGGCGGAGGCACGATGGACTCGCGAGTCGCGCAAGCGGCCCTGATGCCGGACGACGCCGACTCCGCCCTGCTCGGGGCGATGGAGCTCCACGCCTCCGCCCACGCCGCCCTGGCGGCCCGGATGCTCGGCGACGCCGAAGAGGCCCGGGAGGTCGTCCAGGAGGCGTGGCTCCGGGCCTGGAGCGGGCGGCGGGCGGTCCGGGACCCCGAGGCCCTCCCCGCCTGGCTGCGGGCCATCGTCGCCCGGGAGTGCCTGCGCGCCCTGCGCCGCCGCGCCGCCCGGAGGTGGCTCACCTTCCCCCTGCGCCTTCCCGATCCCACGGACCCGACGCCGGGGCCGGAGCGCTCCGTCGCCGACGCCCGCTTCCACCGGGCCTTGCACCTCGCAGCCGACCGCCTGTCTCCGCGACAGCGGCTGGTGTGGGGGCTGCGCTTCGACGAGGGCTGGACGGTGGCGGAGATCGCCGAGTCCACCGGGATCGGGCCCGACACCGTCCGCACCCACCTGGGCCGCGCCCTTCGCGCCGTCCGGGACCGAATGGAGGCCGAACATGGACTGTGAGACGGTATCCCGCGCCCTGGCGTCCGGGGACCCGGCTTCCCCCGACCGCGACGCCCACCTGGCGGGGTGCGACCGCTGCCGGATCCTGGCCTCCCTCGCCTCCCGCCACCGCCCCCGGGAGGTCCGCGCCGCCCCGCCGCCCCGCCCCACCTCGGCGGGGCTCCGGTCCCGGCTCGTGGCCCGGCACGCCCGCCGCGGGGCCCTCGCGGCGGGGTTCGCGGCGGCGGCGGCGGCCCTGGCGGCGGTCCTCCCCCGTCCCGAGCCCCCCGTGCCCGAGCCGGACCTCCTGGCGACCCTGGCCGATCTCTCGACGGTGGCCGAGGTCCGGCCGCCGTCCCTGCCGGGGGCGGAGGTCCTGTCCCTGATCCAGCCCTACCGGGAGTCGTGGTCCACCGCGCCCGACTTCCTCAGCGCGTCCTTGACCGAAGAGAGGAGCCCGTGAACATGCGCAACTTCCTGGCCGCGGCGAGCCTGATCGCCGTCCTGTGGTCCCCGCTGCCGGCCCACGCGTTCGGCGACGAGGGCCCGCCCATGGACTTCCCCAAGGTGGCGGAACAGCTCGGCCTCTCCGCCGAGCAGCGCCAGAAGGTGATGGACGAGGTCTATCGGGCCGACGGCGCCATGGTGGACATCCGCGCCCGCGCCGAGAAGGCCGGCCTGGAGCTCAAGCACCAGCTCGGCCAGGAGACGCTGGACGAGAAGGCGGTGCTGGCGGCAGTAGAGGCGCTGGCGGCCGCGGAGTCCGACATGAAGCGGAACCGGGTCCGCCTCACCCTGGCCCTCCGCAAGGTCCTGACCTTCGAGCAGTGGCGGGAGCTGGCGCGGATCCGGGAGGAGCGCCACGGCGGCCCGGGTGGGGGCGGCCCTCCCTCCCCGGGCGGCGGCCCGATGCGCCCCCGGCGCTGATCCCGACCCCTGCGGGGCCTGCGCCGTGGACCGTCACCCCTCGCCCCCGCACCGGACCTCGACGCGGCGGTTCATCGACCGGCCGCTCTCGTCGGTGTTGGGGGCGATGGGCCGGCTCTCCCCTGCGCCGCCGGCCCGGAGCCGGGTGGGGGCGATCCCCCTCCTCGCCAGGTCCTCCACCACCGCTCGGGCCCTCCGCTCGGAGAGGGCCTGGTTGTACGCCTCCCCACCCTCGCTGGAGGTGTGGCCTTCGATGAGCACCCGGGAGCTGGGATCCGCCTTCAGCCCTTCGTACAGCAGCGCCAGGACCGGCCCGGACTCGGGGCGGATCGCCGCGGAGTCGTAGTCGAAGGCGATCCCGTGGACCACCGAGCCGCAACCCAGGACCGGCTCCCCGGGGATCGAGCACTTGAGCCCCCCGGGATCCGCCGCCTCCGCCGTGTAGGGGGCGAAGGGGGCGCCGTTGGTCGAGCGCACCCCCCGCAGCACCTTCCCCTCGGCGACGGTCAGGAGGAAGGCGCTGCGCACGCCGCTCCCCGAGTCCATCCCCGTGGCCCTCAGGACGTTGCCCGTCACCGTCCCCTGGAGGGTGCCCCGGCCGTCGTAGCATCCCGACACCGCGGCGCCCCGCTGGCGCAGGCCGATCTGGATCCCCCGGGCTGCCCAGGCGCCCGAGAAGTGGTCGGCCATCCGCGGCGCTTCCTGGGTGCCGTTCCCCACGATCTCGCTGAACTCGAAGAACGTCAGGTCCCCCCGGACGTCGATGCCCCCCACCAGGCGGAGCCGCACCCACCGCACGGGCTTCCGCGACGCGATGGCCAGATCCGTGACCTCGCCTCGCCCCCTGTGGGTCGCCAGGTCGCCCGAGGCCAGCAGCTCGAAGCCGGAGTCCCGGCCCACCGCCGATCCGTGGACCTCCACCCGCCGGGTGAAGGTCTGGGAGGGGCTGGGGGTCTCCAGCACGTCCGGCACGGCGAACCGGTCGAAGGAGGTCGGGGCGGGCAGCTCGTAGAGGAAGACCGTGTCCGCGTCGGGGGGCAGGGACTTGAGGGCGAGGACGAAGCCGCGGGGATCGCCGTCCACCGCCTGGATCGCCTTCTCCATTGTCACCCCCCGGGACGCCGCCGAGCCGGAGATCTCCAGTGGGATGGCGCCGTGGGCGAAGGTCAGGTAGTCCGGCCTCCCGCCGTCGGCCCCCCCCTCGGCGCGGGAGGTCCCGGTGGACCCCACCATGAGGACCGCGGTCACCAGGGCGCCGGTCCACCATGCGGCGTGGCGGGGACGGGGCGCGGTGGGAGAGTCAGCCATCGACCACCTCCGAGCGAGCGTCCCCAAGGCTACGGCGGGTGGGCAGGGAAGGGAAGGGCGTCGGGCTCGTCCTCCTCGTCCCGCCCCTGCCCCCTGGCCTCCACGTCGGGAGGCAGCGACAGCCGGAACGTCGAGCCTCGCCCGACCTCCGACTCCAGCTCGATGGTCCCCCCCAGCGCTTCGACGAGCTGGCGCACCAGCGCGAGGCCCAGCCCCACGCCGGGGAGGTGCTTGTGGTCCAGGGGCTCCAACTGTTCGAAGGCCCGGAAGACGCGGTCCCGGGCGTCCTCGGGGATCCCGGTGCCGGTGTCCCGGACCTCGATCACGGCACCGCCCGCGCGATGGGACACGCCCACGGTGACGCTCCCGGCGGTGGTGAACTTGATGGCGTTGTCCACCAGGTTCGAGATCACCAGCCGCAGCAGGCGCGGATCGGTCTGGATCGGCGCCGACGCGCCGGGCGCGGCGACCAGGCGGAGCTCCAGCCCCTTGGAGACGGCCCGGGGGCGGAGCTCCTGGACCACGTCCCACGCCACCCCCGTGGGGTCGGTCGGGCACAGGCGGAGGGGCACCTGGCCGCTCTCCAGGCGGGTGTATTCCAGCAGTGTCTCCACGAGGTCCCGGAGCTGGCGGACCGCCCGGTCCATCCAGGAGATCGACTCCTGGGCCCGTGCCGAAGGAGTGCAGGAGACGTCCCTCTTCAGGACCTGGAGGTTCAACAGCAGCGTGGTCAGGGGAGTCCTCAGCTCGTGGGAGACCAGCCCGAGGAAGCGAGTCCGCGACGCTGCGGCGGCCTCCGCGACCTGCCGGGCGGCCTCGGCGCTCTCCCAGGCGACCCTCAGCTCCCGGGCCCTCTCCACCAGGGCGCCGCTCAGGCGGAGCAGGTCCTCCTCCTGGCTCGCCAGCTCGGCCCGGATCAGGGCCCGGGCCCGGTGCGCGGCCACCAGCCCGTCCACCCGGGCCCTCAGCTCCTCGGACGAGAAGGGCTTCTGGACGAAGTCCCGCGCCCCCTCCCGCAGCAGCCGCACCCGGGTCTCGGGGTCCGTGCGGGCGGTGAGGACCAGGACGGGCACTTCGGCGAGGGCCGGGCGCTCCCTCATCGCCCGGAGGAGCGCCTCGCCGTCCATCCGGGGCATCATCAGGTCGGTGACCACGACGTCCGGCACCCTGGCCGCGGCCCGCTCCAGCGCCTCGACTCCGTCCCGCGCCGGGATCACCTGGAGATCGGCTCGCAGGGTATCCACCAGGAAGCGGTTCATGTCCGGGTGGTCCTCGACGACCAGGGCGATCGGGCGACCGTCCTCCTCGTCCGGAGTGGGCAGGTCTGTCGGGGCCTCCGCCGGGCGGAGGCGGGCGTCCAAGGGCTCGCTGGGGGAGGGCTCGTCCCGGGCCGCGACGCCCGCGGCGGGCTCCAGGGGGACCTCGAAGGTGAACAGCGCGCCGCCCTCCGGGGCCTCGCCCACCGAGACGCTCCCGTCGTGCAGCCACGCCACCTCCTTCACGATGGCGAGACCCAGGCCCGTCCCCCCGGCCCGGGCGTCATCGCCGAGTTGGACGAACCTCTCGAACACCCTCTCCCTCGCCTCGGCGGGCACCCCCGGGCCGTCGTCGGCCACCTCGATGACGCCCCTCCCCACGGCCGTCGTCAGGGTGCACCGGACCTGGCCGCCCCGGACCACGTGCTTGAATGCGTTGGAAAGGAGATTGGAAAGCGCCCTCTCCATCCGGTCGGGGTCCACGGTGGCGGACAGCACGGGCGGGGTCTCCACCGCGAACGAGACGCCGTCCCGGCTGGCGAGGACCTCGAACCCCGAACAGGTCCGTCGCACGAGGGCGGCCAGGTCGATCCGGGCGTGCTCCGCGCGCAGCTTCCCCGCATCCATGCGGGCGGCGTCCAGCAGGTCGTCCACCAGGCGATGGAGGACGGCGGCGCTCCTCTCGATGGCCTCGAGGTCCCGGCGCACCTCCGGGAGCAGGTCCGCCTCCTGCCTGAGCCGGTGGGTCAGCCCGAGGATCAGCGTCAGGGGGGTCCTGAGCTCGTGGGTGACGTTGGCCACGAAGCGGGCCCTCACCTCGTCCAGCTCCCTCAGTCGGTCCACGACCCGGAGGCGCTGCTGCTCCGCCGCCCTCCGCTCCGTGACGTCCTCGGAGATCCCCAGCAGGTAGGCGGGGCGGCCGGCCTCGTCCGGCAGCGTGATCTTCTTGGTGTGCAGCCACCGCACGGCACCGCTGGCGACGTGGATGGGCTCCTCGGGGATGTCCACGATCCCGCCCCGGCGGATCGCCTCCCGGTCCTTGCGGGTGAAGAAGTCGGCTTCGTGCTCGGGGAAGACGTCGTAGTCGGTGCGCCCGATGAGCTGGGACCGGGGGATCCCGAGGAGCTGCTCGCCCACGCGGTTCCAGAGCACGAAGCGCAGGTCCTCCGCCTCCTTCACGAAGACCATGTCCGGGATGTTCTCGACGATGGAGTGCAGGAACATGGAGGAGCGTCGCGCCTCCGCCGCCGACCTCGCCTGACTCTCCACCGCCGCCGCCACCAACAGGCCCACGGAGCCCGTCACCACCAAGAACATGTCCAGGAGCGAGGCCGCCCGCCAGCCGTCCGGGCCGGCCTGGGGCCCCAGCCCCGCCGCGGTCCCGGCGGTGGCGGCGAGGGAGACCAGAGCTAGCACCGCCCCCACACCCCGGGGGCCGAAGCGCACCGCCGCCCAGAACATGGGGATCAGCGCCAGGTGGGCCACGGGAGCGCCTCGGACGTGCCCCCCGAGGGGAGGGCCCCAGAGGACGAGGGCGATGGCCGCCGAGAGGAGGGCGAGGACCAGGGCCTCGATCCTCCCGGGGGCCGCGAAGAGGTACCGTGGTCGCGCGAACGCCAGGACGAGGGGCCCCCACACCACCCCGCCCGCCAGGGAGGCCGCACCGACGGCGGCCCCGGCGGTGACGGCGACCGCGGGCGTCGCGCCGGCGAGGGCGAGGACCGCGGCGGTGACCACGGCGGCGGCGAGGGACCCCGCGGTCCCGCCGGCGAGGACGAGCCGCGCGACGCCCGCCGGGCAACCCAGGGGGTCGCCACCGGGCCGGCCGCCCGTGGCCATCCGGGCGCCCAGCGCGCCTTGGGCCGCCGCCGCCAGCGCCAGGGCCACCGCCAAGCCCGGAGTGTCCCCAAGGTCCGGGCGGCCGACGGGCAGGGGCGCGAGGCCCCCCAGGAGGGCACCCCCGGAGGTCGCCGCGGTCGCCCGCGGTCCCCACAGGCAGGCGGCGGCGAGGCTCAGGCCCGCCAGCGGCCAGAACGCGGGCACCGGTCCCAGGTCCAGGGGGATGGCCCTTGCCACGGCGACGGCCAGAGCGCCGGCGGCTCCCAGGGCGAGCCCCCTCGCCGCGGCCAGCCCCGGGCCGGGCTCCTTGGGACCCTCGTGAGGGCCACCCGCGGCGGGTCCGGGGCGGCCGTCACGGGACGCAGTGCTCACGGACGATCCCGACAAGGTGGTTGAAGTCGATGGGCTTGCGAATGGCCCGGAAGCCACGGGGAGCCTCGAAGGCCGAGACGACGACCACGGGGACGGGCGCCAGCACGACGTCGCGGGAGCATTCCTCCAGGAACTGCCAGCCGTTCATGCCCGGCATCATCAGGTCTAGCAGGATCAGACAGGAGCCTGGGCGGCGGCGGAGCACTTCCAGCGCCTCACGGCCGTCTCCCGCCGTCTCCACTTCGAAGCCCTCGGCCTCGACCAGGGCCGCCAGGGCCGAGCGGATCCCGGGCTCGTCCTCGACGACGAGCACGAACCCGGGCGGGCCGGTGGGGTCCGCCTCGGAGGCGGGAGGAGAGGCGCAGGCCATGGCTCGGACCGGCCCCGGGATGGCGGCCGGATGGACCCCCTTCGATACAAAGTGCGGGCGGCGCCCCCCGGGGGCAACGGGGCGCCCCGATCCGTGTAGACTGCCGTGGGGAGCGCCCATGTCGGTCCTGCTCGCCGCCGTCGCCGTCCTCGTCGTCGTACTCGGCGTCCTGGCGAGGACCGTCGATCCCGTGACGGCTCGGAACCTCGCGCGGCTCGCGGTGGCGGGGGCCGTGCTCCTGGCGCTCCTGCTCGTTATCGGGGTGGTCGCGGCCACCCGCTGAACGCCTGGAGGGGACATGAAGCAGCTCGGTTGGCGGACGATCATGGGAGGGGGCGCGCTGGCCGCCCTCGTCCCCGGCACGGCCCACGCCGCGGACTCCCAGGACGCCGTCGCCCTGGGGCTGGTCCTCCTCGGAGGGGCCTTCCTGCTCTTCCTGGTGATGCGCGAGCTGATGTGCTGGTACTGGAAGGTCAACGAGGGGCTCGGACTCCTGAGGGAGATCCGGGACCGCCTGGGGGCGCTGGAGGCGGTGGCGGGCCGGCCGGCCGCCGCGCCCCGGGGCGCCCCCCCCGCCACCACCTGCCCGAAGTGCGCCGCCGTGCACCCCGGGGACCTGGCCGGCCAGTTCTGCGACCGCTGCGGCGCAAAGCTGTGACGGCGGATCCCTCCGGGATCGCCTGCCCCGGCTGCGGGGTGCGGATCCCCGACCCCAAGCGGTTCTGTCGGAGCTGTGGGGCCGAGCTGCCCGATCCCGAGCAGGTCGCCCGGGAGGCGAGGGCGCGGAGGGATGGCCGGGAGCCAGTCCCGACCGCGACGGTTCAGCGCACGCCCCACTCGTGGGCGCCGACGTCGCAGACCGGCGACCCGTCCCGGTCGGCGTCCACCGGGGGGTGCAGGTTCTGGTCGTAGCCTGGGCAGAGGGCGGGATCTCCCCCCTCGACCGCGGGGCTCGCCCGGAGGATCTTCAGCGTCGGCAGGCCGAAGGGACTGTCGCCCCAGACCCCCACGCCCCCGAGGTGGAGGGCGATGGAATGCCCGACCGAGCCGACCCGGTCCCCGAGGAAGAAGTCGAACCCGTCACAGATGGGGTCCTCCCCCCAGAAGCCGACCCGGCTCACCAGGTTGTGCCCGAGGGACTCCACCTCGCCCGTGCAGTCGGTCTCGAAGGGGGTGGAGTAGTTCAGGGCGATGAGGCTGTTGCCGGCTCGGATCACGCCGTCCAGGGAGCTCTCGAAGGCGCCTCCGCCCAACCCGCTCAGGTTCTGGAACACCGTCGAGTTGATGAGGTCCATCGATCCCGACACGCACAGGGCCGCGCCGAGGTTGTCCGCGAAGTTGTGCAGGAGGGAGCTGGAGGTCATGGACGCCGCCTCGGACCACAACCAGAGGGCGCCACAGTTGAGGGCGGCGTTGCCGTAGAAGGCGACGCGATCGAACGTGGCGGTGGTGTCGCGGGCGTCGACGTCCGCGGCGCCACCCACCGAGTCGGGAGCGTCGTTGCCCAGGAAGTAGGTGTCGGAGACGGCCAGGGGATTCGCTTCGAGCGATTGGAAGAACAGGCCGCCGCCGGAGCCCAGCGTCGCGATGTTCATCTCGAACCGCGTGCCGAGCTGGACCGTCGTCGGCGAGCCGAGCGCCGCGACAGCCCCCCCCGCCGCCGCCTCGTTCTCCACGAAGATGGAGCCGGTCACGTCCAGGGAGCCCCACCACACCGCCACGGCTCCGCCGTACCCGTTGCCGTCGAGGAGGTGGCGGTTGCGCTGGAGGACCGAGTCGTAGAGGACGACGTCGCCCCCCAGGACGTCGATGGCGGCACGGTCGGTGCGCTCGAACCCGGTGACGGAGCAGGTGTCGAGGAGCACGTACCCGCCGTCCCGCGCCTCGATGGCGCTCGCCTCGCCGTCGGCGCACCCGTTCTCGAGGTCCACCCCGAAGAGCTCCAGGCCGTAGGGGGCCCCCTCCAGCTCGAACACGGCGCCGCCGCACCCACCGACGATGGCGAGGCCCTCCAACTGGACGGTGGCGCCGACGACCAGAGGCCCGTCCAGGACCACGGGGTCGACGACGCCGCTGCTGACCCGGACGAAGCTGCCCTCGGGGAGGGCGTTCGCCTCGTCGATGGCCGCGCGCAGCGAGCACTCGCCGGCGGCGTCGATGCAGAACCCGTCGCCGGGCGTGGTGTCCGGAGTGTCGGTGGTGACCGTGACGGTCGCGTACAGGACGGCCGCGGCGGCCGGCGACGCCCCGCCGAGGGAGGCGACGGCCAGGACGGATGCGGCGTGACGTGCGAAGCGGGGCGGGTGCATGGGGAAGGCTCCGGTCGCGGGGCGGGAAGGAGGAGGATGTCGGCTCGCCCCGGCGTACGGGTGGTCAGCCTTCCCGGCGGATGTGACGCGGAGATCCGCCGCGACCTCCGCCGCTCACAGGCACTCCCCGGCGGCGTCGTCGTCGACGGCGCCGCCCACGCCCGCGGCGACGTCGTGGGCGTCGTCCAGTCCGGCGGACGCCCCCAACACGATGCCCGGCCCCTCGAACGGGCCCGGGGCCTCCAGCGGTCCACCGGAGTCCAGGTCCTCCGCGGCGGCCGGACCCGCCCCCGCCAGGGCCGCGGCGAGCAGCCCCGCGACCCCCGCCCGGAATGGAATGCGCGTCCCCCATGCCATCGGTCCACCTCCCCACGCCCCACGACCACGGAAGGGGCCCGGGTCGCCGAGGCAAGGAACGAGCCCGGGGATCGGGCACCTGCGCGCTCTGGACCGGAGCCTGAGGCGGAGCGGCCGGGCGAGCGGACGCGAGCGTTGACCCGGTCCGGCCGGTCCCCCATACTCGGTGAGTCTTCGTGGACCCGTCCCACAGTGCTCCCTCCCGGAGGATGCGCCATGACCCTGTCCTTCTCCTCTCCGTATCGCCTCTTCGTCGCCCTGCTGTCCCTCGCCCTCCTCGGGGCGGCGGGCTGCGGTCCGACCGGGGACGACGACGACGCGGCCGGCGACGACGACGCCGCGGACGACGACGCCGCCGACGACGACGCGGCGGACGACGACGCCGCCGGGGACTGCTCCGCCGCGATCCCCTCCACGGCGAGGGTGGAGACGGCGACCTACACCATCACCAGCGGCGGGACGGCGGTGTGGGCCTGCACCGGCGCCAGCATCAACAGCAACGGCGGCGGCAACACCATCTACGCCGAGGAGGGCGTCAGCATCACCACCAACGGCACCGGGGACGTGATCTACGCCAAGACCGGCTGCACCATCACCGTCAACGGAAGCAACACGGTGGTGAACCACGAGTCCGGGACCACCGTCGGGATCTACGGGGCGGGCAGCGTCGCCAACCCCTGCGGATCGGTCACCTTCGACCTCTCCAACGCCCCCTCCGGCGGCTGCGACTGACGGCCTCGACTTCTCGCCATCCCGCCTCCGCCGTCACGTCCCCGACGCCCGGGGCCGCCCCGGGCGCGGGCGGCCCGATGCCCCCACCCCGGACGCCGTCGCTTTCTCTCGCGGCGGCCATCTGTTAGGGTGCGCCCGCACCCCGGGCGGCCGAGAGGCTCCCCCCACGGAGCGTCCAGACCGATGCGCGTCCTGATGGTGGCGGCGAACCAGGAGCAGAGGCCCGATCCCGTCGTACCCCTGGGCGCGCTGTACGTCGCGGGGGCGGCGCGGGCGGCGGGTCACGACGTGGCCCTCTACGACGCCTGCTTCGACGGCGAGGGCTGGCGCGACGCCCTGGCCGCCGCCATCGCGCGGCACCGGCCCGAGGTCGTGGGCCTCTCGATGCGGAACGTCGATGACGTGGCGTGGCCCAGGGCGACCGCCTGGTTCGAGTACTACCGGGAGGTCGCCCGGGCGATCCGGGCGGAGGCCCCCGAGGCGTCGCTGGTCCTGGGGGGATCGGCGTTCACCCTCTTCCCCGACCTCTTCGTGGGGGCGCTCGGCGCCGACTTCGGCGTGGTGGGGGAGGGGGAGGCCACCTTCCGGGACCTCCTGCAGGACCTGGCGGGGCACGGCCGGCCGGTGCGGGACTTCCCCCACGGTCCCTCGGGGGATCCCCGGCTCCTCTACGCCACGGTGGGGAGGGGGCGCCTTCCCCCGAACGAGCCCGCCCTGGACCTGGCGGACCTCGCCACCTACCAGCGCCTCGGGGGGGCGGCCAACGTCCAGACCAAGCGGGGGTGCGGCTTCGCGTGCAGTTACTGCACCTACCCCGTGCTGGAGGGGAGCCGGGTGCGCCTCGGGGACGCCGAGCGGGCAGTGGACCAGATCGAGCGCATGTACCGGGAGCGCTCCATCACCCGCTTCTTCGTGGTGGACAACGTGTTCAACGTGCCGGCCTCCCACGCCCTGGCCTTCTGCAGGGAGCTGGAGTCCCGGCGCCTGCCGCTGCGCTGGACGGCCTACGTGACCCCCGCGGGGCTGAGGCAGGAGGTGGCGGAGGCGATGGCCCGCTCGGGCTGCTCCGGCGTCGAGATCGGCACCGAGGCGGCCCACCCCGCGACGCTGGCGGGCCTCGGGAAGTCCTTCGGCGTCGCGGACATCGAGTCGGCGAGCGCGTGGTTCAAGGGCGCGGGGGTGAAGGTCTGCCACAGCCTGATCTTCGGGGGCCCCGGCGAGACCTTCGAGACCATGGACTCGACCGTGGCGGTGGTGGACGGGACGCGCCCGGACGCGGTGTTCGCCATGCTCGGGGTGAGGCTCTACCCCGACACCTCCCTGGCCCGGAAGCTGGAGGCCGAGGGCCGGATCCGCCGCGAGGACATCGGCCTGGAGCCGATCTTCTACATCGAGGAGGCGGTGCGGGACGGGATCATCGAGAAGGCCACCGCCATCGGCGCCGAGAGGCCCCACTGGGTCTTCCCCGGCCTGGACAACCCCGACATGGACCGCTTCACTCTGCGCCTGCGGAAGCTCGGCGTGCGGGGGCCCCTGTGGGAGCTGCTGGCCCGACGGCCCGGCGCCCGGAGCGGCGAGACGCCCGCCTGACGGAGTCCGGGTTGTGGAAGTCGCTCCGCGGGCAGACGGAGGGCGGGAGACGCCCGCGCGGCCGGTGACCGCGCCGGGAGTGCCGAGAGGGTCCTCGATTCGGCATCGAGGGGACGCCGGGCCGTCTACTCTGGATCCTCGGCTCCCGGTGGCAGCGTCAGGAGTCGCTCGCCCCGCCACACGCGGACGACCCGCACGCGGTCCGGGTCTCGCCGGTAGACGATCCGGAAGGGGGGTCGTGTCAGCTCCCGGAGCCGGGGCCGGGCGAAGTCGGGCACCACCCGACCCATGTCGGGGTGAGACGCCAGCGCCTGGATGTGGTCCAGCAGATCCGCCACCCACCTGAGCCCTGCCGGCCGGGCGCCTCGCTCGGTGTACCAGTCCAGGACGGCCTGGAGGTCCGACATGGCGGACGCGGCGAGGCTCACCTTCGCCCGCCGCGGCACGGGCGCCTACGCCAGGCCCAGGCGGGCGCGAGCCTCGTCGACGGTGACCTCTCGGCCCTCCTCCAGGTCCGTCAGCCCGGCAACGACCGCTCTCAGGAACTCTCGTTCCTCCTCGGCGGCCTCGAAGTCGGCGACGGACTGGACGACCGCCACCCCCCTCCCGCGGCTGGTCAGGAGGACGGGCCTTCTCGCCTCCGCGACGTGCCGGACCACTCGGCCCGGGTTTACCTTGAGGTCAGCGAGGGGGACCACGTCGCGGGAGAACTTCACGGTCACGGGGTGCCTCCGAGTCGATGGACTTGATCCTAGGTCCGCTGAATGGACCGGTCAACCGGTCCGGATCCTTCTCTCGCGTCGAGCGCCCAGGCCACGCCAGCGAAGTCCTTGACGCACCCGTTGGCGCCCGGCTATTGAAGAGAGCCCCCGCGTGGTCCGGGCCGCGGGTTCTTCTCTTCCGTGGCTGGACGGCTGACTCGATCGGAGGACGCGATGCGGGACCTGCGGGTGTGGGCGCTGTGGGCGGTGGTGTGCGCGGTGGCTGGGTGCGGGGATCCCTCGCCGCCCGCCGGCGCGCCCGCTGAGGACGGGGCACCGGCGTCGGCGTCGTGGCAGCAGGTGGTCCAGCGTCGGATCGCCGCGGGCTCCTATGCGTTCGCGGCGCAGGGGGAGCGGGCGTACCGCTTCCGGAACCGGGCCCAGGGGCTCGCGGGCGAGGTGGCCGCCGAGGGCGCGCGGGTGCGGGCCGGCCAGGGGGACGGCGGGGAGCCGGTGACCGTGGGCCTGGTGGCCTGGGGTGGAGACGGGGGCGTGCGGGAGGCCCGGGGCTCGGCGCCGGAGCTGGGGGAGTGCCGGTCGGACGGGGAGGTGGACGCGCGGGGGGAGTGCCTGCGGCGGGTCGAGGTGGCCCGGGACGGGGTGACGGAGTGGTGGGAGAACGGCATCCGGGGCCTGGAGCACGGCTTCGTGGTGGTGGCGCCGCCCGACGGCTCGGGGACGGTGGTCCTGGAGGTGGGGGTGACGGGGGCGGTGGCCCGGGTGGAGGGATCCGGGACCGCCGCGCGGCTGGAGGTCCCCGGCGGGACGGACTTGCGATACTCGGGGCTGCGGGCGTGGGACGCGACGGGGCGCGACCTGGCGTCGCGGATGGAAGGGACGGCCGGGGGCGTACGGCTGCGGGTGGAGACCGCGGGGGCGGTGTACCCGGTGACGGTGGACCCGTTGCTTTCGGCGGTGGCGTGGACGGCGGCGTCCGACCAGGCTTCCGCGCGCTTCGGCTTCTCGGTGTCGTCGGCGGGGGACGTGAACGGGGACGGGTACGGGGACGTGGTGGTGGGCGCGCCCTATTACGACGGCGGGGAGTCCTACGAGGGCGCGGCGTTCCTGTACCTGGGTTCGTCTTCGGGGCTGTCGGCGTCGGCGTCTTGGACGGCGGAGTCCGACCAGGCGAGCGCGTTGTTCGGGACCTCGGTGTCTTCGGCGGGGGACGTGAACGGGGACGGTTACGCGGACGTGGTGGTGGGTGCGCTCGGCTACTCCAATGGGGAGGCGAGCGAGGGCGCCGCGTTCGTGTACCTGGGCTCGCCCTCGGGGCTGTCGGCGTCGGCGTCGTGGACGGCGGAGCCCGACCAGGCGTCCGCGCGCTTCGGCTCCTCGGTATCGTCGGCGGGTGACGTGAACGGGGACGGTTACGCGGACGTGGTGGTGGGCGCGTACGACTACGACAACGGGGAGACGAACGAGGGCGCGGCGTTCCTGTACCTGGGCTCGTCCTCGGGGCTGTCGGCCTCGGCGTCGTGGACGGCGGAGTCCGACCAGGCGAGCGCTTCCTTCGGGAGGTCGGTGTCTTCGGCGGGGGACGTGAACGGGGATGGATACGGGGACGTGGTGGTGGGGGCGCGGGACTACGACAACGGGGAGACGAACGAGGGCGCGGCGTTCCTGTACCTGGGCTCGCCCATGGGGCTGTCGGCCTCGGCGTCGTGGACGGCGGAGTCCGACCAGGCGACCGGGTACTTCGGCTACTCGGTGTCTTCGGCGGGGGACGTGAACGGGGACGGCTACGCGGACGTGGTGGTGGGTGCGTCCGCCTACAGCGATGGGGAGTCGTTCGAGGGTGCCGCGTTCCTGTACCTGGGTTCGCCCTCGGGGCTGTCGGCGTCGGCGTCGTGGACGGCGGAGTCCGACCAGGCGAACGCGTACTTCGGGACCTCGGTGTCGTCCGCGGGGGACGTGAACGGGGACGGGTACGGGGACGTGGTGGTGGGAGCGTACGCCCACGATCAAGGGGAGACGGACGAGGGCGGGGCGTTCCTGTACCTGGGTTCGTCTTCGGGGCTGTCGGCCTCGGCGTCGTGGACGGCGGAGTCCGACCAGGAGAGCACGTCGTTCGGCTACTCCGTGTCATCGGCGGGGGACGTGAACGGGGACGGATACGCGGACGTCGTGGTGGGTGCGTACCGATACGACAATGGGGAGATCGACGAGGGCGCGGCGTCCCTGTACCTCGGCAACGGTGGGGACGGCGTGGGTCCGGGCACCTCGCTGGTCCCCCAGGCGCGGCGGGTGGGCGAGACCACTCCCGTGGTGACCGGCGGCTTCTCGGGGACCGACGGGGCCTTCGACGTCGCGGCGACGGGCCGCAGCGGCATCGGCAGGGGCCGGGTGAAGCTCCAGGTGGAGGCGAAGCCCCTGGGGATCCCCTTCGACGGGACGGGGTTCGTGGAGGGCAGCGCTTTCACCGACACCGGGGTCGGGGGGACCGAACTGCAGGTGACGGTGGGGGGCCTGGACGACACGGAGTCCTACCACTGGCGGGCCCGCCTGCTGGAGGATCCGTCCACCGCCTCCCCCCAGGGGTGGTCCCGCTGGCTGTGGGGCGGCGTATACGGGGAGGCCGGGGGCACCCACGTCCTCACGGGATCGGCGGACGAGGACGGGGACGGCTGGTCCGTGTGGTCCGGGGACTGCGACGACGCCGATCCCGCCTCCTTCCCGGGGGCCGTGGAAGTGTGCGGGGACGCCGTGGACCAGGACTGCGACGGCACCGCGGACGACGGCTGCGGGGCGGATTGCTCCATCTCGCCCATCGGCCCCGCCGACGGCGCCGACCTGACCGCGGGGCCGACCTTCATCTGGTCGGGGGACTGCGACGGCTACCGGGTGGAGATCAGCCCCTACGACGGGTTCCCCGCCAACGAGGTGTACGTCTTCGGCAACTTCGCCGACGACCTGGCCGACAACTCCTTCTCCCCCAGCGCCTCCCTCTGGTCCGCCATCGGGCGGGCGTTCACGGTGGAGGGCTTCTGGCGGGTGGTGGGCGGCCTGGACGGCCTGACCGTCGCGTCGGCGCCCCGGTCCTTCTACACGACCCACTACCCGCTCCCGACCCCTCCCGCCCCGGTGCCCGGGTGCACGGTCTCCCAGGGCAGCCCCGCCGATGGCGCGACGATCCTCTCCCCCCCGACCTTCGTTTGGACGACCGACTGCACCGGGGCCTACCTGGAGGTCTCGTCCGACCCGGACTTCGCCTTGGAGTCCACCTACTACTTCGGGGCGGTCTCCGGCGGACACTACACCATGAGCAGCACGATTTGGAACGCCTTGGACGGGCACTTCGTCGGCTCGGCGGGCTACTGGCGGGTGACGGCGGGCGCGGCGGAGGGGGACGTGACGTCCGGGGTCCGCTCCTTCAGCGTGCCCTGAGTCCTTGCGGAGATCGACGCCGGCCACGGAAGGTCGCGGCGGATCGAGGTCGACACGGCCGGCGTCACACGCCCGATGCGGGGTCGAAGCGGGCTTGGTCCGCCGCAGCGGGCACGTCATGTCGAATTCCCTTGATCCACCTCCCGGGGATCGGCTATTTCCGATTCCCCCGGGCGGGACCGGTCCTTTTTGGTCGGGCCGCGCGGCGGAGAAAGGTCCTGTGGCGATGGGCGGACGTCGGGTCTTCCTGGGTGCGAGGATGGAGGGGTGGGTCTCGGGCGGCGGCGCGGTGGCGCTGCTCCTTGCCACCGGGTGCGGCGCGGCGGGCTGGTCCCCAGAGGCCGACGGGCTCCGGGCCGGGGCGTCGGTGGAGCACCAGGCCCCCCCCGATGGGGAGGCGGGACGCCCGGTGCGGGCCGCCCCGGGCATGGGGGCGCGGGAGGCTCGGGACGCGGGGCCCCTGCTGACCCCGGCGGCCTGGGCGGTGACCGGGGGGCAGGCGTCGGCTTTCACGGGCTTTTCGGTGGCGTCCGCCGGGGACGTGAACGGGGACGGACTCGCGGACGTGATCGTCGGTTCCCCGTTCTACGACGACGGATCCAGCGAAGACGGGCTGGCGTCGGTCTTTCACGGCTCCGAGGCCGGGCCGTCCGAGACGGCGGACTGGTCGGACACCTCCGGATCCGGCGGCGCGTACTTCGGCTGGTCGGTGGCCACGGCGGGGGACGTGAACGGCGACGGCTACGACGACGTGGTGGTGGGGGGCCCCAAGGCCGACTACGCCTTCACGGACGGTGGAAGGGCCTACGTGTATCACGGTTCGTCCGCGGGCCTGGACCCGAGCCCGGCGTGGACGGCGGACGGCGGGGCGAGCTACGCCCAGTTCGGCTGGTCCGCGGCGTCGGCGGGGGACGTGAACGGCGACGGCTACGACGACGTGGTGGTGGGCTCGCCGTTCCGCTCCAACGGTCAGAGCAGCGAGGGTCTGGCCTACCTGTACCTGGGGTCCGCGAGCGGGCTGTCCACCTCCCCGGCGTGGACCGCGGAGGCGAACCAGACTGGTGCCAACTTCGGATACTCGGTGGCGTCCGCCGGGGACGTGAACGGGGACGGGTACGGGGACGTGATTGTGGGGGCGCCCTACTACCCTTACGACGACCAGGGGAAGGTCTACGTGTACCTCGGGTCCGCCACCGGCCTCGCCGCGTCTCCGGCGTGGACCAAGGTGGGGGAGTCCGAGTACGCGAACGCTGGGTACTCGGTATCGTCGGCGGGGGACGTGAACGGAGACGGGTACGACGACGTGGTGGTGGGCTCCTCCGGGTTCTCGGGCGGGGACTTCGAGGGGGGCCGGGCCGACGTCTACCTGGGTTCGGCCTCGGGGCTTTGGACCACTCCGGCGTGGACGGCGGGGGAGGCCCAGGACGGGGCCGGCCTCGGGGAGTCGGTGGCGTCGGCGGGGGACGTGAACGGCGACGGGTACGACGACGTGGTGGTCGGCGCGCTGTACTTCGACGTCGGCGACCACGACGAGGGCCGCGCCCAGGTGTTCCTGGGCTCCGCCGACGGGTTGGCGGGGGAGGCCGACTGGGTGCAGGAGGGATGGCAGGTGTGGGCGAAGTTCGGGCAGTCGGTGGCGGCGGCGGGGGACGTCGACGGTGACGGATACGGGGACCTGATCGTGGGGTCCGACAGCTACACGGGCGCGGTGACCTACGAGGGCGGGGCGTTCCTCTATCGGGGGGCTCCGGCGGGCGCCGAGTGTTCGGTGGCTCCGGTGAGCCCGGCCGAGGGGGCGGACCTGACCGGCGGCGGGGCCTTCGTGTGGTCCGGGGACTGTGCCGGCTACCGGTTGGAGATCAGCGACGACCCCACCTTCCCCGCCGACAACCTCTACGTGTTCGGTGGCTTCGCCGACGTGGGCGGGGACAACGCCATGGTCCCCTCCGGGACGATCTGGTCCTCCATCGGCCGCCGGTTCACCGAGGCCGGTTACTGGAGGGTCGTAGGGGGCGCGGGCGCCTTCACGGCGGCCACCGAGGCGAGGTCGTTCTTCACCACCCTGGTGCCGAAGCCCCCCGCGCCCGATCCGGTCGAGGGATGCCTGGTGAACCTGGAGGGTCCGGCGGACGGGTCGGTCATCGACGCGCCCCCGACGTTCCTCTGGAACACGGACTGCACCGGGGCCTACCTGGAGCTGTCGTCGTCGCCGGACTTCCGGGTGGAGTCGACCTTCTACTTCGGCTCGTCGAGCGATGGGCACTACGGCGTGAACGCGACCCTGTGGAACGCGCTGGACAACCGCTTCGTCGATGGGGGAGGGTACTGGAGGGTGACCGCCGGAGCGGCCGAGGGACCGGTCCAGTCGGAGACGTGGGTGTTCTCGGTGCCGGCCCCGGGCGGGGAGTAACTCGCCTCAGGCTATGAGCTGGACGGGAACGGACTCGGAGCGGATCCGTACCGCGTTCCCTCGTGCCCGAGCCCAGGCCGAAGGCCGGTGCCCGCGTCCGTGCCCGGCGGGGACGTCCGGTCACGGTGCCGTTGTCCACCACGGATCGGGCACGGGCTCGGGCTCGGGCACGCAAGGAACGTTCGGTGGATTGCCTGAGGATGGTTAGGAGCGGGCGCAGGGCATCGGGAAGGGTGACACATCCGCCCCTCCTCGGTCCGGGGGGGCGGGCACCCGCCGCGTCGGCGGAGGTGGGGGCGACCCATCTCCGGCCCTGCCGTCCGCCTTCGACGGTCGCCCTCAGGGCTCGAACACCGTCACGAAGAACATGCCGGGGAGGGTCCCGCCGGTCAGGTTGGGAAAGGAGACTCCGGGGCCGTCCGCCGCGTAGAACCCGATGGGGGCGGACGGCACCACGAAGACCGCCCTCCCGCCCTGGGTGGTGGCGGCGTTGGCGGCGCTCCCGCCGGATCCGACGAAGCCCAGGTCCGGCGACGCGGTGAACAGGTCGCCGTCGGCGTAATAGACGGCGGCGCTCCCCGGGGGAGTGACGGTCGCCCCCGCCAGGGGGAGCCCGTCCGCGTCCCGGACGAAGCCCATCACCGCCCCCGCCCAGGCCAGCGAGGCGCCCGTCCACCCGGCGGCGTCCAGGCCCGCCTCCACGTCGCCCGCGGCGGCGGCCGAGAGCACGTAGGCGTCCACGTCGATCACCGATCCGTCGCCGGCGCCGCTCCACACGCTGGGGGACAGGATGATGCCCGTGGTGTGGTAGTCCACCCCCAGGTCGTCCACCATGAGGGCGAGGCCGAGAGACATCCCCTCGGTGGGGACGTTCGGCACCTCGAAGGCCCCGGTCCCGCCGTCCACGTCCGCCACCGCCAGGACCTCGGGAATGCTCCCGGTGAGCAGGGGCGTGGGGTCGGCGACGGTGACGAAGAGGGTCGCCGACGGGTCCCCAAAGGGATCTCCCCCGGGCAGGGAGCGCACGACGCCCCGGAAGGTGAGGCCGGTGTCGTCGTCCGGCGTGGTGTCGTCGTCGGCGGTGTCGTCGTCGACCGTCTCGTCGTCGTCGTCGTCCTGTCCGCTCGTGTCCGGCGGCCGGTCGAGGCAGGCCGCCAGCAGTATCGCCGTGCAGGCCAGCGAGGCCCGGATCCCCCGGCCGCTCATCCCTCACGCTCCATGACCGCGATCTCCTGCCCACCGTGGGTGGGCGCCGCGCCGCGGATCCCGCGGCCGCGACTGCGCCCAGGCTATTCCGGTCGGCGGAGTGGTACAAGTGAAGGACCGGTCGGGCCGCGTTCCGGGGCCCGATCCCCGCCAAGAACCCTTTGCATCCTCGCCGTGCCGCGTGTCCATACGTACGAAGCCCCCCGACGGGGGCACGATGAAGGAGGATCCCATGAAGTTCCAGAGCACCCCCGTCTCCCACGCCGCCATCCTCGCCGCCGCCGTCCTGGCCCCCGCCTGCGCCGGCTCCGACGGCTCCCTGGCCCCGAGCGAGGTGGAGACCGCCGTCGACGCCGCCGTGGACTACCTGGAGAGCGAGATGGGGGACGCCGAGGCCGCCGCGGAGTATGCGGCCCCGGCCCTCTCGGGTCGCCCGGCCCTTCGGGTGGCCCCGGGGATCGGCGCCGTCGCCTTGGACGAGGGGGCGACGGGCGTCGGCACCCTCCGCTCGCGGATCCGGGACGCGGTGGTCGCCGCCGCCGAGGGCGAGCCCTGCCCGGTGCGGGGGATCCTGGTGGGGATCTGGGACCACGACGCCAGCGGTGTCGGCGGATCCTTCGAGGGCCTGGGCGTCCAGCGGGACGGCGACCTGGTCGGCTCCCTCGCCGGGGGCTGGGCGCCCCACGAGGGCGCCGAGGGCGGCGGGTTCGACGGGAGCTGGATCTCGGTGATGGAGGGGAGCGGTGGCTCCCTCTTCGGCGAGTATGGCCCCGCCGGCGACACCGACCTGGGCCCTTACTCCGGCCAGTGGACCTTCGACGACGCCCCCGAGGGCGAGATCGCGGGCAACCTGGGGGGCGTGTGGCACGCCTGGGGCGAGCGCGGCTTCCTGGTGGGCTACTACAGCCGCTGCGACGACGCCCCGACCGAGGGCTGAGTCCCCCCAAGGACCCGCCGCGGCCCCCGTTCGCCGCGGCGGGTCCTACCCGGTCCCTCCGTCCCCCGAGCCCCCTGGGAGTGCCGGGCGCGGACGCCACCTCGGGGGAAGGGGCCCGCGGGCGAGCGAGACCGGGGGCAGCGGGTATGATGGGCGCGGGCGCCGGCCGTCAGGTCGGGTTGGCACCGGCCGGTCGCGGGCACGCGAGACCCGCCCGGGGTGGTCGGTGCGGGGATGGCTCAGGCATGAAGCAACGATGGACGGCGTCGGGTGTTGCGGTGCGGCTCGGGTGGGCAGCCGTGGTGCTGCTGTCCATCGGCTCCGGGTCCTGCGGACCCGAGGAGGAGGTCCCGCCCGATGACGACGACACCGTGCCTTCCGACGACGACACCCTGCCTCCGGACGACGACACCGCGCCTCCCGATGAC
>JAKLKC010000062.1 GCA_023150875.1 Myxococcota bacterium | reverse complement strand
CGGGGCTCGGCCAGTCCTGGACCTCGCGACGGCCCGAAAGTGCGAAACACGAGTCTGACACCGAGTGCCACAACGTTCCAGCCGACCAGGGACCCGGATCCCGCCTACCCCGGCTTCGCCAGGCCCACCGGGCAGCTCACCCCCGTCCCGCCGAGCCCGCAGTATCCCTCGGGGTTCTTGTGGAGGTACTGCTGGTGGTAGTCCTCGGCGGGGTAGAACTCCGGGGCGTCCCGCACCTCGGTGGTGATCCTCCCGTGCCCCGCCGCCCGCAGCGCTTCCTGGTACCCTCCCAGGGACGCCTGGGCCGCCCGCCTCTGCTCCTCGCCGAACGTGTAGATCCCCGAGCGGTACTGCGTCCCCACGTCGCCGCCCTGGCGCATCCCCTGGGTGGGGTCGTGGCTCTCCCAGAAGACCCGCAGCAGTTCCTCGAAGGACACCCGCCCGGGGTCGTAGACCACGCGGACCACCTCGGCGTGCCCCGTGCGCCCGCTGCACACCTCGGCGTAGGTCGGGTTGGGGGTGTGCCCCCCGGCGTACCCGACCTGCGTGGACACCACCCCCGGCAGCTCCCAGAACTTCCGCTCCGCGCCCCAGAAGCAGCCCAGGGCGAACATCGCCAGCCGCGTCCCCCCGGGGAAGGGGGGCTCCATCGGGCCGCCCAGGACGGCGTGGCGCTCGGCCACGGACATCCGCTCGCTCCGGCCGAGGAGCGCCTCCTCCCGCGTCGGGATCCTCTCCTTCCAGGGGTCGCCTCGCCACGTCATCTCGGCCTCCTCCCGAAGGGCGGACCCGTCCCGCCCTCCGCGGTCCGTAGCTTAGCTACGGCGGTGGGGGGTGGCCACGGCGCGGGGCTCCCGGACCCCAGGAGGGCCCCGCCGGCTGCCCCCTCCGACCGCCTCCCCCGGGCGTGGCCCGGATGCGGTAGGCTCGTGTCCGCTCGCATCCGGTGGGGAGGTCGTCCCGATGTCGCTCGCGCCCCCGCGTCCGTGCCCTCACGCCTTCCTCCTGGCCCTGCTGCTGGCCTCCCTGCTCGCGCCCGCCCCGTCGTGGGGGAGCGCACCGGAGCCCGCCGGCTCCCCGGACCGCCCCGCCCCCTGGCTGTGGTTCCGCGAGCAGTTCGCCCTGGGCGGATGGCCCAGCCTCGTCCAGAGCGAGACCCGCCTCCAAGGGCGCGCCGCCCTGCACCGCGCGGACTCGGCGATCTTCCGCGCCACGTATGCCGGCGCGGGGGGAGTGCTGGCGGTCAGCCCGGCCTTCGTCAGGGTGGGCCCTCGCCTCTCGATCCAGCCGGTGGACTTCTTCGAGCTGGAGGTGCAGGGGGACTGGGCCCTGGTCTTCCCCATGAGCTCGGGACTCCTGCCCTACGACGTGACCTCGGGCAAGCTGAACTCCCAGAGGGACGAGAGGAAGGAGGAGGCGGTCCTGGGCCAGATGTGGAGCGTCACCGTCTCGCCGACCCTGAAGCTCAAGGCCGGACCCGTCATCGTCCTGGCGAACGTGCAGTTCATCTGGGCCTGGGTGATCGACCCCGATCCCGGACGGTCCGCCTACGTCTACGACGCCGCCCGGGACCTCGCCATCGAAAGGCGCGAGACGATGGTCCAGGGCCAGTACGCACTGCTGGGCGAGATCCTGCCCGGTGGCGACCGCCCCCTCCTCCGGGCGGGCGCCGTCGCCCGACATCGCGTGGCCTTCGGCTCCGGCGACCGCAGCCTGGTGGTGGGGGGCATGGTCATGGTCAAGCCGAGCCCCCGCCCCGCGTGGCCCACCCTCATCCTCCAGGTCCTCCCCTACGTGATCGACGCCGACCGTGTGGGCAGCGTGCCCCAGGTCGTCCTGGCGGGCCAGTGGGAGGTGTCGAGGCCGAAGGGCGGTCCGGCGCGATGAAGCAGGCGAGGCCATGGAAAAACCCCTCGCCGCCCCGGCCGACTCGTGCTATCACGTCCCCGACCGGTTCGGACCGTGTCGGTCCGGCGGACCGGGGACGGCGCGTGATGGGCGAGTCCCGAGAGGGCAGAAGCGATGTGGCGTAGATCGGCAGCGTTCGTGGTGTCGGCGGTGGGTGCGCTGGTAGGGCTCGGTGCTGGGGTGGCCCACGCCGAGGACTCCCCCCTGCCCGGCGACCTGATCATCACCGAGATCATGCAGAACCCCGCGATGGTCTCCGACACCTCCGGGGAGTGGTTCGAGGTCTACAACGCGACGGCGACCACCCTCGACCTCGCGGGCCTCACCATCCGCGACTGGGGGACCGATACCTTCTCCATCGGGGCCCCGGTGTACGTCTCGCCCGGCGAGTACTTCGTCTTCGGGCGAGAGGACAACCCCGGCCTCAATGGCGGCCTCACCGTGGACTACGTCTTCACGGGCATGAACCTCGGCAACTCCGACGACGAGGTCGAGATCGTCGACGGCGGCGGGGTCGTCATCGACGTCGTGGCCTGGGACGGTGGCCCGTCCTTCCCCGATCCGAACGGCGCGTCCATGACCCTGGACGCTGGCATCCTGGACGACCTGCTCAACGACGACGGCCTCTCCTGGTGCGAGGCGAGCAGCGCGTTCGGCATGGGCGACCTCGGGACGCCCGGCGCCGCCAACGACTCCTGTACGCCGGTCGATCCGGACGCCGACGGCGACGGCTGGACCGTGGGCGAGGGGGACTGCGACGACATGGACCCTCTCGCCAACCCCGGAGCCGCCGAGGTCTGCGACGGCGTCGACAACGACTGCGACTTCGTGGTGGACGAGGGCTGCGTCATCGACCCGGACGACGACGGCGACGGCTGGACCGTGGGCGACGGTGACTGCGACGACATGGATCCCCTCGCCAACCCCGGGGCCACCGAGGTCTGCGACGGCGTCGACAACGACTGCGACTTCGTGGTGGACGAGGGCTGCGCCGCCGCGTGCACGGTGAACGCCACCGGCCCCGCGGACGGATCGGACCTCACCGCCCAGGCGCGCTTCTTCTTCGACGGCGACTGTGACGGCTACGTGGTGCAGCTCAGCACCGATCCGACCTTCCCCGACTGGAAGACCTACTGGTTCGGCAGCTTCGGCGACGGCCCCGCGGCCCAGTCCTACACCCTGGGAGCGAGCCTGTGGTCCGCCCTGGGCCGGCAGTTCGTCTCCGGCGGCTACTGGCGCATCGTCGGCGCGGTGGACGGCGTCACTGCCGACTCGACGGTCCGGTCCTTCTACACCACCCTCGCCCCCCTCGCCCCGCCGACGCCCCCGGGCGCGACCTGCTCGCCGTCCCTGAACGCCCCCGCCGACGGCGCCATCGTGGGGGACAACAGCCCCGCGTGGGACTGGGACGACTCCTGCGACTACGCCCGCATCGAGTTCAGCGCCGATCCCCTGTTCCCCCTGGAGTCCACCTACTACTTCGGGCCCCTCGGCACCAGCAACTACCGCATCGGCGACACCCTCTGGAACAGCCTCAAGGCGCGGTTCGCCAGCGGGGCCTACTGGCGGGTCGTGGGCGGCGCCGCTGACGGCGGCCATGTGTCCCCCTCGCGCTTCTTCGCCTACGAGCCTGACCCGGCGTAGTCCCCCCCCCGGCCGGCGCCTTCCCCCAGGGGCGCCGGCCCCCTCTCGCCTCCTCCCTACTCCCTCACGTCTCCCCCGTCCCATCCCGCGTCCCCACCGGACCGCAGGCTCACAGCCTCGCACGCCGTAGGCGCAGCGCGTTGGCGATCACGGACACGGAGCTGAAGCTCATGGCCGCCGCGGCGATCATGGGGCTGAGGAGGAGGCCGAAGGCGGGGTAGAGGACCCCCGCGGCCACGGGGACGCCCAGGGAGTTGTAGACGAAGGCGAAGAAGAGGTTCTGGCGGATGTTCCTCAGGGTCGCGCGGCTGAGGCGCCTGGCCCGGGCGATCCCCCGCAGGTCCCCCTTGACCAGGGTGATCCCGGCGGACTCCATCGCCACGTCGGTCCCGGTGCCCATGGCGATCCCGACGTGGGCCTGGGCCAGGGCGGGGGCGTCGTTGATGCCGTCCCCCGCCATCGCCACGGTGTTCCCCTCCGCCTGGAGGGACTTCACCGCCTCCACCTTCTGCTCGGGGAGCACCTCGGCGACGACCTCGTCGAGTCCCAGGCGCCCGGCCACCGCCTCGGCGGTGACGCGGTTGTCGCCGGTGAGCATGACGATCCGCACGCCGTCCCGGTGCAGCATCCGGATCGCCTCGGGTGTGGCCTCCTTGATGGGATCGGCGACGCCCAGCAGCCCCGCGGGGCGGCCATCGACGGCGACGAGCATGACGGTCTGCCCCTCTGCCCGGAGCCCGTCGGCCCGCGCGGTCAGGTCGCCGGGGTCCACCCCCAGGTCCTCCATCAGGCGGCGGTTGCCCAGGGCGACGTCGCGTCCGTCCACGCGCCCCCGCACTCCCTTCCCGGTCACCGACTCGAAGGCCTCCGCCTCGGCCAGGGCGAGCCCCCTCTCCCCGGCACCGGCGACGATGGCGGCGGCGAGGGGGTGCTCGCTGCCCCGCTCCAGTGAGGCGGCGAGGCGCAGGACCTCCGCCCCGTCCGCGCCGGCCGCCGCCTCGACGGCCACCAGCCGGGGCCTCCCCTCGGTGAGGGTCCCGGTCTTGTCCACCACCAGGGTGTCCACCTTCCTCAGCACCTCGATGGCCGCGGCGTCGCGGAAGAGCACCCCCGCGCTCGCTCCCTTGCCGGCGGCCACCATCACCGACATGGGGGTCGCGAGCCCCAGCGCGCAGGGGCAGGCGATGATCAGCACGGCGACGGCGTTCACCAGGGCGTAGGCGAGGGCCGGCCGCGGTCCCCACAGGGCCCACACCCCGAAGGTGACGATGGCGATCAGCACCACCGCGGGGACGAACCACGCGGCCACCTGGTCCACGAGGCGCTGGATGGGCGCGCGGCTCCGCTGGGCCTCGGCGACCATGGCCACGATCCGGGCCAGCACCGTGTCGGCCCCCACCCGCTCGGCCCGGACCACCAGCGAGCCTGTCCCGTTGACGGTCGCGCCGATCACCGGGTCGTCTCGGCGCTTCTCCACCGGGATCGGCTCGCCGCTCACCATGGACTCGTCGACGCTGCTGGCCCCCTCCACAACGACGCCGTCGACGGGGACCTTCTCGCCGGGCCGCACCCTCACCCGGTCTCCGGGACGGATCCTCTCGATGGGGACGTCCTCCTCGCCGCCGTCATCCCGGAGGAGGCGCGCGGTCCTGGGGGCCATCCCCAGCAGCGCCCGGATGGCGGCGCCGGTGCGCCCTCGGGCGCGCAGCTCCAGCACCTGCCCCAGCAGCACCAGTGTGACGATGACGGCGGCGGCCTCGAAGTACGTACCCACGGTGCCCGCCTCGTCCCGGAACGCGGGCGGGAAGGCACCCGGCGCCACCACCGCCACCACGCTGAACACGTAGGCGACCCCCGTCCCCAGCGCGATCAGGGTGAACATGTTGAGGCTGCGCCGGGCGACGCTCCACCAGCCTCTTTGGAAGAAGGGCCAGCCCCCCCAGAGCACCACCGGCGTCGCCAGCACCAGCTCCACCCACCCCACGAGCCCCCGCGCCTCCAGCGCCGACAGCCACTCCCCGGGAACGTGGTCCCGCATGGCGAGCACCACCAGGGGCACGGAGAGGACCGCGCTGACCCACAGCCTCCGCGTCAGGTCGGCCAGCTCGGGGTTCTCCTCCTCCTCCCGGCCCTCGCCCCCCCGCGGCTCCAGGGCCATCCCGCAGATCGGGCAGGCCCCGGGCCCATCCCGCACGATCTCCGGGTGCATCGGGCAGGTCCACCGGCCGGTGCCGGCCGGCCCGTCCCCCACCGCGTCCTTTCCGTGCGGTCCGTGGCCCACTCCGCCCCTCCCCAGGGGACCCCGGCCCGGATCCGCCTGCACCCACCGGACCACCGGGCCGCGACACGCCCAGCGTGGTATTCTCCAACGGTCGGCTGGGGGAGGGCGCGGGGATGAGGGGGACGGGGGTGACCGCCGCGGGCCTGGCGCTGGCCATGGGGATCGCCGGCCTCGGGCGTGCCGGCGCCGCGGAGGCGCGAGGTCCCGGTGGGGAAGAAGGGCCGGGCGCAGTCACCGCCTTCACCTCGCTGGGGTTCGCCCGGATGCGGGGAGAGGGGTGCCTGGCCTACGTCGGGCAGGGGTTCGTGGAGGAGGCGGAGCGGCGGGGATCCGTCCTGGGCGCCCCTCGCCCCGGAGGGGGGAGGCACGTCGCCGTGCGTACGCCGGCGGCGATGGAGGAGAGGGCGGTCAGGATGCTGGGGAGCGCGCCCGCGGCCGCCGATCCGGACTCCGCGCGGGTGGTCGCCCGCTCCTCGGGGACGGATTGGGTGGTGCTGGGGGACCTGGAGATCTCCTTCTCTCGCGAGGGACGGCGGGCGACGGTGGGCGCCCGGTGGGAGGGGGTCGACGCGGCCAGCGGGCGGCGCGTGTTCCGGTTCGTGCGGCGGGAGCGGGCGGCGGCGGATGCGCCCCTCGAAGCCCTCGCCATGGCCTGCCATGCCTTGGGCGCAAGCCTGGCGGGGGAGACGCTGGGGGAGGCGGTGGGGGAACGTGGCGGAGGGCCACGGGCCGGATCGGGCGCTGAGGCGCCGTGCTCCCCGGGCCTTCGTCGTCACCGGGGGGGAGCGTGCGCCGAGGTCTTCATCCCGCCGTGCGATCCGCGCGATCCCTGCCGCGACGGCCGGATCTGCCAGGACTTCTCTTGCGTCGACGGGAGCCGGCGCCTGGGGGCACACCTGGAGCTGGGGGAGGGCGAGGCCGCGGACGCCGTGGCGGCCCTGCGGGCCGATCTGCGGGACTTCGCGCCGGTGCTGCGCCCGACGCGCCGGTCGCGGCGGCCCTGGCAGGGGCCAGCGATGCCGCGCTCGTACTGGACCTATCGCATCGGGGGTGGCTTCCGCCTGCTCGACGGAGGGAACTTGCGCCTCACCGCCGACACCGTCCCGGGGGAGGACGCCGAGGAGGACGAGATCGCCCGGGCGGAGGTGGCCGCCCTCTACACCGACGTCTCCCCCGCCCTGCGCGACTTCGGCGAGCGCGTCCCCTACGCGACCATCACCCTTGGGAGCGACGCCCACCTGGTCCACCTGCGGCTGGGGTTCGAGTTGGACATCCACGTGGCGGTGGGCGCGAAGTCCCTGACCTTCCAGGGGAACGCGGGGGACGTTGCGATCAAGGCACCCACGCTGTTGGAGCTGAACGCGTGGGCGGGGGCTGACCTCCCCTTGGGGCCGGTGGTCCTGTACGGGGCGGCGCAGGCCGGGTACGTGCTGCCCATCGGGAGCGGGGCGACCCAGGACGGCGAGTACGACCTGCTCGGCAGCGGCCTCCTGGTCGGTCCGGCGGTGGGCCTCGACGTGCCGTTGGGGCGGCTGTATCTCAACACGCGCTTCTACTGGTGGCTGAACGGCACGGCGCCGGGGCCCGGCTGGACCCTGTCCCTGGGCGGCTACCTGAGCCGCAAGGGGGGCCCCGTAGAGCCGGAGACCGAGGGTGACGACGAGGGAGGTGATGAATGACTCGCGACCGGTCCAGCGATCCTGACGACGGGCGCAGCGGAGCGGCGAGCCCTTGGGGGCCCCAGGCGCCACCGCCCGGACGTCGCCCTGCACCGGGGATCCGGGCCGGCCTGATCCTCGCGCTGGCGTGGGTGGTGGCCCTCGCGGGAGGGATCGCCCCGGGGCGAGCCGCGCCAGGGGCGGGGATGGAAGACCGGGGCGCGCGGCCGGAGGTGCCGTCCGCGGAAGCGCCGAAGGCGGCGGCGTCGGACGAGAAGGGCAGCTCGTCGAAGAAGGGCGGCTCGTCGAAGAAGGGGGGCTCGTCGAAGAAGGGGGGCTCGTCGAAGAAGACCGGCACGTCGAAGAAGGGCGGCACGTCGAAAAAGAGCGGCACGTCGAAGAAGGGTGATACATCGAAGAAAAGCGGCACGTCGAAGAGCGGCGGATCGTCGGGCACGACCCGGGCGTCCGGCGGGGGTGCTTCGCCGGGCGCGGGCCACGCCCGGCCGTCGGGCGGCGGCGGTGACGAGGGCCGGCCGTCGGGCCGCGGGGAGGGAGTGCGCCACGGGCCCGACGAGGGAGGGCCGCCGGGGCTGGAGGGATGGGGCTTCGCCGTGGGGGTCGATGTCGAGTCGGGCCCGTGGATGGACGACGGAGAACGGGGCGACGGGAGGGCGAACGACGCCGTGGCGCGATCTCCGGCGGCAAAGGCGGAGGCGCGACGAGAGGCCGCCGAGGTCGATGCCAGGGACAAGGTGGAGAGACGTTGGGGGGATCGCCGGGCACGCGCTGTCGATCATGCGCGGGAGTGGATCCCGCGGCCCTCGCCGTCGGTCTCGACGGGGGCTGCTCCCGGTGGCTCCTCGTCGGTGCGCTACCCGACGGAGTCCGTGTCGGACTACTTCCTGCGGGTCAGCGGGGAGGTGATCCGGGAGCTGACGGCGGCCGAGGCGGCGGCGCTTCGGTCCTCCGCCCACCTGGCACGGGCGGTGGGCCTGGATGCCCAGGCGGACGACGTCGGGCAGCGGCTCGCCAACCTGGAGGGGGTGGTGAACGAGCCGGAGGCGGACACCGTCGCCCTCGACCTGGTGGAGATCGGCCGGCCGGTGGTACGCCGCGCCCACGCCGCCCTCCTGGCGCTGGACGCCCTGGACGACGCGCGTCGCGACGCGATCGCCCAGGCCCAGGTGCTGTTCACCTGGGCGGACTACCACATGACGTCGGCGGTGGTCCTGATGGCGTTCACCGTGTGCCGGCCCGACGTGGCGATGGCGCTGATCGAACCGCCCGAGGCGGGGGCGTTGGGCCATCGGCGGGACGATCCGGTCGCGGTCGCGGTGGACCGCATCGGACGCCACGCCCGGGCCTTCGGGGACCTGCGCGCGGCCCACCAGGATCTCTCCCGATCCCTGAAGGACCGGTTCGGCGTCGCGCCTCCGGACGCCGCTGCGGTCGCGGTCCAGGAGGCGGAGCCGCCGCTCTGATGCGGGCTTGGACGGCTCCGCTCCGTCCCCGGTCTCCTGGAACCCGGCCGGCGGCGGCGTGCGGGCGCACCGCCCCCGCCCTCCGTTGACCGAGGCGGCGAGTCTCGTGCCCCGGCGGCCTGGGATCAGCGCATTTCCTACGGCGGAGATCGGCGCTGGGGTCGAAGAGGGCCGGCGGCGGCGCGGCGGGGGGCCGGGTCCGCCCTCACCCGGCGGGATCAGAAGCGCGAGTACACCACGTGAACCTCGCCGAGGTTGTCCGCGTGGTAGGCGTCGCCAGGAGCGCCGACGACGATGTCCGCCCGCCCGTCGCCATCCAGGTCGCCGGTGGCGACTCCGCATCCGGCGTTCGCGTCCGACGCGGATCCCGTCAGGGTGGCGTCTGCGGCTCCGGGTGCCCGGATTCCCGTCCACGCGCCTCAGTACAGGTAGGCCGCCCCCCCGCCGAGTGAGCCGTACCCCGCGTTGGGTGCCCCCACGACCAGGTCGGGCTGGCCGTCTCCGTCCACGTCCGCTCCCCCTGCGAGGGAACCGGCATGGGAGGAGTAGGCTACGCCCCCGGGTGCGATGGCGAGGGCGGACTCGACGGGCACGTCCCCGGTCGAGGCGCCACTCATCCCCCAAGCGACCCCCACGCTCGCCGACGGCCACTCCGCTCCCGGAGCGCCCACCCAAACGTCCGCCGTGCCGTCGCCGTCCAGATCTCCCGCGGGGGCCACCGCGTACCCCGTCCCGTCCCAAAGGCTCGTCCCCGGGAAGCGGACCGCCACGTCCTCGATGTCCCGGGTCCCCGACACCGAACCCGGGACCAGGTAGGCCGCTCCTTTCTCGCTATGATCCACCGACAGGTCCGGGTCGCCGACCAGGAAGTCGTCCCGGCCGTCTCCGTCCACGTCCCCGGCCAGGGCGACCGAGGTCCCCGCCGCGCCGTTGGGATCTCCCAGGAGGACCGCGGTCGCCGAGCCGAGCTGCATGGTCCCGGAGAACGGACCGGAGACCACGTAGACCGTGGGCTGCACTCCCGGATCCGGGTAGAGGGACCCCGATCCGGGGGCGCCCACGATGACGTCCGGGTTCCCGTCCCCGTCCACGTCCCCGGCCCCGGCCACCGACGCCCCCGCGCGCCCATCTTCGAACTCCCCCGCCAGCACGGCGTGGGCGTCCGCCGGGGTGAGGGTCCCGACGACCGGCCCGAGGAACAGGTAGACCTCGCCTTCATACCAACCCGCGGCGTTGGCCCACGGCGCGGACACCAGGACGTCGGCGAGGCCATCCCCGGCCTTCGGCGTTTGTCCTACGGTCCGTAGCCCCAGGCGCACCACCGGTGCCCCTGGGGCAACGGTCCGTAAGGCCAAACCCGTTCACGTCCCCGGCTCCTGCCACCGCCGTGCCCAGGCTCGCGTACATGGAGTCGCCGATGATCGTGGCGCGGGCGTCCCCAGGGCCCAGCGCCCCCGACGGGGGACCCCCGAAGAGGTACGCGGCTCCTGCGTGGTCGCCCCCCAACCCGCTGTACGGGCTCCCGATCAGCAGCTCGCCCACGCCATCCCCGTCCGTGTCTCCCACCACCGCCATGATGCAGCCCAGGGAGTCCCCCTCGGCTCCCACCACCACCGCGTCCGAGTGCCCGAGGTCGATCTCGTCGATCCCTCCGTCACAGTCCCCGTCCCGGCCGTCCAGGCGCTCCTCGGCCCCGGGGTAGACCGTGGCGTCCCCGTCGTCGCAGTCCGCTCCCGGCGAGATCCAGCCGTCGCCGTCCAGGTCCGCGACCAGGGCCGCGCCACCCCCGACGACGTACACGGCGCCGGAGTCGGCTCCCCCCAGGTCGGAGCGAGGCGCCCCCACCACCAGGTCGGCGAACCCGTCCCCGTCCAGGTCGCCGGGGTGCGGGGAGATCGCGGCTCCCGCGGCGTCCCCGGGGCGGTGGCCCGCGACGAGCACGTCGGCGTCGGAGAACGCCCAGTCCCCGGAGAGGGGGCCGAAGAAGATCCCCGCGGCGCCCAGGTCGCTCCCGCGCTGGTCCCACCCGGGGGCCGAGATCGCCACGTCGGCGAGCCCGTCTCCGGCCTTCGGCGTTTGTCCTACGGTCCGTAGGCCCAGGCGCACCACCGGTGCCCCTGGGCCAACGGTCCGTACGGCCAAACCCGTTCACGTCCCCCGCCGCCCCCACGACGCCGAGGTTGTCGTAGGCCGCCTCTCCCAACACCCGCGCCGAGGCGCCCGCCAGGGACGCGCCGGCCTCCAGAGGGCCCGAGAGGAGGTAGCCGGATCCGGCGTCGGCGCCCCCGCCGTCGCTCCGGAACGCGCCCACCAGGAGCTCGGCGAAGCCGTCGCCGTCGGTGTCGCCCGCGACGGCCACCCACCTTCCCGCCCCGTCCCCGGCCGCCTCGCCCGGGAGGCGCGCGGGGGCGTCGGCGAGGGATCCCGCGGACGGGACCGGCCCGAAGAGGACGTAGGCGCACCCCGAGTCGACTCCACCGGCGTCGGAAAGGAAGGCCCCCGCCAGCACGTCGGCGAGCCCGTCCCCGGCCTTCGGCGTTTGTCCTACGGTCCGTAGGCCCAGGCGCACCACTGGTGCCCCTGGGCCAACGGTCCGTACGGCCAAACCCGTTGATGTCCCCTCCGCCCCCGACCGCGTATCCGGCCTGGTCTCCGGCGGCCTCCCCGGACCACCTCCTCCCGACGTCCGCGACGGAAACGTCTCCATACACGGGGCCCGGGATCACGTACACGGCCCCCGCGCTTGCCCCCCCGGCGTCGTTCCCCGGGGCTCCGGCGACGAGGTCGCCGAACCCGTCCCCGTCCAGGTCGCCGGCCGCCACTGCCCAGCCGAAGGAGTCTCCCGCCGACTCGCCGCCGATCCGGGCGTCGGCCTCGGCGAGGTCGATCTCCCCCGCCACGGGTCCCAGGATGACGTAGACCGCTCCCGTCGAGGCGCCGCCCTCGGCCGAGTATGGCGCCCCCACCAGCAGGTCGTCCCACCCGTCGCCGTTGATATCCCCCTGCGCGCCCACCGCTGTGCCCGCACCGTCCGCAGTCGCCTCCCCGACCAGGAAGGCGACCGCCGACGATAGATCCCCCTCGCCCACCACGGGGCCCGACAGCACGTACACGGCGCCGGCATCGGTTCCGCCGGCGTCGTCCCCGGGCACCCCCACCGCCAGGTCGTCCCACCCGTCGCCGTCGAGATCGCCCCCCATCGCCAGCGCGGACCCGGCGCCGTCGCCCGGCGCCAGGCCGGTCCGCAGCGCCGGGCCCCGCGCCAGCTCAATGTCGTCGACGCGCCCGTCGCAGTCCTGGTCCACCCCGTCCACCCGCTCGACGGCTCTGCCGTACACGTCCGGGTCCGCGTCGTCGCAGTCCCCGTAGCCGGGCTCCCAGCCGTCCCCGTCGGCGTCGGGGCGAGAGACCGGGCCGCCGCGGAGGACGTACGCCGCACCGGCGCCGTAGAGGCCATCCGCCTCGTCGTGGCCATAGGCGGTCACGGCGAGATCCGGGTACCCGTCGCCGTCCATGTCCCCGGGGGCGGCGACGGTATACCCGGCGTACTCGGATACCGCCACGCCTTCCAATGAGGCGTGGGCGTCGCCCACGGAGACCTCCCCCGCGAGGGGCCCGTAGACGACGAAGCCCATGCCGGACTCATCCAGGCCCAACGGGCCCATCGCACGCTCGGAGCCCAGCAGCAGGTCGGCGTAGCAGTCCGCGTCGAAGTCCCCCACCGCCACCTTGCCCCCGATGCGGTCGTAAGCCCAGCGCCCGCGGACGCGGGCGTCCGAGAGGCCGAGGCGGAACGTCCCGTAGACGGGGCCGTACACGACGTACGCTGCTCCCTCGTAGGTGGAGTCCTCGGAGTGGTCCCTCGCGCCCACGATGACGTCGTCATGGCCGTCTCCGTCCACGTCGCCGACGGCGGGCACCCAGGCGCCGTCGTGGAAGTACTCGCCCACCAGGAATGCGCCCGCGTCCTCGAGGTGTACGTCGCCGGACACCGGCCCGTACACGATGCACACCGCGCCCGAGCCTTCGCCCCCCAGCTCCGTCCCAGCGAGGCCCAGGGCCAGGTCCGCGTATCCGTCACCGTCGATGTCTCCCCCCGCCGCCGGCACGTAGGCGAGGGCCTCGCCGATGGACTCGCCGTCGAACCGGGCCGCCGCGTCGGCGAGGGAGACCGTCCCGGCGAGGGGGCCCCGGAGCAGGAAGGCGCCGGTCCACGTGTCATCGTCGGAGTCCGAGTTGGAAACCAGCAGGTCGCCGTGGCCGTCACCGTCCACGTCTCCCACCGCGGTGAGGGACGTCGCCATGAACCCGCCGCCATCGCCGTCGGTGAGGACCACGTCGGCATCGGCGGGTGAGCGCAGCGCGGTGACGGGGCCGCGGAACACCAACGTGTGGCGCTCCACGAGTTCTCCTTCACCCAGGCGGAGGGAGACCGCGATGTCGGAGAAGCCGTCCCCGTCCATGTCGCCGAGCCCGGTGGCGGTCCACACTTCTCCGTCGATGACCGGCTGTGCCTCCGAAAGGGGATGGACGCCCCATCCCGGTCCCGGGACCAGGTAGAGCCGTCCCGGGGTCTTGCTCGGGCCGAGGGCGTAATACGGCACATCGACCAGCAGGTCGGCGAGACCATCCCCGGCCTTCGGCGTTTGTCCTACGGTCCGTAGGCCCAGGCGCACCACCGGTGCCCCTGGGTCAACGGTCCGTACGGCCAAACCCGTCCACGTCGCCCGCTGCACCGAGGAATTCACCCGCGTAGTCGTCCGGGGACGCCCCGTACCAGGTCCCGTGTGCGGCGGCGAGGGTGAACTCGCCCAGCAGCCCGCAATCGTCATCCACCGCCCCGTCGCAGTCGTCATCGACCCCGTCGCAGACCTCGATGATCCCCGGACGGACCCCGGGATCCGCGTCGTCGCAGTCCTCCGCCGCTGGGGACCCGTCGGCGTCGGCGTCCACCTCGGCCGCGGAGTCGTCGTCGGGCGCGGAGTCGTCGTCGGACGTGGCGTCGTCGTCGGGCGTGGAGTCGTCGTCGGGCGTGGAGTCGTCGTCGGGGGATGCGTCGTCGTCACCCCCCAGGCCACCGCACCCGACGAGGCAGAGGATCAAGAGCAGCGGCAGTCGCGCGGGCGTCGGTCGCATCGCGGGTCCCCCCAGGCGGACGGCGAGGGCACGGGCCCCCGTTCACCCCATTGAACCACGGGAACTGGGCTCGGGGGAAACTGGGCGGAAACGCCGCGCGCCGCGGTCATTCCCGCGGGGCCGTCGCCCTGAAGACGCCCTCACCGTCCGGGCCCACCGCCGACCCATCCCCCCTGGCCGACCTCTTCCGGCGAAGCGGGGCTGTCCCACGCGGCTCCGAAGTAGAGGTCTCCGTAGCCGTCCCCGTCGGTGTCTCCGAGCCCCGCGACCGCCCTGAGCCACGCGCCCTCGCCGGGACCGGTGAGAATGCCGTCCGCATCGGAGAGGGAGCGTGAGCCCGCCAGAGGGCCGAGGAGCACGTAGGCGGCGCCGGCGTCGGTGCCGCCTCGGTCGCTCCCCGGGGCGGTGACCACCAGATCGGGCCACCCGTCGCCGTCCAGGTCGGCGACCGTGCCATAGGCGGCGTGGTCGAAGGGGACCTCCCCCTCCACCGAGAACCACGCATCGCTGCGCGACGGGGACCCGGTCACCGGACCCAGGAAGACCATCACCCGGCCGGCCTGGGCATCGTCGGCATCGTCGCTCCGGTCACCGACGAGGACGTCCGAGAGCCCGTCGCCGTCGACGTCCGCGCCCCCGAGGGCGATGCCCCCCGGGAGTTGGGCCTCGGCTCTGCTCAGCGCGACGTTGCCCGAGACCGGGCCCAGGAAGAGATAGCTGTCTCCGCAATACCCGCTCAACACGCCGTAGAAGTCATCGTCGGGTCCGTCGCCGCCGAAGAGCACGTCGTCGTAGCCGTCCCCATCGACGTCGCCCGCGTAGGCGATACTGAGGGCGCTCCCGCACGATCCCCCGGAGATCCGGATGAACGCGTCGGCGTCGGTCTCCAGGTCGTGTTCGCCGACGACGGGACCCAGGAAGAGCCAGGCGCCGTCCGTTCCAGCCACCCAGACGTCGTCGTGCCCGTCCCCGTTCGTGTCCCCGGCCATGGCGACGGCGTAGGCGATATTGATCGATCCGGAGGTGACTACCGCGTCCGCGCTCTCGAGGTCCACGTCGGACGAGATCGGCCCCAGCACCACCCACATCGCGCCCCCGTCTCCCATCTCGGGACCGCCGTAGGGTGAGCCCACCACCACGTCGCCCACCCCATCGGCGTTCACGTCGCCCCCACCGGCGAGGAAGGTGCCCGCGAACTCCCTTTCGCGGCCCCGGAGCCAGATCGCGGTGCCCTCCGCCATTCCGCCGTCGGCGGCCGGGAAGGGACCCGGAAGCAGGACGGCGGCCCCCGCCCCGTTGGGAGAGCCGTCCTCGGTCCCGTGGGAGGGCGCGCCGACCAGGACGTCGGGAACGCCGTCTCCGGTGACGTCGCCCGCCGCGGCCACGCCGTGGCCGAACCGGTCACCCCCCTCACCGAGCGCGATCCCTTCCCAGACATGGGAGATCTCCGCTGCCCCGTAGGGCCCGCATCCTTCCGGCGCGGGGGAGCAGTCGTCGTCCCGGCCGTTGCCGCAGGACTCGGTGTGGCCGGGGGACGCCGCGGGATCCCCGTCGTCGCAGTCACCGTCGCAGGGCGAGAAGCCGTCCCCATCGGCGTCCACGCCCCCCCCTCCGTCGGCGTGGCCGTCGCAGTCGTTGTCCAACCCATCGCAGATCTCGGCGGCCCCCGGGTTCACCGAGCCGTCGTGATCGTCGCAATCGCCGTCGACTCCGGAGACGCCGTCCCCATCCGCGTCTTGCCCGATGCATCCAGGCACGACCATCGGATCGGGACCCGGGATCTCGGCCAGGTACTCGGACCAGGGATCGTCATACCGCCACGTTCCACCCATCGCCAGGTCGTCCGCCCCGTCCCCGTTCACGTCGCCTGCGGGGGCGAACATTTCGCCCACGGAGCTGGGGTGGTCCGGGATCAGCAACCGGGCCGCCCCCGCGAGGTCCACCCGGCCCCGGACCGGACCCGTGACCACGTACACCCCGCCGCCACCGAACCCCACCCCGCTGCCGGGCGCCCCGATGGCCAGGTCCGGGAAGCCGTCGGCGTTGGAGTCCCCCGCGCCGCTGACCAGGGTCCCGGCGCGGTCCTGGTGAAGGGGGCTACCCACCAGGGTGGCGTCGGCGTCGGCGAGGGACAGCTCCCCGGTGAGGGGTCCGCGCACCAGGTAGGCCGCGCCGGCCTGGCCACCCTCCAGCGTGTAGCCCGGCGCTCCGACCAGCACGTCCTCCCACCCGTCGCCGTCGACGTCCCCGGGGAAGGCCACCGAAGTACCGGCTCCGGCCCCGGGTTGAGCCGGATCCCCCAGGATCCGCACGTCGGCCGAGGCGAGTTCCCGATCGGACTCGATGGGGCCGAAGATACCGTACACCACACCCGCTCCCGGCGCCGAAGCGTCGTTCCCCGGCGCGCCCACGAGGAGGTCGGCGATGCCGTCGCCGTTGAGGTCACCACCGACCGCCAGTGCCACCCCCGCCTCGTCCTCCGCCCCCTCGGCGATCAGCCGCGCTCCAGGAACCATTCCCGACGACAGGGGACCGAAGAGCACCCACGCCGCGCCTGCTTCCAGGTCCCCGGAAGCGGCGACCACCAGGTCGGGCCACCCGTCGCCGGTCAGGTCGAATCCCCCGGCCAGGGGAGCCCGCGGGAACGCGCCGTCCCCGCCCTCGCCGACGCGGGCATCGGGGGTGTCCAGATCCCCGTGGACCCCCAGGGGCCCCCGATACACCAGGACCTCGTCGCTCCCCACCACCGCCATGTCCTGGGTGCCGTCTCCGTCCAGATCTCCGGCCCGGGTGACGCCTTGGGGGTCCAGGTGGACGTCGTCGTTGGTCCACTTGAACGAGTCGCGTCCCCACCTGCCGTCGGCGAGACGGCTGCCGAAGACCACGGCGACCATGGAGTAACACGGGATGCCGTGCCCCGACCCGTAGCAGTAGTAGCCTCCGATGGCGACGTCGTCGTAGCCGTCGCCGTCGAGGTCGCCCAGCGCTCCGTAGGCCTTGGCCACGTTCCCCTCGTCCTCCGAGAAGCTCGCCCCGCCGACGGGGAGCACCGCCACCCGACGCTCCGGACAGGCCAACGGGATGGGCGGATCCGGGGGGGCGCAGTCCGGATGACCGTTCCCGTCGGCGTCGTCGTCGATGCTGCCGTTGCAGTCGTCGTCGACGCCGTTGCAGCGCTCGGCGGCCCCGGGGTGGACACCCGGATCCCCGTCGTCGCAGTCCGCGCCGGCGGTCCACCCGTCCCCGTCCGCGTCCGGCGGGCCCGTCAGGGTGGGGTCCCCCTCCTTCGTCGGGGCTTCCCTCCCGACGCCACCACCTCCGTGGACGATGTCCGGAACGTCCCACCACTGCGGAAGGGCACATCCCCACCCCACCCCGATCCCGGAGATCCACAGCCAACGCAAGAAACGTGCGGAGTCAGCTCCTCGCAGCATCGGCGCTCCAGCGGGACCAGCGAGGTCGATCCTGCGCCTCCCGCCGGTCCCGGTCAAGGGATCGCCGGGCGAGTCGAGCCCAGGATGCCACCCCCCGGTCGAGCGGATGCCGGATCACACCGACCCGACACAGGGGGTCAGGCACCAACACATGTACATTCCTTCGAGCCCGCGCCGGTGGGAACGCCCCACGCCCCGTGCCAGGGAACGGATGGCGAGGTGGGGGCCGAGTCTTGCCTACTCCGGGAACTCCACCATCACCCCCGCCTCGACCCACAGCTCGAAGTGGCGGATCACCCTCTCGGCGACCGTGGCGTCCTCCACCACCGCCCCCAATTCCAGGTTCCGGTACTGGCCCCGGTCGGTCAGGTTGGCCGAGGTCACGAGCCAGGTGTGCCGGTCGATCACCACGGACTTGATGTGCATCGACCTCCACGCTCCCTCCTCGTCGGGGCCAAGGGTCAGCGGCGAGTACCAGGCCCGGGGCGGATCCAGGGCCTCCGGCCACACCTCCCCCACGAACTCCCGCCACCAGCGCCCGGGCAGCTCCGGGCGGGGCGGCCAGGGGGGCGGGCGCTTGCGGCCGTGGGCGTCGACCGAGGGGTCCAGGTCCAGGAACATCCGCACGTCCAGCGCCCCCGCGTCGGGGCGCCGCAGGCACTCCAGGATCCCCCGGTCGGTCACCCGGAAGCCCGCGATCAGCACCTCGCGCTCCGCCCTCTTGAAGAGCTGGCGGAGCACCACCGCCGTCCCCACGAAGCCGGCGTCGGCGATCCCGGGGTCCGTGGACACCAGGTGCAGGCGGCCCCCGTCCGACCTCTCCCTCTCCTGGACGCCCCAGGCCAGCGCCTCCGCCAGCGTCGCCGCCGTCCAGCCCCCCGCGGCCAGGATCTCCAGCGGCTCGGACCAATGCCCGGGCAGCCCGAGCTGTATCAGGAGCGCCCGCGACGCGCCGGGGCGCACCCTCCCCCCGCGCACCGCCGCCAGGAGCCTTCGCAGCTCCTCCGTTCCCAGTCCCGCCAGCCAGTCCCTCAGCCCCACGAGGCCATCCAGTCCCCCAGGAACGCCGCCTCGTCCCCCTCGACGGTCGGCACCACCAGCCGCCGGTCCAGGTCCTGGTTCATCCGCTCGCACGACGGCTCGCCGATGAGCAGGCAGCCGTGGCAGGCCGCCCCCTCGCGGTGGCGACCCTCCTGGCCGTCCGACGGGTCGTGATGGGCGCACACCGGGTCGTTGCTGCACAGCCGCCCCATCTCGGCCGCCCGCCTCAGGTGGTGGAGGACCTTCCGCCCCACCTCCACCAGCCCGCCCAAGGTGCCCTCGCTGCCGGGGGTGCCGGTGTAGAGCAGGATCCCCGCCCGGGGCACCGGCGCGTCCGCCGGGGCGCAGTAGATCCGCTCCCGGATGGCCGTGGCCGCGTACCCGCACTCCAGCGAGATCGCCGTGATCAGCAGGTGCGCCAGGCTGTGCAGCATCAGGAAGCGGGCGCCGGGGAAGGTCACCACCACCCGCCTCCCCTCGTTGTACCGCTTGAGCGCCGCCTGGAACTGTCGCACCCGGGCCGCGACCGCCGGGTTGGGAGCCGTCTCGGTGCCCTCCCACGCGCGGACCTTCGCCTCGTCGAAGGCCAGGAAGATCCCCTCGCCCAGGACCTCCGCCGTGGGGATCCAGTCGGCGTCCAAGGACAGGGGCGCGGTGCGGAGCTCGTCGAGCCCGAACTCGGCCTCGGCGTCGCCCTGCACGCCGTCGATCCGGGTGAAGCCGACCTGGGCGCGCACCTCGCGCAGGTGCCGGACGAGGACCACCCGGTCCAGGAAGTCCGGCAGGTCCATCCTCAACCGGCGGGCGAACCAGGTCTCCCGCGGCCGCGGGTGGTCCCCCGCCTTCTCGTACGGGGCCTGCATCATCGCCAGCCACTCCGTCTCGCGGACGCCGGGCACCTGGACCGGGATCCCCACGCGGCGCCGGTGGATCTCCGCCATCACGGCGTGGTCCTCGAAGTTGGCGAGGGCCTTCTGGATGACGCCGATGGTCCGGAACACCGCCAGCGTCTCCGGCTCCGCCGCCTTCACCAGGTCCCACACCGACTCCACCGCCGCCCGGAGCCGCTCCGAGGGATCGGGGATGGACAGGGCGCTGATCACCTGGGGGAAGTAGGCGTGGGTCGCGGTGCGGGTCAACAGCCGCACCTTCTGGTCGCAGTCCTCGTGGCTCCCGAATCCGAGCCAGGGGCGGCGCCCCGGACACCGGCCCAGGATCTCCTTCTGGGCGAGGTCCTGCATGCCGCGGCTCCTCCCGCAACTCCGGCACCCGATCACGAGGTCGGCGAGGTCCCCGCTGGTGCCCACCTGGGCGATGTACAGGTCGGTGTTCCACTCCGCGCCCAAGGGATCCCCGGGACGGCCGGAGCCGGGAAGGCGCGTGCAGTAGACCCGAAGCGTGCCCGGCACCTGCTCCGGGCCGTCCCCCGCCTGGCCGCGGTGCACGAACCACTTCCAATCCACGTCCTGAACGTGCCCCCGCGGGCAGGCGGTGACGAAGCGGGTCGGCACCACCGGCATGGTCTTCTTCTGGGACGACGCGCAGCGATGCCCCCCCTTGTCCAAACCGGTCCGGTGGACGAGGGAGCTGCACCTCTGGCTCTGACACAGGAACCAGTTCGGGAAGGTCCACACCTGGATCCCTGCGCCGCCCCGCGGCTCGTCGTCGTCGCACTCCGGCGGCAGGCGGAGGCGCACGCCCGGGTGCGGCCACCACGGCATTCCGCGGAGCATGCGCTGGGCCTTGGCCTGGAGCCTCGGCTCCACGACGTACCCCTCGCCGTCGCTCGAGTAGCGCCACGCGTCGGGGCCGCCCACGATCACGGCGTCGTCCAGGAGGTCGACCAGGGCGCCGGGACCGCCCCCGGTCAGGAGCTGGCTTCGGCGGATGCCCCCCGCCGGCCGGGGACCCCTCGGGTGTCCGCTCACTCTTCCCTCCCCGCGGCGCCGCCGGGCAACCAGAAGTGGACCGTGGGCTCCACGTCCCGCATGGACGTGGGGGCCCGGAAGTGGTCGAGGCGCTCGTCCTTGTCGGAGGGCGGATCGACCGCGGTGCGGAGCAGCGTGGTGGAGTCCCGCCCCTCCCACGGCGAGTAGGCCAGCGGCACCGAGGCCGCGGCGAGGGCCGAGGCGATGGCGCTCCACTCCCCCGCCAGCGTCTCGGTCCGGTGCCCCACGTGGGCCGCCAGATCGGGATCCGGCGGGGCGCGGTGGGCGACGACCCGCTGCTCCAGGACCGAGGCGACCTCGGCGGCGATCCCCGGCTCGTCGTCGATGTGTTCGACGCCCCGCGGGGGGGCGAGGCGCGCCCGGCCGTGGCGGGCGAGGGCCACGACGACCCCGGCGAGGCCCCGGTCGATGGCCCGGGACGAGAACGGGGTCACCGACGACGCCTCCACCTTGCGGTAGAAGGCCTCGTGGAAGGCGGTGAACCGCTCGAAGTGGGACCGGTCCCGGGCCCGGTAGAGGTTGTGCAGGGTCACCACCAGCCCGGGCGTCTCGCGCCCCACCCGGGAGGTCGCCTGGATGTACTCCGCCACCGTCCGGGGCTGTCCGTTCATCACCATCAGGCCCAGGCGGGGGATGTCGACACCGACGGAGATCATGGAGCTGGCGAGCAGGACGTCGTTCTTGCCGCCGGCGTCGCTGCTGAACGGCGCCTCCAGCTTCGCCTTGGCCTTGCGGATGGCGTCCGTGCTCTGCCGGCTGGTCAGCTCCAGGACGTCGAAGCCCAGCAGGCGGTTTCGGAACCACGGGCTGGTCCGCTCCTGCACCGGCCGCCGTCGCTCGAGCTGGTGGCTGCGCGGGGCGACCTCCTCCAGGACGAGGCGTTGGGCGCCGCCCAGCTCCCGGAGGGTGTTGAAGTAGGCGACGAGGGTGCAGTACGTGTCGCCGGGGTTGTCGGTGCCGTGCCTGCGCCCGTACCAGTCGCGGTAGGCCGCGGACAGCAGCGTCGAGTAGACCCTCACCATCACCGCCTTCATGCTCCGGCCGGGCGCGGCGATCCCCACGTAGAGGCGGCTCTTCTCTTCGGCGAGATCGGATCGGGCGAAGAAGGTGACGTCGGGGTCGATCCCCTGGGGCGGGAACAGCTCGACCGCGGAGCGGGCGAACAGGGCCCGGACCTGCTCCTGCGCCCTCCGGGCCGTGGCCGTCGACGCCACGATCTTCGGCCCCACCCCGTCGGCGCCGCGGCTCAGGTGGCCGATCGCCGTCTCGTAGAGCCCGACCATGGTGCCCAGCGGGCCGGTGATCAGGTGCAGCTCGTCCTGGATCACCAGCTCGGGCGGGGCGATCCCGTCGGGCAGCCTCTCCGCCCGCGAGGGCGCCGTCTGACCGGCGCCGTAGAAGCCCCACGGGTCCACCGCCTTCACGCGGCCGAACAGGGACCCCGCCTCGCCCCTCCAGGGCAGCAGCGCGAACTTGTCGACGGTGGCGATCAGGAACGCCGGCAGCTCGCGGTAGATCTGCTCGTCCACGACGACGATGGGCAGGCCGTCGTCGTTCCGACTGAACCCGAAGTCGCACTCCAGGGAGGGGCAGCCGATCTTCAGGCGGCGCGGGACCTTCCCGTCCTTCTCGACCTGGAAGGACTCCGGGACGAAGGGGGTCTGGCACCACGGGCAGCCGACCAGGGGCACCGGCGGCGCCTTGCGGGGGTCAGCGGGGTTCAGCCTGTGGGCCCGCACCTGGCTCTCGGCGTCGGCGAGCTTGTTGGGGGTCGCGCTCTGGCCCACCCACAGCCCCACCGAGAACCGGCGCCTCCCCAGTCGCTCGGGATCCTCCCGCCGCAGCCTCTCCAGGGCGCAGGTCAGGGTCGCGGCGCGGCCGAGCTGGTCGAGGGTGAGCAGCCGCAGCGTGTAGCGCAGCAGCACCGTCACCCCGGCTCCCCCGTGGCGGGTGCCTTGCCCGCGCAGGCGGCGCAGCAGCATGGCGAAGGCGGCGACGCCGAAGTACGCCTCGGTCTTGCCGCCGCCGGTGGGGAAGAAGAGCAGCTCGACGACTCCCCGATCGGGGTGGCGGGGATCGGCGACGCTGGGGACGTTGAGCAGCAGGAAGGCGAGCTGGAACAGGCGCCACTCGGGGCGCCGATCGGGCCCGTAGGCCCCCGGGCGGGCGCGCTCCGCCGAGGCCTCCATCGCCCGGTTGGTCAGCCGGAAGGCCTCGAAGGCCAGGGGATCCCCGGCGAGGTGTTCCAGGCCCTCCCGGATCCGGGAGAGGGCGTGGGTGGCGCGCTCCATCAGGGCCAGGGCGGTCTCCCTCCGGTGGGGCGAGAGGCCGCCGACCTCGGCCCGGCGCTCCGCGATCCACCTCCCGTAGGCATCCAGCAGGGGAGCCATCGCCCCGGTGAGGGCCCCGGCGTCGGGCAGGGCGGCGAGGGCGCCCATCCCCACGGGCACGCCCGGGACGCTCTCGGCCTTCAGCCGGTAGATCCGGGCCTGGGGGAACCAGGTGGTCGCGAGCCGACGCACAGGCCCCCCGTCGAAGGCCTCGGCCCGGGTGGCGACGCCGTGGCCCACCGCCCACTCCCCGTGATCCCGGTACTGGAGATCGGTGCGGGCCTGGTCGGGGTCGTCGGACCCCTCGTGGACGCCGTCGGGGCGGGGGAGGAAGCCCGCGTCGCACCCCACTTCCAGCCCGACCTGGAACAGGCAGCGCTCGTCTCCCTCGGGACCCTCCACGGGGACCCGCTCGTTCACCAGGAACACCGAGACCACCCGGGCTCCCGCGGGCAGGCCGGGGGCGCTCGCGGGGCGCACCCGCACGACGACGCGCAGGTCCTCGCCGCCGGGCAGCTTGTGGGTGCGGTCGTGCAGCTCGACGGAGAGGGGCTCCGAGATCCGTCCTTCCCGCCTCCACAGGCGGGGGATCCGCGGGCCGCCGCCGTCGGTGGGCAGGGGCCCGTCGGGATCGCCGGGCTCGGGCTCCGCCGCCTCCTGTCCCCACTCCTCCTCCAGCGCGGCGCGCAGGGTCTCGCTCTCGTCCGCGGGCAGGCGGGCGTACTCGCCCCAGCGGGCGGTGACGGTCAGGGACCTCGCGCCCTCGGGGACGATGACGGAGAGGCCGAGGGACGAGGGGAAGAAGACCCGCGCCGCCGGCGCCCTCGCCTCCTCGTGGTCGTCGTCGGCGTCCCCGGGCAGCCCTCCCCCCAGGTCCTCGTCGGCCAGGGGGTCGTACTTCTGCTCCTCGGGGGCGGTCCGGGGGACGAGGAATCCGGTGAGGTACCAGCGGGTCGGTCGCTGGGGGAGCAGCTCGTCCTCGCGCATCGGCCCCACGAGGTCGTAGGCCAGGGCCTGGACCAGGTGGTCCCGGACTTCCAGGCGGGTGGGGGTCGACGACATGGAGGGCCTCCCGGGCGAGTCGGGGATTGTACCGGGAGGAGGCGGGCGCCGACGAGTGGCCGGAGCGCCGCGGTGAGGATCGCGCCCTCGGGCTCCGCCCGCGGGCAGTTGACTTTCATGCCGACACTCCTGCAGGGCCGATAGCGAACGGGCCGTTCCATTGCTCCCTTTGATCGGTAGGGCGGGGCTTGTCCCCCGGCGTTCGGTGGTCCTTGATCGGTAGGGCTGGGGCTTGTCGCCCGGCGTTCGGTGGTCCTTGATCGGTAGGGTGGGGGCTTGTCCCCCGCCGTGCGATGGTCCGGCGGGGGACAAGCCCCCGCCCTACGGAGGACTCACACCTTCTTGGATGGTCCGGCGGAGGACTCCCACCTTCTTGATGGTCCGGCGGGGGACAAGCCCCCGCCCTACGGAGGACTCCCACCTTCTTGATGGTCCGGCAGGGGACAAGCCCCCGCCCTACGGAGGACTCACATCTTCCGCGCCGGAGACCCCCGCCGTGGCACCTCCGCCATCGAACGACGGCGACCCGCAGAACCGGTAGTCCGACCATCGCTGGACCAGCCCGCTCCGAACCGGATTGCTCAGTACGTAGTCCACAACGGTCCCGAGCCGCTCCTCGTGACGCAGGAAGTGGTCCCAGAAGCCAGCTTGCCAGAACGCGCCAGAGACCCCCAGTAGCCACGCCGCGCGCTGAGCGAGGTTCTTGAACTCACCGACGAAAGTCACGATGTCACACGTCGGCGAAGGCCCGAGCACGAGGTGAACGTGATCAGGCATCACGCAGTAGGCGTAAATGGGTACTTCCCTCCGCGCGGCGTGCTCGCGGAGCGCCGAGACGGCAGCGGCTGCAATACTGGGGTCGGAGAACACGCGCGCTCGCCTCTTGACGGCGATTGTCACCGAGCACACGGCATTGGGTTCGGCGTAGGCCGATCTCGGCAGGCGGATGTGGCGGCGACGGGGAAGGGCGTTCGTCATCTGTGTCGATTCTCCGCACGTGACGAGGGGCCGGGCAGACGCGGCGGGGGACGAGCCCCCGCCCTACCGGGTGGGGCGAGCCCCCGCCCTACATCGCTGCCCCCGCCGCCTCCTCGGCGGCGCGGGCGGCGTTGAGCTTGCGGAGGCGGGCGACGATGGCCTCGCGGTCGTCGGGAGCGAGGTCGGTCCAGCCGTATGCCTCGAGGACGGCCCGGTCCATGGCGTCCCGCAGCCGGCGCAGCTCCAGGACGTCGGGGTCGCGCTCGTCGGGGTCGCGCAGGCGGTTCCAGATCCGGGTCATGCCCTCCCGGTTCTTGAGCATCAACCGGGAGCGGGCCTCGTAGAGGGCCTCGCCCGCGGCGGCGACCGCCACCCGCTGCGCCTCGGCGGGGCGGGGGAAGGGGAAGGTCTCGAAGCAGCGGGAGGGGGTGTAGCGGGGACGAGTCTCCAGTGACGAGCCCATCGTAAGGGCCCAGGGCTCGTGGACCCGGGACTGGAGGAGGGCGAAGTGGTAGGGGTCGTCGAAGGGGAAGACGTTGAGCGTGTGGGCGAATACGCGGTCGGTGGGCTGGAAGGCAAAGAGGATGTGCTTGCTGACCTGGGAGTTGGCGAGACACCGCGGAAGCTGAGACAGCGCAGCCTCCAGGGCAGGCGTACGACGACCGAACTGCCACCACTGCTGCTTTCGACGACGGCCATCGGGGTTGTCCTTGAGCGCATCCCGCTCCGGCTTGACCTTCCTCCTCACGATCTCGATCAACTCCGGCCACTCCTCCGCCTCCCCCAGTGTACGGTCTCCGAAGTCGATCACGTATCGTTGATGCGACAGCGTCGGGCTGGAGTTCAGCTCCTCTCCCCCGATGTAGGGCTTGATGATCTCCCGGTTGCGGACGTCAGCCGCCCCCAGGGCCTCGGCCGCCTCGGGAGTGAGCACGAACCCCATGCCGAGGACATAGGAGCCCACGAAGCTGCGATCTGCGTTCGCCTCCAGTCGCACCGGATCGGCGTCCTCGCCCCCATCGGTGAGCGCCGAATTGATGTCTCGTACCACCGCGCCCCCGATCCGTTTCACCCCCGCCCAGGGTCCGACACATCCCCCCACCGTCGTCACCACCACCGCCGCCCCCGCCACCGGCCACGGCTCGTCGGGGCGCACGTCGTACAGCGCCACCCCGTTCTCCACGAGGTGCTGCAACCCCGTCGCCCGGGTGTCCCCCTGGTTGATGGTGTTGGTCGCCACCAGACCGAAACAGCCGCCCGGACGCAGGATCCCCCGGGCCCGCAGGAAGAAGTGGGCCACGAGATCGGAGTTGCCGTGGGCGTGGGGGTGGAGCGCCTTCAGGACCTCGATGTACCGGTCCCCGTTCGCCGCCAGGATGGTGTTCTTCCCCGCGAACGGCGGGTTCCCCACCACCGCGTCGAACCCCGGCTCCTTCCGGTCGAAGACCTCGGGGAACTCCAGCGGCCAGTGGAAGGGCCTCATCGGCAGGGCGTCCCGCAGCTCCCGGCACTCCCCGTCCAGCTCCAGGACGCCCCCATCGGCGAAGTACCAGTCCCGCACCCGGTCTCCGACCCGCTGGAGCCGCTGCCGCAGCTCCTTCGCCGTCCCCCCCGCCCAGGCGCAGGCGATCAGCAGGTCCCCCATGGCCCGCTCCTTCGCCACGTCGTCCGCGGCATCGTCGGCGAGCATCTTCTTGGTGGTGAAGGTGGGGGCCTCGGGGCCGTGGAGGCGCTCGCGGATCCGCGCTGCCGACTGCATCGCCTTGCGGATCATCCGCCACGCGAAGAGGGAGAGCTGGCCCTTCTGCTGCTCCCCGTGGAACGCGAACGCCCCGATCTGGTTCACGTCCAGGCCCACCACCGCGTCCCCTTCCCGCAGGGCGTGGTCCACGAAGGTGAAGGGCAGGTTCCGGTCCAGGGTCACCAGCCACAGGGACAGGCGGGCGAGCTGCACCGCGAAGGGGTTCTTGTCCACCCCGTACAGGCACCGCTCCGCCACCAGGCGCTGGGCGTGGACCAGGGGATCCCGGTGCCGCGCCTCGGGGGGCAGGGTGTCGGTGCGCGCCCACGCCTCCACCAGGCGCCGGGCGAGGTATCGGCACGCCGCCGCCAGGAAGGCCCCCGAGCCCATGGCGGGGTCGCAGATCCGCATCGCCAGCACCGCCTCGGGGGTGGGCGGGCCGTCCCGGTCCAGCACCGGCCCCAGGGTGCGCTCCACGATGGGCTCGGTGAGGGTGCGGGGGGTGTAGTGGGAGCCGCTCCGCCGCCGGTCGTCCCCGGGCTGGAGGTAGTGCTGCCCGGCCCGCAGCGGCGGGCGGTCCGCCAGCAGGGGGCGCAGGGCGCGGAGCAGGGCTTCGGTGTCGGCCCCGTCGTCCCCGGTGGGGGTGAAGGACGCCAGGTCCGGCGCCCGCCTCGCCACCTCGGCCGGCTTCAGGCCCGCGACCGCGGCGACGGCCCGCACCGGATCGTCCCCCTCCAGCGCCTCCCACAGCTCCAGGACGCGGTCCCCCGGGCGCAGCACCACCGCCTGGCCCCGGGCCCGGCGCAGGCTGAAGCCCATCAGCGCCTCGTACACCGAGCCGATCTGCTCCACGTCCAGGTTCCGGTACGAGATCCGCTGGCCGTCCAGGGTCACCAGGCGGTCCAGGACCGCCCCGACGGTGTCGTCGTCCAAAGGAGGCACCCGGCCGGGGTCGTTCCTCCAGTCCGTGGAGCCCGGGGGCCTGCCCTCCAGGAAGGGGAAGCGGCCCGGGTGGAAGAGATCGCCCTGGCGGGGGGGCAGGAAGAGATCGCCGTGGCGGGCCCCCTCGAAGACGAGGCGGAAGAGGGCCAGCAGCCGGGACCAGGCGCCGAAGCGGCGGTCCATCGCCTGGGGCTGGAGCAGGCGGTCCCGCTGGAGGCGGTCGGCGAGGCCGGCGACGGAGTAATGGTTCTGGTACAGCTCGCTCTCGACCGGCATCAGGGCGCGGTCCTCGGCGTACAGCAGGAAGACCAGGCGCAGCAGGACGGTGGTGAGCCCGGCCTGGAGCGCCGCCCGCCCCTCGCCGTCGTCGTCGCCGTCGTCGAGGCCGCGGAACAGGGCCCCCCCCGAGCGGTCGTGGGCGGTGTCGAAGCCGCGGAGCAGGATCTGGAGGGCCTCCTGGACCTGACCCGCCAGGGCCTCGGTCACCTCGTCCTGGCGCTGGCGGGAGCGCCTCAGCAGGGGGACGAGGCGCTGGTCCGAGGGGGAGGTGAGGAGGCGGGCCCGGCCCAGCAGCATCACCAGGGCGTCCACCAGGATCCGGCCGTCGGCGGCGACCATCGCCTCGACGGGGAAGCTGAGGGTGCCCGGGGCCTCGCCCCGGGGGGCGTAGACCAGGCGGACGGTGTCGGGATCGCAGTGAACCCCGACGGCGAGCCCCTGGCCGGGCTCGGGCTGGGACTCGGTGAGCAGGCGCTCGAAGCGCTCCTCGGGGCTCGCCGGCCAGCGGTGGTCCGCCGCCGGCCGGTCCATGTCCCCGGGGCTCCACCTCACCGCGACGAGGGGGGCCCCCGAGGGGTCCACCAGGACGGCGTCGGGGCGCAGGGTGGCGCCGAGGTCCGGGTGATCGAAGGTCAGGCGGTCCAGGACCTCGCCCTCGCGGAGCAGCGTCGCCTCGGGCCATCCCAGGACGTCGCGGAGCAGGCGAAGCATCGCCCCGGGGTCCGCCAGGACCCCCTCGGGACAGAGGGCGCGGAGGCGCCGCTGGACCTCCAGGGGCTGCTGGACGTAGGCGCCGGCCTCCTCCAGCACCGGCACCGACACCACCAGCCCCTCGGGCTGGAGCATGCCCAGCCAGTCGGCGTGGAGCTGGGCCTCGCGGGACAGCCTCTTCGCCTTCATGGCGATCCTTCCCGCGGCCAGAGATACACGAGCCCCAGGGGCTCGAAGCGGCGCAGGGCGACCTCGTAGCCCCTGCGGATCCGGGCGACCTCGCGGCCCTCCTCCTCCTCGAGGCGATCCAACCGCCGCTCCATGTGCCGCCGGTCGCGGTCGAACTGCTCCCTCTCGTCACGCATCGCCGGGGTGAGCTGGAGCTCGAGCTGGCGCGCGCTCTCCAGGGTCCGGAGGATCGCCTCCCGCTGGCGGACCAGCAGGTCGCGCATCGCCTCGGCCTCGGCCTCACCCCTCTCCGCCAGCCTGGAGCGGGCGCCCTCCTCCGCCTCCCGGGCCTGGGCGCGCAGGGGGGTCCAGAGGTGGGCGAAGTCCCCATGGGCGCGGGCCAGGACGGCCTCCCGGATCCGCCGCGACGGGTGCAGGGGCGGCCCGGCGGCGAGCCGATCCCCCAGGGCCTCCCGGGCGGCCCGGTCGGCGTCTTCGGCGTAGGGGCGGGGATGGCCGTCGTCCATCACGCGGGCGGCGACGGACACGATCTCCTCGTGGAGGCGGGTGGCGCCGTGCCCGAAGAGGACGAGGCGGCCGAAGGCGATGGCCCGGCGCACCCGATCCCGGGGATCCTCGATCACCGTCACCCGGGAGAGGTCGTGGGCGGCGAAGCCCTGGGCGCGGAAGCGGGCGAGCAGGCGCTTCACCAGGGGGTGGCCCAGGTGGAGCTGCACGGTGTCGGCGTCCAGGCGATGGGCGGCCTCGAACGCCATGGGCTTGACCGGGGAGCGGTGCCAGGGGGGAGCGTCCTCCGGGGGGGGCTCGCGCAGGGGGGCCAGGATCCCCTCCCAGGTGGCGTCCAGGGGCGGAAGTTGGAAGGTCTCGGGGGAGGTTGGAGGGACGACGGGCTGGAGCCCCTCGCCGGCGGCGAGCCTCAGGCCCAGGTCGACGGCGTCCCGCAGGTGTTCGACCCGGTAGCCCATGGTCCGCCGGGAACGTTCGAGCTGGCGGGCCAGCACCTCGAGGTCGCCCCGCAGCAGCGCCGCGTCCTCGGCGTCGCGGCCCTGCAGGTCCCTGAGGGCCTCCAGGTGGGAGGCCCCGGGGGTGGCGATGCGGTCGACCTCCTCGGGGGAGAGGCCGCGGATCCCCTGCTCCATGCGCGCGGCGAGGCGGGCGGACAGGACGTCCGAGAGGGAGCCCAGCTCCTTCCCGATCCGGTCGATCTTCTGGACCATGTACGTGAGCACCCGGTCCTCGGGGCGATCGGGCAGGTGGAAGTAGTGGCAGCAGACCTGGGGCGAGGGCTGGAGGGTGCGGTCGATGCGGCCGTTGCGCTGCTCCACCCGCGCCGGGTTCCAGGGCAGGTCGAAGTGGAAGAGGTCGGAGCAGTGGGCCTGGAGGTTGATCCCCTCGCGGGCGGCGTCGGTCGCCAGGAGCACCCGCAGGGGGTGGGCGTCGGGGCGGGTGTTGAACGCCTTCTTCAGGACCTCCCGGGCGGCGTCGCCCATGCCGCCGTGGTAGCGGCCGATCCGGCGGTCCAGATCGCCGGTGGCGAGCAGGGCGGGTAGGGTGCGCTGGAGCCATCCCAGGGTGTGGTCGTACTCGGTGAAGACGACGACCCTCCGCCCGTTCCAGGCGCCACCGGGGCAGAGGTGGGTGCGGATCCACTCCGCGAGGGCGTGGACCCGGGCGTCGGGCAGCTCCTTGAGAGGCTCGGCGAGGGCGAGCATCTCGCGCAGGAGGGCCAGGGCGTCGGCGGACGGGGTGACGGTGGCGGCGGCGACGAACTCGTCATCGCGGGCCGCGCGCTCCTCCTCGGCCAGGTCCTCGCCGGACTCGGGATCGGGGACGTCGGGGGCGGGCCCGGAGGGTGGGGGAGGGGAGGGGCGTGGCCCGAGGGGGAGGGTCTGCTGGGCGACGGGGCGGGAGGCGGACGTGGCGAGGGCCCCCTCCGCCGAGGCGGCGTGGACCCGCAGGGTGTGGGCGAAGGCGGGGACCGACGAGAGCAGGCGCTTGTGCAGGTTGACGATGACGAGACCGCGGGCGGCCTGCTCCTTCTCGCTGAGGTGGGCGAGGGCGCCGCGGTAGAGGGCGTCGTAGCGGGAGAGCAGGTGGCCGAGGCGGACCTCGGGGGCGTCGGGGGCGAGGCGGACGGTGTGGTCGACGAGGCGCCGCTCGGGCAGCCCGTCGACCTCGTGGCGCAGGTCGCGCTTGAGGCGCCTCACCATCACCGGCTCCAGCTCCGCGACGCCGGAGATCCGCACGCCCCGGGTGAATCGCTGGGGATCGAGCAGCTCCAGCAGGGCGCTGAACGAGGTGGAGTGGCCGTTGTGGGGGGTCGCCGAGAGGAAGAGGCGGTGCTCGAAGCGCTCGGCGACCTGGCGGATCGCCCGGGTGGTGCGGGAGTCGACGGGGTAGAGGCTGTCCGAGGACGGGGCGGCGTGGTGGGCCTCGTCGAGGATGAGCAGGGAGCGGTCGGCCCGGGGCCCGAGGGCGGAGAGGAGCAGCTCCAGGTGCGGGGTGCGGGGGCCACCCCGGCCCTTGCGGGCCCGCTGGCCGCGCAGGAGCGCCGTCGAGACGATGAAGCGGGGGTGGGTCAGCCAGGGGTTCACGCCCCACCCGCGCTCCCGCCTCCGCTCGGCGACGTAGGCGGCGTCGTAGAGGGCGAAGGGGAGGCCGAATCGCTGCTCCAGCTCCTCCTTCCACTGCAAGGTGACGGCGGGAGGGGCGACGACGAGGACGCGGTCCACGCGCTGGCGGAGCACCAGCTCCTGCATGATCAGCCCGGCCTCGATGGTCTTGCCCAGGCCCACGTCGTCGGCGATGAAGAGGTTGACCCGGGGCAGCTCCAGCGCCTTGCGGAGGGGCTCGAGCTGGTAGGCCTTCAGGTCGATCCCCGCGCGGAACGGCGCCTGGAGGAGGCGGCGGTCGGTGGAGGTGACGCACTCCCAGCGCAGCGCGTTCAGCCACGCCCCGAACACCCGCGGCTCGTCCAGCCGCCCCGAGCCCGTCCTCAGGGCCGGCTCGTCGGGCACGACCTCGGGATGCGCCTCCAGCTCCCAGAGCACCTCCAGCGGGTCGCCGGGGGCGTCGTCGTCGAGGCAGGACAGCCGGACCCGGGTCGCGTCCCCGTCCCGCTCGCCGGGGACGACCTCGCCGACGAGGTAGTGGCGCTGCCGGAGGCGGACGACGCTTCCTTCTTGGGGGACGGGCTGCACCGAGGGACTCCGACCTGCGGGGGCGGAGAGTATCGCACCGCGCCGGGTCGAGGGGAACGCCCCGCGGGGGCGCGGGCGCCCAGGGGGGGCAAGGCGGCGGGGCGGCACGGGTCCGTCGTCACCGGGGGGTGTATGCTCTCGTGGGTTCAGCCGGGTGCGCGCGTGGGTGGAGGTCAGATGTCCGCGAAGAAGTCGTTCCCCTTGTCATCCACCACCACGAACGCCGGGAAGTCCTCGACCTCGATGCGCCAGACGGCTTCCATGCCCAGCTCGGGGTAGTCCAGGACTTCGACCTTGCGGATGTGGTCGCGGGCGAGGAGGGCGGCGGGGCCGCCGATGGAGCCGAGGTAGAAGCCGCCGTGGCGGGCGCAGGCGGTGGTGACGGAGGGGGAGCGGTTGCCCTTGGCGAGCATGACGAGGCTGCCGCCGTGGGATTGGAAGAGGTCCACGTAGGCGTCCATGCGGCCCGCCGTGGTGGGGCCGAAGGAGCCGGAGGCGTGGCCGGCGGGGGTCTTGGCGGGGCCGGCGTAGTAGACGGGGTGGTCGCGGAAGTAGGAGGGGAGGGGCTCGCCGCGGTCCAGGCGCTCCTTCAGGCGGGCGTGGGCGATGTCACGGGCCACCACCATCGGGCCCGTCAGGGAGAGGCGGGTGCGGATGGGGTGGCGGGTGAGGAGGGCGCGGATCTCCGCCATGGGCCGGGTCAGGTCCACCCGCACCACGTCGCCGTCCAGGGAGTCCGCCGTCACGTCGGGCAGGAAGCGGGCCGGATCGGTCTCCAGGCGCTCCAGGAAGACGCCCTCCGAGGTCACCTTCGCCAGGGCCTGGCGGTCCGCCGAGCAGGAGACGCCGATCCCCACCGGGCACGAGGCGCCGTGGCGGGGCAGGCGGATCACCCGCACGTCATGGCAGAAGTGACGGCCCCCGAACTGGGCCCCGATCCCCGAGGCGCGGGTCATCTCCAACACCTGGGCCTCCAGCTCGGGGTCGCGGATGGCGTGGCCCAGGCCGTTGCCCCGGGTGGGCAGGTGGTCCAGGGCGCGGGCGCTCGCCAGCTTCACCGTCTTCAGGGTCGCCTCCGCCGACGTCCCCCCCACCACGATGGCCAGGTGGTAGGGGGGGCAGGCGGCCGTCCCCAGGGAACGGACCTTCGCCTCCAGGAAGGCCAGCAGGCTCCGGGGGTTCAAGAGGGCCTTGGTCTCCTGGTACAGGAAGGTCTTGTTCGCCGATCCTCCCCCCTTGGCCACGAACAGGAAGCGATACTCGTCCCCGGCGACCGCGTAGAGGTCGAGCTGGGCCGGCAGGTTCGTGCCGGTGTTCGCCTCCTCGTACATCGACAGGGGCGCGAGCTGGCTGTAGCGGAGGTTCGACTCGGCGTAGGTCCGGTGGATCCCCCGGGACAGGGCCTCCTCGTCCGAGCCGTCGGTGAGCACCAGGTGGCCCTTCTTGCCGATCACCAGGGCCGTGCCCGTGTCCTGGCACGAGGGCAGCACCCCCCCCGCCGACACGCAGGCGTTCATCAGGAGCTGCCGCGCCACGAAGCGGTCGTTCCGGGACGCCAGGGGATCGTCCAGGATCCCCCGGAGCTGCGCCAGGTGGCCCGGCCGGAAGAGGTGGGCGATGTCCCGGAAGGCCTCGAAGGCCAGGCGCGACAGCGCCCCCGGCGACACCTCCAGCGCCCGCCGCCCGTCCCGGAGCGTCGTGGTCGACACCCCCTCCGCTCCCAGGGACCGGTAGGGCGTCTCGTCGTGGTGGGCGGGGAACATCTCCTGGTACCGGAACTCGGGCATGGCATCCTCGGGCGGCGCGCCCCATCCCGGGCAGGCCGGCGCGGCGCGCGCAAAGATACATCCCCCCGCGCCGAGGCGCACGGCCTCCCGGACGGGTCTAGGCGCCCGGCGCCGTGGTAGGCTCCCGTCTCGTGAGGCCCGCCCGGATCCCCCTCCTGCCCCTCCTCCTCCTCCTCGCCGGGTGCGGAGGAGGACACCCTTCCTCGACCCCCGCACCCGCGCCCGTGCCCGCGCCCATGCCCGTGTCCGTGCCCGTGTCCGTGCCCGTGCCCGTACCCGGAGCAACGACCGCCTCTCCCGAGACGCTGGCCCTCTGGGAGGCTTCCGGGAACCTGCCGCCTCCTCCGCCCCCCACCGGCGAGGCGCCGTCGCCGCTCCCCGCCGCGCCGCTCCCCGCCGCGCCGCCCTCCCCCTCGGGCCCCCTCGCCTCCCGCCAGGGACCGGTCCCCCGCTGCCCCCCGGGCATGGTGGGGGTGCCCGCCGGACCCTTCACCCGAGGCGGATCCCCCGAGGCGGTGTCCGTCGCCCCCGGCTGGCCCGGCCGGGCCCACCTGCCCCGGCCCGTGGAGGTGCGGGACGTCGGCGCCTTCTGCATCGACCGGTACGAGCACCCGGGCCGCCCGGGCGCGCTGCCCACCCGATACGTGCCCTACTCGACGGCGGTGAAGGCGTGCCAGGACCTGGGCCGCCGGCTGTGCCGGGACGACGAGTGGGCCAAGGCGTGCCAGGGCCCCGACGGTTGGCTGTGGCCCTACGGGCCCGAGTGGCGCCAGGGGGCGTGCAACGCCGACGCCCCCGCAGGGATCGGGGACCCCCGGCTGCTGCGCCCTTCCGGCTCCTACCCCGCCTGCGCCAGCCCCTACGGCGCCATGGACATGGAGGGGAACGTGTCGGAGTGGGTCGAGACCACCGATCCGAGGTGGGCCGGGGAGGCCTGGCTCGCGGGCGGCACCCTGTGGACCGGCGTGTACGGCCGCGGGTGCGCCGCGCGCCACGCCCACGGGAACGGACAGACCAGCACCGAGGACGACGGCTTCCGCTGCTGCGCCGATCCCGCGCGGTGATGGTAGAGTCCCCCTCACCCGGGGGCGTTCGCCCGGCCCGGGGGAGGAGGAGAGCCCCATGTCCCGCCCGCTTCCCGCCGCGGCCGCCGCCCTGCTGGCTTCCCTCGCGGCCTCCTCGGCCGGGAGCCCCGCCCTCGCCGCCGTGATCCGCGTCCCGGAGGACCAGCCCACCGTGGACGCCGCCAACGACGCCGCGGAGAGCTGCGACGTCCTCCGGATCGGCCCGGGCACCTTCGAGGCGAGCACCTACCTGAAGGAGGGGGTCGAGGTGGAGGGGGCCGGGCCGGGGATCACCTTCCTCGTCGGTCAGGTGGGGCCAGGGGAGTTCTTCACCCTGCGCGGGAACGCCAGCAACCGCATCGCCGACCTGACCGTGCTCGGCGGCGACGCGGAGGTCGGGATCTACAACTCCGTCGGGACGAGCCTCGTGCGGAACGTGGTCGTCCAGGACGTGCCCGTCGGGATCGACGTCGTCAGCTCGGCCCTGGCCCTGGTGGACGTGGAGGTCCGGGGCACGACCGAGGCGGGGGTGCGCCTCACTTCCGGATCCCTCCAGTTGGAGGGGGGCCGGATCTCCGGGAACCCGTTGGGCGTCCAGGTGGACTCGGGCTGGGTGAAGGCCCGGGGGGTGCTGTTCGAGGACAACGAGACCGCGATCCACGCCAACGCCTCCGAGGTGGTGCTGGAGGCCGACTCGTTCGTGGGCAACGCCCTGGGCGCCTCGCTGTTCTCGTCGTCGGGGGACGTGCGGGGCTGCGACTTCGACGGCAACGAGACCGCCGCCGCCCTGAGCCTCGCCAGCGCCTCGTTCGTGGACAACCGGGTCTCCGGGAACGCCGTGGGGCTCATCGTGAACAGCGCCGGCCCGGATGTGGTGGGCAACACCTTCTTCGCCAACTCGGAGGCGGCGATGATCGCCGGCGTCCTCTCCGATCCCCTGGTCGCCAACAACCGCTTCGTCGAGAACCCCACCGCCGGCCTGCTGCTGCTGTGGAGCGACGCGGAGGTCCGCCACAACGACGTCCTGGGCAACGGCGTGGGGGTCGAGGCGCGGGGATCCGAGGGATCGGTCGCGGAGAACCTCTTCTCCGGGAACCTCGACGCCGCCCTGCGGGTGTCGGGAAGCGCGCCGGCGGAGGACTGGAACCTCTACTGGGACAACGGGATCGACGTGGAGGGCGCCACGGCGGGGGCGAGCGACGTCTTCGGCGATCCCGCGCTCCACGGCTGGTCCTTCGACGGGGACCTGGACGACGACGACTTCACCCTCGGGGACGGGAGCGCCGCGCGGGACGCCGGTGACCCCGCGCCCGAAGGGGCGGACCCGGACGGCAGCCGCTCCGACATCGGCGCCTCGGGCGGACCTTACGCCGACGTCGGATACCTGCCCCAGGACAACGTGCCCCCGGAGCTGGACGTCGGGCCCCAGGGCCCCCTCTACGAGGGGCAGGAGCTCCCCATCGACCTGACGCCCCTCGGGGACCCCAACGGCGACCTCTACTGGTACCGCTTCGACTACGACGCGGACGACGGCCGGGAGTGGTGCGACGACCTCAACGGCGAGCCCGCGATCTACCCCGACGAGGGCACGTACTCCCTGGGGATCCGGATGATCGACGCCCTGCTCGCCGAGAACGAGTACTGGGTGCCGGTCGAGGTCTGGAACGCCGGCCCCGAGGTGGTCTGGGACGGGATCGGCGCCGTGGACGAGGGCTCGCCCTACTTCCTGGAGCTGACGTTGACGGACCTGGGCTGGTACGACGAGCCGGTGGCCGACGTGGACTGGGAGAGCGACGGGGTCCCGGACGAGGTGGGCGTCGCCACGGGCTACCTCACCCACGCCTACGCCGACGACGGGCTGTGGGTGGCGACCGTCTCTGCGAGGGACGTCGACGGGGCGGTGACCACCGAGTCCGTCCCCATCGAGGTGTGGAACGTGGCGCCCCGGATCCTGTCGTCGCCCCCCCTCCAGCCGGTGCCGGTGGGCGGGGCCTTCGAGTACGTGCTGGCCGCGTGGGACCCGGGCACCGCCGACGTGCTGGGCTACGTGCTCGAGTCCGCCCCATCCGGAATGGCCGTCGACCCGACGGGGCGGGTCCTGTGGGTGCCCGGCGAGGGCCAGGTCGGGGAGCACGACGTGGTGGCGCGGGTCTCCGACGACGACGGGGGATCGGACGTCCAGAGCTGGACGGTGGTGGTGGAGGCCGGCGGGGGAGGGGACGACGACACCACCTCGGACGACGACACTTCCTCGGACGACGACACCGCCCCGGACGACGACACCGCCTCGGACGACGACACCGCCTCGGACGACGACACCGCCTCGGACGATGACACCGCCGGGGACGACGACGCGGCGGGGGACGACGACGCGGCGTGGGGCGACGACGACGACACGCAGGAGGGCCCCAACGACGGGTGCTCCTGCGACGCCGCGGCGGGGGGGCCGCCGGCCTCTTGGGCCCTCGGGGCGGGTCTCGCGGCGTGGCGTGCCCGGCGCCGGTGAGCCGGGCCCCTAGTACGTCGTTCCAGAGCGAGTTCCCCAGTTTCTGAGTCCGCCTTCCAGTTCATCGGCGTCGCGGTCCCGCGA
>JAKLKC010000061.1 GCA_023150875.1 Myxococcota bacterium | reverse complement strand
TGTCGTCGTCCTCCACCGGCGTGCCGTCGTCGTCGGGGCCCGTGTCGTCGTCCTCCACCGGCGTGCCGTCGTCGTCGGGGCCCGTGTCGTCGTCCTCCACCGGCGTGCCGTCGTCGTCGTCGGGGCCGGTGTCGTCGTCCTCCACCGGCGTGCCGTCGTCGTCGGTGGGAACCTCGGGCTCGGCCAGGCACCCCGCGAGCGCGAGGGCGGCGGCGATCAGGGGCCATGCCGAACGGATCCCCATCGCTCCCCCCCGGCCGGGGCCTTCGCACTTGGAACCCTGGGATCTCACATCGGGCACTCCTCGTTGGCGCTCCCCGGCGTGCCCAGGTTGTCGGCGTGGTACGCGCCGGTGCCGACGCACCAGGCACCGGGGTCGTCGTTGAGCTCGGCGTCCAGGAGCAGGGCGTCCACCTGGAGGGACGCCCCCTCGGTGGACTCCAGGCCCGCCGCGGCCCCCCACGCCACGCCGTCGATGGGGACGCCGTCCAGGGAGAGGGTCAGGGAGTCGGAGAGGTCGAAGAGGAGCCCGGCGCCGTACACGTAGTCGTGCACCAGCCCTCCGTTCAGCAGGAGGCTGGACGAGGTCCCCAGCAGGGCGAAGTCGCCGGGGGCGATCACGACGTGGGCGGCCACGGTCGCCGATCCCAGGGCGTCGGCGATCCGCCAGCCCATGAGGTCGATCTCCACCGCGCCCGCGTTCCACACCTCGAACCACTCGGCGTTCACGTCCAGGAGGGTCTTGGGGTTCACCATCACCTCGGTGACGACCAGCTCCCCCGGCAGGAGGACCCCCTCGTCCGCCAGGCCGTCGCAGTCCTGGTCCGCGCCGTCCCGGACCTCCCCGATCAGGGGCCCGAGCCCGGGATCGTCGTCGTCGCAGTCGTCGCACACGCCGGATCCGTCCCCGTCGCCGTCCTCGTCCACCAGGGCGTCGCAGTCCTGGTCCAGCCCGTCACACAGCTCGGGCGACCCGGGGCTGACCGAGGGGTCGTGGTCGTCGCAGTCCACGTCGTTGCCGTACCCGTCCCCGTCGAGGTCGGGCTCCGGGCAGGGGGGGTTCTCGGAGCCGGGAGTCCCCAGGTCCCCGTCCCCGTAAGGCGTGGAGGCGGGACACCAGGCGTAGGGGTCGTCGTTGTCGTCGGCGTCCAGGATCGCGGGGGAGAGGGACACGGCAGCTCCCGCGCCGGCCACCACCCCCGCGGCGTCCCCGAACTGCACGGCGTCCAGGAGGTCTCCGAGGATCCACACCTCCACCGAGTCCCCCGTGCTCTCGAAGGACAGGGTGAGGCCGTAGGCGGCGTCCAGGTCGACGCCCCCGTTCAGGGCCGAATCGTCCCTGCGGCCGAGCACGGCGTAGGCGCCGTCCTCCAGGATGACGCTGGTGGGGATCGACGCCGTGGCCTCGCCGTCGGTCACGGTGAGGCCCTTCAGCTCGATGGGTGCCCCGGAGGCGTTCCAGACCTCGAACCACTCGCCGGTGTTGTCGGCGACGGCGGCGGAGTCGTACATCACCTCGGTGATCACCAGGTCCCCGTATCCGATCAGGCCCTCGTCGGCGACGTCGTCGCAGTCCTGGTCGGCCGCGTCCCGCACCTCGGGCTCGATGGGCGAGACCGACGGATCGGCGTCGTCGCAGTCGCCGCCGCAGGTGGTCACCCCGTCGCCGTCCACGTCGAAGCCGTTGTCGAGGGTCCCGTCGCAGTCCTCGTCGACGCCGTCGCCGCACACCTCGGGGTTCCCCGGGAAACGGGCGGGGTCCAGGTCGTCGCAGTCCCCCCCGCAGGGCAGGGATCCGTCGCCGTCCTCGTCGGCCTCCTCGGCGGGGAAGAAGCCGTCGCAGTCGGTGTCGCGGCCGTCGCACGCCTCCACGGCGCCGGGGAGGATCGCCGGATCGGTGTCGTCGCAGTCACCGTCGGCGGCGGTGACCCCGTCGCCGTCCATGTCCAGAGGAGGCGCACCGCAGGCGAAGTTGGCCTCCCCGGGGCTGCCCAGGTTGATGCCCGCGCCGAAGGGGAGGACCGAGGCGCACCACGAGTCGCCGTCGTCGTTCAGGGTGGCGTCGAGCCGCCAGGCGTCGAGCTGGAGGGAGGCGCCGGAGGCGGGGGGGAAGCCGAGGCCGGCGCCGTATTCGACGCGGTCCACGACCTCGCTGCCGAAGCGGACCTCGACGGCGTCCCCGCCGTTGTCCAGCACCAGGGAGATCCCGTAGGCGTAGGCGACGGGGGCGCCGGCGTTCTGGCCGGTGTCGGCCGATGCCCCCAGGACCGCCCTCCCCCCCGCCGGGACGAGGACCGGAGCCGCGCCGGCGACGGTGAAGGCGAGCCCCCCCGAGCCCCACACCTCCCAGCCCCGCAGGTCCACGTCGACGTCGGTGGCGTTCCACAGCTCGAACCACTCCCGGTTGGTGTCGGCGCCCGCGGAGTCGTAGAGGATCTCGGCGATCACCAGGTCCCCGGCCCCGATCAGGCCCAGGTCCGCGTAGCCGTCACAGTCGTTGTCGATGCCGTCCCGGACCTCGGAGGCGCCGGGGAAGGCGGCGGGCTCCCCGTCGTCGCAGTCGCCGTCGCACGGGCGGGCGCCGTCGATGTCGTCGTCGGTCTCGTCCGAGGGGATCGCCCCGTCGCAGTCGTCGTCGACGCCGTTGCACGCCTCCAGCGCGCCGGGGTGGACCTCGGGATCGGCGTCGTCGCAGTCGCCGGCCTCGGCGGTGTGCCCGTCTCCGTCCCCGTCGGTGGGGGCGCCGGCGCACAGCCCGTTGGGCGCGCCGGGGGTGCCCTTGTCGCCGTCCCCGTAAGTCGCCACGGCGTCGCACCACCAGATCGGGTCGTCGTTGCGGCCCGCATCGAAGGCGAGGGGGTGGAGGCTGATGGAGGCGCCGGCGGCGGAGTCCAGTCCGACGCCCGAGCCGTAGACGACGGTGTCGATGGTCTCGTCGAAGCCGATGGAGACGGTGCCGCCGGAGTTCGACAGCGAGAGGGTCCCGTAGGAGATCGCCACGTCGGCCCCGCCGTTGGTGGCGAGGTCCGTGCTGCGACCCAGGGCGATGGCCGCCCCCGCCGCCAGCACGGGGGAGCCCGAGGGCAGGGCGTAGGACGCGCCGTCCACGGTGACCACCAGGCCCGAGAGCTCGACGTCGGTGGCGCCGGCGTTCTGGACCTCGATCCACTCCCCGCTGGAGTCCGAGACCGCCACGGGGTTGTACATGACCTCGCTGATCACCAGCCCCCCTGCCCCGAGCCCCTCGTCGGCGAGGCCGTCGCAGTCGTCGTCCAGCCCGTTGGCGACCTCCGGAGCCCCGGGGTGCCGCGCGGGATCGGCGTCGTCGCAGTCCCCGCCGTCCACGGTGTGGCCGTCGCCGTCGGCGTCCACGGGCGCGGTGTCGTCGTCCGGCGAGGTGTCGTCGTCCGGCACCGTGTCGTCGTCGGCGGCGCTGTCGTCGTCGGCAGCGCTGTCGTCGTCCGGACCCGTGTCGTCGTCGGGGGCCGTGTCGTCGTCCGGGCCCGTGTCGTCGTCCGGCGACGTGTCGTCGTCCGGACCCGTGTCGTCGTCGGGGGCGGTGTCGTCGTCCGGACCCGTGTCGTCGTCGGGGGCGGTGTCGTCGTCCGGCGAGGTGTCGTCGTCGAGGGTCGCGTCGTCGTCCTCCTCGGGCGCCTCGCACCCGGCGAGGAGGGTCAGCGAGGCGAGGGAGGCGAGCAGGAGAAGGCGGATGGGCATCGTCGTTCCGGCGGGCGCGTCCGGGGCGTCGTCCCCAGCCGGGCCGTGGCCCCGCGCCGGTCTTCCGTCTATCAGCGTTCGGCCGCCACTTCAAGGCCGCCCTCGAGCGCCGCGCCGTCCCCGGCGGGGGGCGCGGCCGTTGACGCCCCCCTCCCACGCCGCTAGGTTCACGGTCCCCGCGCGAGGTCAACCTTGAACACCCTGTCCATCCGTCCCTTCGTCGGCTCCGTCGAGGTCTCCCACCACCGCCTCCGGAACGGCCTGGAGGTGCTGCTCGCCGAGGACCACGGAGCGCCGGTGGTGTCCTTCCACACCTGGTACCGGGTGGGCTCGTCGGACGAGAGGGAGGGCATCACCGGGATCGCCCACCTCTTCGAACACATGATGTTCAAGGAGACGACCGAGTACCCCGACGGCTACTGGAGCCGGCAGGTGGAGGAGGCGGGGTCCCCGGACAACAACGCCTTCACCTGGATGGACGAGACGGTCTACACCCAGAGCCTCCCCGCCGAGAAGCTCGAGATGATCGCCCGCCTCGAGGCGATCCGCATGGAGCGGCTCGTGGTGGACGAGAAGCAGCTCGAGGCGGAGCGGGAGGTCGTCCTGAACGAGCGGCGCTTCCGCTCCGAGGACGACCCCTACGGCCGCCTGGGGGAGACGCTGTGGGCCCTCGCCTTCGACGTCCACCCCTACCGCTGGCCCACCATCGGCTGGCGCAAGGACATCGAGGCGATCTCCGTGGGAGACGCCCGGGACTTCTACCGGGACTTCTACGCCCCCGACAACGCCACCGTGATCGTCGTCGGCGACTTCCGCACCGAGGACGCGCTCCGCTCCATCGAGCGCTTCTACGGCCCCATCCCCGCCTCGGAGGTCCGGCGGCCCCCCAAGCCCGAGGAGCCACCCCAGGACCGGGCGCGCCGCGTCGCCCTGCCCCTCCAGGTGGAGAGCGAGATCCTGGACCTGGGCTACAAGATCCCCGGCTTCCGCCACGAGGACTGGCCGGCCCTCACCCTCCTGGACGGGGTGCTCACCGCGGGCAACGCCGCCTGGCTCCAGCGACGCCTCGTGGACTCGGGCCTCGCCGCCAGCGCTCAGGGCTCGCTGCCCCCCTTCCTCCACCCCTCCCTCTACCAGTTCACCGTCACGATGCGGGAGGGCAAGGCCGCCGCCAGCGCCGAGGCGGCCATCCGCGACATGCTCGCCTCCATCGCCCGGGACGGAGTGGGCCAGGCGGACCTGGACAGGGCGCGCAACCAGCTCCTGAAGTCCTCGTGGGAGGGGCTGGACTCCGCCTCCGGCAAGGCCGACTTCCTGGGCTGGTACCAGGTGATCGGCGGCGATTGGCGCGACGGCCTGGGCCGCCTGGAGTCCCTCCGGCGCGTGGGCTCCGACGACGTCGCCCGGGTCGCCGCCCGCTACTTCGCCCCCGAGCGCGCCACCGCGGCCATCGCCTACCCCAGCGCCCGCCCCTCGCCCCGCCGCCGCGCCCGCGCCCTCCCCGCCGCCCCCCCCGCCCCGGCCCCGGGCCCCGCCCTCCCCGGCCCCCGCGACCCGCGGCCCCCGGCGGCCCGCCCGGGGGAGGTGCGGGTCGCCGAGGCCGCCTCGGGCGTGAAGGTGCTCGCCAGCGTCGATCCCGCGCTGCCGGTCATCGAGGTCCAGGTCGCCTTCGCGGCGGGGGCCCGGGTCGACCGGGACCGCAAGGCGGGCCTCGCCTCCCTGACCGCCGAGGCGATGCTCCGGGGCACCCGCCGCCGCACCCGGGAGCAGTTCGAGACCGACCTGGAGCGCATGGGCGCCAGCCTGGACGTGTCGGTATCGTCGGACTTCGTGGTGTTCGGCGGGTCCACGCTGGCCCGGAGCTGGCCCGCCTTCGCCGAGCTGCTGCGGGAGGCCCTCCACGAGCCCGCCTTCGACCCGGCCCAGTTCAAGCTGCTCAAGGACGAGGTCCTGGCCTCGATCCAGGAGCAGCGGAACGACGACCGCTCCCTCGCCTCGGACCGCTTCCGCCGGGAGGTGTACGGCGCCCACCCCTACGGCCGGGGGGTGCGGGGCACCACCGCCACCGTCCGGGCGGCGAGGGCCTCCGACGCGGCGGAGTTCTGGAGCGGGACCCTGCGGGGGACCGGCGCGGTGGTGGGGCTCTCGGGGCAGGTGGACGACGACTGCCTCGCCGACGCCGCCTCCCTCCTGGACGGCCTGCCCCGCCTCGCCCAGCCCCTGCCGGTGCCGGCCCCGCCGGAGCGCCTCCCCGGCCGCCGCCTGGTGATCGTGGACAAGCCCGAGCGCACCCAGACCCAGATGTTCGTGGGCCACCCGGCCCTGGCCATCGGCGATCCCCGCTTCCCCGCGTTCGCCGTCGGCAACAACGCTTTCGGGGGCTACAACTTCACCACCCGCCTCATGGACGAGGTGCGGGTCAAGCGGGGCTGGAGCTACGGCGCCTACGGGTCCCTGCGCCAGGGCCTCCACGGCGGCTCCTACTCCATGTGGATCTTCCCCGCCGAGGACCAGGCCCCGGACTGCCTCGCCCTGGTGCTGGACCTGTACGCCCGGGTCGCCCGGGGCGGCCTCCTCCCCGAGGAGATCGCCTTCGGCCGCAACGCCCTGGTGAACACGGCGGCCTTCCTCCAGGACACGGCGGCCAAGCGCCTGGGGCTCCAGGTGACGAAGCTGCTGACCGGGCACGACTCCCTGCGGGCCATCGAAGAAGCCAAGGGCGTGAATCCCGACGCGGTGAACCGAGTCCTGGGCGAGGTGTACGACCCCGACCACCTGGTCGCCGTCGTCGTCGGGACCGCGGACCGGATCCGCGGTCCCCTGGTGGCGGCGACGGGGATCGAGGACGTCACCGTCGTCCCCTACGACGCCGAGTGAGCCCCATGCGCCGACCGCCGCCCCCGGCCCTCCTCGCCCTGTGCCTCCTCGCCTGCGGCGAGGAGCCCGGGGATCCGGCCCCCACCCTGGCGGTGCGCGGCTTCGAGGTCCCCGAGATCCCCACCGACGGCGCCGCGCTGGACCTGGACTACGTCCTGCCCGACGCCTTCGTCCCCGGGGAGGGGCGGGCGGTGGTGGTGACGGCGAGCCTCTCGGGGCCCGCCGGCCTGGCCTCCATCGCCGGCTCCGACCTGGAGCCCGCCCCCGACCGCCTCCCCGAAGGGGATCCGGACCAGGTGGGGGCCTGGACCCTGTCGGACCTGGGGGAGTCCGGCCCCCAGGACGAGCTGGACGGCGCCCACGGCCGCCGCGCCACCTTCGGGCTCGCCTTCGCCGCCACCGACGAGGGCTCCGCCTCCCTCACCCTGACCTTCCTCGACGTGCCCGGCCCGGGAGGCGACGACGGCCCCGCAGGCTCCACCCTGGACGACGTCCAGTACCTTCGCCTCACCTTCCACGGCGGGGACGAGGACGCCGAGGTGACGACGCCGTGAGGCGGCCCCGCGCTCCGAGGCCGCTCGGGCTGGCGGTCCTCGCCCTCGCCGCCGTCCCCGCGGCCTGGGCGGCCGGCCCGGCGGCCCTCCCCGGGGCCCGCGCCGAGGCGAGGCCCGTCGACCCGTGGATCGTGATGCTCCCCGACGGCGGCGGCCCGCCGGAGCAGTCCTGCGCCGACGCGCTGAAGGAGGTCCCCCGCGCTCCGGACCCGGCCCCCTCCCCCGCCCGCCCGCCGCCTCCCCCCGGCGACACCTCTCCGCGCCCGCCCGCCGAGCCCGAGGCGCTGGTGGAGGTCGAGGTCGGGAAGGACGCCCCGGGAGCGGGCTCCCTGCCCGGCGCCACCCCCGAGGACCTGCCGCCCCAGCCCCTGGAGGGCCCGCCCGAGGCCCTCGCCCGGATCGGGGCGGTGCTGCGCCGCGCCTCCACCGAGCCGGTCCGGCTCTCCTTCTTCGGCGCCTCCCACACCGAGGGGGACCACTGGACCGGGCAGATCCGGCGCGTGCTCCAGGCCCGCCACGGCGACCGCGGGCACGGCTTCGTGCTCCCCGCGGGCCCGGTGAAGGGCTACCGCGCCACCGACGTGAACCTCTGCTACACCGGCCAGTGGCTCGGCGACTGGGGGGGGCGCGCCAAGGGGCACGGCGACGGCCTGCTCGGCCCGGGCGGCGTGAGCGTGGGCAGCGAGGACCCCGGCCAGTTCGGGTGGGTCGAGACCACCCGCACCAACCCCCAGGGCGGCGCGGTGAGCGCCTTCGACGTGTTCTACCTCTCCGAGCCCCGGGGCGGCACCCTGCTCCTCCAGGTGGACGGCCTCCCTCCCAAGGAGGTCCCCACCCGGTCCGACGACGTCGCCCTGTCCCGGGTCCGCCTGGAGGTCCCCGACGGCCCCCACCGCCTGAAGGTCTCCCCCAAGGGGGACGGCCCGGTCCGGGTGTTCGGGATCTCCATGGAGCGGAACGGGCCGGGGGTGATCGTCGACGCCATCGGGATCCGCGGCGCCAAGGCCAGCTCCTGGCTCAAGTGGGACCGGGACATGGCGGCCCGCGGCCTCGCCACCCTGGACCCGGACCTGGTGGTGCTGGCCTACGGGACCAACGAGGCCGCCGACCGCCGCTACCCCATGGACCTCTACCGGGCGGAGCTGCGGGCGGTGCTGGGGGACCTCCGCCGCGCCCTGCCCGACGTGCCCTGCATCCTGGTGGGCCCCTCGGACCGCGGCGTGAAGCTGCGCCGCTCCCGCTACGCGATCTGGGACCGCACCCAGCCCGTCGCCCAGGTCCAGCGGGAGGTGGCCCCGGAGTTCGGGTGCGCCTCCTGGGACTGGCAGCAGGCCAGCGGCGGCCCCGGCTCCCAGATCGCCTGGCTCCTGCACGATCCCCCCCTTGCGGCACCCGACCTCATCCACCACACCGCCGCCGGCTACCGCGCCATCGCCGACCGCTTCGTGGCGGCGCTGGACGCGGTGGCGGCGGGTACCGCCCCGGGGAGTCCATAGGCCCCCGTCACCGGCTCGCGGGCAGGGGACGGGGCGACCGCTTCCGGCAGTCGTAGGCCGCGAGGAGGGCGTCCGCGAGAGACTCGCCCACCAGGTCCAGGCCCGGGCGGGTCAGGTGCATCAGGTCGCTCAGGGCGAGACGCGGCTTCGCTTCGAGCCACCGGGCGAAGCCTCCCTCGCCCCCCATGACGTGGCGGGCGTCCCAGAACGCGCAGCCCGCTTCCCGGGCCGCGCTCCGCTGGAGGTCGATCATCTTGCCCAGCTTCGGCTTGCTCGCCGGGCCCTTCCGGGTGCGGGTGGCCTGGTCGATGGGGCCCACCACCAGGCACGAGGCGCCCGGCGCGCCCGCCCTGAGGGTGGCGAGGACCTGGAGGTAGGCCCGCCGGTAGGCCTCCCCGTCCCCCTCCACCACGCTGGGCCAGGTCAGCTCGTTCCCGCCGGTCTGGTAGATCAGCAGGGCCGGGTCGCGGCGGCGCACCTGCTCGGCCAGGGCCTCCTTGCGCTGGCGGCCCATGGAAGCGACGGAGGAGCCGGCGACGCCGAAGTTCTCCCAGGTCAGCCCCCCCGCCGTCTCCAGGGCCACGCCGTAGACCGTGACCGGCCCGTCCCCCCGGGCCGCCACCCGCACCGAGGGCGCCCCCTCGGAGACGCGCACCTCGTGGAAGGCCTCCCCGCGCCGGGGCGCGGCGGTCCGCAGGGTGGCCCGGCGGGTCCCTCCCACGGACACCTCCAGCGTGCCCCCACCGGGCTGGACCTGGTAGTGGAGGTCGAAGCGGTGGAGTCCCTGGCGGACGCCCTCCCCGACCTTCCGCCCCCCCAGCGTCACCGACGCGGCACCCCCGGCGACGGCGACGACCCCAGCGAGGCCGTAGCGCCGCCCCGGAGCGTCCCCCTCGGTGAGGTTGAACGTGGTCCAGTCCCCACCGCCGCGCCGATCCACGTCGTGGCGCACCGACCAGCGGGGGTCCACCCGGACGGCGAGGAAGCCCGGCCCGCCGTCCCCGAACCGCTCCTGGAGGCGCCGCCGCGCCGTCCCCACGATCCCGTCCGCGGCGATGGTGGAGTCCCCCCAGTGGAGGATCCGGACGAGTTGCCCCACCCCGCCGGGCTCGGCCCGCGCCAAGGCGCCGAAGGCCGCGTCCAGGGAGCCCGGCGGCGCCTCGATGGGCGTGGGCAGCGCCGGGTCGCGGGGGGGAAGGTCCTGGGCCCCCCCGCAGGCCGGCTCCGGACCGGCGGCGAGGAGGGGCGCGGGCGCGGGAGCCGGCGCCGGGACCGCCACCGGGATCCGCTCCACCACCCCCTCGCGGTCTTCCCGCACCTGGGAGTCCCCCCGGGCGAGGCGCGCCAGGGGCACCGGATCGCCGGGGGCCCAGGGGCGCAGGGGCTCCGCCCACGGCGCGAGGTAGGTCGCCCCCCACAGGACGGCGGTCAGGGCCAGGAACGCCGCGAAGCGCGCCAGCTCCGCGCGGTGGATCGCCGGGTCCGAGGTCGGTTCCAGAGGGGGCCTCGCAGGCCGGGGATCGGCCATCAGAACTGGTAGTACACGAACGAGAGCTGCTCGCCCGTGCCCAGCAGGGTACACGCCACCCCCAGCGCCAGCAGCGCCACCGCCCACCGCACCGGGCCGACCCGGGAGAACGACGCCTCGGAGCGCCGCTGCCAGGACTCGGGGCTGAAGTGGATGGCGTAGCCCAGGAGCATGGCCCCGAGGGCCAGGGGCGAGAACCTCGGCACCACCAGGGCGAAGTTCCCGAGGGAGGACAGGAACGCGCCCACGCTCTCGAAGTCGGGGGCGCGGAACAGCAGGCGCGCGAAGACCACGAAGTGGAAGGTGAGGGCTACCCTCCACAGCCAGGCCCAGGCGCCCGGCAGCGGGTCGTCGGGCCGGCGGCCGGTGCGCTTGCGCCGCCAGCGGTTGATCCCCACCGCGGCCCCGTGGAGCGCGCCGTAGAGCACGAAGGTCCACGCCGCCCCGTGCCACACCGCGATGATCAGCAGGGTCAGCATGATGTTGGCGTAGACCCGGAGGTCCGAGCCCCTCGCCCCTCCCAGGGGGAAGTACACGTAGTCCCGGACCCAGTCGCTCAGGGTGATGTGCCAGCGGCGCCAGAAGCCCGCCACCGAGGTCGCGAGGTAGGGCCGCCGGAAGTTCTCGGGGAGCTGGATCCCGAACAGGCGCGCCGAGCCGATGGCGATGTCGGTGTAGCCCGAGAAGTCGTAGTAGATTTGGAGCGAGTATCCGTAGAGCGCGAGGAGCAGCTCCACCGTGGTGAAGGCCGCCGGGTCGTCGAAGACGGGGTCCACGAGCCCGAGGCGCACCACGTCGGCGAACAGCAGCTTCTTGGCCAGCCCCCGCCCGATCCGGAACAGCCCGGCCCCAACCTGGTGCTCCCCCAGCAGCGGCGCGCGGGCGAGCTGGGGCAGGAGCTGGGGGCCCCTCAGGATCGGACCGGCGACGAGCTGGGGGAAGAAGGCGATGTAGGTGGCGAAGCGCCCGAGGGACCGCTCGGGGGGCGCGCCGCGGCCCACGTCCAGCGCGTAGCCCAGGGCCTGGAAGGTGAAGAACGAGATCCCGATGGGGAGGGCCCACTCCACCCGGGGCGGCGAGACCTCCCACCCCAGGGCGGACGCGGCCCGGGCGGCGTCCGCGGCGAGCCAGTTCCAGTACTTGAAGACCAGCAGGGGCAGGGCGATGGCGACGCCCACCACCCACAGCGCCGCCCGGGTGGGGAGCCCCGCGGCGCGGCGCCGGGCCAGCCAGCCCCCTCCCGCCCAGGACAGGCCGATGGCCAGGGCCAGCACCGGCAGGTCCCGGGGGTGCCAGGACGCGAAGAAGACGGCGGAGGAGAGGCCCAGGACCGCCAGCCGCCCGCCCGGGGGCACCGACCAGTACAGGAGGGCGACCGCCGGGAGGAACAGCAGGTAGTCGAGGGACTGGAACAGCACGGCGCGGGTCCCTCGCATGGGGGCCCGGAGGCGCGGGCGGCCCACGGGCGTCGGGCCCGTCCGCCGCATCCCGGGGCGAGGGGCCGCGGTAGCCTAGTCGGGTACGCCGGTGCTTTTCAACCGCGTGTGGGAGGGACTCCCGGAGTTCCCTCCGCTCCGTCGCCGCGGCCCTCCCCGGGGATCCCCCGCGGGGCCGAGGCGATGAGGCGGCGGAGCTCGCCCAGGTCCACGGGCTTCACCACGAAGGCGTCGAAGCCGGCTTCCCTCGCCTTCTCGCGGTGCCCGGCGAGGCCGTACCCCGTCAGGGCCACCAGGCGGACGGCCCGCCCCCGCGGCTCGCGCCGCAGCCGCCGCGCCACCTCGTAGCCGTCCAGCACCGGCAGGTCGATGTCCACCAGCGCGACGTCCGGGGACCACGCCAGGGCCCGCTCCACGCCCTGGAGTCCGTCCTCGGCCACCTCCACCTCGTGCCCCTCCAGGGTCAACAGGTCCTGGAGGGTCGTCCGGGAGTCGGGGTTGTCCTCCACCACCAGCACCCTACGAGGCTCCGCCGGGACCGCCCCCCCCGGCTCCTCCTCCGGGATCGGCAGGCCCTCCCTCAGCGGCAACCAAACCGAGAACTCGCTCCCCCGGTCCCTCCCCTCGCTGCGCGCCGACACCTCGCCGCCGTGCATCTCCACCAGGCGGCGGACCAGGGGCAGCCCCAGGCCCATCCCCCCCGCCCGGGACTGCCCGGCGCTCCTCTCCTCCTGCACGAAGGGGTCGAAGATCCCCGCGAGGTTCCCGGGCTCGATGCCCTGCCCGTCGTCCCGGACCCGCACCACGGCGCGCCCCTCCACCGCCTCCGCCGAGACGTGGATCCTCCCGCCGGGGGGCGTGTACTTGACCGCGTTCTGCACGAGGTTGCCCACCACCTGCTCCAGCCGGGCGCCGTCCCCGTCCACGGGGAGGGGCTCCCCGGGGAGGGCGACGGTAAGGGACTGGCGGCGCCCCTCGGCGGCGGGGCGGTGGCCCTCGCAGGCCCGCTCCAGCGCCTCCCGCAGGTCCAGGCGCTCCAGGCGCAGCGCGATCTTGCCCGAGCGGATCCGCGAGAGGTCCAGCAGGTCCTCCACCAGGCGGGACAGGTGCCGGACCTGCCTGCCGATCACCTCCCGGTGCCGCCTCGCCATGGTGTCGGACTCCGGCGCGCGGTCGAGCACCTGCAGGGCGTTGACGATGGCCGCCAGGGGGTTCCGGACCTCGTGGCCGAGCATCGCCAGGAACTCGTCCTTGCGCCGGTCGGCCTCCCGCAGCACGGTGAGGGCCTCCCGCCCGTCGTGGATGTCGGTGCAGGTGCCGAACCACCGCTCCACCTTGCCCTCGGCGTCCAGCAGGGGCTGCGCCCGGGCCAGGTGCCAGCGCCAGGCCCCGTCGGAGGCCCTGCGGATCCGGACCTCCGCCTCGAAGGGCTCCGCCCCCTCCACCGCTCGCCCCCACGCCTCCCCGGCCCGAGCGACGTCGTCGGGGTGGACCGGGACCGATCGCCACCCGTCCCCGAGCCCCTCCTCCGCCGCCAGGCCCGTGTACTCCCCCCACACGCGGTTCAGGTACTCGGTGCTGCCGTCGGGCCCCGCGGCGAAGACGATCTGGGGGATGGCGTCGGCCAGGGCGCGGAAGCGTCGCTCGCTGCGCCGGAGCGCCTCCTCGGCCGCCATGCGCTCGCTCACGTCCCGGAGGACCACCGTCAGCAGGCGGCCCCGCCCGGTGTCCATCGCGGAGATCGCCGCCTCCACGGGGAACTCCTCGCCGTCGGCGCGCACCCCCCGGACCGCGCCCAGAGCCCCCATGCGGCGGGCCGTCCGGGCGGTGGCGGCGAAGGCCCGGACGTATTCCCGGTGGGCGGCGCGGGCCCCTGCGGGTATGAAGCGGTCCAGGGGCCGACCCAGGGCCTCCGCCGCCGGGCAACGGAACATCTGCTCGGCCGCCCGGTTGAACACCACGACCCGCTGGTCCTCGTCGATGGTGATCACCGCGTCCATGGCCGACTCGATGATGGCCGCGAGGCGACCCTCGCTGACGCGCCGGGCCTCTTCGGACCGGGACCGGTCGGCGGCCAATTCCCGAGATCTGGCGGCGGCGCCACTGAGAAGGGCAGCGAGGGCGCGCCAGGCCGCGGGCCAGAGCAGGAGCGCGGGGAGGGCCATCAGGGCCGCGCCGCCGGCCCGCCGGGGAACGCTCCGGGTCGGAGCGCCCCCGCGGACCGGTGAGAGCGCGCCGTGGCGGCGCCCCGCCTCGCCGTTGGGCATGTCCGGGATCCTCGGGGGAGTGCTGTCGTGGGGGGCCGCGGCCGGATCCGCCGGGTGCGGTCCCCTGCCCGCCCCCGAAACGGCGCATGGACTCTCGGGCCCGCTCCGGGACCCGTCAAGGGGAAGTTGGAGGGATCCCCGGCTCTCCTGCGCTGGCGCTCGCCCGCGCGGCGCTCCCGCCCTCCAGGGCGCGCTCCAGCTCCGAGGCGTCCACCGGCTCGAGGAGGTGGGCGTCGACCTCCGCCTCCCGCGTCCGCCGCCGGCCCGTGGGCTGGCCGCAGGCGGTGAGCGCCACCAGCCTCACGCCGGGGCCCAGCTCCTCCCGCAGCCGCCGCGCCAGGGCGCACCCGTCCATGCCCGGCAGGCCCAGGTCCCCCACGGCGGCGCCGAGGACCGCCGCCCGGGCGCGCTCCAGGCCCCTCTCCCCGTCCTCGGCGACGTCGACCCTGCACCGCCGGATCTCCAGCAGGCTCCGGACGGCCTCCCGGGCGTCCTCGTGATCCTCGACCACCAGCACCCGCCGTCCCCGCCCCTCCTCAATCTCCCCGGGACGCGGGGGGGGCCGCGGGCAGGCGCACCTCGAACTCGCTGCCCCTGCCCGGCCCCTCGCTCCGGGCGGCGACGCGGCCTCCGTGCATCTCCGCCAGCCGCTTCACCAGGGCGAGCCCCAGGCCGAGCCCTCCCTCCCCGGCCCGGGAGGTCCCACCCGACCGGGCCTGGGAGTAGATGTCGAAGACCCGGGGGAGGAGGTCGGCGGAGATCCCCGTCCCGTCGTCGGCGACCCGGAGCACCACCTCGTCCCCCTCCCGCCGCGCCTCGACGCGGACGCTCCCGCCCTCGGGCGTGTACTTGATGGCGTTCTCCACCAGGTTCCCCGCGATCTGCTCCAGGCGCACCGGGTCCCCGTCCACCGCCAGCTCCTCGGCGCCGACGCGGGCCCCCAGCGACTGGCGCCTCGACTCGGCCCGGGGCCGATGGGTCGCCAGCACGTGGTCCACGATGTCCCGCAGGTCGGCCCGGGAGCGGTGCAGGACCATCTTGCCCTGGGTGATCCGCGCCACGTCCAGCAGGTCCTCCACGAGGCGGGAGAGGCTCCGCACCTGGCGGCCGATGATCTCCCGATGCCGCACCACGCGGGGATCGGGCCCGCAGAGCTGGTCGAGCACGTGGAGCGCGAGGGAGATGCTGCCCAGGGGGTTCCTCAGTTCGTGGGCGAGGAAGGCCATGAACTCGTCCTTGCGGCGGTTGGCCTCCTCGGCCTCGCGGTGGAGCCGGGCGTTGTCCAGGGCCAGCGCCGCCCGCCCGGCGACCTCCCGGGCGAACGCCAGGTCCCCCTCGTCCAGGTGGCGACCCGACGCCGCGGTGGTGGCGACCAGCAGCGTCCCCAGCGCCCTCCCGTGGGCGGCGAGGGGGACGACGAGGGCCGAGAGGGGACGCAGGTCCCGGGCGGCGGACGGGGCCCCGCCCCCGGGGGCCGGCGGGGCGAGGAGGTCCTCCGGCGCCGCCTCGTACAGCGCGGGCGCCCCGGCGCGGAGCACGGCGGGGGCGGAGGCCGGCCCGGGCCCGGGAGGCCGCACCCCCCACGCGCTCCTCAGCGCCTCCGCCACCTCGGGATCGGCGTGGGCCACCGCGATCCGGCCCGGCCCGACGCCGTCGGAGAGCTCCGCCGCGCACAGGTCCCCAAGGACCGGGACCGCCCCCTCCACCAGGCGGGGCAGGATCTCCTCCGCGTCCGCCGTCGAGACGAACTCCGCGGTGACCTGGGCCAGGAACCGCTGCCGTTCCTCCCGCCGCCGGTCGGCGGTGACGTCCTGGACCACCGTGGAGTACCCCAGCAGCTCCCGGTCCTCGCCCCTCAGGGCGGTGATGACGCAGCGGGCCAGGAAGGTGGTGCCGTCCCCGCGGAGCCGAGGCCCCTCGGCCTCGTGGGAGCCCGCCTCCCTCGCCCGGGCGAGGTCCTGGGCCGGCACCCCGCGCCGCGCCGCATCCTCGGGGTACAGCTTCCCGAAGCTCATCCCCACGATCTCGGCCTCGCCGTAGCCGAAGAGTCGCTGGACTCCGGTGTTCCAGCTCGAGATCCGCTCCTCGACGTCCACTCCGAAGATCGCGTAGGGCTCCACCCACGACACCAGCCGGCGGAAGCGGTCCTCGCTCTGGCGCAAGGACTCCTCGGCCGCCTTCAGCGCGGTGACGTCCACGGAGATCCCCCGCACCCGGGGCCCGTCGCCATCGGAGGCGGCGCACCGAATCCCCGTGTGGAACCACCGCCACGAGCCGGCATCCGCCACGAAGCGGTGGTCGACGTGGCGGTCGCTTCCCGCCTCGGCGCACTCCCGGACCGTCTCCTCGAAGCGGGCGCGGTCCTCGGGGTGTACTCGGCCGACCAGCCCCTCCGCCTCGAACCAGGCCTCGATGGGGATCCCCAGGAGGTCCACGGCGCGCCCGGAGACGTAGGTGACGCGCAGGGACGGCCCCTCCGCCTCCCACACCAGCGTGTGGTCCAGCCCCTCGACCAGCTCCCGGTGGCGCTCCGCGGCGGCCGACACCTGGCGCAGGGTGGAGCGGGCGGCCTCGTGGAGGCGGGCGTGCTCCACCTCCCCGGCGATCCTCCCGGCGGCAAGCTGGATCAGCCAGGCGTCGGCGTCGGACCACTCCCTCCGCGCCACGCTCCCCACGTGGAGCACCCCCACCGTCCGCCCCGCCACCCGCATGGGAGCGCCCAGCAGCGACCGGACCCTCCGCTCCCGGCCCGTGGCGCCGGGGACGCCCGACGCCTCGAGGTCCGGCAGGCGCACCGGGCCGGGACTCCCGGCGATCCGACCCTCGACCCCCTCGCCCAGGGCGATGGAGAGGCCCCGGGCGACCTCTCCCTCCAACCCCAGCGACGCCCGGGCCACCAGCTCCCTCCCCTCGGGATCGACGAGGAAGACGCTGGCCGTGTGGGCGGAGAGGAGCCGCTGCACGCGGGCCATGCGGTCCACCAGCAGGTCGTCTAGGTCCGTCCGGATCGGCGATGTCTCACCGAACCGCCGGAACTCCTCCAGACGTCTCTCCCAGGTCGGGTCCATGCGCGTCGCCCACCCCCGGCGCGGGCCCCCGCGGGGCGGCCTCGCCTCCGTCCCGGAGGATAATCACCCCGGCGGCGGCGGGCCCACGGGCCCCGGGCACGTCCCGGCCCGGCCGGCTCAGAACCGCAGCCTCGCCACCGCCTGCAACCGCCGCATGGTCTCGTCCCCCTCCACGGGGTGGACGCCCGCGTCCTGTTCCAGGGCGAGTCGGACCATGGCCTCCCCCAGGTCCACGGACCCGGTGTCCGCCCCGCAGGCGGCGCATTCCGTGCCGGCGAGCTGGAGGTGGCCGCAGTCCGAGCACTGGCGAGCCTCGGCGACCATCTGCGCGTCGAAGTAGAGGTCCATCACCCGCCGCCCCTGGAGGGCGTCCAACACCGCCTGGGGCTCCATCGCGCCGTGCCCCCCGGCGAGGGCCGCCCCGTGGGCCCGGGCGAGCCCGTCCCGCACGTCCTGGGAGCGCTTCTCCGCGACGTAGCGCGTGATCCAGGCCCTCAGGTCCCCCTGGGGGTGGGCGGGGTCGAGGCCCCGGACGTGCTCCACCCGCCCGCGCACCTCGTCGGGCAGGTGGCGCTCGAACGCCTCCTTCACGCCTTCGGGACCGTGCACCACGAGGCGGGGGGTGCCGATCCCGGCGTACAGGCGCATCACCTCCTCGGCCAGGGCGCGGTGGTGCTCGGCGACCTCGGACTCCATGTGCTCCTGGTAGTGGGGGGTCGGCTGCCGCGACCAGGGCCCCTGGGCCGCGAGGCCCGGCGCGTTCAGCGCACCGCCGGAGTAGCGGGGGCGGGTGCGGTTGCCCCAGTCCCCCTGCCGGTGCCGGGGCGCGACGTCGAACTCCAGGTGCATCGTGGCGACCTCGGCGCCGAGGGCGAAGTGGACGATCCGGGAGCGGTCGCGGTCCACCAGCACCAGCACGGCGTCGGAGCCCTCGTCCATCAAGCGGACCAGGGGCACCAGCACGGCCCCCCGGGAGGCCCGGACCTCGTTCGTGAAGGGCTCGGGAGCCGCCACCAGCAGGTCGAGGCCGTCCTCCGCGGAGAGGAACATCGCCACCCCCCGCCCGGGGGCCTGGGCGCCGGGGGCGGTCCAGGACCCGATCCGCTCCCGGGCCTTGTCCACGTCGACCTTGGCCACCCCCCGGTCGATCCCCCCCGCCTCCCGGGCCTCGGCGACCCGGTCCACCCGGGCCAGCCCGGTCTTGGCGTCGATCCGGGCCCGCTCCCGCCGCGGCGCGTCCCGGATGGTGAGGTCCAGGTAGACGCTGAGGATCCGCGGGCTGTCGGCCTCGATCCCCGCCAGCTCCCTCACCTTCGCGTCCAGGAGGAAGGTGGGGCTGATGGCCTCCCCCGGCTCGTCGATCCGCAGCAGGTCCATGGCTCCTCCGCGGGGGTCCCGGCCCCCGGAACGGGGGGCTGCAAGGGGGGCGCCACGCCGGGGCCGCCCCAGCCCCTGGCCACGCCCGGTCCCGGCGTTAACTTCCCCGGAGCCGCCCGGCACCGCGCCGCGCTCCCCCCGTGGGGAGTCCCACCGCCCACCCCAGGGGAGCCCGGCGTGTCGATTGCAGATCCGCTGGCGAATGCCGAGAAGTAGGGCCTCGATCCGCGAATGGGAGGAACATGATCTCCGCGAACCCGACGCCCCGGGGCGTCTCCACCGGCTCCACCGGTAGGGGCACGGACGCCCCGCAGTTCACCGCCGCCTTCGCCGCCGCCCGGCACCTGCTCCTGCTCGCCGGCACCGCGGCCCCCTTCACCGCCCGCTACCGCTGCTTCGACTGCGGCGTCGTCCACGCCGTCCGCAAGGGCCTGCGCCTGCCGGACTGCGGCGCCTGCGACCGCCGGGTGACGAACTGGGAGGTGATCGCCGACTCGGTGTGACGTCCGGAGCACGAACCTCGGGGGTCCTCTCCGACTTCGTGCCCGAGCCCGTGCCCCTGCCCGTGCCCGAGCGCGCACGACGGGGCTTCGGCGATGGCGGAGCCCTGCCCGCGCCTCCGGATCTCCGGCCCCCGAATCCCTCCTTCCTGATCCGCGATCCGGGCGCTACCATGCGCGAGTCCCGGGTGCCGGACCCCGCCGAGGGGGTCGGCGGTGCGGCCCCCGGTGCGACCTCGCCCGCCCTTCCCCCCCGCGGGCCCCGTCCGAGCCGGAGCCCCCATGCCCTGGACCCGAGCCCTCGCCCCCCTCATCGCCGCCGCCCTGCCCGGCGCGGCCCACGCCGCTCCCCCCGCCGAGGACCCGCCGGTGGCGGGCGTGGTCGGGGGGCAGGTGGTGAACGACAACCGCTGGCCCGACACCGCCGCCGTGTACTTCGGCAACCAGCCGGGGTGCACGGGGGTGCTGGTCGCCCCCGACGTCGTGCTCACCGCCGGCCACTGCGCGGGGGGGATCTCGAAGGTGAAGCTGGGGGTCGACGACTACACCGAGCCCGGGGAGAGCATCGACGTCGCCGTCACCGAGGAGTACCCCAACTCCTGGTCCACCTACGACGTCTCGCTGCTGATCCTGGAGTCCCCCTCCAGCGTCGCGCCCCGGGCCATCGCCCGGAGCTGCATCCTCGACCGCTACCTCGCCGACGGCGCCGAGGTGGCCATCGTGGGCTACGGCGCCACGAACCAGAACGGCACCCAGTACGACAGCAAGCTGCGGGAGGCGATCACCGCCATCGACGACGCCGACTGCGACGACCTGTCCCAGGGATGCAACCGCAACGTGAGCCCGGGGGGAGAGCTGACCGCGGGCGGCGACGGCGTGGACTCCTGCTTCGGCGACTCCGGCGGCCCCCTCTACCTGATGACCAAGGAGGGTCCCTTCCTGGTGGGGATCACGTCCCGGGCGGTCAACGGCTCGTCCCATCCCTGCGGCGACGGGGGGATCTACGCCCGCCCCGACGCCATCGTCGACTGGATCGAGGAGACCTCGGGGAGGATCCTCGAGGAGCCCGACTGCGATCCCAACGGGGCGCCCGTGCCCTCCGCCGAGCCCATCTCGGTGCGGGAGGGGGACACGTCCAGCAGCCAGGTCCACCCCAACGACCCCGACGCCGGGGACACCCACACCTACGCGGTGGAGAACGCCCCGGCCCTCGGGGAGGCCACCGTGGACGCCGCGGGGTTGGTGGTCTACACCGCCGCCGAGGACGTGGAGGGCGAGGACGAGGTGCGCGTCCGGGTGACCGACGACGGCGTCCCCCCCGCCTCGTCGGTGGTGACCGTCTCCGTGGAGGTTCTCCCCGCCGAGTCCCCCTCCGACGACGACGCCGCGGGGGACGACGACGCGGCCGACGACGATGACGACGATGACGTCGGGGACGGCGGCGGCCGCAGCGCCCGGGGGTGCTCTTGCGACGGCGCCACCTCGGGCGGGCCCGGCGCGGGGGCGGCCCTCGGGCTCGTGGCGTTCGCCTGGGCGGGACGGCGGCGCGGCGGGCGCTGAACCGGCGGCGCCGACCTCCTTCGGTTCACGCTCAGTGGTGGGACCGGGAGACCTTGGGCGAAGGAGCAGCCACGGCGGCGGGCAGCAGGGGCTCGGCGGCCCGGGCCGGCGCTGGCGAGAGCCGGGCCTCGGCCACCAGCGCCTCCAGGCACTCCCGCACCGCCCGCTCCTGGTGGTCGTCCGCCGCCTGGCGGAGCGCCTGGAGGCCCTCCGCCAGCACGTCCGTGGGCAGGGAGGCCACCTTGCCCATGAAGATCTTCTCGTGGCGGGTCTTGCGGGTGCCCTCCCCCTCCACGCTCAGCTCCTCGAACAGCTTCTCGCCCGGGCGCAGGCCGGTGTAGACGATCTTGACGTCCTCGTCGGGGCGGAGGCCCGCCAGGCGGATCAGGTTCCGGGCCATGTCCACGATCCGCACCGGCTCGTCCATGTCCAGGATGAAGACCTCCCCCCCCTGGCCCAGGGCCGCGGCGGTCAGGACGAGCTGGCTCGCCTCGGGGATGGTCATGAAGTAGCGCCGCATGTCGGGGTGGGTCACCGTCACCGGCCCCCCCCGGGCGATCTGCTGCTTGAACGTCGGCACCACGCTGCCGTTGGAGCCCAGCACGTTCCCGAAGCGGACCGCCACGAAGCGGGTCTCGGGGTGCGCCGAGGCCATCCCCTGGACCACCAGCTCCGCCACCCTCTTGGTGGTGCCCATCACCGAGGTGGGGTTCACCGCCTTGTCGGTGGAGATCAGCACGAAGGTGTCGGCCCGGTGCCGGGCTGCCGCGCGGGCGAGGGAGAGGGTGCCGAAGACGTTGTTCCGCACCGCCTCGCTGGCGTTGTGCTCCATCATGGGGACGTGCTTGTGGGCCGCGGCGTGGACCACCACGTGGGGGCGGGAACGGGCGAAGACGGCGTCCAGGAGGGGCTCGTCGGTCACGTCCCCCACCACCGGCTCCCACGAGAGGCCCGGCTCCTTCTCCGTCAGCTCCTCGGTCAGGAGGAACAGGGCGTTCTCGGCGCGCTCCAGGAGGATCAGGCGGGCGGGGTGGTGGCGGACGACCTGGCGCACCAGCTCCGAGCCGATGGAGCCTCCGGCGCCGCTGACCAGGACCACCTTGCCCTGGACCAGGTCCCGGACGGACTCGCTCTCCAGGGGGACGGGGGCGCGCCCCAGCAGGTCCTCGAGCTGCACGTCCCGAAGCGCCTGCATCATGCGGTGGTCCACCAGGGAGCCCGAGTCCTTGGGGAGCACCCGGAACCTCACCCCCCGGCCCTCGCACCGGGCGACGATGCGCTGCATGTCCACCCGGGTCAGGGACGCCTGGGCGAAGACGACCTCCTGGACGTTGCCCTTCTGCACCTCGGCGCCGATCCGGTCGGTCCCCCCGAGGACGGGCACCCCGTGGATCCGCAGGCCGTGACGGGTGTCGTCGTCGTCCAGCAGACCCACCACCTTGTACCGCGTCCCCGACGGCCTCCCGAGCCCGCGGAGCAGGGCCTCGGCGGCGTCGCCGGTGCCCACGATCAGCACCCGGATCGCCGGGCCCTGGGGATGCCGGGAGGCCATGAGGCGCTCCCGGAAGATCCGCACCGCGAGGCGCATCCCGCCCACCAGGATCACGCTCAGCAGCGGATCCAGCAGGTAGATCGAACGCGGGACGGTCCGCATCTCCAGCGCCATGTAGTTGATGGTCATCGCGCCGACGGCGGCGACGGCGGAGGCCTTGACCAGGGTCTCCAGGTCCCGGAGCCCCGCGTAGCGCCACCAGCCCTGGTGGAGGCGGAACATGGTGAACACCACCAGCTTCACCGCCAGGGCCCCCGGCAGGGACAGCCAGAGGGTGCGGGCGTACGCCTCGGGGACCCGGAAGTCGAAGCGCACCATGAACGCCAGGACGTAGGCCGCCGCCAACAGCCCCGCCTGGACCAGGAACGCGATGGAGCGGCGCCCTTGCAGGAGGGGGCGGGGCAGCAGCTCGATGGTGCGGTCGGCGCCGACGGGGGCGAGGTGCTTCGGCTCGCTCATGCGGGGGCCTCCGGGCGGCTCGGGCGATGTCCGGGGGCGGTCGGCCCCGGGGCGGGGGCGGCGCGGGTGGCCGCCGGGGTCACGAGACGCTGGAGGACGGCCCCCAGGTCGGGCTCCCCCCGGGCCCAGGCGTCCAGCAGGGCGGCGATCCTCCGGGCGGCCCTCCCGTCCCACCGCTCCGGGAGTCGGGGCCCCGGGCGGGGCCTCGAGAGGGTCTCGGCCACCGCCCGGGGCAGGGCCGCGGGGTCCGTGCCGACGAGGCGGGCCGTGCCTTCGGTCAGGGTGACGCCCCGCTCGGTGTTGTCCCGGGCCGTCAGGCAGGGCACCCCCAGGGCCGAGGTCTCCTCCTGGATCCCGCCGGAGTCCGTCACCACCAGCCGGGCGCGGTCCATGACCCACAGGAACTCCAGGTAGCGCAGGGGCGGGCACAGGTGGAGGCGGGAGCCCGGCAGGGGGGAGAGGTCGGCCTCGAAGCCCTCGGGGACGAGCCCGAACTCCCGCATCTTCCCGAGGGTGCGGGGGTGGACGGGGTAGAGGAACGGGACCTCGCGGGAGAGCCCGACCAGGGTGCCCACGAAGGGGACCAGCTTGGACGGGTCGTCCACCAGCGCCGGGCGGTGCAGGGTGACCAGGCCGTACCCCCCCTCCGGGAGGCCGGCCCCCGCGAAGCCCCGGGGGGCCCGGGCGCGGGAACGCCACCTCAGGACCGAGTCGATCATCACGTTGCCGGCGAACAAGATCCGGGACGGGTCGATCCCCTCGCCGAGCAGGTTCTCGTCGGCCTCGCGGCAGTGGGTGAACAGCAGGTCCGAGAGCAGGTCGGCGACCCGGCGGTTGGTCTCCTCGGGCATCGACGGGTCCCGGGAGCGCAGGCCGGCCTCGACGTGGGCCAGGGGCACCTGGGCCTTGGCGGCCACCAAAGCGCAGGCGAGGGTGGAGTTGACGTCCCCCACCACCACCACCAGGTCGGGCGCCTCCTCGGCCACGCAGCGCTCGAACGCCATCATCGTGCGCCCGGTCTGCTCGGCGTGGGAGCCCGAGCCCACCGACAGGAAGCGGTCCGGCGCCGGGATGTCCAGGTCGTCGAAGAACACGTCGGACATGGCGGCGTCGTAGTGCTGCCCCGTGTGCACCAGCACCGGCCGCAGCGTGTCGCCATAGGGACGCATGGCCTCCAGGATGGGGGCCATCTTCATGAAGTTCGGGCGCGCGCCCACGACGCACAGCACCTTCCTGGGCCTGTCCACGGGGTCATCCTCCCGCCGGGGGCGCATCAGATCGGGGACTCCGGGACGAACACGATGTCACCGGGCCGCAGCGGGAAGTTCGGGATCTCCCCCTCGGCGATCCGGTCCACCGGCACCGTCACCCGGCTCTCGCTGCCCTCGATGGTCCGCGCCACGCTGGTACGGTTCCGCAACGCATCGGGCGTGAAGCCGCCGGCGATGGTGATGGCCTGGATGATGGTCATGCCGTCGGTGAAGGGCAGGGTGCCGGGCTGCTTCACCTCGCCGAAGATGAACACCTTGCGGCTGTTGAACTCCTTGACGAACACCGAGACCACCGGCGCCTGGATCCACCCCTGGGAGAGGCGCGTCTGGATCTCCTGGGCGATCTCGCCCGGGGTGCGGTCCTTCACCGGCACCGACTCCAGGAAGGGGAAGACGAGGGAGCCGTCCGCCTCCACGCGGTAGTCGCCGCTCAGGTCGGGCTCCTGGAACACCCGCACCGAGATCACGTCGCCGGGACCGACGATGCCGCTGCGCACCGACTCCCGCGCCTGGGCCAGGCCCGCCTCGTCCGCGGCGCCCCACGAGACCGCGGCCACCCGCCCCCGGGGGGAGCAGGCCGCCAGGCACGCGAGGAGGAGCAGCGCCACCGCCATGGGGGGCCGAAGGCGCGCCGGGCCGCCGCGGAACCAGGGTCTCATCCCACCTCCCGGGAGCGGCGCGGTGAACGGCACCGTCCCACCTGCGGACGCGCCGAGGGAGCCCCCCCGAGGGGGGAGGCGACGGCCCGTCCACGCCCGGGACTCTCCCACATCCCGGAGCGGCGCGGTTCCCATCGGATGTCCGGACGATTTCGATAGGGACTTTCTCACCTTCGGCCCGCTCCTCCTCGCCCCCTCCAGACCGGGACCGTCCCGCCCCGGGGGAGCGCGAAGGGTAACCGGGACCGCCCCAAGGGTGTAGAACCCGCTTCGGCTCCCCGGGGGAACAGCGGGGGGCACGGGCGCGGGGTCGTCCCTCTTCCAGGGACCCGCGGCCCCTCATGCCGGGGCGGGAACGTCCGAAGAGGCGCGGCGCGGGGAGGAGCGGCGGGGTCGGGAGCCCGACCGAGTCCCCTCCTGGTTGAAAGCCCGGTTCTTACCGGGGATGATGGGGTCGCGCCGGGATGGACGTCCCGGGCCGGCCCTCAGGATGGGATTGCGGTCGAGGATGTCGGGAGCGGGAGCCCTCTCGGGTGCGGTGTCGCCGTCGCTCGGACTCGGAGCGGAGCGGACCGGTGCGCCCGACGCCGATCTCCCGGGGAGGCCCGCGGATCCCGCCCCCTCCCTGGTCCTCGCCGGAGGGCATCCTCCGCCCCTGGGCGGCGTGACCGTCCACGTCGCCCGGCTGGCCGCCCGCGCCGCCGCGGACGGGTGGCGGGTCACCGTGCTCAACCAGGTGGCGCCCTCCCCCGGGGTGCGCCACCCCTCCCCGGGGGTCCGGGTGGTGGACCTGCCCCGGGCTCCGGCCCCCGCCGCGGCGCGGATGCTCGGCCACGCGGCCCGGGCCCGCCCCGACGCGCTGCACCTGCACGTGTCGTGGCTGTACCGCGCGGCGTGGATCGGCGCGCCCCTGCTGCGGATCGGCCCCCGGGGAGGGCGCCTGCTCTCCCTGCACAGCGGCTCGTTCGCCGCCCGGTGGCGCGACGGGGGGGCCGCCTTCAGGGCCGCGGTGCGGGTCCTGTGCCGGACGGCGGGCCGGGTGATCGCCGTCAACGGCGAGATCGCGGACCTGCTGAGGAGCGAGGGGATCGTCCCGGGGGAGCGCGTCGTGGAGCTGCCCGCGTTCCTGTTCCCGCCCCGGCCGGCGGGAGAGGGGGAACTGGGCCCGGCGTTCGACCTCGCGCGGCCCCCCGGGGGCCGCGTGGCCCTGGTGGCGGGCGGGTTCCTGCCCCTCTACGGCTTCCATGAGGCGGTGGAGGCGCTGCGCATCCGCGGGGCGGACCTCTGGGGGCTGGTGGTCGCCCACTACGGCCCCATCGATCCCGAGTACGAGAGGGCGGTGCGACTCCGCTCCGCCGGGCTCCGGTGCGTGTTCCTCCGGGACCTCTCCCCGGACACGTTCGCCGAGGCCCTGACCCGCTGCGACGCCTTCCTCCGCCCCACCGAGAGGGACGGGGACTCGGTGGCGGTACGGGAGGCCCTCCACTTCGGGCGCCAGGTCATCGCCAGCGACGTGGTGGCCCGCCCGGCCGGGGTGGCCGCCTATCGGAAGGGTGACGCGGGAGCCCTGGCGGAGGCCCTCCGGGCGGCGGCCCGGGATCCCTCCTTCGGCCGCGGGGACCCGGGGCCGGACGCCTACGCGACCCTGGCGTCGCTCTACCGCGAGGCCCTCGCGGCCCGCCGCGGGGAGGCGCGTGCTCGGGCGTAGGGCCATCCTGGCGGGCGGTCCCACGGCCGGCGCGGCCGGGACGGGCATCGGGCACTCCGCGCTCCTGTGGCGCGCGGGGTTCGTCGGGGCGGCGGTCCTCTACGCCGCGGTCCTGGGAGCCGCCGTCCCCCGCGGTCCGGCCATGGCCGCCGCGCTGGCGATCCTCCCCTTCGCCGTACCCTACTTCGCCCGCGCCGACCGCGCCTTCTGGACCCTCGTGGCGGTGTGGATGGTGGGCACCGAGTCGGTGGCGGTCGTCCCCTACGTGTCGGTGTTCAAGCTGCTCGCCCTGACCGTGCTGGTGGCGGTGGTCTACGAAGTGGCGACCCGGCGGCGGACCATCGAGTTCCCCCGGAACCCGACCCTCCTGGTGGTGTCCTGGCTCGCCCTGAACACCCTGGCATCGTTCCGGGGCAGGACTCCGGGTTGGTCGTCGCTGGTGGTGCTCACCTCGTTCATCGGCCTGGGCCTATGCGTCCTGTTCCCGATCTGGTTCGTCCGGCAGCCGCGGCACCTGGAGCGCCTCGTCCGCCTCCTGGCCTGGTCGGGACTGCCGGCGGCGGTGCTGGCCTTGCTCCAGGCCTGGGTCGGCGACGCCTTCTACATGCTGCCCCAGAGCCAGCCCGGCCGCGCCCACGGCCTGTCCGCCAACCCCAACGGCCTCGGGATCACCATGGCGCTGGTGGTCCCCCTGCAGCTCCACCTGGCCATGATGGCGACCACCCGGTCGCGGCGCTACGGGTGGGTCCTCGCCATCGGCGCCAGCGTCCTGGCGCTGATCTACTCGTTGAGCCGGAGCGCCTTCGGGGGGGTGGTGATCGCGGCGTCCATGATGCTGCTCCTGCCGTTCCGCCCGAAGCGCGTGGTGGCGGGGATCGCGGCCCTCGCGGTGGGCTGGCTCCTGTTCTCGGACCACGTCTCGGAGTTCGCGGGCACGCGCTACGACGTGGAGGAGTTGGAGGACGATCCCCGCAACCAGGCCTTCGCCGACGCGATCCGCTTCTTCTCCCAGCATCCCGTCCTCGGGATCGGCCTCGGACAGTTCCAGGCCCAGGGCTCCCAGGGGATCCCGGTGCACAACGCCCTGGTGTCGGTCTTCGTCGAGGCGGGCATCCTGGCGGGGCTCCTGTTCGCCGCCGCCATGGCGGGGACGGCGTGGCGCCTGTATGCCCGTTGGCGCCGCGCGGCGCCCGGACCGGAGCGCCGGGTGGTGTTCACCCTCCTGGCGACCTGGATCGGCCTCTTCCTCGCCACCAACTTCCACGGCGGCACCGAGAAGTCGAACCTCCTGTGGTTCTTCGTCGGCCTGGGCTACGCGGTCTCGCGGATGCCCGAGGCCGGGGACCCCGCCCCCGCCCCGAAGGGAGCGACGTGAGCCCGGCGCGCGGCCCCGAAGGCCGATGGGACGCGGGGGCTCCCGCCTCTGGCGGCCCGGTCCCCGGGAGGGTGCTGGGCGGGCCTCCCCTCGGGATCCCCCGCTCCGTCGGTCGGATCCGCTCCCGCCGGGGCCGGGGCGACCGGGCGGACCGCCCCCCCGGCGAGCGGGCGCTGGCCGCCGGGCTCGCGGGCGTGGTCGCCGCCAGCACCTTCGCCTTCGGCCTGGTCCACGGCGCCCCCCTCCTCGCCGCCGTGCTCGCCCTCGCCGCCCTCGGCCTGCCCCTCGCCCTGCGGGCTCCTCCCGCGCCCGGCTGGCTGGTCCTGCCCGCGGCCCTTCCCTTGGCGGCGGGCACCCTCCAGCTCGTCCCCCTCCCCGGGGGGATCGCCGACGCCCTGTCCCCCGGGCGGGCGGACCTCCTCGCCCGGGCCCTGGGGGGCGTGGACCTCGCGACGGGTCCCCTCGCCACGGTCTCCGCCGCGCCGGGGGAGACCCTCCGGGCCCTCGCGGTCCCCGCCGCGGCGGCCCTGGCCCTGCTGGGGCTGTACGCCGCCGCCCGGCGCTCCGCGGAGCGCCGCTCCCTGGAGATCGCCCTGGTGGCCTCGGCGGTGGCCAACGCGGGGCTGGCATTCTCCCAGGAGGCGCTGGGCGCCCGGAGGATCTTCTGGATCTCCTCGGTGCCGGAGCGGGCGGATCGCTTCTTCGGGACCTTCGTGTGCGACAACCACTGGGGCTCCATGGCGGCCATGGCCCTGGCCCTGGCGCTGGGCCGTGCCGCCGACGCCCTCCACCGGGGGAGCCGGCTGGACCGGGCCGAGGTGGGGGCGGCGGCGGCGTGGGGAGGGGCGGCGGCGGTGCTGGCGGCGGGCATGGTGGCCTCGGGCTCCGACGGAGCCGTCGGGATGGCCCTCGGGGTGTCGGCGCTGGTGTTGCTGGGCCACCAGGTCGCCCGGGGCGGGGCGGCCCTCGCCCCCACGGCCCTGGCCCTGGCCGCGGTGGGCCTCGCCCTGCTGGCGGGGCCCCTCACGCTGTGGAGGGGACGCCTGGCGGACTCCCTCGCCGATCGCCTGCCGGTGTGGCGGGACGCGCTGGCCATGGCCGCCGACGCCGGCCCCCTGGGGATGGGGATCGGGACCTTCAGCGCGGTCTTCCCGGCGTGGAAGCGCTCGCCGGCCTGGCTCCACTTCGACCACGCCGAGAACTCCTACGTCGAGGTGTTGGCCACCGGCGGGTGGGTCTACGCCGCCGCCCTGGCCGCCGCCGGCCTCCTGCTCGCCCGGGGCCTCCTGCGGACGTGGCGGGGGAGCACCACCCGGGGGCGCCAGGCGATGGTGGGCCCCGGGGTGGGCCTGATCGCCCTGGCGGTCCACTCCGCCTTCGACTTCGACCTCGCCATCGGGGCGCTGCGCCTGTGGGGGGCGACCCTGCTGGTCCTGGCGGCCACCGCGGGGCGGGAGAGGTCCCGGCGCCGCTCGGGTCCGCCTCTTTCGGAGGCCGAGGAAGGCGGGGAGGAGGAGGATCCCTCCCCGGCGCTCCCCCGGGTGTGGCCCGGGCGGGCCCTGGGGGCGGCGGCGCTGGCGCTGGGGGTGGCGGGGGCCGGGGCCATGCTCGCGGCGACGCCTCCCCGGGAGGCCCAGGCGGCGCCGGGGCCGGCGCCCACGGCGCTGTCCCCCTGGTTCGGCGCATTCTCCTCCCCGGCGCCCCACCGGGCCGCCGCCGAGGAGGCGATGCGGCGCGCCCGGGAGGACATCGACGGCCGGGAGCCCTTCCTCGCCGCCGCGGAGGACCACCTGACGCGGGCGGTGGCGCTGGCCCCCTACGACTCGGCGACCCACGTCGCGCTGGGTTGGTGCCGGACGTACCGCGAGCGGTTCGCCGAGGCCGAGGCGTCCCTCCGCACCGCGCTGGACCTGTTCCCCACCGGCCCCTACGAGCACCTCTACCTCGCCCGCTTCCTCCGGATCGCCCGCCGGGAGGGGGAGGCCTGGGGCCACTTCGGCACGGCGCTGCGCCTCTGGCCCTCCCCCCGGGTGGGGGCCCTGTGGCGCGAGCTCCGGGGCTGGTCTCCCACCGGGGAGGCGTGGCGCGCCGTCTTCAGTGCGGCGGGGGAGGCCCGCACGGTGCAGCTCGTCCGGCTGATGGACGACGACCGGGACGCCGCGTCGTCGGCCGTCGCCCTGCCGGTGGCCCTGGAGCTCCACCCCCTCTCGTCGGACCTCCGCTGGTTCCGGGCCCGGGCCCTGCTGGCCAGCGCCCGGCGGGAGGAGGCCGAGGCGGTGCTGAAGGAGCTGTTGGAAGCGGATCCCGGGCACCGGGAGGCGCCGGCGACCCTGGGCGCCCTGCTCCAGGACACCGGGCGCCCCTACGAGGCGATCCCCCTCCTCCGCCGGGCCCTCGCCGAGTGGCCGGGGCGCGAGGACGTGCGGTGGCGGCTCGCCGAGGCGCGGCTGCGGACCGGGGATCGGGGGGCGGAGGACGTCCTGGCGGCGATGGCCGAGGCGGATCCCGCCGGGGCGCGGGCCGGGGAGCTGGGCGCGGCGCTGCGCGCCCTGGGGCGGTGTTCCGACGCGGTGCCTTGGCTCCGGAGGGCCTCCCGGGTGGCGCCCGCCTCCCCCCGCTGGCCCGCGGAGCTGGCCTCCTGCCACGCCCGGATCGGGCGGACGGAAGAAGGTTGGAAGGAGATCGAGTCGTGGCTCGCCCACGCCCCCCCTGGGGGGCGGGACGCGCTGCGGGAGCGCCTGGTGGCGGCGGGGGAGCCGGAGATGGCCCGCCGCGTCGGCCACGGGGCGCGCGGAGCGGCTGCCGGAGGGCCGGCCCGCTGAAGGGATCCCCCGGGTTTCCCGGGGCTGGACGCGGCCCGAGGGCCGCCGAATGGAGACGCGGTGAAGACGCCGACCGGTTTCGCGGGAGACGAGCACATCCAGATCTGGCGGGTCGTCCGGGCCCACAGGCTGGCGATCCTGCTGGTGCTTTCGGTGGTGGTGGCGGTGACGGCGGCGCTGACGTGGCGCCAGGTCCCGGTCTTCCGTGCGGTGTCGACGATCCGCATCGAGCCCGCGGCCGCCCAGGTCGTCAAGTTCGACGACGTCACCGCGCCGGTGGGGCAGTTCAACCGCCTCCAGTACCAGCACTTCTACCAGACCCAGTACGAGATCCTGAAAAGCCGGAGCATCGCCGAGAAGGCGACCCAGTCCCTCCGGGAGGACCACGGCGTCAGCCTCTTCCCCGACTCGCCCGACGCCGTCACGGCGCTGCTGGGGGCGACGCGGATCGAGCCCGTGCCCGAGAGCCAGCTCGTCACCATCGAGGTGGAGCACCCGGACCCCAAGCTGGCCTCCCTGGCCTCGGTGGCCATCGGGGACGCGTTCATCGAGCAGAACCTCGCCGCGCGGCTCAGCACGGTGGAGCAGGCGGCGCGCTTCCTGGACCGGCAGTTCGAGGAGTGGAAGCACCGGCGCCTGGAGTCCGAGAAGAGGCTCCTGGACTACAAGGAGAAGCAGGACATCTTCGACCTGGAGGACCGCCAGACCATCGCCGTGCGACACCTGACCGCGGTGAGCACCGCCCTCGACGACACCCGGCGGCGCCTGACCGAGGCCGAGACCCGCTACCGCAAACTCGAGGAGCTGGCCAGGACCCCGGAGGGGCGCAACGCCATGCCCGCCCTGCTGGAGATGCCGGCGATGGAGCAGCTCCTCTCGGAGCACGCCCGGGCGGAGCTGGACTTCGAGCGCGCCAAGGCCCGCTACGGCGAGAACTGGCCCACCCGGCGCCAGGCCGAGGACGAGATGGCCGCCACCCGGGCCCAGCTCGACGACGCCATCCAGCGCGCCGTGGACACGGCCAAGGCCCGCTACGAGCTGCTCTCCAACGAGATGAAGCGCCGGGTCGAGGAGGTGGAAGAGGCCAAGGTCAAGGTCACCGAGCTGGCCCGCCGCTCCGTGGACCTGGGGGTGCTTTCGGCCGAGGTGCTGCGGAACGAGAAGTTCTTCGAGACCCTCGACACCCGCCGCGCCGAGACGGACATCAGCGCCCTCCTCCGCAACAACAACGTCACCTTCATCGACCGCGCCCTGGTGCCCGAGCGCCCGGTGCGCCCGGTGTGGGCCCTGAACATCGTGCTGGCCCTGATCCTGGGCCTGTGCCTCGGGGTGGCCACCGCCCTCGGCCTCGACTACCTGGACAACACCATCAAGAGCCCCGAGGAGCTGGAGTCCTTCGGGATCGCCCACCTGGGCGCCATCCCCTCCCTGGCGGTCCCCCGCCCCACCGCCGAGCCCGACGGCCAGACGGCCCCCCGCCTCCCCGACGTGGTGACGGAGCCCCGCTCACCGGCGGCGGAGTGCTACCGGGTGGTCCGCACCAACCTGCGCTTCGTGGGCCTCTCCCGGCCGACGGGGGTGCTGGTGGTCACCAGCGCCTCCCCCCGGGAGGGCAAGTCCACGACGGCGGCCAACCTGGGTGCCACCGTCGCCCTGGGGGGCCAGCGGGTCCTCCTGGTGGACTCCGACCTGCGCCGCCCCTGCCTCCACAAGATCTTCGGGGTCCGCAACACCGTGGGCCTCACCAGCGTCTTCATGGGCGAGGTGGAGTTGGAAGACGCGATCCAGGAGACCGGCGTGCCCGGCCTCTACCTGCTCACCTCGGGCCCCCTGCCCCCCAACCCCGCCGAGGCCCTGGCCTCCGCCGCCACCGAGCGCCTCATCGAGCCGGCACGCCGCCTCTTCGACCTGGTGCTCTGCGACTCCTCGCCGGTGCTCGCCGTCACCGATCCCGTGGTCCTCGCCAGCCAGTCCGACGGCATCCTCTTCGTGGTCCGCCACTCCCAGACCACCCGCGACCACCTCCGCGCCGCCTGGCGGGCCCTCTCCGACGTCCGCGACCGGGTGATCGGCTTCGTGATGAACGACCTGGACACCACCGCCGGCTACTACCCCTACCACTACGTCTACTACTCCAGCGAGGAGGGCGACGAGGGCCGCGGCGGCCGCAAGCGCTCCCCCCGGGACCGGGCCGCCCGGGCCTCCTGAGCCCCCCCGGGCGGGCTCACCCGCCGAGGTAGGCGACCAGCAGCACCCCGAGGCTCGCCCCGTAGGCGCCCAGCCCCGCGAGCGGCACCCACACCGGCCGCCGCTCGGCCCTGCCGGTGTGGACCGCCCAGGCGATCCACGCGGCGACGGCGGCGGCGCCGAGGGCGGCGCCCTGCCAGCCGGGCGCAGGAGCGCGGGCGGTCGACGCCCGATTCCCGGGTCCTCGCGTCATGAGTGCAGTTCGAAGAAGTACGGACTGGCGATGGACTTTCGCGCCACTCTCGCCAGCACGAGGATCGTGTCGTTGAGGTCGACGCCCTCCAGCGCGGCCTTCACATCGGGCCTGTCCGTCGGGGGGATGCGTGCGGCGAAGAACGGCCAGAGTGTCTTCGACCGGTACTCCTTCGTCTTGTCCGGGAAGGCCGCTAGCGGGCGCGATGCGGGGTCGCGGACGAACTCGTCCGCGTAGCGGAACACGTACTCCCCTGCGTCCTGCGAGAGCACGCCGACATGCTGCGGGTCCCCCTTCCCCGAAGCTACGTGCAGGTAGACCCGGGGCGGTCGCTCACCCCGCTCCGGGTCCGCGGGCGGACCGTAGAACGGTAGTCCCATGGACCGCACGACGCGCCTCATCGCCCGACCCCAGTGTCCGGTACTCACGGTTGCCGACTCCTCGACTCATCAAGGATATGCCTTAGTTCTCGGTGCCGATAACGCAAGAGGGCATCGATGAACTCGATCCGGCGCCCAGTGACGATCCGGCCGAACTCCTTCACAAGCACGTATCGCACCCTGTCAGCATCGAACGCGTCGACGATCCGTCGGATGGGTGCGCGGAAGTCGCCGGGGTACTTCTCGAGCATGTAGGCAATAACGCCGAAGTGGTTGAGCGTCGTCCCCCGATCATCGTGCCTGCAACCGATGATCGGTCGGGAGCCCCTGGCATACTTCGCGACGAAACTCTCCCGCTCCCCGGTGAAGTCAGCTCGCTCTAGATCCTTCTCCCTGCGCTGCCAGAAGAGCCCTCGTGCCGTATCGTAGATCGGTGCGAACCTCAGGGGAGTGGCGGGGGAGTGTACCTGGCGGATCACTCCCCAGTTCAATGCATGACGATCATTGGTGCCCACGAGGGCATCGAAGGCCATCATCCGGCCGAACGCAGCCAGAAGCCCCGGTCCCTCTCCCCACCGCGGCACCTCGCTCAACACACTCCGAACCAACTCAATGGTATAGAAGCTGCGCTCCGCTCTCTCCGTTGTGAGGAACGCCTCTTCCATCTCCCGTCGATCGGCTCCGAGCCACTCGGACACGAGTTCGACCGCATGTACGAGTTGTTCCTCACCCTGCTGCAAGAAGTACCTGGACATGAACCGGAGATCCGGCGCGGCGCCTGGAAGCGTCGGCAGCAGGACGAGGCGGGACTTGGCGACCTTGAGCGGCAGCATCCGGCCGATGGTCGAAATGACCTGCTCGGTGATGCACTCCAATGCGCCCGCCTTCCTGGGTGCCTTCGCGATGTAGGCGTGCCCGGCACCCTCGATCGAGTCCGCCGATCCCATGATCAGAAAGTCCTTCGGGGCGTCCCCCACGATGGCCCATTGCCGCGGCCCGAAGAGCCGAAACGAGCCCGGGGCCAGCGTCGGAATGGCGTCCAGACAGTATTCCTGCGCGGGCCTAAGCTCCCGTCTCACGGGTGGAAGACCTCGCCCAGCCCCGCGCGTGGGACCCGACGGAGGACCAAGCCGCTCTCGACTCCAGGACTGCCACCGACACTTGACGCGCTTCATCGATTCGCCGCCCCGGGCATGGAGCACGACGCGCTGCGGCCATTCCAGCCGCGATGTCTCGAACCGGGTACCATCAGGGGGCATCGGCTCCACTTCGCGTCGCCTTGATCGGGGCGCGTGACCGCGCAGCCGCCTGCGCCCGCAGCCGGGCCCACCCCGTTCCCCGCTTACGCAGGTCATGATAGCACCTCTCACGCTATCGCGGTGTGGCGTGGTCCGCAGGGTCCGTCGCTCGCGCGGCGGGTCGTGGGCACGCCGAGCCGCGTGACCACCTCCGCGCCGCCTGGCGTGCCCTCTCGCGCGTCCGCGACCGGGTGATCGGCTTCGTGATGAACGACCTGGACACCACCGCCGGCTACTACCCTACCACTACGTCTACTACTCCAGCGAGGAGGGCGACGAGGGCCGCGGCGGCCGCAAGCGCTCCCCCCGGGACCGGGCCGCCCGGGCCCCCTGAGCCCCCCCGGGCGGGCTCACCCGCCGAGGTAGGCGACCAGCAGCACCCCGAGGCTCGCCCCGTAGGCGCCCAGCCCCGCGAGCGGCACCCACACCGGCCGCCGCTCGGCCCTGCCGGTGCGGACCGCCCAGGCGATCCCCGCGGCGACGGTGGCGGCGCCGAGGGCGGCGGCGGCCTGCCAGCCGGACGCGGGTAGGGAGGGCGCGGCGGCCAGGCCCACGCCGGCGACGGCCGCCCCGGCGCAGGCGAACGCCGCCCCGTGCCACCGCGGTCCCAGGACCACGAGGAGGGTGAGCTTGCCGGTCTGCCGGTCCGCCTCGACGTCGGGCCAGGAGGTGCAGAGCCGCGCGAACACCGTCAGCGCGAACAGCAGCGCCGCCGCGCCCCACAGGGGCGCCGGGATCCCCCCCGCCGCGTGGGCCCCGGCCAGGGGCACCAGCACCCCCATCACCGCCGCCGCCGTCACCTCGCCGAGGCCCCGCCTCCCGAGGGCGAGGGGCCTCCCGCTGTACGAGTAGCCCAGCCCCAGGATCCCGAGGTGCAGCGCGGCCCCCGCCGGATCCCCCGCCGCCGCCTCGTACGCGCCGATCGTCAGCACCACCGCGGCGATCCCGGCGGAGGCCCGCCGCAGCTCCCCCGGGATGACGAGGCCCCTCTGGATCGCCCGGCTCCCGCCGGTCAGCGCCGTGGGCCTCTCGGTCCTCTCGTCGGTCTCCACGTCCTCGGCGTCGTTCACGAAGTGGGTGAGGACGTGCACCAGCACCACCACCGCCGCCCCCAGCGCCACCGGGAGCCCGCCCCCTCCCCCGGCCGCCACGACCCCGAGGGCGTACAGCATCACCGCCCCCACGAGGTACACCGGCCGGGCCGCCACGAGCAGGCCCCTCACGATCCCGCGCTCCCTCGCCCCAGGGCCCGCCGTCCCGGCCGGGGGCGAGGGCGGCGGAGGGCTTGAGTGTCGGTACCGGACACCCGCGGCTCAGGCGAAGGCATGGAAGACGGCCCGGGCGCGCTGGGCGGACTCCCGGAACGGGCGGCGGCCGATGGCCCGGAACCAGGCGGCCTTGGCGAGGCGATGGGGCAGGCCCGGACTCACCCCCACCAGGCGGACGTCCCGGAAGCCCACCGCCCTGAGCATGCCCTCCACCGCGGCCGGGTTCGGGCCCCACCAGTTCGTGGGGTCCCCCATCAGCTCCGTGGAAGGGTAGAAGGCGGCGGCGGGGCGCCGGTGCCACAGGAGGTCCACCTCGGTCTCCAGCACGAGCCGCTTGGCCGTGACGTCGCGGACCCGGCGGAGGACGCCCATCGGGTCCTCGAGGTGGTAGAGCACGCCCAGGAAGAGGACGAGGTCGAAACGGCCCACGGCATCGGCGGACAGGTCGCCGGGCGCGATCAGCCGCTCCTCCACCCGGGAGCCCAGCGCCGCCCGCGCCAGGTCGAACCCCGCCTTGGAGCCCCACGTGCGGCCCGACCAGACGAAGGAGTCGGTCGCCAGGACCCGGCTCGCCCCCCGCCGCTCCGCCTCGAACGAGAAGAACCCGTCCCAGGCGCCGACGTCGAGGACGCTCGTGCCGGTGAGGTCCGCGGGCAGGTCGAGTCGGGCGAGCTTGGCCGGGGTGTCGTCGACCCCCGGGGTCACGATCCCGCCGGGGAGGCCGATCCGGTGGAACCACCGGACGGCCTCGACGGCCCGCCGGAGGTCCGCGGGATCGCCGAACCCAGGCTCCTTCGCGTTGCTCTCCATCGCCCGTGCCTCCGACGCCAGCATCCGCCGTCGCGCCGGGCGATTATACGCGCCCCCGGCGGTCCCGCCGCCGGGTGTCCTGCCCGGCCCCGCCCGCCGCCTCCGGACGTCCGGGCGGGAGGGCCGAAATGTGGAGGTGTGGGTGCCTGCATCCCGGGACTCCTACTCCGGGATCTCGGCCTCCACCAGCTTTGCCAGGAGCGTGAGGGACTCCTGCCAGCCGAGGTGACATGCCTCGACGGGGATTACATCCGGGATCCCCTCCTGCACGATGCTGACGTCCGTCCCCACGGAGACTTTCCCGAGGGTCACCGTGACCTGCATCTCGCCCGGCAGGTTCGGATCGTCGAAGGCGTCCGTGTAGCGGATCCGCTCATGGGGGACGAGTTCGAGGTACCGCCCACCGAACGAGTGGCCTTTGCCGGTCGTGAAGTTGGTGAACGACATCCTGAACCCGCCACCGACCCTGGCGTCCAGGTGGTGGACCCTGCCGGTGAAGCCGTTGGGCGGCAGCCACTTGGCCATCGCGTCTCCATCGAGGAACGCACGGTAGACCCGTTCAGGAGGTGCCCGCAGCACGCGGTGGAACCGGACGGCGTTCGGCATCGCATTCTCCTCCGACGAGGCCCCGCCTCGATCGGCCTGAAGGGGGTACTTGGGTCCCTGTCACCCGACGTCGGGGGCGGATCGTCCGCGAGCCACCCCCGCACATGCGCCTGGCCGGGCCGTCGCGCCGATCCCGGTGGGGTGTCTCCGGCCGTGCCGTTCCTCGGCACCCTCCCGCCCACCTCCTGGCCACGGGGCGCACCCGGGACCCGAGAGCGGATTCCAAGGACCCGCCCGCCACGCAGGAGCGTAGACTACGGTCGGGCCCGGCGGGCTGTCAAGGCGGACGATCCCATGGGCGAGATGTAGAAGTGGAGGTGCCGGACACCCTCGGACACGCTCGGACCATGGGCGAAATGTAAAGGGTGCGGCTCTTCTCGGTCGACGCGAGGTGGAACCGGACCGTGGGGGAGGGGAGTCGGTGGATGAAGGGAGCGCCG
>JAKLKC010000060.1 GCA_023150875.1 Myxococcota bacterium | reverse complement strand
CGGGCGGCCGGTGGCGGCGGCGCGGTGGCGGCGGCGGTACCCTCCACCGCCAGGAGCACGCTGCCCACCTGGAGTCGGTCTCCCGGGGCGAGGGCGGCCTCCTGGATGGGACGTTCGTTCACCAGGGTCGGCGATCCCGAGCCCAGGTCCCGCACCGACACCTCGCCGCTGGGGCCCACCACCAGCTCGGCGTGGCGGCCGGCGACCCCGGGAAGGCGGAGGACGATGGCGCCCCCCGCGCTCCCGACGACGAACCGGCCCGGCACCATCGGCACCCGCTTGGGGGCGCCGCCGGGGGGCTGGATCAGGAGGACCGGCATGGCCGGTGCCGGCGCGGGGCGCGGAGGCGCCGGCGCGGTCGTAGGTTCAGGCCGCGGGGGCGTGGGCGCGGGCCTCGTGGGCGGGGGCGAGGGCGTGGGCGCGGGCCGCGGAGGCGCCGGGGTGGCCGCGGGCGTCGGGGCTGGGGCGGCCGCGGGCGTCAGGGAGGTGGGGGCCGCGGCGGGCGCGGCGGCGGGCGCGACCGCCACCCTCGCCACCGCGGTCAGGCTGGGGAGGGGCTGAGAGGACGAAGCGAAGGACCCGGACGCGGCGCCGGACGCGGCGGGGGAGGGCGCTCCCGAGGCGGCGCCCGCGGCGTCCGGGGCCGCGTAGACGAGACGGAGCCCGATCCCCGCGACCTGGAGGACCGATCCGGCCTGGAGGCGCTCGCGGCGGAGCGGGCGCCCGTCCACGCGGACGTCGGGATCCCCGGCGAGGTTCGTCGCCTCGATGAAGCTCCCCCCCACCACCTCGACGGAGACGTGCTCCGGGGCGACGCCGGGGAGGCGGAGGCGGACGTGGGCGGTCTCGGCGGACCCGATGACCAGCGCGCGCCGGGTCATGGGGAACGACTGCACGACGCGACCGTCCCTGATGACCTCGAAGCGCGGGATGACGAGCTTCTGCTGCACCGCGACCGGCTCCCGCGGCCCGCGCCGGCATGCCGGGGCGACGGGCGGCGACCACCCGCCCGTGCCAGGGGGGGTGGAGTGTGTCGGGGGACCGGCCCGGGCGCCGCCCCTCGGCCCTCGCGGCGGCTCCGCGGGCCGGGCGTTCGCCGCCCGTGCGGACGGGGGCCCGGCTGCTTTGACACCCGAGGACGTCGGCCACTATAGTGGGCCCCCTTCCGGTTTGGCAAACCCCCCGCGCGGGTGCGTTCGTCCGGAGCGGCTCCTCCGGTGCGGGCGCCGTTCCGGGATGGCCCGCCCGCCCCCCGCTCGTCCACGAGGGATGCTTCGTATGGCCTCGGATCCGTCCCCCCGCTCCGGCGCGTGCCCGCGCCGGCCGCGCCTCCCCGCGGCGCTGGCCCTCGCCCTGGGCCTGGCCCTGGGAGCGGCGCCCCGTCCCGCCGCCGCGGCCGATCCCCTCCGCTGGGAGTACCGCGTCGAGAGGGTCGAGTGGGTGACGAAGCAGCCCGTGGTGGGCCCCGCCCAGTTCCTGGGCGCTCCCCAGCTCGAGATCCGCCTGAACGCCGCCGGCGCCGCGGGCTGGGAGCTGGTGGAGACGATCTCGGTGCCCGACGGCGGGATGCTGGCGGTGTTCAAGCGCCCCACGGCGCGGCCCCCGGCCGCGGCGATGACGCCGGTCCCGGCCCCCGCTCCACCCTCCCCCGCCCACCCCTGGGCCGGCGAGGTCTCGGTGGCCGGACCCGAGCTGCTCCGGCGCCTCCAGGCGGGGGAGGGGCCCGTCCAGATCGTCGACCTTCGGTCCGCGTCGGCGTTCGCGGCGGGGCACGTCTACGGGGCCCTCTCCGTCCCCTTCGGGGACCTGGAGCGGGGGCGGGACGCCCTGGCCCGGGACAAGGCCCTGGTGCTGATCGACGGCGGAGACGGCGCCGCCGCGGGCGCGGCCAACTTCCTGCGGAACCTCGGCTACGCGCCGGTGCTGGTACTGGACGGGGGCATCGCCCGGTGGCCGGGGGCCCTCGTCCCCGGCGACCGCTGAGGGGCCCGTGGGACTGCTCAAGGGCTCGTTCACCTGCCGCCGCTACCTGGTGCTGGCCGCGGACGTGGAGGCGTCCCGGGACCGCTACCTCCAGCGCCTCCAGGAGCAGGCGTTCCAGGAGCCCCTCTCCGCCGCCAAGAAGGGCGAGGTTTCGGGCTGGGTGTCGGCCCACAACCTGACCGACACCGAGTTCACCCTCGACAAGTGCATGTACTCCCAGTACTTCGCGTTCGCGCTGCGGACCGACGTCAAGAAGCTCCCCGCCCGCCTGTTCAACGCGCTGCTGGACAACGAGTACCGCAAGTGGATGCAGCAGAGCGGGCGCGAGCGGGTGCCCGCGGCGGTGAAGAAGGAGCTGCGGGACCGCCTGGAGCTCCACCTGCTGCCGCGCCAGCTCCCCACGGTGTCCTCCATCGAGGTGATGTGGGACATCGTTCGGAACGAGGTGCTGTTCTTCTCGCTGTCGGAGAAGACCAACGACCGGTTCCGCAAGCTCTTCTCCCGCACCTTCCAGGTGCACCTGCGCCCCCTTGGGCCTGTGCGGCTCGGGCTCCAGCTCGCTCCGGACCGGGACGAGAGGCTGCGGGCCTTCGACGGGGCGGGGACGTCGATGCTCTTTCCCGCCGGGGACGCGCTCCTGGCGAGCCCCGAGGAGGACGCATGAGCGGCTTCGTGGAGGGTCCCGAGGAGGCGGAGGACGACCCCTTCTACGAGGGGGAGCCCCCGGAGGAGCAGGGGGAGGGCTTCGACCTCGAACCCGACGAGCACCCGTCGAACCGCTTCCTGGGGCGGGAGTTCCTGGCCTGGATCTGGTACCGGGTGGACCGGGACTTCGGTCGGATCGAGCTGCCGACCTTCGGGGCGGTGGACTTCTGGGTCGACGACCGCCTGGTGATGCGGGGCCGGGGCGAGGATCCCCAGACCGCCAGCTTCAAGGGAGGCGCGCCGTCGTCCACCGAAGAGGCGCGGGCGGCGCTGCGGGCGGGCAAGGTCCCCGAGGAGGCCCGGCTGGGGCTCCGCCTGGCCGATCGCGAGTACACCCTGTCGCTCCGGGGCGAGACCCTGGACGTCTCGGGCCTCAAGGTCCCCCAGACCGTCAAGAAGGGGGACGTCGAGCCCATGGTCTACGACCGCATGTTCCTCTTCGAGGAGGCCATGGCGGTGGTGGGCGCGATCTACGGGCGCTTCCTGGAGGATCGGCTGGATCCCCGCTGGGAGGCGTCGATCCTCCCCCGCGTCCGCGCCTGGATGGCGGGCCAGGGGGAGCCGCCGCCCCGGAGCCGCTCCGGGGAGGCCGAGATCGGGGACCGGGAGGGCGGCGTCTGAACGTGGAGGGCAGGGGCCGCTCAGCGGCGGCCGGCGCCCTCGGCCGGGGTCAGCGTCTTGAGGGTCAGGGCGTGGATGGGCCCGGCCATCGCCGCCCCCAGGCAACGGTAGACCGCCTGGTGGCGCTCCACCAGCGACTTCCCCTCGAAGCCGTCCCAGACCACCCTCGCCTCGAAATGGTCCCCCGTCCCCGTCGTGTCCACGGCCTCCACCTGGGCCCCCGGGAGGCCCGCTTCGATCATCGCCTTCACCTCGCTCGCCTTCATCCGTCGTGACTCCATGGCGGGGCCGTCCCGCGAGACGTGAGAGTATAGGGCCTCCCGCACCGGCGGGAGGGGCGGGCGGGAGACGAGGGGGCAACCGGCCGCACGGAGTCCATGCCCATGCCGATCCCCGTCCCGCCCGGGGCGCCCGCCGAGCCCCGGCCCGCCGCCACCGTGCTCCTCCTGCGCCAGCCCCCCGGGGGCCGGCCCTGCGAAGTGCTGATGGTCCGGCGGAGCGATCGGGCCACCTTCATGCCCGGCGCCTACGTCTTCCCCGGCGGTGCCCTGGACCGCGCCGACGCCTCCCCGGCGATGCGGGCCCGTTGCCGCGGCCCCTCCCCCGAGCAGGCCCGGCAGCGGCTGGGCGGAGCCCTGGAACCGGAGATCGCCCTGGGTCTCCTGGTGGCCGGCGCCCGGGAGTCCTTCGAGGAGGCGGGGGTGCTTCTGGCCACCGACGCGGACGGGAGGGACGTCACCCCCGATCCCGCCGTCCTGGGCCAGGGCAGGGCCCTCGCGGCGGCGGCCACCCGGGAAGCGCCCTTCGACTTCGCGGGGTGGCTCGCCGGGGTCGGTCTCCAGCTCGCCCTTGATCGGCTTGAGATGCTGTCCCGCTGGGTCACGCCGGAGGTGGAGGCGAAGCGGTTCGACACCGTGTTCCTGGTGGCGGAGGTCCCCCGGGACCAGGCGGCGGCCCACGACGCCGCGGAGACCGTGGACTCCACCTGGCTCGCCCCCGCCGAGGCGCTCCGCCTTCACTCCGAGGGGGGGCTGGTGCTGCCGCCCCCCACCCTCCGGAACCTGGAGGACGTCGCCGGCTGCGCCACGGTCGCCGAGGTGCTGGACCTGGCGCGCCGCCGCCCCCGCCGCACGGTCCGCCCCCGCTTCGTCGCGCTGGACGGGGTGTGGACGCTGCTGCTCCCGGGGGATCCGCTCTACCCGTCCGACGAGCCCATCGGGGGACCGAGCCGGCTGGTGCTGGACGGCGGCCGCTGGTGGTCCCGGAGCGCGGGGGGCTGAGGCCGCGGGGCCGGCCAGCAGCCGGCCACCCCCGGAGGGATGGCCGGCGCCGGGTTCGGCTCGAGGCGGATGCGACGCCTCCAACCAGAACGCTGGTGTCGCGCCTCCCGCTCCGCAAGGGCCTCGCTCCGGGCCCTGGCCCTTGCGCCGGCGAGCCGCTAACCTTCGGCCCCGGGGGGTGCGGAGTCTCTATCCATGCTGGACTCTCTTGCGCGGCGTCTCGAAGGCGGCGCGCCGCTCGTCGCTCGCCTCGCCGTGGGGACCTGCATGGTCGCCCACGGCTACGGCAAGGCCCTGGACCTCAAGGGCTTCATCCGCTCCGTGGAGGCCCACGGGATCCCCTTCCCCGAGGCGCTCGGGCCGGCGGCGGCCTTCTCGGAGCTGTTCGGCGGCGCCCTGCTCCTCTTCGGGCTGTTCACCCGCCCGGCGGCCCTGTTCGTGGCCGTCACCATGGGGGTCGCCGTGTTCCACGTCCACTGGGACCGGGGCTACTGGAGCCGCGATGGCGGGTTCGAGTACCCGCTCACGCTGATGCTGGTGGCGGTGTCGATCCTGCTCTCGGGGCCGGGGCCGGTGTCCCTGGACCAGGCCGTGCGGGGGCGGAAGTGACCCGCGGCGGCCGGGGGCGCCGCCTCGCCGCCGCCCCGTGGGTGGCCCTCGCCGTCGCCGCCTCCGGGTGCCTGCCCGGCCTGCCCCGGGGGCGGGTCGTGGACTCGGAGCGGTGGCTCGGCGAGCCGGTCCCCTCGGGGATCTCCTACGCGGGCCTGGAGCGGATGGAGGCGCCGCCCATCCTCCCCATCCTCCCCTTCGCCTCCCGGGAGGTCGAGGTCTGGAGCGTCCAGCCCAGCGGCGATCCCCGGGTCCGCGCCCTGGAGGTCGTGGCGGAGGGGGGCGGCGCGGCGGCGGAGCGGGGGACCTTCCGGGTGGAGGTGACCGAACCCTGCGGGCGGCGTTGGATCGGCGGGGGCCGGGGAGAGGGAGGCGTGTCCGGGGCGCCCCCGGGGCGGCGCTGGGACGCGGAGCTGGAGGCGGAGATCGAGGACGCCCCGGGGGGAGGTGGGGCCACCCTGACGGCCCGGTTCCGCCTGCCCGACGGGCGCCGGGCCTCGCTCCGGGCCGAGGCGGGGGGGCACCTGCCCGTCGGCTCGGGCCGCAACCGGCCGGTGACCGGGCCCGAGGGGCCGGAGGTCCTGCGGGTGGAGTCCCTCGTCCCGGCGGAGGCCCGCCTCGCCCTGGACGGAGCCGACGTCCCCCTGGCGCCGGTGGCGGAGCTGGGCTCCGCGGGCGCCCGGGGGGCTCGCCAACACGCCGGGATCCGCGCCGGCTCCCACACCGTGGCGGGCGAGGAGGACCGGGTCGTCGTCCGCGTGCCGGGGGGCACCGACCGCGCCTACCTCCGCTCCACCCTCGGCGGGAAGGCGATCACCTCCCGGGACGGCCCGGCGGGGTGGGAGGGATGGGAGTGGGAGAGGGTCCCCGCGGAGGGCCGGGACGCCCTGGAGCTTCGACGGGTCCAGCTCTCGTCGCTGTCGGGGGAGCCGGTGTTGGACCTGGCCTTCAACCCCGCGCTGCCCGACCTGCGCTACGCGCTGCCCGGTCCCCGGGAGTCCCGGTTCGTGGCGCGGATCGGGGCGGAGCCGGGCCTGCTGGCGGGGCGCGTGGTGGTCGCCCCCCGGCCCGGCGGGGGGAGCGACGTGACCTTCCGGCCCACCGGCCCATCCTGGGCGGCGGGGGTGCCGCTGGTGGCGGGGATCTCCAGGGCGGGGGACGCGGTCGCCGTCCGGGTGGTCCGGGCCCCGGGGGCGGAGGAGGTGGAGAGGGGCTGTCCGGAGCCTCCGCCCGCGGCCGCTCCGGTCCCCGAGCCGTCCCCGACTCCTGCCCCGGCGGGGCCGGAGGGTGAGGCCGCCCCGGCGGGGGAGCCGGAGGATGATGCCGCCCCGGCCGCCGGAGCGGGGGGGTGAAGACCCGCCGCCGGGGGCTCCGCCTCGCCCTGTCCGCGGCCGCCCTCCTGGCGTCGGGCGCGGCGGGGATCCTCCTGGTCCTGGTCCGTCCCCACGGGCCCCTTCCGGGCGCCGCCTCCACGGTGGGGACCGCCATCGACCTCTGGGACCGCTTCGTGGCCGCCCACATCGGCGCCGACGGCCGGGTGGCCTACGCCGGGGCCTGCGCCGATCCGCGCCTGGAGGGGGCCCTCGCAGCCTTCGCCTCGGCCGCGGACGTCGCCGCCCAGGACGCAGCCGCGGTCCAGGCGTTCCGGATCGACGCGTACAACGCGTGGACGGTGCGGGCGGTGTGCCGGAACCTCCCCTTCCGGAGCCTGAGGGATCGGCCGTGGGAGTGGCGCCTGCGCCGGATCCCCGTCGCCCGGGAGCGCACCACCCTCCACGCCCTGGAGGCGCGGATCCGCCACGCCCCACCGGTGGATCCGCGGATCCACTTCGCCCTGAACTGCGCGTCGGAGTCCTGCCCGGTGCTGCGCCCCGAGGCGTATCGAGGCGAGGTCCTGGAAGCCCAGCTCGCCCACCAGGAGGCGGTCTTCCTGGCCGATCGCGCCCGAAACCCCGGACCCGACGGGGAGGGGCGCGTGGGGCTCTCGTCGATCTTCCTCTGGTACGCCGCGGACTTCGCCCTGATGTCCGTCCCGGGACCCCCCTTCGACGAGCACCCCCCCGGCGAGGCCGTCGCCCTGCGCCTCCTCCACCGCCACGGGGACGAGGGGCTCCGCCGGGCCCTGATGAGGCCCGGCCTGACGGTGGACTACGTGCCCTACGACTGGTCGCTGAACGAGGCCCGGGCGCGCTGACCCCGGGCGACCACCAGGGCGGCCCGCTCGGCGGAGCTGTCCGGTCCCCCCGTGGCCGCGGCTCGGGCGCCCGGGGCGGAGCGGGCCGAGGAGGGGCGCCAGTCGACGCCCGGCGGGAACTCCGCCTCGCTGGGCGCGCCCACCGGGCCCTCCATGGCCGCCTGCACCCGGGAGAGGACCCGCACCAGGTCCAGGTGACCCTCGCCTGGGGCCGCCCAGGCGGCGGGACCCGAGGCGGGCAGGCGACCGGAGGCGACCACGGTGGCCCGGTTCCAGTTGACGACGCCCTGGGGGAGGGCCCGGCGGGCCCCCTCGAAGCGCTCGCGGTCGGCGGTGAACACCGAGGCCGACAGGGAGGTGGCGCTGGCGGCCCCCGCCACGGCGTCCTCGTCCCGGGGGACCACCACCACCTCCAGGACCGGTCCCACCAGGTCCAGCACCGAGCCGTCGGTCCCGGGGACGCCGCCCGGGGACGCCTCGTAGACCGCGGGCGCGAAGTGGTTGCCCCCCCTGGGGGAGAGGCGGAAGCCCCCCTCGACCGGCAGGGGCAGCCCCGCCGTCCGAACCGCGTCGAGCCACGCGATGCAGGCGTGCAGGTCGCCCTCGTGGGCCAGGGGGCCGAGGAACGCCTCGTCCCGGCGCTCCTCCGGGACATCGACCACGGTGCGGAGCCCCGAGGCGACCGCGTACAGCGCGGGCAGGAAGGCGCCGGCGATCTCCTCGCTCACGCACACCCTCGCGGTGCCGTTGCACCGCTGGCCGCTGGCCAGGAAGGCCCCCAACGCCACCTCGAACGCCGCCCGCTCCACGGGGGCGTCGGCGAGGACGGCGGAAGTGGAGCGGGCCGAGGCCCGCAGGACCAGGCGACCCCCGGGGATCCCGGCCAGGGCGCGGGCGGTGGAGGGCCGGCCCGAGACCACCACCCGGTCGATGCCGGCGTGGTGGAGCAGGGCGGCCCCGATGGGGTCCCGGGGCCCCTGGACCATCCCGAAGGCTCCCCGGGGGATACGGGCGCGGCCGACGACCTCGGCCAGGAGCTGCCCGCACCCCGGCGCGAGGCTCGACGGCTTGAGCACGACGGTGTTGCCGGCGAGGAGCGCCGAGACCACCTGGGTCGCGGGGATGAAGGCGGGGTAGGGGAAGGGGGCGAGCACGGCCACCACGCCGACGGGGGCCCGTACCGCCGTCCCCGGGGCGTCGCCGCCCCCCTCGGCGGCCAGCAGGCGCTCCGCCCCGGCCAGCAGCAGGTCCACCTGCCGCAGGGTCGCCTGGACCTCGGCCCGGGCCTCCCAGGCCGGCTTGCCCACCTCGGCGGAGATCAGCGACGCGAAGCGGGCGGCGACCTCGTCGAGCGCGTCAGGGACGGCTCGGAGTGCGCGGACGCGTGCGGCCACCGGCGTCGCCCCCCAGACGGCCCCCGTGGACCTGGCCCCCGCCACGGCCTCGTCGACGCTGGAGGTCGAGCAGGTCCAGGTGCCGAGGTCGTGGAAGCGGTCCTCGGGCGAGCGGCGCACGAAGCGGCCGCTCGTCCGCTCGGGGGTCACGAAGCTGCCGCCGAGGTAGTCCCCCCGGCGGGCGATCGGTGGCGATGACGGCGTGGTCCGGGCCTCCCCAGGAGCTCGGTCGGCGCGAAAGGGCGCGCAGGGTAACTGATCGGCTCCGCCGTCGCAACGTGGAGTCCGTCGGAGTCCCCGGGGGACCGCGCCCGTTCCCGACGCGGCGCCAGCGGGACGGCCAGTCTGGCGTCGCCGGGTTGCGAAACGGCGGCGTTTGGTCAACATCCTTGCCCCGTGCACGTCTGGACCCTCCTCCTCCGGGGCGCGCTGCCCGTGGCCTCCGCCTGCTCTCCCCGGGCCCGTCGGGTGGTGGCCTTCCGCGGGGACGCCCGCCCTCCTCCCATGCCCGCCGGGACCCGCCCCGTGTGGGTCCACGCCGCCTCGGTGGGCGAGGTGGGCGCCGCCCGCGGCCTGATCGATGCGCTCCCCGGTGTGCCGGTCCTGCTCACCTGCGGGACCCCCGAAGGGCTGGAGCGGGCCCGGCGCGACGGGGTCGGCGACGTCCGGGCCCCCCTTCCCCTGGACCTGCCCGGCCCCCTCGCCGCCTTCGTCGCCGGGGTGCAGCCCCGGGCGCTGGTGCTGGTGGAGTCGGAGATCTGGCCCAACATGCTCGGGGCGTGCCGCGAGGCGAGGGTGCCGGTGGCGGTGGCGGGGGCGAGGATGTCCGCCCGGAGCGCCTGGCGCTGGTCCCTGGCGCCTCCCCTGGCGCGTTCGATCCTCGGGGGGATCCGCCTCTTCGCCGCCGCCTCGGGCGAGGACGCCGCCCGGCTGGTCCGGGCCGGGGTCGCGCCGGAGCGGGTGGTGGTCGCGGGGCGCCTCAAGAGGGCGGAGCCGCCCCCCGTGGAGGATCCGCGACGGGCGAGGCTCCGGGAGCTGCTCCGGGGTCGCCCCGCCCTGGTGGCGGGATCGGTCCACCCGGGGGAGGAGGCGGTGGTGCGGGCGGCGGCGGGGGCGCTCCGGCGGAGGGATCCCCGGGCCATCGCGGTGATCGCGCCCCGGCACCCCGGCGGGGGATACCGGGCGGGGGGCGCGATCCGCCTCACCCGCGCGGGGGAAGGGGCCCTCCCCGACGGGGCGGACCTGGAGATCGACACCCTGGGCTGGCTCGCCGCCGCGTACGCCGAGGGTGAGGTGGGCCTCGTGGGGGGAGGCTTCGCCGGGAAGGCCAGCCACGACCTGATGGAGGCGGCCGCTTCGGGGCTGAGGCTCGTCCACGGGCCCCGGGTGGAGGGCCAGGAGGACGTCGCCGAGGCGCTGGCGTCCCAGGGCGTGGCCTTCCCCGCGGCGGGGCCCGCGGCGGCGGCGGAGGCGGTCGGCGCGATCCTCGACGCCGGCCCCGCACCGGCCTGGGCCGCCCGCGCCGTCCTCGACGGCTTCGACGGCCGCCGGAGGACGGTGGAGGCCCTGAGGGGCGTGGGGGTGCTGGAGTGAGGGGCCGGCTGGGGGCCCGGGCGCTCCTCTCGGCGCCCTACCGGTGGGGGGCGTCGGTCCGGGGGCGGGTGTCTCCCGGCGAGGCCCGTTCCCTCGGCCTCCCCACCGTGGCGGTGGGGAACCTGCACTTCGGCGGATCGGCCAAGACCCCCATGGCGGCGTGGCTGGCGGAGGCGGCCCTCGCCCGGGGCCGGCGCCCCGCCGTCCTGCTGCGGGGCTACGGCGGCGTCTCGCCGGCGGGGCCGGCGGTCCTGCGGGCGGAGGCGGGGGGCGGTCCGCCCTGGTCCGCCCCGGTGCGGGACCTGGAGACGGGGGAGGAGAGGCCCGCGTCGGCGTGGAGCGGGGCCCGGGGCGACGAGGGCCCGATGCTGGCGGCCCGCCTCCCGGGGGTGTGCGTGGGGGTCCACCCCGATCGGGAGGCATCGGCCCGGCGGGTCCGGGCTGCCGACCCCGGCGTCGACCTGCTGATCCTGGACGACGGGTTCCAGCATGGGGCCGCGGCGCGGGACCTGGACCTGGTGATGCTGCCCGCGGTGAGGGAGCCCGGCGCGCTGCGGCTGCGACCCGGGGCGCTGCGGGAGGGCCCCGAGGCCCTCCAGCGGGCCGGCGCCGTGGTGGTGGTGGTGGACGAGGTGGACCGGCTGGACCTCGCCCACGCCTACCGGATGCTGAACCTGCTGGACTGGCGGGGCCCGTGGGCCCTCGCGGAGCGGCGGCCGGCGGCGCTCCGGCGCTGGCCCTCGGGGGAGGAGGCGGATCCCCGGGCCCTGGTGGGTCGGCGGGCGGTCGCCCTGAGCGGCCTCGGGGATCCCGGCGGCTTCGCCGCCACCGTCACCGCCGGCCTCGGCTGCGACCTCGTCAAGCACCTGGCCCACCGGGACCACCACCCCTTCGCGGCCCGGGACGTGGCGGAGCTGGAGAAGTGGTTCGACCGCTGGGACGCCGACGTCGCCGTCACCAGCGAGAAAGACGCCATGCGCCTCCCCGCGTCCTGGGAGCCCCCCTTCCCGCTGTGGGTGGTGGGGATCGACCTGGACGTGCGGCGGGGGGCGGACGGGCTCCGGGCGTCCCTGCCGTGAGGGCCCGGGCCCGCCTGGCCGGGATCGCCGCAGGCGCCCTGGCCTGGCTTTGGGCGGTGGTGCTGCCGGTGCGCCGCCGCGTGGCGGTGGAGGCCCTGCTGGCCACGGGGATGGCCAGGGACCGCCGCGACGCCGCCCGCCGGGCGCGGGCCGTGGCCCGCCACCTCGCCCTCCTGGCGCTGGAGCTGCCCGCGCTGTGGGGGGCGACGGACGCGGCCCTGCGCAGGCGGATCGCGGTGCGGGGGGTGGAGCCCCTGCTGGCCCGGGCCCGGGCGGGGGAGGGGGTGGTGGTGGTGACGGCCCACCTCGGGAACTGGGAGGTCCTGGGCGCCGTCGCCCGCCTGGAGGGGGTGCCGGCCTCCCTGGTGATCCGGCCGCCCCGGGGGGCTCTTTCCCGGGCGCTGGTGGCCGCGGTGCGGCGACGCCTGGGCGCCGACGCGCTGGTGGAGCGGGGCTCGGTGACCGCCGCCCGCCGCGCCCTCGCCGGTGGTCGGGCCGTGGGCTTCGCCATCGACCAGAGACCCCCGTCCCGCCACCACGTCCCCGGTCACTTCCTGGGCCGGCCCGCGGGGATCTCCACGGTCCCGGCCTCGCTGGCCCTCTCGGCGGGCGCCCCGGTGTTCACCGCCCTCACCTGGCGCCGGCCGGACGGCGTCCACCAGGTGGAGGTCGAGGGCCCGTTCGAGCCCCCCCGGCAGGGGGAGGCCCGGGAGCGGATCGCCGCCCTCACCCTCGCGGTCCACGCCCGGGTGGAGGCCGCGGTGCGGGCCCACCCCGAGCAGTGGCTCTGGATGCACCGGCGGTGGCGGCCGGTAACGGCGCGACCGGGGAGGAGGGGCAGGGATCCTCAGGGAGGGGGCGAGCCGGCCAGGTAGCCCAGGGCGCGCAGGCGCTCCTCGGTCCGTTCCCGCCGGCCGGGGCCCAGCTCGGCGCCGCCGGCCGGGGCCGCGGCCCAGATCCGCGCGCTCACCTCCTCGGGAAGGGGCGCGGGCTCCCCCGTGACCCCGAAGGCTCCCCCGAGGCCGTCCACCACGATGGGCGGCTCCCCCTGCGGGCGCGCCTCCCCCGCCCCGATCCGCACGGAGGCGGTGGGCAACGGCCCCCTGTCGTCGGACAGGTGGACCTGGGCCGGCTGGCCGTCGTCCCGGCACAGGAAGGCGAGCCGGTGGACCGCCCCCCCTTCGGGGAGGAGCAGGTCCACTCCGCCCCCGTCGGCCACCCGGATCGCTCCTCCGGGGAGGGGCGGATCGTCCCGGAGCAGCCCCACCAGGGCCGGGCCGGAGGCGACGACCCGCGTGGCGACCCCGGGGGTGGGCCGGACGTCGACATGCAGCACGTACCGGCCGCCGGTGCCACGCCCGGCCCGGTGCTCCCGGGCCTGCTCCCGGAGCACCGGGACGAGGGCGGCCGCCGCGGGATCGCCGCGGGCGAGCAGGTCGTCCCTCTCGGCGGGGTCCTTCCTCCGGTCGTAGAGGCGCGCCCGGCCGGAGTCCAGGTCGTCCACGAAGAGCCGGGAGGCGGTGAGCAGGGCCCGGACCCTCGGGCCCCCCGCCGGGGCCTCGGCGATGGCGACCCTCGCCGGGTCCGGGGTCCCGCCGGTGAACAGGTCGGAGAGGTCCCGGCCCTGCATGGTGCCGGGGCGGGGCACACCCACCGCCGACAGCGCCGTCGGCACGACGTCCAGGAGCTCGACCACCTCGTCGTAGCGGGCGCCGGCGGGGACCGTGCCCGGGAGCCGCATCACCAGGGGGACGTGCAGCACCTCGCGGTGGAAGCCGTCGCCGTGCCCCCAGGTGCCGTGCTCCCCGAACGCCTCGCCGGTGGGGGAGGTGACCACCACCAGGGTCCGGGTCGCCCCGCCGGACTCCTCCAGGCGGTCCATGGCCAGCCCCAGCAGGTGGTCCGCGGCGGCCATCTGGGTGACGTAGCCCTGGCGGGAGTACTCCACCGCCTCCTTGGAGGGGGGGCCCGCGGGCCAGGGGGACGGGTCCGGCTGGGGGACGTCGTCGTTCCAGCCGAAGCGGGCGCTGACGTGGGGATCGAGGGGGTAGGGGAATCCGTGGGGGTTGAGCTGGAGCAGCATCAGCATCGGCCGGGCCCGGGGGGCGGCCAGCGCCTCCAGGGCGGACCGGGCCAGGATGACGGGGTCGTTCTCCACCCGCTGGTAGTCGAAGCCCCGGAGCAGGTCGGTGACCTGGCTGAGGTCCGGGGAGCCCAGGAAGGCGAACGTGTCGTAGCCCGCCTGGGCCATGACCTCGCCCACCGTGGGGACCTGGGCGGGGAGGAGCCAGTCGTTGCGGATGGTGCCGGTGATGCTGGGGTAGAGGGACGTGACGAGGGACATCGCGCTGGCGGGCGTCCAGGGCGACTGGGCGTAGGCCTGGGTGAAGGTAGTGCCCCGCTGCGCGAGCTCGGCCAGGGCCGGCGTGGTGGCCCGGTGCGCCTCGTCCTCCAGGGCGGTGTGGTCGGGGCGCAGGTTGTTGATCAGCACCAGCAGCACGTCGGGGCGCTCGGGGGGAGCGGTGGCGTGGCCGGCCACGACCCGCGGCCTCCCCCAGGCGGGGAAGCCCTCGACCTCTTCGGAACCCGGCGCCCCCGGAGGTGCCCCGTCGGGCAGGACCCGGGTGGCGAGGCGGAGGGTCACCTCGCGCCCGGAGAAGGCGGCGAGGGAGAGCCGGCGACTCTGCCAGTCCCGGCCAACGGGGAGGTGGGGCCGGATCACCGAGCTCCACAGCGGCGTGACCTCCCCCTGGCCTCCCTCGACCACGACCGAGAACTCCACCGAAGTGATCGCCCTGGCCCAGTCCCGCCGGGCGAGGCCGAACTGGAAGTCCAGCCACGCCCCCTCGGGGACCTTCACCCGGACGGCGTGGGCGGCCACCCCGCGCCCCACGAGGCTGCGCTGGGCGACGGACTCCACCGTGGCCACCCCCACCGAGTCGGCGATCCGGGGGTCCTGGGACGCGACGGCCAGCAGATCGACCAGGCGCACGCCCGGCGCGACCTCGGGCTCGCGGACCGCGCAGCCCCCCCACGCCACGGCGATCGCGAGTAGGCCGAGCAGGCCGAGCAGGCGCCGCTCGGCCCATCTCCACAGAGCCGGACCGCGGGAGCACATCGGCGTCCATCGTACACGAGGGGACGGCGGCGCGGGGGGGATGGGGCATCGGAGCGGGCGTGTTATCGTCCCCACTCTCCGCCCGCGGGAGCGCCGGGGGAGGGGGCTCCTCGGGCGGGGGTCCCCTGTCCGGGGCGGCCGCTCCGGCGGGGCGCGGCCGGAGAGGGGCCGGGCTTCGTGGCGATCCACCCCAACTCGTCGAAATACCAGAGGATTCTCCTCGTGGACGGAGGCCGAAGGTGACGCGCAGGGACGCGGGGGCGCTGTCCCCCTTCTGGACCGGGGAAGCCCGGGCGGCGCTGGCGGAGCTGCTGGAGGGACCGCCGGGGGTGGCCGCCTTCGACTTCGACGACACCTGCATCCGCGGAGACATCGGCGACGCCGTGCTCTTCCACCTCGCCGAGACGGGTCGGATTCCCGGACCCGACGCCGATGCCGGCGTTCTGGGCGGCCCGACGCCCCCGGGCGCCGATCCCGCCGGGTTCTGGATCGGCACCTACGAGCGGCTGCTCCGGGACGAGGGGCTCTCCGTCGCCTACCCCTGGTGTACCCAGGTCCTGGCCGGCTGGACCCCCGGCGAGGTGGGGGAGATCTCCCGGGCCGTGCTCGCCCTGGAGGCGGCGAGGCCCCGGGGACGCCGGGCGTTGGGAGGGAGGACGGTGCGCCAGGGGATCGAGCCCCGGTGGGGGGTCTTCGCCCTGGTCGGCGCCCTGGCGGCGAGGGGGTGGCGCACCTACGTGGTGACCGCCAGCGCCCGTTGGGTGGTGGAGGCCGCGGCGCGGGCCCTGGCGCTGCCCGTGACGGGCGTGCTGGGGCAGGAGGTGGAGCTTGAGCCGGGGCCCCGGGGGCAGCGGTTGACGGACCGGGTCCTGCGGCCCATGGTGGGTCCGGGCAAGGTCGAGGCGCTGAGGGCGGTGGCCGGAGGTCCCGATCTCGCGGTGGGGGACGGCTGGAACGACCTGGCCCTCTTCGCCGCGGCGGGGCGGGCGGTGCTCCTGGACCGGGGAGACGCGGGGCTGGCGGAGGCGGTGCGCGGGGCGGGCGGCGTGGCCCAGCCGGCGCCCGACGACGCACCCGAGGCGCGGGGGGAGGGAGGAGGGGCCGAACGATGAGCACTCCGCCCAGGAGGCCCGCGGGCCGCAAGCGACCGGGAGGGGGTGAGGCCGTGGACGACACCGGGAGCGACGGCAAGGGCACCCCCGTGTACCGCCCGCGGTCCGAGCCCTACTACCGCGCCCACGCGACGGAGGTGCAGCTCTTCGAGCTGGCCTGGCGGGAGCGCCTGCCGGTGATGCTCAAGGGGCCGACGGGCTGCGGCAAGACCCGCTTCGTGGAGTACATGGCCTGGCGCCTGTCCCGGCCCCTGGTCACCGTCGCCTGCCACGAGGACCTCACCGCGTCGGACCTGGTGGGCCGGTACCTGCTGCGGGACGACGAGACGGTGTGGATCGACGGACCCCTGACCACGGCGGTGCGGGAGGGGGCGATCTGCTACCTGGACGAGGTGGTGGAGGCGCGCAAGGACACGGTGGTGGTGATCCACCCCCTGACCGACGACCGCCGGATCCTGCCCATCGAGAAGAAGGGCGCGCTGGTCCACGCTCCCCCGGAGTTCATGCTGGTGATCAGCTACAACCCGGGCTACCAGAGCGTGGTCAAGGACCTCAAGCAGTCGACGCGCCAGCGCTTCGCCACCCTGGAGTTCGAGTACCCCGCCGAGACGATGGAGGCGGAGATCGTGGCCCACGAGGGGGGAGTCGACGCCCCCACCTCCCGCAAGCTGGTGCGGATCGGCCACAAGATCCGCAACTTGCGGAACCATGGCCTGGACGAGGGGGTGTCCACACGGCTGCTGATCTACGCCGCCAAGCTGATGAGCCGCGGCCTCCCCGCCCGGGACGCCTGCCTCTCGGCCCTGGTCCTGCCCTTGACCGACGACCCCGAGCTCCACCGCTCCATGAACGAGGTGGTGCACGACTTCTTCGGCTAGCCCGCCTCAGGCTATGAGCGGGTGGGGGACGGCCTCGGAGCGGATCCGTGCCGCGTTCCCGCGTGCCCGAGCCCAGGCCGAAGGCCGGTGCCCGCGCCCGTGCCCGGCGGGGGCATCCGATCACGGCGCCCGTGCCCACCGCGGATCGGGCACGGGCTCGGGCACGCAAGGAACGTTCGGTGGATTGCCTGAGGATGGTTAGCGGCCCGTCGACCGACCCGCGGCCCGGGAGCGATCCGTCGGCCGCCCGGCCCGTCCGGTCGCTACGCGCGGGCGGGGGGGACTGCCTCCACGTCCGGGTGGACCCGCCCTGTCCCGGCCACTATCCTGTAGAAGACCGGTCGCGTGGAGGTGCCATGACCGCCATCCCCATCTCCAAGGCCCGTCTGCAGGGCGTCGGCAGTGGTCTCGACGAGGTCCTGGAGAGGGGAGCCCGCGTCCCCATCACCCGTCGAGGGAAGGTCGTCGCCTACATCGTCCCGGCCGCGGACGTAGAGTCCCTGGAACGGGCCGAGGACGAGGAGGACGTGCGCGCGGCAGAACACGCTATCCAGCTCCAGGGTGACCGGGAGCCCCGCCCCTTCAGGGATGTGTGCCGGGAAGAGGGCTGGCCCGTTCCCAAGCGTCGGGCTCGTCACCGTTGAGCAGTGGGGCGCCCCCTGTACGAGGTCAGGGTCACCGACGAGGCCCGCCGGCAGCTCCGGGCGCTCCCCGAGCGTGGCCGGCGGGAAATCCTCGCCGAGATCCTCGATCTCGAGATCGATCCCTTCCCGCCCCACAGCACGCCCATGCACTCGGACTGGACGGGCTTCCACCGCATGCGCGTCGGTATATACCGCGTGATCTATCGCGTGCGGGAGCAGGTACTGGAGGTGCTGGTCGTCCGAGTCGGGCATCGTTCGACGGTGTATCAGAACCGGCGGTGACGATGACGGAGGCGTTCATGGTCTTGGTGGCCCCGTCCTGAGACTCGCGTGGCGGTTCCGTGCGGAACTGCGGTAGAACGCTCGCGTGCCCAGGCGTGGCGACCGGCACTGAGGGACACGATGCGCGCGTTGCTGGTGGGCGCCGGGGCGGTGGGGCAGGTGTACGGGCGCCACCTCCAGGCGGCGGGCTGGGACGTGGCGTTCTACGTCAAGCCCAAGTACCTGGGGGACGCGCGGCGGGGCTTCGTGCGGTACCCCGCACGGGGGGGGCGCCCGGAGCGGTTCGAGGAGTACGGGCTGATCACCGCCCCCGAGGAGGTGGCGGCGGAGAGGTGGGACCAGGTGTGGCTCTGCGTCTCGTCCCCCGCCCTGGCCGGCGGCTGGCTGCCCCCCCTGCTCGCCGCGGCCCCCGGCGCCACCGTCGTCATGCTCCAGCCCGGCCTGCGCGACCGGCGGCGGCTCCTGGAGCTGGTCCCGGAGGAGAGGTTGGTCTCGGGAATGATCGGCATCGTCGCCTGGCAGGCACCCCTTCCGGGGGAGCTGCTTGATCCGCCTGGGATCCGTTGCTGGTTTCCCCCCCTGTCCCCCTCCCGGTTCAGCGGGCCACCGGCGGCGGTGGACGCGGTGGTGGGGGCCCTGAGGCGGGGGGGGTGCCCGGCCCGGCGCGACGCCGACGCCACCCGGACGTCGGCGCTGGGCTCGGCGGTGCTGCTGTGCTTCGTCGCGGGGCTGGAGGTCGCCGGCTGGGACCCCGCCGCGTTCCGGCGGGGCGATGCCCCCGAGGCCGCCGCCGCCGCGGCCCGGGAGGCCCTCGCCGTCGCGGGCCTCTACCACGGCGCCTCCCCGGGACTCCTCCCCCTCCTCGCCCGGGGGTGGGCGTTCCGCCTGGCGCTGCGGGCGGCCACCGCCGCGGCCCCCTTCGACCTGCCCCTCTACCTGAGCTACCACTTCGGGAAGGTCGGGGACCAGACCCGGGAGGCGCTCCGGGCGTGGGAGGAGGAGGGGAGGTCCCGGGGGCTGGAGATCTCCGCCCTCCGCCGGCTCGCGGGGGCGCTGCCGGACCGGCGCTAGTACCACGTTCCGAAGGTTCCTCCCCAGTTCCTCCGTTCCCAGGCCCACCCGATCCGGAACGTAGGGCGGGGGCTTGTCCCCCGCCGCGGGGCTTCGGCGGGGGACAAGCCCCCGCCCTACGGGGCCTCCCGTTCGCGGGACCGCGACGCCGATGAGCTGGAAGGCGGACTCAGAAACTGGGGAACTACCTCTGGAACGACGTACTAGGCCGCGCGGTCGGGGGAGGGACGGCGCCGCCCGCGCGGGGGGGGACCGCCGCCGGTCCGCTGCGGACGGCGGTGCATGGCATCCCGGGGATCCGGCCCGTCGGGGGGGGCGAGGGCGGCGGCGGAGAGGGCGTGGTCCGCGCGGATCACCGGGATCCGGGCGCGGATCAGCCTCTCGATGGAGGCCAGCATGGGGCGCTCCTCGGCGTCGCAGAAGGACAGGGCGACGCCGGAGGCCCCCGCCCGGGCGGTGCGGCCGATCCGGTGCACGTAGCTCTCGGCGACGTCGGGCAGCTCGAAGTTGATGACGTGGGTGATCCCCTCCACGTCGATCCCCCGGGCGGCGATGTCGGTGGCGACGAGGATCCGGGTGGCGCCGCTCCGGAAGCCCTCCAGCGCCCGCTCCCGGGCCCCCTGGGACTTGTTGCCGTGGATGGCCGCGGCGCCGATCCGGGCCCGCTCCAGGTGCTCGGCGACGCGGTTGGCGCCGTGCTTGGTGCGGGTGAACACGATGGCCCTCTCGATGGCGGGATCTCCGAGCACGCTCTGGAGCAGGGCGCGCTTCCGGGACTTCTCGACGTGGTAGACGCTCTGGCGGATCCGCTCCGCGGTGGACGCCACCGGCGTCACCGCCACCTTCACGGGGTCCACGAGGATCTTCCCGGCGAGGTCCAGGATGTCGGCGGGCATGGTCGCCGAGAAGAAGAGGGTCTGGCGCTTCTTGGGGACCAGGGCGATCACCCGCCGCACCGCGTGGACGAAGCCCATGTCCAGCATCCGGTCGGCCTCGTCCAGCACCAGGACCGAGACGTCCCGCAGGGAGAGCTTGCCCTGGCCCGACAGGTCCAGGAGGCGGCCGGGGGTGGCGACCAGCACGTCGGGGCCGGTGGCCAGGGCCTTCTCCTGGGCTCCCTGCCCGACGCCCCCGAAGATCACCGTGTGGCGCAGGGGGAGGAAGCGGCCGTAGGTGGCGAAGCTCTCGCCGATCTGGGAGGCCAGCTCCCGGGTGGGGGTGAGCACCAGGGTGCGGATGGGGCGGACGCGGCCGGGAGGCGGGGGCGCGGCGGCGAGGCGCTGGAGGATGGGGAGGGCGAACGCGGCGGTCTTGCCGGTGCCGGTCTGGGCGCAGCCGAGGACGTCGCGGCCGGCCAGGGCCGGCGGGATCGCCTGGACCTGGATGGGCGTGGGGGCCTCGTAGCCCTCCGCCGCCAGGGCGCGGAGGAGGGGCTCGGCGAGGCCGAGGTCGGTGAAGTTCATGGATCCGTAGGTTTCCGCACCGCCCGGTCGGGTCGGTGACGATGTCTCGGCGGCGGGCGCCGGACGGGCGCGCCGAGGGAGGATGGGGACGGGGACGGAGCTCGCGGGCTGCTCCGCGGCGGGTTGCCGAGGGCAGCGGCCGGCGATCGGGCTCGGGCCGTGGTGTCGCGATGGACCTTGTGGATGCGGGGTCCGCTCGACGACGCCGAGCGCACCATAGTCCCTCTTTCCCCCCGCGTCGAGTCCGGCGGCCGGTTTCGTCCGAGTCCGCGCCGGGCGGGGGCGGCGGTGGGCGCGGGGACCGCCGCTCCGCGGGGTGGCCGTCCCCCCGGACCTCATCGGCCGCCCGGGCGGGGGATCAAGCCCAGGCCACCACCCGCACCGCGCTCCGCCCGCTCCCCTGGGGGACCACCTGCACCTGCACCCCGATCCGCTCCGCCATGCCCGCCACGTGGGAGATCAGCCCGATCTGGCGCCCCCCCGCCTGGAGGGAGTCCAGGGCGGCGAGGGCGATCTCCAGGGTGCGGGGATCGAGGGTGCCGAAGCCCTCGTCGATGAACATCGACTCGATGGAGGCGGCGCGGGAGGAGAGGGAGGAGAGGCCCAGGGCCAGGGCGAGGGAGACCAGGAAGGACTCGCCGCCGGACAGGCTGTTGATGCTCCGCACCTCGTCGGCCATGTCGCCGTCGACGACCTGGAGGTCCAGGTCGTGCCCGGGGACCCGCTCCAGGCGATAGCGCCGGGCGAGCTCGCCCAGGTGGGCGTTGGCGTCGGCGAGGAGCAGGTCCAGGGTCAGGCTCTGGGCGAAGACCCGGAACTTCTTGCCGTCCCGGGAGCCGATGAGGTCGGACAGGGCCTTCCACACGTCGGCGATCCGCCCCTGGGCGTCGATCCGCGGGCGGACCTCGCCGGCGCGGCGCCGGGCCTCGTCGTCGACGGCGACCCGGCCGGCGAGGTGCGCGAGGCCCGCCTCCGCGGCCTCCAGGGCCACTGAAGCCGCCGCCGCGGCCTCCTCGGCCTCCGGCGCCGCGAGGGTGGGGTGGGGCGCGGCCTCGTGGGCGGCGAGGTGGGCCCGCCGCTCGTCCCTCACCGCCCGCGCCCTCTCCCGGGCGTGGGCCCCCGCCTCCAGCTCCGCCCGCCGGTCCCGGATCCAGGCCTCGTCCCGGGAGAGCAGCTCCCGCAGCCGGGCGAGGTCCAGCCCCCTCTCGTCCAGGGCGGCGGCGAGGGCGCGGGCCGCCTCGTCCCGGGTGGTCCGGGCGTCCTCGGCGGCCCGGCCCGCGGCCTCCTCCCGGGCGCGGGCCGCCTCCAGGGCCGCCGCCGCGGCGGCGTGGGCTCCGGCGGCCTCCTCCGCCTTCCCCTCGGCGGCCTCCACCGCTGCCTCCGCCTCGGCCTCCACCCGGGCGGTGGGCCGGCCCCCCAGGAGGGCCCCCCGCCGGGCCCCCCACTCGTCCCGCTCCCCCGCGGCGGCGATCCGGACCTCCTCCCTCCGTCCCGCCTCGCCCTCCCGCTCCGCCGCCAGGGCCTCCGCCCTCTCCGCCTCCTGGCCGAGTCCGGCCGCCTGGGTCTCGGCGGCGTCCCTCGCGGCCTCCTTCCGGCGCCACTCCTCCACCGCCCGCGCGCACGCCCCGGCGTACCCCCGGGGATCGGCCCGCAGCCGGTCCAGCCAGTCCGGCCGGGTCCCGAAGGCGGGCTCCAGGGCCCGTTCGAGCCGGCCCTGGGCGAGCTGGGCCTCCCCCAGCCTCCGCTCGACCTCGGAGAGCCCCGTCGCGGCCTCCCTCGCCTCGGCCTCGGACCTCCGCAGCCCCTCGTCCGCCGCCAGCCACTCCCGCCGCCGGGCCGCGGTGGCCTCCCGGGCGCGGCGGGCCGCCTCCGCCCTCGCCTCCGCCTCCGCCTCCGCCGCCCTCAGCTCCCGGAGTCGCGCCGCGACCTCCCGGGTCCTCTCGGCGACGGCGCCCACCGCCCCCGGATCCCCGCCGTCCACGGGGAGGCCCGGCTCCTCCAGCCCGGCGCGGGCCTCCAGCCAGCGGTCCGCCGCCACCGCCCCCCGGCGCCGCACCGCCTCCAGGCGCCGGCCGGCCTGGACCGCCGCCTCCTTCGCCGCCGCCGCCTCGGCCCGGCTCCGGCCCTCCCCGGCGACGCGCTCCGCCTCCTCTCGCCGCAGCGCCTCGTAGCGGGCCCGGACCCCCGCTCCCAGCTCCGCGAGCGGGATCTCCAGGTGGGCGTACGGATGCTCGCTCCCTCCGCACAGGGGGCAGGGCTCGCCGTCCCGGAGCCTCCCCCGCTCCGTCGCCAGGGCCAGGGCGGTGCGGGCCTGCTCGTAGAGCCGCTCCGCCTCCTCCAGGTCCCGGCGCACCGCCCCCAGCGCCCCGGCCGCCTCCCCCGCCCTCGCCTCCGCCCCCCGGGCGGCGGTGTCCGCCCCCGTCGCTTCCCGGACCGCGGCCTCCTCCTCACCGGCGATCTCCCTGGCCTCCCGCGCCGCCCGCTCCAGGGCCTCCAGGCGCCGTCGGAAGCCCTCCAGGGCGTCCCTCTCCCCCCGGAGCCGGGCCGCGGCGGAGCGCTCGTCGGGCTCCGCCCCCGCCCACCTCGCCTCCTCCCCCTCGGCGGCGTCCAGGGCCGCCTTCGCCGCCCCCAGCCCCTCCCGGGCCCTCCCCAAGGCCGCCACCGCCGCCTCGTGGCGGTCCAGGGCCGCGCCCCTCGCCTCCATCGCCCCCGCCGCCGCCCCGTGGGCCTCGACGTAGCGTTCCAGCTCGGCGCTCCACAACACCCAGCTCGCGGCCACGGGGGCGACCTGGGGGCGCTCCAGCAGCCACTCCCGGGCCTGCCTCGCCGCGTCCTCCGCCCCCTTCCGGCGCGCCGCGAGTCCGTCCGCTTCCCCCCGGGCCTCCCGCGCCCTGGCGACCGCCTCGCCGGCCTCCCTCGCCGCCTCCTCGGCCCGCCTCCCCGCCTCCTCCACCCGGGCGTCCAGGCGCCGGGCCTCCTCCACCTCGGGCCGCTGGGCCTCCCGGAGGGCCTTGGCCCGCCCCAGCGCGTCCCCGGCGGCGGCGAGGCCGGCGACGGCCCCCGCCATCGCCTCCTCGGCCCTGCTCCGCTCCCCGGTCCGGAGCGCCAGCTCCCGCCGGGCGGCCTCCTCGCCGGCCTCGGCCCGGTCCGACGCGCCCACCGCGCCCGCGAGCCCCCGCGCTCCCAGGACCTCCTCCAGTTCGGCCTGCAAGGGGGCGGCGTGCCGCGCCGCCTCCTCGGCCCGCTCCAGCTCGCCCTCGGCCTCCCGGAGGCTCGCCCCGCGCCGGACCTTCTCCCGGTGCCACTCCAGCGCCGCCTCGGCGCGCCCCTTCGCGTCCCGGGCGGCGTGCCGGGCGCGGGTGGCCTCGCCGGTCTCGGCCAGGAGGGCCTCCCGCGCGGCGTCCGGCAGCAGGGGGAGGGAGGCGAGCTGGCCCCGCAGCGCGTCCAGCGCGTCGGTCTCCCGCCTCGCCCTCTCGAAGGCGGCGGCGGAAAGCTCCCCGTAGATCTCCGTGCCGGTCATCTGCTCCAGCAGGTCGGCGCGGTCCCCGGCGTCCGCCCTCAGGAAGGCGGCGAAGTCCCCCTGGGCCAGCAGCACCGAGCGCCGGAACTGATCGAAGGTCAGCCCGAGGCGGTCCTGGATCGCCGCCAGGACCTCCGTCTTCGTTCCCCCTACGGGGCGCTCCGGATCCAGGTCGAACAGCTCGACCGACTCCCCCTGGAGGGTCCCGTCGACCCGCCCCCGCGCCCGCCGCACCGCCCAGCGGGCCCGGTGCCGCGCCCCCGTCCGCCCCACGAACTCCACCTCGGCCCACCCCTCCGCCGCCCCCCTCCGGAGCACGGACCGGGCGTCGTTGCTGGAGATCCGCTGCGGGCCATCGTCCTCGCGCCCCACGGGCACGCCGCCCCGGTGGTTCAGGCGGGGGGTGCGGTTGAACAGGGCGAGGCACAGGGCGTCCAGCAGGGTGCTCTTGCCCGCCCCCGTCGGCCCGGTGATGGCGAAGAGGCCGGCACCGGCCAGGGGGGGACGGTCCAGGGGCACGTCGAAGCGCCCGTCCAGGCTGGCCAGGTTGCACCCGCGGACGGCGAGGACCCTCACGCACCCCCCGCGCCGGCCTGGACGGCCTCCACCAGCTCGTGGAACGCGGCCATCAGCTCGGCGGGCGGCTCCCCGGGGTGGGATCGCGCGTAACGCAGCGCGAAGACCCGCGCGGGGTCCAGGCCGTGGAGGCCCGCCAGGCCCGCCACGTCCCCGAGGGCCCTCCCGGTCCCCGCCAGCTCCACCGCCAGGCGCACCAGGCGCGGCGCCCGGCCCGCCAGCGCCTCCTCCACCCGGCGCCGGAGCGCGGGCTCGGGGGCGGCGAGCCTCACCTTCACCTCGAGCCAGGGGCGCCGCCCCTCGGGGACCGCGGGGTCCGCCGCCGCCAGCCCCCGGAGCCGCTCCAGGGCCTCCTCCACGGGCAGGTGCCCCCTCCCGGGGACCCGCACGATGTCCACGGCGCGGGGTACCGCCACCGCCTCCACCCCGGCGAGGCGGGGGCCGTCCAGCTCCACGACGCAGACTTGGTGCGGGTAGTCGGCCTCGTCCAGGGCGAGGGGGATGGGGGAGCCGCTGTAGCGCACCGCCTCCCGGCCCCCCACCCGCTGGGCGAGGTGCAGGTGGCCCAGGGCGGCGTAGGTCACGTCCCCGGGGAAGACGTCCGCGGGGAGCGCGTGCTGGTTGCCCCCCAGGACCCGTCTCTCGCTCAGCTCCGACACGGTGGTCCCCACCATGTAGCAGTGGCCGGTGGCCACCAGCGCTCCGTCCCGGGGCATGCGGGCCCGGGCGGCGTCCAGGGCCTGCCCGTAGACCCGCCGCACGCCGGAGACCAGGGGATCGTCCCCGCCGTCCGGCCCCGAGGGCAGGTCCGCCGCCCGCAGGAAGGGCACCGCGGCGACCACCCCCCGCTCCCGCCCGCCCCGGTCGGTGAGGGGGACGAGGAGGCGATGGACGTCGATGCCGCCGCCGGGCAGCCGGGGGAGGCCCCCGACGACGGAGACGCCGCAGCCCAGGAGGACCTCCGACGGCGCGTCCAGGCGGGCGGCGGAGTCGTGGTTCCCCCCCACCACCACCGAGCGGACGCCGGGGTGGCGGCGGTGCAGCTCGGCGGCGAAGCGGAAGAACGCCCTCTGGGCCGTGGCGGGGGGGTTGGCGGTGTCGAAGACGTCCCCGGCCACGATCAGGAAGTCCACGTCCCTCTCACCCACCAGTTCCAGGAGCCAGTCCAGGAAGAGCCGGTGCTCCTCCTCCCGGGGGAAGTCGTGGAGGGTGTGGCCCAAGTGCCAATCGGAGGTGTGGAGGATCCGCATCGGCTCCCAGGGGCGCGAGTCCCGCCCGTGCCCCGGCCGGCGGCCTGGAGCCCGACGGAGGGTAGCACCCTTCTCGGGGAGCGGGCAGGAGCTGGGGTGTCACCGGGCGACACTCCGGAGAGACGAGGTACCTCCTCATCTCGTGTCCTTGCCCGGGCACGGGCTGGGGCACGGGCTGGGGCACGGGCTCGGGCACGGGCAGGGGGCACGCATCTGGCAGCGCCCTCTCCGGAGGCCACGCGCCTCGCCGCCGCTCCCGGGCCTGGATATATTCGGCGGTGGCGCGGGAAGGCGTGGCGCCGGAGGTCCCTTGGCGGGAGGCGAGACGAGGCGGCGGGGGGGACGGGCCGCGCGGGTCCTCAGGGGGCTCGCCATGCTTCGGCCCCAAGGGCTGGAGGGGCTGGTCTTCGACGGCCAGGGGGAGTTCCACGCCCACCCCTACGATCAGGCCCGCGCCCTGGCCCGGGCGTCGGCCTCCGTCGCCCAGCTCCGGGGGGAGCTGCCCGACGAGCAGTTCCGCGCGGCCCGGGAGGCCGTGCGGGCGGTCGCCGACGCCGACTGGGTGACCGCCTCCGCCCTGGCCCCCCACCTCGGTCCCCTGGCCCGGCGGGGCCCCCCGGCCATGCTCCCGCGGCTCGGGGACATGCTGGCCCGTCTCGCCCGCCAGGACCCCGTCTCGGCTCGCCTCCTGGCGGAGCGCCTGCCGGGGATACTGCTCGGGGTGCCGGATCCCGAGGCGCGGATCCGCCTCGTGGGCGTCCTGGGCGGTGTGGCCGCGGCCTGCCCCGAGGTGGCGCTGCCCTTCGCCGAGGCCCTGCCCGAGCTGCTGGACGAGCTCTCCCCCGGCGCCCTACGGGGCTTCGTCGAGCAGGGCATGGGGCTCCTGCCGATGGGGCACGTGAAGGTCCGGTCCTTCCTGCTGCGGGAGTCCCAGGAGGGGAGGGCGCTTTGGGAGGTGCTGCGGGCGGGCCTGCCGCTGGAGCGGGTCGCCCGCACGCTGCAGCTCTACGCCGAGGCCCACTGCGGCTCGGGGGTGCGCGTCCGCTCCATGGACACCCTGCCCGGGGAAGTCCTGCCGGATCCCTGGACCCTCTCCCTCACCGACGGCGCCCACATCTACCTCGCGCCCCGGCTGATGCGCTTCCCCGACGACGAGGCGAACTTCCGCCTCTACAAGCTGGCCACCGCCCACGAGGCGGGGCACATCGAGTTCGGGACCTTCGGGCTGGATCCCCGCCGCCTCCGCCTGCCCGACGGTGTGGAGGCGCCCCGCCCGGGCTCCTGGGACCCCGCCGTGCCCGCCGACGGCCTCCGCGCCTTCCTGAGGAGCTTCCCCGATCCCGATCTCATCGCCCGGGTCTTCATGGTGCTGGAGGACGCCCGGGTGGACCACCTGGTCCGCTCCGCCTACCCGGGGCTCTCCCGCGAGATGGACTCCCTGCTGGAGGCCGAGCGTCCCCGCCGCCCCGATCCCCGCCGGATGTGCCCCCGGGAGCGGGCGCTGGAGGTCCTCGCCCGCCTGGTGTGGTTCGACGACGCGGGCCTCCCCGCGGCCGAGGTGCCCGCGGCGTCGCGGGTGGTCTACCAGGCCGCCGTCACGCTGCGGAGGCCGGGGGCGAGGGTGGAGGACGCGGGCACCGCCGCGGCCCACGCCTACCGCCTGCTGGAGCGCCTCCCGGCCGAGGCCCGGCACCCCGCGGCGTCCCGCGCGGCGATGTGGCTCCCGAAGGAGGGGGATCCCGGCGGGGAGAGGGGAGGGGGGAAGGGGGCTCCGGGACCGGGGCGGCCCCGCCCGGCCGGAGCGGCACCGGAGACCGCCGCGCCGGGGGCCGCGCCGCTGCCCCACCAGGGGATGATCGCCCTGGACCTCGGGCGGGTCGTGGAAGCCGCCGAACGGGGCAGGGCGCTGGGGATCCAGCGATCCCTCGCCGACCGTGGCGTCGAGGTGCCCCTCTCGGAGGTCCTGCGGGCCCTGCGCTCCGACCCCGAGAACGCCGACACCGGCGTCGAGCGCGCCCTGCTGGAGCAGTTCCGCGACGGCCGGAGGAGCGGCGGCGCCGCGGAGCCGCCCCCCCGGGAGGGAGCCGGCCCGTCCGACGCCGCGGGCAGCCCCCAGGCCATCGAGCCCGAGTCCGCCCGGGTGCATCGCTACTGGGAGTGGGACCGGGGGATCGGCGACTACCGCCCCACCTGGGCCACGGTGCGGGAGCGCCGCGCCGAGGGCCGCTCCCCGGAGTTCGCGCTGGAGACCCTGAAGGAGCACCGCCCCTTGGTGTCGCGGCTGCGGAGGCAGTTCCAGATGATCCGGGCCCAGCAGCGAGGCCAGAGCCGCGGCTGGCTCGAGGGGGACGAGCTCGACCTGGACGCCCTGGTGGCGGGCGTCGTCGAGAGCCGCGCGGGCCACTCCCCCGACGGGCGCTTCTACCTGCGCCGCCTCCGGCCCGAGCGGGACGTCGCCGTCGCCTTCCTCGTCGACCTCTCGGCGTCGACCAAGGAGAGCGTGGGCCGGGGGGGCCGCACCGTCATCGAGGTCCAGAAGCAGAGCCTGATCCTGCTCTGCGAGGCCCTGGAAGCCCTCGGTGACCGGTACGCGATCTACGGCTTCTCGGGCCGGGGACGGGCCCACGTCACCTTCGAGGTCTACAAGTCCTTCGGGGAGCCCTACAACCCCGACGTGCGGGCGCGGATCGGCGGGATGGGCCACCAGCGGGAGAACCGCGACGGAGCGGCCATCCGCCACGCCACCCACCTCCTGGCCCGGGAGGAGGCCCGGGTGCGCCTGCTGGTGCTCCTCTCCGACGGCCGTCCCCTGGACTGCGGCTGCGACCACTACAACGAACGCTACGCCCAGGAGGACACCCGCATGGCCCTGCGGGAGGCCATGGCCCGCCGGGTCCACCCCTTCTGCATCACCGTCGACCGCCGGGGGGAGGACTACCTCGCCTCCATGTACGGCGACGTCCGCTACGCGGTGATCGACCGGGTCGAGTCCCTCCCCGAGAAGCTCCCCCGGATCTACCGCCGCCTCACCACCTGAGCCCGCCCCTTCGGTCCCAGGACCGCGCCGTTTCAAGTTGAAAGGTCCGCGACCATCCCACTTTGAAACACTCGGGCCGCGCCGAGCCCACGCCGGCCCCCCGAACCTCGGCGAGGAGGGCCCCCCGGGCGGGGTCCCGGATGGGAGCCCGAGGCAATTAACCAAGCAGATCCAAGCATTTACACGCAGTGAACCGCGCGTCCCCGTCCGCTGGCATGGCCGTTGCTCTAAGGGAGGGACGTTCGCTGATGAGACTCTCGACTGTTCCCGGTCCACACGCCACACCCTGGTGATGGCGGCCCCCCCTCCCCCTCATCCGCCCGTGGACCGGGACGTTTCTGGCCGGCACCCTGACAAGGGGTGCCGGCCGCATATCCGCCGCCCCGCCGGCCCCCGTCAGGGCCCAGAGGACGGCTGAAGGACGCGCGTTCCCGGTCCACACGCCATACCCATGGTGATGGCGGCCCCCCCTCCCCCTCATCCGCCCGTGGACCGGGACCCTTGAGAGCCGGCACCGATGAACGGTGCCGGCTCTTTTTTTTCCCCCGGGGGCTCCGGAAGGCGGAGGGGAGCCGCGGCCGCAGGTCGGCCCTGGGGCGATGGGGTGGCGAGGGGCGGGGGGAGCGAGAGGGGGAGGCGGGGGGCGGGCGTGGCGGGGGCCGGCGGGGGGATCACTCGAAGGCGATGGTCCGGATCCCCTTCAGGTTGACGGCCTTCAGCGCCACCTGGAGGCGGGCCAGCGCCTCGGACTCCGGCGTGCCGTCGTCCGCGACCTTCATGGGGATCTTGTAGAGGTAGAGCATCGCCCTCTTCTCGGCGTTGCCGTCGAGCACGAAGGTGAAGGGCTCCCGGTCGACCATCTTGTAGTCGCCCTGGTACTGGTGGGTCTTCTTCATCTTGACGAAGGTCGGCTGGGCGAGGGTGCACTCGTACTCCAGCGGGACCGCGTCCTGGTTCGACCAGCAGTCGATGTCGCTGGAGGGGTCGGCGTCGCGGCCGGTCACCGTCTTCACGTTCTGCCACTCGAGCTGGAGCTCGTTCACGTCCACGTTGATGGTGAACTTCGGGTCGGCCTGGGGATCGGCGTTCCACTTGTCCGATCCCTTGAAGACGTGGGTGAGCTTGCCCTCGTGCACCGTGCCGTCCCGCAGGGTGATCTTCACCCGGGGGGTCCCGGCCACGTTGGGCTCGCCGAGGGTGGGCGGCAGATCCGTGCCGCCGACGATGTCCGAGGACCCGCCGCCCCCCACGCGCCCGGGCATGGAGCCGCCGGCCTCTTCGGAGCCGATGTCGTCGGGGGCCTCCTCGCCCTCCTCGGACGATCCCTCGTCACCGCCTCCGGCGGCCTCCGGCGCGGCCTCGGGCTCGTCCTTCTTGTCGTCCTTCTTGTCCTCGGTCTTCTCGGCCTTCTTGCCCTCGTCCTTGGAATCGGACTTCGCCCCGTGGGTCGCGGGCGCCGCCCCCGCGGCGGACGCCCCCACCGGCAGGGCCAGGCCGAGGCAGAGGGACAGGGTGAGGGTGCCGGTGAGGGAGAGCGTGCGGACCATCCATTCCTCCGGGTGCCGCGGGGGCCGCGCCGCCCGCCGGGCGTCCAGGGCGCGGCGCCGGGCAGGCTGGGCGCGCCGGGAATTGTACCAGAAACACCGCGGACCGCCCTTCACTCCCTCGTCCGAGTCCCCGGGGGCGCCCCCTGGGGCCGTTCAGGTGGACGGCGCGGGGGGCGAGGCGCCGTCCACGTCGGAGGAGCGGGGGAGCGCCTCGGTCAGCCGCCGGGGCACCGCGTCCCCCTCGGGGAAGACCCGCAGCAGCGCGGCCTCCACCTCCTCGGGCGTGCAGAGGTCGTTCAGGGCCCGGCGGAACTCGCCCGCGCCCCGGAACCCCGCCACGTACTGCACGAGGTGACCCCGGATGAACCCGCACGCCCTCCGCCGGGCGTCCTTGTGGCCGGCGGCGGCGAAGCCCTGGACGGCCATGGCCAGGTGGCGCATCGCCGTCTCCACCCGCTCCCGGGCGGTGGGCTCGGTGGGGGCGGCGCCCCGCCACAGCTCCCCGATCTGCCGGAAGATCCAGGGGTTGCCGATCGCTCCCCTCCCGACCATCACCGCCGCCACCCCCGTCTCGCGCTTCATGCGAAGGGCGTCCTCGGCGTCGAGGATCCCCCCGTTGCCGATCACGGGGATGGGCACGCCGGCGGCGATCTCCGCCAGCAGGTCCCAGTCGGGCGTCCCCTCGTGGCGCTGGGCGCGGGTGCGGGCGTGCACCGCGACGCAGGCGCCGCCTCCGGCGGCGATGGCCCGGGCGACCTCGGGGGCGTTGATCTCCGTCTCGGTCCACCCCGAGCGGATCTTGGCGGTGACGGGCAGGCGCACCGCCGCCACCACCTTCTCGACGAGGCGGAAGACCAGGTCCGGCCGGCGCATCAGCGCGGCGCCCGCGCCCCGGGAGACCACCTTGGGGACGGGGCAGCCCATGTTGAGGTCCACGAGGTCGCAGGGGACGAGGTCCTCGACCATCGCGGCGGCCTCGGCGAGGCGGTCGGGATCGGAGCCGAAGAGCTGGACCCCCATCGGGCGCTCCCGGGCCTCGGTGCGGAGAAGGGCCGCCGTCTGCCTTCCCCCCCGCAGCAGCCCCTCCGCCGACACCAGCTCGGTGTAGGCGAGCCCCGCCCCCTGCTCCCGGCACAGCAGCCGGAAGCTCAGGTCGGTGATGCCGGCCATGGGCGCGAGGACCGCGGGGGCCTCGACCCGCAGGGATCCGAACTGGAGGGTCACCGTCTCCTCACGGGCCGCCCCGGGGCGTGCCCGGGCACGAAGTAGGGCCGGTAGAGGGCCGGTGTCAACCCTGGGGGGCGCGGAAGCGGGAGGGGCGAGCCCCGTCCGGAGGGGACCGCCCGGGGTCCCCCCCTCGACCGCGTCCCCCCGGGGCTGCTAACCTCGGGCACCCCGCCACCTGGGATCCCCCGATGCCGCCAGCCGCCGCTCCCCTTCGCCTCGCCCTCGCCCTCCTCGTCCCCGCGCTGGCCCTCGCGGGGTGCGGCGAGGGGGATCCCGCCGACGACGACACCGTGTCCGACGACGACGCCACCGGGGACGACGACACCACGCCGCCCCCGGAGCCCGGCCCCTTCATGGCCGGCTCCGCCGAGGCCCGGCTTCCCGCCCCCCTCGGGATCGGCACCGCCGGCTTCAATGGGATCGGGCAGGGGCCGAGCCCGACCCCCTACGCGGTGAGCTTCCCCGGTACCACCCGGATCCACGGCCACCCGGGGATCAAGGTCCTGGCCCTCTCCCGCGGGGCGGGCTTCGAGCTGGTGCTGGTGCGCCTGGACATGGTCGCCGTCCGGGAGGAGCTGCGGGGGGCGGTGGTGGCGGAGGTCCTGGCCCGGACCGGCCGCGACCTGGACGACGCGCTGGTGATCGGGGCGACCCACACCCACTCCGGCCCGGGGCGCTTCATCCAGGGGGCCCTCTACGAGGTCATCACCGACCGCTTCTTCACCGCGTTCTACGAGAGGCTGGTGGACGAGATCGCGGGGGCCATCGTCGCCGCCTTCGACGACCTCGCCCCCGCCGAGCTGGGCACCACCGTCGTGGACCTGGCGGGCGCCCACGAGGACCGGCGGTGCGAGGACGGCCTGGACTACGTCAACGACGCCATGCCCATGCTGGCGGTGTCCCGGGAGGGACGGATCACCGACCTGGCCCTGGTGTACGCCATCCACGGCACCGTGCTGGGGGTGTCGGACCTCACCCTGAGCCAGGACGCCTCGGGGGGGATCGAGGAGAAGGTCGAGCAGTCCTTCGACCACCCCGTCCGGGTCATGCTCCTGAACTCCTGGGCCGGCGACATGTCCCCCGGCGACCCCGAGCGGACCCCGGAGGGCCCCCTCTCCCCGGTGCCCTCGGACTACGAGCGCATGGACCGGCTGGGCGCCTTCGTCGCCGACGCCCTGGGCCCGGCCCTCTCGGGGATCACCACCACCGCCGAGCCCGAGATCGCCGGGCGGAGCTTCCGCTACCCCATCTCCCGGGCCGAGATCGGCTACGGCGAGGAGGAGTTCCCCTACGAGTGGGGCGGCGTCTACTGCGACTCCCCCGACGCCACCTGCGACGAGGTGACGAACATCGAGGACCTGGACCACCGCTGCATCCCCTTCCCCGAGACCTCCCCCGGCCCCCTCCAGTCGATGTTCACCGTGGGGCGGGTGGGGAGCCTGGACTTCGTCACCTGGGGCGGCGAGTGCACCACCGGCCTCGCCGAGAAGGCCATCGCCACCCTCCAGCAGGCGTCCGGGGCCGCGGACGACGTGGTGTTCTTCGGCTACGCCAACGACTACATGGGCTACCAGCTCGAGGAGGAGGACTGGTGGCACGGGGGGTACGAGGCGTCGGGCTCGATGTGGGGGCCCAGGCAGGGGGAGTACATGTTGGAGCGGCTGGTCCAGTCCTTCGCCGCGTGGAAGGAGGGGGCGGAGCTCCCCTTCGCCCAGCCCGCGCCCGCGCCCCTGTACGACCTCACCGGCGGCGAGCCCTGGGTGCCCGAGGAGGCGACGGAGGTCGGCACCATCGCCGAGGCCCCCGCGGCGTCCTACGGCCCCGCGGACATCGCCACCTTCGAGGTGAACGGCGCCGATCCCTGGTGGGGGGCTCCCCGGGCCTTCCTCCAGCGGGAGGACGGGGCCTTCGCCGACGTGCTCCTCGGGAACGGCGAGCCCCTGGACTCCGACTCCTACGCCTGGTTCGTGGACCTCGCCCCCGAGCCCGGCTACGCCGACGTCGACTACCCCTCGCCCCGGCGCTTCGCCTGGCGCTTCAGCCTCGCCCTGGCCCGCCACGCCCCCGGCCTGGACACCCCCCTGGCCGGCGGGACCTTCCGCTTCCGGGTGGAGGTCCCCGACGGGGATGGTGGCACCGTCGAGGCGTTCAGCGACCCCTTCGAGGTCCGGGCCGAGTAGGGGACCGAGGTTGCGTCCCGCCGCCCCCCTCGCCCTGGCCCTGGCCGCCTGCGGCCCCGCCCCGCCCGGCGGAGCCGCGCCTCCATCCGACGACGGCGTAGCGCCCGCGGACGACGACGCCGGCGGGCCCGTCGAGACGGCGCTGGCCCCGGCGGGATCCCCGGTCCCGTGCGTCCCCGCAGCCGGCGAGCCCGTCCTCGACGCCTACGGCGGCGACTCCCGGGCCTCCCTCGGGGCGACGGGCTGGTTCCGGGTCCAGCGGTTCTGCGGCCGGTGGTGGTTCGTCACCCCCGACGGCCATCCCTTCTGGTCCGCGGGGATCAACACGCTCCACCCCGACGGGGACGCCGGGCAGGACACGGGGAGGCGGGAGTACGCCGAGACCGTGGCCGCCCTCTACGCCGACGACGACGCCTGGGCCGACGCCGCCGTGGAGCGTCTGCGCTCCTGGGGGTTCAACACCGTGGGCGGCTGGAGCGACGTGGGCCTCGCCGCCCCGCGTCTGCCCTTCACCCGCGAGCTGGGCCTGGCCGGCGACGACTGGCAGACCGGCGAGGTCGCGGACTACTTCGACCCGGCGTGGGAGGACGCCGTCCGGGGGCTCGTCGCCGAGAAGGTCGCCCCCTACACCCAGGAGCCTCGGGTGGTGGGGTGGTTCCTCGACAACGAGGTCAAGTGGGGGCCGGACTGGCGGGGGGCCGCGACGCTGCTCCAGGAGTACCTCGCCTTCCCGGCCGAAGCACCGGGGAAGGCGGCGGCCGTGGCCGTGATCCTGGACGGCCTGGGAGGCATCGGCGGCGTCTCGGCCTTCCTGGGCCGGGAGTATGCCGCGGAGGCGGACCTGCTGGCCGAGACCGATCCCGCCGCGTGGGACCCCCTGGACGCCGGCAGCTCGGAGGCGGAGGCGGCGCTGACCACCGCCTTCCTGGAGGTCGCCGCGGAGCGGTACTTCTCGGTGGCCGTGGCGGCGGTGCGGGAGGCCGATCCCCACCACCTGGTGCTGGGCAACCGGGACGTGGCGGTGATGACCCGGGCCGAGGTGCACCGGGCGGCGGCGCGGCACGTGGACGCGATCAGCGTGAACGCCTACTCCTACGTCGACGGCATCGCCGAGCTGGCCCAACAGATGTCCGGCGCCCTGGACCCGGCGGGCGGCTTCGCGGCCCTCGCGGACCTCACCGGGCTGCCGGTGATGGTGACGGAGTACGGGTTCCGGGCCGCGGACTCGGGACTCCCCAACTCCTGGCCTCCCCAGTACCCCACCCTCGCCACCCAGGAGGACCGCGCCGACGCCTTCGAGGCGGCGCTGCGGGACGCCTTCGCCGCGCCCTGGATCGTCGGCGCCCACTGGTATCGCTGGGTGGACGACCCCGCCGAGGGGCGTTTCGACGGCGAAGACAACAACTGGGGGGTCGTGGACGTGGGGGACCGGCCCTACGAGGTCCTGACGGAGCGCATGGCCGAGGCGCACCCCGGGTGGTCCGCGCTGCTCTCGGTCCCGGAGTTGTCCCCTTGATCCCCAAGAGATGCCCGATCCTCTCCCTCGCCGCCCTCGCCCTCCTGGCCCCCTCCCCCGGGTGCGACGACGGGACGCCGGATCCCCCGGTCCCGGACGAGGGTGTGCGGGAGTCCTACACCCTCGCGGGCCCCGGGTTCGAGGTGGTGGTGGGCACGGCGCCCTACGGCTGGACGGTGCGGGACTCCGCGGGCCGCACGGTGCTGGGCACGGCGCCGGGGGGAGGCGGCGACGGCTACGGCCCCCTCGCCATGACCACCGGATCGGTGGACTGGGGGGTGGTGGGCTCGCCGGGGTGGTTCTCGTTCGAGCCCTACCTCGATCCCTGGCTGGACTCCTGGGTGGCGGTGGAGGCGAGCGCGTCCGCGGACCGCGTGGAGCTGCGGCTGGTGCCGGCCGCGGCGGTGGGGGAGGACGGGGAGGCGGACCCCTCCGCCCCGGCGATCCGGGTGGTCCACCGCGTCCAGGAACACGCCACGCTGCGGGTGGAGGCCGCCGCCGAGGGCTTCGAGCCCCGGGCCTTCGCCGCCGCCTTCGCCTCCCCCGGGGACGAGGGCTTCCTGGGCCTCGGGGAGCGCTACACCCGCACCGATTTCAGGGGGCTCGACGTGTACAACTGGGCCGAGGAGGGGGGCGTGGGCACCGGCGAGGGGGACCCCTCGGGGCCCGCCAACCCCCTGCCCAACGGGGAGTCGATGACCTACTACCCCGTGCCCTTCTTCGTCTCCACCCTGGGCTACGCCTTCTGGCTGGACTCCACCTGGCGCTCGGAGTTCAACCTCGCCACGGAGAAGCCCGACGCCTTCCGGGCCTGGCACATCGGCCCCGATCTCGCCTTCGAGGTGTACCTCCCCTGGGAGGGGGATCCGCGGCCCTGGCCCTACCACCTGGTGGACGCCTTCACCGCCCGGACCGGCCGCCCGATGCTCCCGCCGGAGTGGGCCTTCGGCCCCCGGCGCCGGATCGGCAGGGGCTCCGAGGAGCTGGGGGTCCACGAGGTCCAGGCGATGCGGGACCTGGACCTGGCCATCACCGCCGTGGACGATGCCGTCCACTTCCTGCCCGCCGGCTCCCACGTCGGCATCGAGGCGGACCTCGCCGCCTGGACCGCCTACGCCGAGGGCCTGGGGGCCTACGTGTGCGGGTACTACAACCCCTACCTGGGGGACGAGGACGACAACGTGCTGCGGGACCTGGTGGAGGAGGGGCTGGAGGAGGGCCACTTCCTCCTGGACGCCACCGGGGAGGCGTCCCGCTCCTGGCTGATCTCCGGCTCGGGCACGGTGATCCTGACGGTGGACTTCACCTCTCCCGAGGCGAAGGCGTGGTGGCAGTCGATGCTCTCGTGGGCGGTGGACCTGGGCTACCGCGGCTGGATGCAGGACTTCGGAGAGTACGTGTCGCCGGACGTGGTCTCGGCGTCGGGGATCAGCGGGGAGGAGCTGCACAACCTCTTCCCGGTGCTGTACCACCAGGCCGCCCACGAGGCGATGGAGGCGGGGCCGCTGGCGGGGAAGTGGCTGGCCTTCGTGCGGAGCGGCTTCACCGGCTCCTCCCAGTGGGCGCCCATGGTGTGGTCGGGGGATCCCGCCGCCTCCTTCGAGGACTCCGACGGGCTGCCCAGCATGGTGCGGGCGGCGGTGAACCTCGGCGTGTCGGGCGCCCCCAACTGGGGCGGGGACATCAGCGGGTTCCACTGCTTCTCGGACGGCGCCGACGCCGCCGACGGCGAGCTGCTGGCGCGGTGGATCCAGCAGGGCGCCGCGACCCCCAACATGATGGACCAGAGCGCCTGCACCTTCGCCGAGGACTCGGCGGACAAGGCGGACATCTTCGACTCCGAGGAGGGCCAGCGGGCCTGGAAGACCTACGCGCGCCTGCACACGCGCCTCTTCCCCTACCTGTACTCCCTCTCCCACGAGGCCCACGCCACCGGCGCCCCCATCGTGCGGCACGTCTTCTTCGAGCACCCGGACCGCCCGGACCTCTCGGGGACCGACGACGCCTACTACCTCGGGCCCGCCCTGTTCGTGGCCCCGGTGGTGGAGAGGGGGGCCACCACCAAGACGGTGACCCTCCCCGAGGGGGACTACCTGGACTGGTCCGACGCCGCCCCGGTGACCGGGGGTACGACGGTGACCCTGGACGCGCCCCTGGACAAGCTGCCGCTGCTGCTCCGGGCGGGGCACCTGGTCCCCCTGCTGGACCCCGCCATCGACACCCTGGCGGAGGAGTCCAACCCCGACGTCGTGGGCCCGGCGGACGTGGCGGACGTCTACGACGTGGTGGTCGCGCTCTCCCCCCGGCACCCCGAGGCGTCCTTCACCCTGTGGGACGGGGGCCTCCTCTCCGCCCGCCTGGACGGCGACGCCTCCGCCCCCTCCCTGTCCCCGGCCGCCTCGGAGGAGGAGCTGGCGACCTGCGCGGGCTGCTACCTGGACGAGGCCCTGCCCCCGGGCCGCCGCCTGCGGATCTCCGCCCCGGACGGGGGCGTACAGGCGGGGGGACTGACCCTCGCGTCGAAGGTGGGGCGGCGGGTGCGCTGGGACGTCTGGCTGCTGGAGTAGGGCCGGCGGCGGGGGGCGGTTCCGGGCTAGTACCACGTTCCGAAGGTTCCTCCCCAGTTTCTCCGTTCCCAGGCCCACCCGATCCGGAACGTAGGGCGG
>JAKLKC010000005.1 GCA_023150875.1 Myxococcota bacterium | reverse complement strand
CGGCGATCCCCGCCTTGGCGTCCTCCTCCCACAGGGCCCCCTCGTCGAAGTGGGCGCCGTCGTCCCAGTCGGCGGCGAACAGGCGCCACTCCGCGAAGTCCAGGTAGATCGCCGCCACGTCGGCGGCCTCGGAGGGGGCAAGGAGGGCCAGGGAGTCCAGCACGTCGGGCTCGTCGGCGCGGTCGCCGAACGCGAGCCCCTCCCACAGGGCCAGGAGGAGCGCGCCGTCGTCGGCGCCGTAGCGCTGCTCCAGGAAGATCCCGAAGATCGCCCCCCCGTACTCGTAGTAGGACCAGTCGTCGTAGGCCGTCACCTCGGGCCGGTAGCCGTCGAAGATCAGCGAGAGGAAGGGCATCTCCTGGTAGTCGACGAAGTCCGTGGTGTACAGGTTGGTGTCGTCGTAGACGAAGTCCTCGATGGCGGTCGCCGTCATCTCCCAGACGAACAGGTTCTTCTCCCAGCCGTCCAGGGTGTACTGGAGGGCGTGGTTGAACTCGTGGGCGACGAAGTCCCCCATCCAGTCGTCGGGGATCCAGGCGGGGTTCTCGTCGATGGCGATGTAGGACGACAGGGTGTACCAGCCGTCGTCGGTCCAGACGTCGCCGCCCGTGCCCCAGGTGTAGGCGCCGCCGTAGGTCTCCTCGTTGGTGAGGTAGATGTCGAAGCGGTCGTCGCCCCCGAGGCCGGAGTCCGGGGGCGGCGCGGGCCATCCCATCTCGTCCACCTCGACCGCCCAGGAGTGCTCGGCGGCGGGCAGGACCACGCCCGAGGCGCGTTCGGCGTCGCTCTCGCGGCGGTAGTGCACGCGCAGGGGGTACGCCTCGGAGTCGACCCAGCCCACGGAGGTCGGCCGGTAGGGGTTGGGGTCCGCGAGGGCGGCGCGCTCGGTGCGGGCCGCCAGGCGCTCGGGGGTCAGGCAGCGGACCCGGGCGTGGGCCGCCGGGGGGAGCGCCACCGAGGCGACGAGGGCCAGCGCCGCGAGGGGAGCGGCGGCGGGGCGGGGCATGGGGATCTCCGGGGCCCCGGACTCCGCGACGGACACCCACATCCCCCCCGATAGGGGACGCGGCGTCGGCCCGGGACCTGGCGCCCATGATACCGTCCCCCGCGCCTCCGCGTGGCGGCGGAGCCCGGCTGGGACGATCCCCGCCCCGGGCCGGGCCAGGTCCCCGCGGGTCGTCTGTCGGGATCCTTCCGAGTTCGACCGACTTCTCCCGGCGACGGTGCTAGACTGCGCCCCCGGTCGCGGGGCCGATCCGCGACCGCCGGAGAGGGACGGGGCATGGGTGCCGGGCCTCGCGCCGCCGTCGCCGGCAACCGAGATCCGTGCCCCTCGTCTACTTCCTCTACTCCTGCGGAGTCTGGGTCTTCTGGGCCTGGGTGCCGCTCCTGCTCCGGGACTCGGGGCTTCCCCCCGCCCGGGTGGGGGACCTGGTGGGCCTGCACCAGGCGGCGGCGGCCCTGGCCCTGCTCCCCATCGGCTGGCTCTCGGACCGGTGGTCCCCCAGGTCGCTGTGCACCGGCGGGGCCGCCCTGCTGGTCCTGGCCTGCGCCGCCGTCGGTGCCTCGGGGCTGGCCGGCGGGGCTGGGGCGCTGCTGGTGCCCGGCATGGTGGCGCTGGGGTGCGGCGGCAGCGTCTTCCTGGTCTCCATCAACGCGCTCTTCTACAAGCGCCTCGACGTCCTGGCCCAGGGGGCGGGCGTGGGCCGCTTCATCTCCGGGGGGCTGCTGGGCTACGCCGCGGGGCCCGCCCTCGGCGCCGCGTGCGCCGCCTTCGGTCTCCCCGGCGCCGGCTTCGGGGCCGCCGCCGTCTTCGCCGCCACCCTCCTGGCCTGCCGGAGCCTTCCGTCCACCGAGCCCCTGCCCGTGCGCCTCGGGGAGTACGTCCGGGACCTGACGCGCCCCGGCGCCCTCATCCTCCTGTCCTCCATCGCCGTGTTCGCCTCCCACAGCGGTGTCGAGTTCGTGGGGCTGCCGTTGGTGGCGGCCGACTCCGCCGGGCTGGACAAGCTGCGGCAGGCGGTCTTCTACGCCGCCATCGGGCTCTGGACCTCCCTCCTGACCGCGCGGATCGGGCGGCGCTTCGACCGGACTCCCCGGCCGGTGCTGCTGCTGGTGGCGGGGATCGCCGTCTCGGGCGTGTTCCAGGGCCTCACCGGTCTCGCGACGGGGCTGGGCTCGCTGCTGGGGATCCGCCTGGCCCACACCGTGGGGGACTCCCTGTTCATCGTGCTGTCGGCGATCCTGACCGCGAAGGTCTTCCCCCAGGCGCGGGTGGGCGGCCTCTTCGCGCTGACGCAGTTCGTCCGGCAGGGGACGATGGCCTTCTCGTCCGGCGCGGGGGGGCACCTCGACGGGGCGTTCGGGCACGTCGCGCTCTTCGCCGCCTCGGGCGCGGTCCAGGTCGCCTCGGCGGGGGTCTTCCTCGGGCTGCGCCGCCGCCTGCGGCGGGCGGTGGGGCTCCCCGCCACCGTGGACGAGGCCGCCCGCGCCCCGCTGGCGGCGGCGGAGGAGGGGCCGCGGGCCGCGGGAGCGGTGGGGGAGGGGAGGTGAGCGCCGGCGTCGGCCTTCCCACCGCCGGCCCAACCCACCCGCGGGGCGCGTCCCCCGCCCTCGTCGCGCTGGTCTTCCTGGCGACCCTGGGGGGCACCGGCGCGTGGGTGCCCTACTTGGGCCTCTGGCTCGAACGGACCGGCCACTCTGGGGCCGCCATCGGCGCCGCCCTGGCGGTCGTCCCCTTCGCCCGCCTCGTCGCCGGACCGTTCTGGGCCGCCGTCGCCGACCGCTTCCACCGGGGCGAGAGGGCCCTCCAGGTGGCCAGCGTGGTGTCCACCGCAGCCGCCGCCCTCACCCTCGCCTCCACGGGTCCCGCGGGCCTCGGGATCGGCCTGCTGGCCTTCGCGCTGGCCCGCGCCCCGGTCGGCCCGCTCCTGGACGCCCAGGCGGTGCGCTCCCTGGAGGCCAGGGGGAGGGACACCCGGAGCTACGGGAGGGTCCGGCTGTGGGGCTCCCTCGGCTTCCTCGCCGTGGGGGCGGCGGGCGGCTTCCTGGCCGACGGATCCCCCGCGGCGCCCCTGCTGCTGGCCGTCGGGTGCTGGGCCGTCGCCGCGGCCCTGACCTTCACGCTGCCCGCCTCGCCGCCCTCCCCTCCGGTCCCCGTCGGTCCCGCCCTCCGCGCCCTCGCCGGCCGGGCCTTCTTCGCCCCCTTCCTCGCCGGCTGCGCCCTCCACGGGGCCGCCCTGAGCTCCTACGACAGCCTGTACGCGGTCCACGTCGGGAAGCTCGGCCTCCCGACCTGGTGGACGGGGGCGGCCCTGGCGGCGGGGATCGGAGTCGAGGTGGTGGTGATGGCCTCGGGGAGGGGCCTGCTGCGGCGCTTCTCCCCCCTGCGCCTCGTGGCCGCGTCCATGGCGGTGGGGGCGGCGCGGTGGGCGCTGACGGCGACCGTCCACGACCCCATCGCCCTCACCGCCGTCCAGGCCCTCCACGGGTTCAGCTTCGGGGCCTTCTGGATAGGCTCGGTGGAGGCGATGCGCGCCCGGGCCCCCGAGACGATCCGGGCCAGCGCCCAAGCCCTCTTCGGCTCCGTCGCGTACGGTGTCGGCGCGCTGATCTCCGCCGGAGCCGCGTCCCTGCTCCTGGACACGGCGGGCCCCATCGGGATCTACGCCGCGGGGGCCGTGGCGTCCGCGTCCGCGGCGTCGCTGGTGGCCCTCGCCGACTGGAGGGAGCGCCGCGCGGGGATCGACGGACGGAGCGTCCCGAACGCGTGACGAGGGGCGCCGCTCGTGACCCGTCCACCGGCGGCGTGTGCTTCGGCGACAGCGGGGGCCCGGCGTTCGTGTATCGGGACGGGACCGCCTACGTGGGCGGGATCACCTCCTACGGCGACTCCCGCTGCCGGATCTACGGGGTCAGCACCCGGGTGGACGCCTTCGAGTCGTTCATCGGCGACTTCCTCGCCCCGGATCCCGACCCCGATCCCGTCTGCGTGGCCGACGGGTTCTGCGACCCCGCGTGCGCCCCCGGCGCCGATCCCGACTGCGACCCCGTCGGGGGCGGCTCCTGCGGCGACGGGGTCTGCGGCGCCGGCGAGAGCTGCGACGGCCGGGACGGCACCACGGCCTGCTCCGACTGCGCCGGCGTGGTGAACGGACGCCCGTCCGGCCGGTACTGCTACGTCGAGGGCGTCTGTCAGGGCGACGGCTGCCCCTGAGCCCACCACCCCCGGCGCGGTGGCCTCGACGCCGCGCCGGGCGGGCCCGGGAGCTTCTGCTATCGTGTCGGACGCGGCGCCTCCGCCGCCCATCCGCCCGCCGGAGCCCCGATGACCCGCGTCCACCTCTCCCTCCTGGCCGCCCTGCTCCTCCCCGCCGCCTGTGCTCCCGCCGGGGAGCCCGACGACGACGCGGCGGACGACGACACCGCCGACGACGACGCCGCCGACGACGACACCGCCGACGACGACACCGTCCCCCCGGACACCTTCTGCGCCGACCTGGGACTGACCGCCCGCCCCTTCGACGCGACCGCCGTGGGGGCCGACTTCGACGAGGTGGCGGGGGACTTCTCCTTCGAGACCCTGGAGGGGACCTTCACCCTGTCCGAGGCGTGGTCGGGCTGCGACGCCTACGTGTTCATCGTCTACGACGGGAGCTACACCTACCCCGAGGACCTGGCCGACTCCGCGGCCGACGACTGGCTCTCCGACATGCCCCCCAATGCCCGGTTCTTCTTCCTGTCCTGGGAGTCGGACGACGCGGACGTGCTGGCCGACGTCGAGTCCATCAAGAACTCCGTCGCCAACGGACTGCACCGGCTGGACGACGACAGCCGCCTGTACTGGAGGGAGCGGATCCACTACGTCACCCGGAGCGTCCGGGACGTGGGCGGTTGGGTGGAGGCCCTCGCCGACGATTACACCGACTTCGACTCCCGCCTCTTCGCCTTCGGGATCGACCGGACCCAGAAGATCCGGGAGATCGGCTACCTCTCGGACCCCAGCACCGGCTGGGCCAGCGCCGACATCGCCTTCACCCGCTACGAGGTGGAGGGGTTCAACCACCAGTCCGACCTCGAGGACCGAAACGGGGCGGACGGCGCCACCGTGGTCCGGCTCTGGGACCGCCAGGAGATGAGCGACCCCGGCTGGGCGGGAGTGAGCAGCTTCGCCGAGGTGACCCTGCCCGACGCCGCCACCATGGCGGGCTTCGACACCCTGACGGTGGACCTCTCCATGGAGTGCCTGGGCCACCCCGAGGGGGATTATTGCCCCGCCTGGGACTACATCGTGAACGCCTACGTCTGCGACGTCGGCGATCCCGACGACTGCTCCACCGAGCTGGGGCGGTGGATCACCACCTACTGGCGCCCGGGGCGGTGGCTGGTGGACGCCAGCCACTTCCTCGCCGAGCTGGCGGACGGGGGGCCCCGGCGCTTCCGGTTCTACACGCAGCAGCCCTACCGGGTGACCATGGACCTGCGCTTCTCGAACCAGGGCAAGGGGGGGACGCCGGTCACCATGGAGCCCCTGTGGACCGGCGGGTCCTGGGACGAGAGCTACAACACCCTTCACCCCGACGTGACCTTCACCCCGCCCGCCGGCACGACGAGGGTGGAGCTGGTGGCGGTCATCACCGGTCACGGCTTCGGCGCCGACGTGGAGAACTGCGCCGAGTTCTGCAACCACGAGCACCACTTCACGGTGAACGGCGCCGACGGCTACGTGCTGGACCACCCCATCGCGGGGTCAGCCTACGGCTGCGCCGAGCAGGTGCCGGAAGGAACGGTGCCCAACCAGAGCGGGACCTGGGTGTACGGGCGCGGCGGCTGGTGCCCGGGCAAGCAGGTGGACCCCTTCGTCGCCGACATCACCTCCGCCGTGACCGTGGGGGAGGAGAACACCGTGTCCTACCTCGGCCTCTTCGAGGGCCAGGACTACACCCCCGTTCCCGTCGGCGGGGGGACCGGCTTCTTCGGGAGCATCGAGATGCGCTCCTGGCTGGTCTACTCCCGCTGACCCCGCCGCCCTACCCGCGCCAGGGGATCCCCAGCGCCTCCAGGCAGCGGCGGGGCTCGTCCGGGAGGGGGGACTCCAGCCGGAGGGGGGCTCCCGTCGCCGGGTGGGGGAAGGCCAGGCGCCAGGCGTGGAGGAAGAGGCGGCCCAGGCCGGGGGGGCTCGGGAGGCCGACGGCGTAGAGGGGATCCCCCGCCACCGGGTGCCCCGCGGCCAGCAGGTGGGCGCGGATCTGGTGGGTCAGGCCGGTCTCGATCTCCACCTCCAGGAGGGTGAAACCGGCGCCCGAGCCCAGCGGGCGCCAGGCGGTGCGGGCGGGGAAGCCTCTGTGGCGGTCGCCCCGGACCGGCACCATGCGGGCCCCCCGGGGGCCCGAGTGGCGCAGGGGAAGGGCGCTGCCTCCGGGGCGGTCCACCTCGCCGTGGACCAGGGCGAGGTAGGTCTTCCGGACCTCCCCCGAGGCGAAGGCGCGGCGGAGGGCCTCCCAGGCCGGGGGGGTCCGGGCGGCCAGGAGGAGCCCCGAGGTCTCCCGGTCCAGGCGGTGCGCCAGGCCGGGGCACAGCCCGCCGTCCCCCACCCCGACGACCTCGGGGAAGCGGGCCACCAGGGCGTTGACGACGGTGCCCCCCTCGCCGGGGGAGCGGGGGTGGGTGGGGACCCCCGCGGGCTTGTCCACCGCCAGGATTTCGGCGTCGGAGTAAAGCACCGTCAGGTCCGCCCCGGGCCCCGGGACGGGAGCGACGGCGGCGCCGGGATCCCCCTCCCAACGCACCGACTGGCCGGCCCGCAGCGCCAGGCCCGGAGCGGCGCGCCTCCCGTCCACCCGCGCTCCCCCCTCCCGGACGAGGGCGGCGATCCGGCGCCGGGTGGCACCGGTGCGGGCCGCGAGCCAGGCGTCCAGCCGGAGGCCCGCCTCCTCCGGGGTCACCGTGCCGGATCCCGCCGCCGCCGTCGCCGGAGGCGGATCCCCCTCCGGTCCCCTCAAGCCCGGGTCCAGGCGGCGGTCACCCAGGCGTCGTCCCGGCGCTCCCTCGCCTGGGTCAGTCCGGCGGCGCCCAGGGCCGCCTCCACCCTTCCGGCGCGGGCGTGCAGGACGCCGGAGGTCAGCAGGGTGCCCCCCGGGGCCAGGGCCCCGGCGAGGAGGGGGGCGAGGTCCACCAGGGTCTCGGCCACCAGGTTGGCCAGCACCAGGTCGAAGCCCCGGGCCCCCTCGTCCAGGGGGGCGCCGGTGGCCTCGAAGCGGTCGGCCACGCCGTTGCACGCGGCGTTGGCCCGGGCCTCGGCCACCGCGGCGGGGTCCAGGTCGATCCCGGTGGCATGGCCGGCGCCCAGGAGCAGGGAGGCCACCGCGAGGATCCCCGTGCCGGTGCCCACGTCCAGCACCCGCGCCCCGCGGGGGCCCGCCTCCAGCAGGTCCTCCAGCAGCTCCAGGCACGAGGCGGTGGTGAAGTGGGTGCCGGTGCCGAACGCCATTCCCGGGTCCAACCGGAGCACCCGGCGGGGCTCCCCCGGCTCGGGCTCCAGCCACGACGGGCAGATCAGCAGGTTCCGCCCCACCGGCGTCGGCCGCCACAGGGCCTTCCAGGGGGCGTTCCAGTCCTGCTCCTCGACGGTGCGGGCGGCGATCTCCACCGCCGAGACGCCGGGGTGATCCCCCTCCAGGCCCGCGAGCCAGCCCCGGAGCGCCTCCGCCTCCGCCTCCGGGCCGTCCCCCGCGGGCAGCCACGCCGAGAGGGTGACCTCTTCCGAGGGGTTCTCGGGGGCGTCCCCCGCCCACAGGCGGGGATCGCCGGTGACGATGGGCCCGTCGTCCCCGAGGTCGTCCAGGCCGGGGTGCTCCTCCTGGATCCCGTCGGCTCCCCGGGCCGCCAGGAAGGCGGTCACCGCGTCCTGGGCCGCGACGGGGACCGTCAGGCGCAGCTCGACCCACGCGGGGACCTTCGGGGGCGCGGCCACGCTAGCGAACCTCGGCGGCGAGGGGCGCGACCGGCGGAGGCAGGGCGACCCCCTTCTTCTTGAGCTGGTCTCGGATGATCAGCTCCGCCTGGAGGGGGGCGCTGCCCCCCCCGAGCTGCACGCCGTTCAGGAAGACCGTGGGGGTGGAGCGCACCCCCAGGTCCTTGCCGCTCTCCACCTGCTTGCGGACCATCTCCGTCACCGACTCGTCCTGGAGGCACTGGTAGAGCCCGTAGCGGTCGATCCCCAGCTTCTCGGCGTAGCCCAGCACCATCTCCTCGGAGTACTCCGCCGAGTCCACGGCGAAGAGCTGGCGGTGCATCTCCCAGAACTTCCCGTCCCTCTCGGCGCACTCCGTCGCCTTGGCGGCGAGGCAGGCGCTCTTGTGCAGGGGGCGCTGCATGAAGGGGTTGCACGCCTGGTCCAGGGGGTAGTGGCGGAACACGAAGTAGACGTGCTGGCGGTAGCGTTCCACCAGGCGCTCCATCTCGGGGGCCACCATGCGGCAGTGGGGGCACTCGAAGTCGGCGTACTCCACCAGGGTGAAGGGGGCCCCCGGCGTGCCCAGGGCGTGCTCGCCCCTCTCCACGGCGACGGGCTTCGCCGACTTCAGGGCCTCGTCCACGTCCCCGAGGAAGGTTGCGATGGAGCTGGACTGGAGCTCGCCCGCCTGTCGGGAGTAAGCGACGTGGACCCCCGAGGAGACCACCACGAAGACCAGCGCCGCCCCCCAGGCCGGGCCGGGGCGGGCGAGATCCCGCAGGGTGTCGGCGATGGCGCCCAGGGGGCTCCCGCCCCGGTCCATCCAGGCGAGGACGAGGAGGCCGAGGTTGCAGCCGTACAGGGTGATGCAGAAGACGCAGTAGGCCCCGATCTGGAAGACCATCGCCCAGGCGAGGACCACGTCCCCGAGGACCGCGGGCACGGCCATGGTCACCAGCAGGGCCGAGGCGCGCCGGCCGAAGCGCTCCTCCCGTGCCCAGCCCAGGAGCACCAGGGCCAGCGCCGCGGCGAAGAAGCCCACCCCGAGGGTCGAGATGGGCAAGGGGAGGTCCAGGCCCAGCCATGCGGTGGGGACCTCGGACCAGGGGGAGGTGGTGACGGCGCGACACGACACCGTCTCGCTGATGTCGCAGATCGCCTCGTGCTCGGGGTCCGCCAGGAAGCGGAAGTGCTCGACGGTCAGCCAGGCGGAGACCACCAGGCCGACGGTGGCGAACAGCGCCAGCAGGACCTTGATCGGAGTGCGGTTCATGGCCGGATTACCCTACTCGGTGAGGAGGCGCCGGACCTCCGCGTCCACCGCGCCGAGGGCGCCGGGACGGAAGCCGAGGTGGCGCTCGCGGATCCGCCCCTGCTTGTCCAGGAGGAGGGTCATGGGGATGGAGGAGATCCCGTAACGGTCCGCCACGTCGCTGCCGGTGTCCAGGACCATGGGGTACGTGACCGGCGCCCCGAGGGACGAGAGGAAGCCCGTGGCGTCGGAACGCCGCTGGTCGATGCTGATCCCCAGGACGGCGAAGCCGGCCTCCCGGTGCCGGGTCCACACCTCCTGGAGGGCGGGGATCTCGCTGCGGCAGGGGCCGCACCAGCTCGCCCAGAAGGTCAACAGCACCACCTTGCCCCGGTAGTCCGACAACCGGGCCTCGGCGGCCCCGTCCAGTCGCGGCAGCCGGAAGTCCGGCGCCGTCATGCCGATCTCGGTCCCCTCCGCGGCGTCGCCGGGGACCGCGGCGGACGGCCCGCTCCGGCCGCAGCCGGCGAGGACGAGGAGGAGCAGCAGGGGGGCGAGGAGGCGGACGGGGGGGCTCATGGGGTGCGCGGTGCAATAGCGATTGGCGGCGGGGCTGTCAAGGTCGGTGGCGGCGCGGGGCGCGGTCAGTCGTCGTCCCGCCCCCGGCTCCGGAGGGCGCGGCGCACCTCCATCAGGGCCTCCCGCTCCTTCTCGGTGGCGCGCTTGTCGTGGAGCTTCTTGCCCTTGCAGAGCCCGATCTCCAGCTTGGCGACCTGCCCGTGGAAGTAGAGCTGGAGGGGGATGAGGGTGTAGCCCCCCCGCTCCACGGCCCCCCGCAGCCGGTCGATCTCCCGCCGGTGCATCAGCAGCTTCCGGGAGCGGGTGGGGTCGTGGTTCATCCGGTTCGCCTTCTCGTAGGGGGCGATGTGGGCGCCGATCAGCCACGCCTCGCCGCGGTCGATGCGGACGTAGGCGTCGGTCAGGTTCGCCTTCCCGGCCCGCAGCGACTTCACCTCGGAGCCCGCGAGCACCAGGCCGGCCTCGTACTGCTCCTCGATGAAGTACTCGTGGCGGGCGCGCCGGTTCACGGCGATCACCTTCACGGGGGCCGCGGTGGAGCGGGCCGGGGTGCGGGCGGGGGAACGGGTCACGGGGGCCTCGGTCGGGGGACGGAACGGGGGGGATCCTCGCGCACTCCCACGCATCGTGGAAGGGGGTCGCGGGCACCGCCCGCGGCGGAGGCGTTATCCTGCGCCCGTCACGCCGGGATCGCCATGCCCACTGCGCTCCGCCCCCTCCTCGCCGCGGCCCTCTGCCTCGTCTCCGTGCTGGCTGGCGCCCCCGGGGTCCGGGGCGCCCCCCTGAGCGCGGGCTCCGCCCCCACGCTGGAGTTCGGCGAGGGCATCGGCTACGTCGAGATGGGCACGGTCCGTGCCGACCTGGGGGTCCGGTGGGGCGGGGCCCGGGCCGGGCAGTGGGGGCTGTGGGCGGGCCTCGACCACCGCGCGGGCCGGTGGGAGGTGGGCTTCGAGGCGACCCGCCCCCTGGCCCACGGCCGCCGCGCCTCCGCCTTCGCCTCCCTCCTCGCCGAAGCGACGATTCGGGGGGATCGCCCCGGCCTGGCCCTGTGGCCGGGGCTGGACCTCGGCGTGGGCCTGGGCGCGGCGCGGAGGGTGACCCTGGACCTGGGGGTGCAGGGGATGGCGGCGGTGGAGCGGGAGCAGGACCCCCTCCGGGGCGCCGTCCTGGGCCGCGCGGGGCTGGCCTTCCACCCCGCCCGGGACGCCTCGCTGACGGTGAGGACCCGGATGGGCGCGCGGCTGGACGCCGCCGGCGCGGCGTTCACCTGGGAGATCGGCGGGGCCCTGGTGACGCGGCTCTGATCCACCCTCCGCGCCCGCGCCCGCGCCCGCGCCCGCGCCCGAGCCCGTGCCCGACCGCGCGATCCCGCGTTTGGCCGTGCGCCCCCCGGCCTCGCGTTCCCGGCCCCTGGGGCGCCGCCAGGGATCAGGACTCGGAGGCCCCGGCCGGCGGCTCGTCGGAGGGGACGCCACCGTCGGTGGTCGCCGCCGTCCGGCCGGTCCTGGGGCGGCGGGCGCGGGGGGCGGCTTCGCCCCCATCGGGCTTCGCCGTCCGGGCGCGGGAGCGGCTCGGGGCCTTCTTGGCGGGAGCCGCGTCGGGAGCGGCGTCGGACCGTGCACCGCCCGCCGTCTCCCCCTTCGGCGTGCTGGAGCGCCCGCGCCGCGGGCGGGGCGAGGGCTTCGGGTCGCTCCCCTCGGCGTTCCCCGCCGCCCTCTCCACCCCCGCCCCCGCGGGGGAGTCGACGGTGGGCCGTCGCTCCGTGGACGGCCCGGCGGGCCTCGGTTCGACCGAAGGCGCCTCCGCGGGCCGCCGCTCCGCCGGAGCGGGCTCGGAGGGCCGCCGCTCCGCCGGGGCGGGCTCGGAGGGCCGCCGCTCCGCCGGAGCGGGCCCTGCGGGCCTCGGCTCCCGGGGGGGGCGCTCGGCGGCGTCCACCCAGCCCCCCTCCCGGCGCGGCCGGTCGTCGCTCCGGTCCTGCTCCCGCCCGGCGTCGCCGGGGCGCGGCCGGTCGTCGTTCCGGTCCGGCTCCCGGCCGGCGTCGCCGGGGCGCGGCCGGGCGTCGTTCCGGGGCCGGTCGTCGGGCCGCAGCTCCTGACGCCGGTCGCGGGCCTCGGGCGAGGCATCGTCGCGGCGCTCGCCGCCCCGTCCGCGCCGGCTCCTGCCCCTTCCCCTGCCCCGGCGCCGGGACGGCTCTCCCCCTCCGGGCGTGCCTCCGCCGGGGAGGGCCCCCGAGGGGGCGGACGCCGCGATCCGCTCGCCGTCCTCCTCGCCGTCCTCCTCGTCGTCGTCCTCCGGCGCCGGAGGCGCCGCGATCACCTCGGGCTCGATCCCGCTCCCCGCGGCCCAACTCGGGGCGCGCTCGGGGGCCGCCGCGGGGCGCGGATCCCCCTGGCCGCGGTCGGAAGGGGAGGGGCGGCCGACCCGGGAGATGGCATACTTGACGGCCTCCTCCACCAGGGCCGCCACCGCCTCGGGGGGGAGGTCCAGGGGTTGGCCGTTGCCCGACATCGCCGCGGCGCGCCGGATGGCATCCCGAGCCGCGGCCACGACGTCCTCCACGGCGGGGATCGGTCCCCCCCGCCGGGCCGCGCTCACCGCCGCGCCGACGGCGGCGTCCCGCACCCCCTGGGGAAGGATCGATCCGCCCTCTCCCTCGCGGGCGCGCTTGCGCTTGCGCCGCTGGCGCCGCTTCTGGGAGCGGGTGATCCCGCCCGGATCCTGCGGGCCTTCCGCCGGGGCGGGCCCGTGGTCCGGCCGGGGGACGTCCACGGCCTGGACGTCGGCCTCCCGGGCGGCCTCGCCCGCGGGGGCGGTCCCCTCCCGGGTCCCGGGGGGATCCGGCGGCTCGGGCCGCGGCGCGGGGCCCTCGGCGCGGAGCCGCGGCTCGCCCCCCTGGGCCTGGGGCGGCCGGGCCTGCGGGCCCTGGCGCCCGTCCCTGCCGTCCCTACCGTCCCTGCCGTCCCTGCCGTCCCTGCCGTCCCGGCGTCCCCCCCGGTCCCGCCTGCCCTGTCGGTCGCGCCCGCCCCGGGCGTCCCGGCCGGCGTCGGTGCCCGCGCCCTCGCCCGAGGCCCTCTCGGACGGGGCGACGGCCTCCCGCTGCCTCTGCTCCTTGGGGGGCTCCCGCCGGTCCCGCCAGGACACGTTCTCCTGGGAGCGGTGCATGCCCGGAAGGCCGGCGATGAAGATCCGGAGCCCGAACTCCTCCTCCATGCGGCTCAGGTCCTGCCGGTAGTGGTTCTGGAGGTGGTCCGCCAGCTCGGGGTGCAGGTCGATCCGCACCTCCTCCACCTGCCCCGTCGAGGCCCGGGCCTCCACCCGCCGGAGCAGCGTGGAGGCGACGAACTCGGGGGAGGGGATGGTGCCGAGGCCGCCACAGGTCGGGCAGTCCCGGTGGGTGCGGAGCGACAGGGCCTGCTTCAGGCGCTGCCGGTTGATCTCGCAGAGGCCGTTCTCGCTGATCCTGCCCACGTAGGTCCGGGCCTTGTCGACCTTCAGGGCGTCCTTCAGGCGCTTCTCGACGTCGCGGTTGTGCTTGCGCGACACCATGTCGATGAAGTCGATGACCACCAGCCCGCCCACGTCCCGCAGGCGGAGCTGCCGGGCCACCTCGTCGGCGGACTCCAGGTTGGTGCGGTAGGCCGTCTCCTCCTGGCTCTTCTCGCGGGTGGCCTTGCCGGAGTTGACGTCGACGACGGTGAGGGCCTCGGTGGGCTCGATGATCAGGTACCCCCCCGAGGGCAGGTCCACGCGGCGGGTGTGGATCGTCTCGATCTGGGCGTCGAGGCCGAAGCGGGTGAAGAGGGGGACCCGGTCCTCGTAGCGCTTCACCACGCTCTTGGTGCGGGGCATGATCGCCTGGAAGTAGTCCTCGGCGCGCTCGTAGGTCTCCTGCTCGTCCACGAGGATCTCGTCGACGTCGGGGGCGAAGAAGTCCCGGAGCATGCGGGTGACCAGCTCGCCCTCGGCGTGGAGCAGGGCCGGCGCCCGCTCCTGCTGGCCCTGCTTCTGGATCTTCTTCCAGACCCGCATCAGGTTGCCGAGGTCGGCCTTCAGGGCGGTCTTGGTCTGCCCGATCCCCGCGGTGCGGATGATGAAGCCGCAGTTGTCCGGGACCTCCAGCTTCTCCGCCGACTCCTTCAGGGCGCTCCGGTCCTTGTCGTCGGTGATCTTCCGCGAGATCCCCCGCACGTCGTCGTAGGGCATCAGGACGATGTAGCGGCCGGCGAGGGACACGTAGGTGGACAGGGCGGCGCCCTTGGTGCCCAGCTCGTCCCGGGTGACCTGCACGATCACCGGCTTGCGGCGCCGCATCACGTCCTCGATGCGGGGGCGCCCCTCGCCGGTCCACGGCTCGTGCCAGGCTTGGGGGGCGATGTCGTCGATGGACAGGAAGCCCTGGCGGTTGGCGCCGAACTCCACGAAGCAGGCGTTGAGGGAGGGCTCGACGTTGGCGACCAGGCCCTTGTAGATGTTGCCCTTCAGGAGGTGGGAGTCGGCTTCTTCGATCTCGTACTGCTCGAGGACGCCGTCGTTCACGATCGCCGCCCGCAGCTCCTCCTTGCGGGTGGCGTTGATCAGGATCTTTCTGGACATCGGGGGGGTGATCTTTTCGATCCGGAGGCGGGCCGGCCGGCCGGCACCGTGAGTGGTGCCGTCTCCGCCAGCGGGCCGCGGCGCGACCGGGGGTTCCAGGGAGGGGTGGGCCGGGCCAGGGCGGAGAACCCCGACGCGCGGACCCTCGACAGATTGGCGCCTACTTGAACGCCTCGGCGGGGGGAATGTCAAACCGCCGGGCGCACAATCGTCACGGGGAGTGCCCCGGTCAACCCTCGTGCCCGTCGTCGGGGCGGCTCCGCAGCCGCTTGGTCGCCCCGTGGCGGGCCTTCCGATCGACCTCCCGCGCCCGCACGCCCCGGGGCTTCCGGGTGGGGACGCGGGGCACCTCGGGGCGCAGCGCCGCCTCGACCCGGGCGCGGAGACGGCCCAGGGCCGCCTCGCGGTTGCGCTCCCGGGAGCGGTGGCGGGTCTCCTGGGCCTTGAGGCCCGTGGGCAGGTGGGTGACGCGGCAGGCGTTCTCGGACTTGTTCTTGTGCTGGCCGCCGGGGCCAGGGGCCGAGAACCAGTCGATGGCGCACTCCGCGGCGAAGGCGTCCAGGTCCCGCGGGGGGGATCCCTTGGGGTCGCCCTCCACGCCGCCCCTCAGCCCCCCGCCCGGAGCACGTAGAAGGCGAGGTCCCGCTCGTAGATCCCGTCGGGATCGGGGCAGGAGGGGTCCACGTCGCGCCAGTCGTAGCTCCACACGTCGGTGACGTCGTACTCCGCCGAGCACTGGAAGTCGGCGGGGGTGACCTCGGAGTATGAGAACCGCACGGTCTCGCCGGGGAAGGCCTCCAGGGCGGGGCCGCCGGTCACCTGGAAGGCCAGGGCGAGGTTGTACTGGTCCCCGCAAGCCGTGGGGACGTTCAGGGGGCAGTCGTAGTCTCGGGCCGAGACCGAGGAGAACACGCGGCTGGCGCTGAGCTCGTCCAGGCCGTCGTAGGCGAGGCCGGGGCCGGTGAAGCCGAAGCGCCTCCCGGGCTCGGCGTAGAAGAGCATGCAGCCGTCGGCGTCGGCGAACTGCGCCGCCAGCCTCAGCACCCCGCCCCGGTGGTTCACCATCATGCGCCACTCGACCGCCTGGCCGACCTCCACGGGGATCTGCAGGCCCGAGGGAAGGGTGTACCAGTTGTCGACCCAGACGATGGGCTCGCCCGAGTCCTCGTCGGCCGCGAGCACCACCTGGACGAGGTGCTCGCCCCCGACGTCCTCCTGGGCGGAGACCGTGCCGGGATAGACGAACTCCCCCGCCTCCAGCCCGTACATCTCCAGCACGTCCACGAAGTCGTCCACTCCGTAGGGCTCCCCGAGGTACAGGTACTCGAACCGGAAGGCGATGTTCTGGAGGGACTGGCCGTCGCAGCCCGCCGGGGGCTCGGGGGGCGTGGTGTCGTCGTCGGCCTCCCCGGCGGCGCAGCCGGCTCCCAGGGCCAGGACGCCGAGGGCCAGCGGGGCCCACCCGTGGCGCCGTCGACGAGGGGATCCGCGGGTGGGGGAGGGCGGGGCGTGGAGGGGGTCCGCGGAGGCCATTCCGTCCTGATCCTCCCGGTGGCGGGGCGGCGAGGGGGCCGGGGAAGGATAGCACGGTCCCGCCCGCGCCGGAGGCGGGGTGGAGCGGGACCGGGCCTTGCCCTCGGCCTTCCCGGCTCTTAGCATGCGCCGTCGGATCCTCCGCTCCGGGAGCGGGTGTGGCGGGCCCGCGCGAGGGGAGCGAGAATCCGGCATGGCGCAAGGATCGATCAAGATCGGAGTCCTCACCGGAGGAGGCGACTGTCCGGGCCTCAACGCGGTGATCCGGGCGGTGGTCAAGACCTGCCTCTACTCGGACTCGGGCCGGAGGATCTCCGTCGTCGGGATCCGCGACGGCTTCCTGGGGCTGATCCAGGGGCGGGCCGAGCCGCTGACGGACCGGGCGGTCTCGGGGATCCTGCCCCGGGGCGGCACGATCCTGGGCTCGTCGAACCGCGACAACCCCTTCGACTTCGACGGGGAAATCGACGGCCAGCCCGTCCGGGGGGACGTCGGCGACCGGGTGCTGGCCAACGTCGACGAGATGGGGCTGGACGGCCTGGTGGTCATAGGGGGCGACGGGACCCTGAGCATCGCCCATCGCCTCTCGGGGATGGGGGTGCCGGTGGTGGGGGTGCCCAAGACCATCGACAACGACATCGCCGCCACCGACCAGACCTTCGGCTTCGACTCTGCGCTGAGCATCGCCACCGAGGCGGTGGATCGCCTCCACACCACCGCCGAGAGCCACCACCGGGTGATGGTGCTGGAGGTCATGGGCCGCTACGCCGGGTGGATCGCCCTCCACGCGGGGGTGGCCGGCGGCGGCGACGTGATCCTGATCCCCGAGATCCCCTTCTCCATGGGGAAGGTGATCGAGAAGATCGAGGACCGCTGCGCCCGGGGCAAGACCTTCAGCATCGTGGTGGTCGCCGAGGGGGCCCACGAGACGGGGAGGGATCCGGTGTTCTACCGGACGGTGGAGAAGGGCTTCGAGAAGCGCCGCCTCGGGGGGATCAGCCGGGTGGTGGGGGACGCCATCGAGGAGGCGACGGGCCTGGAGTCCCGGGTCACCATCCTGGGCCACGTCCAGCGCGGCGGCAGCCCCACCGCCTTCGACCGCATCCTCGGGACGAACCTCGGCGTGTACGCCGCGAAGATGATCCTCGACGGGCAGGCCGGGACCATGGCGGCGCTCCAGGGGACCCGCATCGTGGGGGTGCCCCTGGAGGACGCCATCAGCCACGCCAAGCGGGTGGACCCCGGCTGCCAGCTCGTGGAGGCCGCCCGAGCGGTGGGGACGGCGTTCGGGGACTGACTCGGGCTATCATCCCGCCCGACCCCCTCCGTGCCGTCCAGGTCGCCCGGTCCCTCCATGACTGACTCCGTCGCCCGCGCCCTCGTCTGGGCCCTGCTCCCCCTCGGCCCCTTCCTGGCGAGCGTGGGGATCCTCCGCCGACATCCGTCCCGCCGCGTGGCGGCGGTGGGGATGGCGACCTTCCTGCCCGCGGTGGCGGTGGGGCTCGTGGTGGGGTGGGCCGCGGGTGGGAGCCTCGCCGTGGCGGCCTTCGGCAAGGAGTTCTCGCCGCTCCAGGGGGCGGCGGCGCTGGCGCTGGGCGAGACCGTCGCCGGCTTCCTCGCCCAGGCGGGGCTGGTGGCCGCCGTGCGCCGGGTGCTGGACCGCCTCCGCCCCGCGGGGCGCAAGGCGGGGAGCGCCTCGTGAGGCCCCCCTCGACCCTCCGGGAGTGGGGCGAGTGGATCGCCTCGCTGCGCTTCGAGGACGTACCCGAGGCGGTGCTCCGGGCGGCACGGCTCCAGAGGGCCAACACCCTCGCCGCCTGCGCCGCCGGCGTGCTGGGCTCCGACGCCGCCGCCGCGGTGCGGGCCGCCCGGGAGATGGGGCGGGGCTCGGCGATCGCTCCGCCGGGGTTCCGCTCCCTGACGGTGCCCGGGGCCCTCTTCGCCGGCGTCGCCCTCGGGGCCGCCCACGGCTCGGGGGACCACCTCCTGCTGGCGGAGCCCGGCGCCGCCGCGGTGGTGCTCCCCCTGGTCGCGGGCGCCGGCGCGGGGGCGGATGGGGCCACGACCCTGCTGGCCCAGGTGCTGGCGAACGAGGTGGCGGGGCGCCTCGGCGCCGCGTGCCTGCTGGGCCCCCACTTCGGCCCCGTCGCCACCGCGCCCGGGAGGGTGGGGGCGGCGGCGGCGGCGGCCCGGCTGCTGGGCCTGTCGGGTGCCCGGGCGGCCCACGCCCTGGCGCTGGCGCTCTTCCAACCCGGGACGCCAAGGTGGCATGGCTTCGGGACCTCGGCCCGCCTGCTGGCCGCCGCCGATCCCGCGGTGGGGGGCTGGCACGCCGCGGTCCTGGCCCGGGAGGGGATCGAGGGCCCCCTGGACGCCCTCGACGCCCCCGACGGCTTCCTGGCCGCCTCGTTCGCGCCGCTGCGGGGCTACCTGGGCGGCCTCTCTTCCGCATGGTTCACGTCATCCCTCGCCTTCCACACCCGGCCGGGGACCTCCTTCGCGCAGCCGGTCCTGGACGCCTTCGACCGCCTGGAGCGGGAGGGGGGGAGCGGGGGGCGGATCCGGCCCGAGGAGGTGCGCTCGGCGACGGTCGATCTCTCCCTCCCGGCCTTCGAGGCCGAGCGGCTGCTGGTCCGGGGGATGCCCGGGATGGCGGAGCGCCTCGATCCCGCGGCGGTCCTCGCCAGCGTCACCCGCCTGCTGGCGGTGCGGATCGCCCGGGGGGGCCTGGGCCCCGAGGACCTGACCCTGGACGCCCTGGCCTCGTGCGCCGGGCCCGCCGCCGCCCTGGCGGCGAAGACGCGGATCGCCCACGACTGGCGGGCGACCTTCCGGCTGATGGAGGCCCTCGGCGAGGGCGCGGGCCTGGACCGCGCCCTGTCGGGGGTGCCCCTCCTGGAGTGGAGGCACGTGTCCCGCAAGGCCCGGGACGCCTACGGGGACGGGCTGATCTCGTTGCTGCGGGAGCTGCCCCGGGCCGCCGCCACGGCGCCGGAGGCCCTGCGGGACCGGGCCCTGGTGGCCCTGGCCCAGAGGGTCACGGCGGTGCCCTCGGCGGTGGTGGAGGCGGGTCAGGGCGCGCTGCGCCAGGCGTCGTCGCTCGCCGCCCGGGCCTCCGCGTTCCTGCGGACCGGGGTGGTGGAGGCCGCCGCCGATCCCCCGCGGGCCGGGCGGCCGCCGGAGATCGCCCCGCCGGAGCACGACGTGGGCGCGTACGACCTCGGCGCCCTGCGCCTCCCCCTGGCCGCGCGGGTGGAGGTCTTCCTGTCCGACGGGCGCCTCCTCTCGGGGGAGTCGGCCCTGCCCGCGGGGGCGACGGGGCCATCGGGGCCCGAGGCCCGGGAGGCGGTGAGGGCGCGGTGGGAGCGTGACGTCGGGCGGCTGGTGGACGAGGCCGCGTCCCGGAGCCTGTGGGAGGCGGTGGTGACGGCCCCTGGGGGGGATCCCGAGCCCGGGGCCCTCCTGGAGCGCCTCGCCACGGCGACAGGGAGCTGGCCCCGGGGGCGAGCCCCCCGGTGGCAGGCGGGGATGGGCTGACCGGGGCGGATCAGGCCGGCGCGGGGCCCCGGGGCGCCTCGGCCAGGAGGCAGTCCAAACCTCCCGGAGCTCCCCGGCCACCGCGCGGGTCGCGGACCGGATCCTGGCCGGCTAACATGCGCTCGTGACGCGCATCACCATCACACCACCTGAACCCTTCCCGCCGTCCCTCCGTACCCGCGCCAGCGGCTTGCGCTCGGAGCGGGAGGTGACGTGAAACGCGGCCGTCCAGGGGGACAGGCATGAGGGACGCACTCTCGTTCTCCCCTCGTCTCGGTTCGCGGGCCCTCGCCCCCGAATTCCTCGTCCCACCAGCGCGCCGCGCCGCCGTGTACGGGGCTTCCCGCGTTCCGCACGACTTCGAGGCCACCAGCGCCCCCGCCCGGTACCGGAGCGCCCTGGGGGTCCACGTCGCCCTTTCGCGCGGAACGGAACCACTGCTCGTGCGTCGAATGGTGCCGCGGGGAGCGTTCCCTGCCCTGCTGCTCCCGCTGGTCCTCCTCGGAGCGGCGTGCGGCGATCCCGCCGTGCTGACGATTTCGGGGGACGACCCTGACGACGACACCGCGCCTGAAGACGACGACACCCTGATCGAGGACGACGACACCGCGTCCGAAGACGACGACACGGCGGACGACGACACGGTTTCGCCGGACACGGATACCTCCGACGACGACGCCTCCTCCCGGGTGCACGATGGCGACGGGGACGGCTGGATGGACTTCATCGACTGCGACGACGAGGACCCGGGAGTCCATCCCGGAGCGGTCGAGGTCTGCAACTGCGTGGACGAAGACTGCAACGGGCATGTGGACGACGACCCGGACGGGGATGGGGTCCCGGACTGTACCCTCCCGACCGCCGCCCCCGCCGTCCAGGTCGCCGAGCCCCGGGTCACCCTCCTCCCTTCCGGCGGGGCGTCCGTGTGGGAGGCGGACTATCCCAGTGCACTCGCACCCCTCGGCGACGTGAGCTGCGACGGGTACGAGGACGTGGCCATCGGTGGCCTGGAGTGCATGCAGACGGGGGTGGAGAGTTGGTACTGCTGGACGGTCATCGAAGTGGTCTCCGGCGGTCCCGACATGGAGTGGCAGTTGGAGCACGGCGGCCACTCGTGGTCGACGGCCGAGGACGATTTCTTCGTGGAGGCGCTGGTCGGAGCAGGAGACGTCGACGGTGACGGTCTCGCCGATCTGGCGGCAATGGGAGACGGCGAGGTCCGCGTGTTCCTTGGACCCCTGGCCGAGCTGGGACACGCCAACGACATCGCGGTCCGCATCGACGACTTCGGAGGGGGCGCCTCCCCCGCCGCGCCCCTGGCCGGCGGATCCGACCTCACCCTCGACGGCTGGCCCGACCTCGTCGTGGCCACCACTGGCGGGGACGTGGAGGTCGCCGGGGCAGCGCGCATCCTGCCAGGGCCTTCGTGGTCGGGGATGGAGCACGGGTTCCGCATCCTGCCGGAAGCGCCCGAGGATGGCGCGGCAGGGGACCTCGCCCTGGGCGGAGACCTGAACGGCGACGGGGTACCCGACCTGCTCGTCGGGATGCCGGGGAGCGACGCGGCGGCGGCGGACGCCGGCGCGGTCTATGGCCTCTTCGGTCCCATCGACTCCGACAGGGACCTCGCCGGCGCCGATATGCGCCTGCTGGGAGATCCCGCGCAGCCCGGCTCCGCGGCGGGCACGTCGGTGGCGTTCGCAGGGGACATCGACGGCGACGGGTGGGACGACGTGGTGGTCGGTTCCCCGGAGTACACCGTCGACGGGGCTCCGGCAGGCGCGGCCTACGTCGTCCTCGGCCCGCTCTCCGGCGAGTCGTCCCTCGCCGACGCGGACGCGGTCCTGGTGGGCAGCGCCCTCCACGAGGACTACGCGGGCTGGGTGGTAGAGGGCGCGGGGGACATGAACGGGGACGGACACCCCGATCTCGTCGTCGGCGCGCCGGGGTTGGGCCAGGGCCACGGCACAGGTGGCATCTACGTCGTGACCGGACCCGTGAAGGGGATCCTGGACCTGCCGGCCGTCGCCTGGACCCTGCTCGGGCAGTCCTACTACAGGGTGGGGTTCTATTTCGCCCCCACGGGAGACGTCGATGGTGACGGCCTGGACGACCTGATCGTGGCCGCTTGGCACCATGAAGACGCATGGGATGACTACTTCGCCTACTACCCCTTCGCGCCTCTGATGACCGTGCCCGGGCGGGCGTGGCGGGACTCCGATGCCGACGGAGTCGACTCCGCCGGTGGTGACTGCGACGACCACGACCCCACGGTCCTGCCCGGCGCGTACGAGTGCTGCGACGGGCGGGACAACGACTGCGACGGGGCGGTGGACGAGGGCGGTGAGACCGACGCCGATGGGGACGGCGCCACCCCCTGCGAGGGCGACTGTGACGACGCCGATCCCGCCCGATCCCCCGAGCGGGCGGAGATCTGCGGCAACGGAGTCGACGACGACTGCTCGACCGACGACGGCCTGTGCGGGCCGTTCGGTCCCCTCCCGACGGGCGACGTCGAGACACGGATCGTGGCCGGGGGCGAGGGGGGCGCATTCGGGTTCGTCGTGACCGGGGCCGGAGATGCGACGGGCGACGGCGTGGCGGACGTCCTCGTCTCCGCCCCCTCCTACGACGGTGCCGACGGCGCGACGTACCTCGGCGGCGGAGTGCTGCTGATCCCCGGCCCCATCCCCCCCGGCGGAGGCGAGGTCGGGGGCTTCTGGATCCTGCCGGAGGACTCGGTGGACCGGGCGGGCTCGTCGCTGGCTGGCGGCGGCGACGTCGATGGCGACGGGGTGGACGATGTCGTCATCGGATCGCCAGACGCGGGGACCTGGGACAACGGAAAGGCATGGCTGGTGAGCGGCCCCGTCACCTCCGACGTGTACCTGGCCGATGCCGACGCGAGGTTCAGCTCCGGCACCGGTTCCCTCGGCCAGGGGGTCGCCGTGGCAGGCGACCTGGATGGGGACGGGTACGACGACATCTGGGTCTGCGGCGAGGGGCTTGCCTGGCCGGTCCGTGGGCCCGCCACAGACCGGTACCTGACGTCCGCCGCGGAGGACCACGTGACGCTCGATGTCCCGCCGGCCAGCGCTCCCCCGACCTGTAGCATCGCCTACGTCGGGGACGTCAACGGGGACGGGCTGGACGACGTGGTCATCGGTCGGGACTCGCCCCTCAACGACTTCTGGGGTGTCCTCTACGGGTACTACGGAGAGAGCTACCTGTTCCTGGGTCCCGCCACGGGGGCGCTGACGGCCGCCGACGCCGCCGCCATCCTCCCGGGGGGGATCGCCATCGGGGGCATGGACTTCGATGGGGACGGGCTCTCGGACGTCATCGTGGGTGACCGGAGCGATGACGCCGACTCCGAGCACCGAGGCCGGGTGATGGTCTTCCGGAGCCCCGTGCCCGACACGCCGAACCCGGAAGACGCCGCCTTCATGGTACGAGGCGAGGTCCCCTTCGATCACGCCGCCTTCGCCACGCCGGTACGCGACCTGGACGGCGATGGCTGGGCCGACCTCGTGGTGACCGCCCCGGGCAGCGACCGCGGCGGTACCGACTCGGGCGCCGCCTACCTGCTCCGCGGCCCCATCGCGGGCACGCGGGACCTGGCGGACGCCGACGGGATCCTCCCCGGGCTCGGCCCCGGCAGTTGGCTCCAGGCCGCCGCGGGCTTGGGAGACACCGACGGCGACGGGTACGACGACATCCTGCTCGGCGTCTCGTGGTCCGGCCCGACCGACCTCTGGGAGGTGGGCGAGGCCTGGCTGGTCCGCGGGGGGCCAGGGCCCTGAGCCCTGGGGGGCGATCCCGTCTGGGCAGACCCGATCCCGAGGCGTGCCGTAGCGCCATCGGGACGGGGACCGGACTCGGTGGTGGGGAGCTGGCCCCGGGGGCGAGCCCCCCGGTGGCAGGCGGGGATGGGCTGACCATCGCCTCCCGGTCTTCCCGGGCGGCCTGCTCGCGGGATACCCCGCTGCCGAGGACGACCAGCGTCTCGTGCTCGCACTCCGCTCCGGCCCGCCCCTTCTTCGGGTCCGCATTGTGGACGTGGCCACCAACCGCCTCGGCGGACGCCACCCCGTCCACGGCCCCGCCGCCTCCCCGGACCTCGCCCCCCGTGCGTCGGTGGCGGCGGCAGTCCTGCGGTCGTACACTCTCCCCATGGACGTCGCCCACCTCGACGTGCCCGGATTGCCAGGGCTGCTCCGCTACCTGGAGGCCCAGCCGGACGTGGCCGCGGCCTGGGTTTTCGGGAGCCGGGCCCGGGGGGATCACCGGCCGGACTCGGACGTCGACGTGGCGATCCTGGCGGCCCGGGGGTGGGAAGAGCGGCCGGACAGCCTGGCGAGGCTGGTGGCGTTCCGAGTCGAAGTGCCGGAGGCGATGGGTCTTTCGGACCACCAGGTCGATGCCGTGGTGGCGCAGGAGATGAAGCCCCTGGTCGCCTTCGCGCTCGTTCGGGACGGGGTGCCGATCTATGATCGGGATCCGGTGTTCCGGGTCGAGTGGCAGATCCGGGCGTTCCACCTGGGGATGGACGCCCGCCGGATGGCCCGGATGTCGTGGGAGGCCCGGGTGGCGCGGGTCCGAGAGGGGCGCCCCGCGTGAAGCTCGACCTGGAGCGCCTGGCGATGAAGCTGGAGCACGTCCAGGACCACTGTGCCATCCTGGAGCGGATCGGCGCCTGGCCATGGGATCGGTTCTCACAGGACCGGTTGGGTATCCTCGCGATGGACCACGCCGTGCAGACGGCCATCCAGGCTGCGATCGACGTCGCGATGCAGGTGGCCAACGCTGCTCGGGCCCGCCGGGGAGGCCGCCCCGCCAGCGGGTGGCCTCCAGCCAGGGTTCTGCGTTGCGGATGCCCACGGTGGAGAACAGGGGGGGCGGTTCAGGCCGGTGCGGGGCCCCGGGACGCCTCGGCCAGCAGGCGGTCCACCACCTCCCGGAGCTCCCCGGCCACGGGGCAGTCCCCCCGGGCCTCGAATGCCGCGGCGAGGGCGGAGTAGTACCAGAGGAGGCCGTCCCGGGTGGCGTTGAAGCGCGCCCAAAGGGCGTCGCCGTGGACGCGGTGGTCCCGGAGGATCGCCCGGGCGTTGTGCAGCTTGTCGGCGGCGGACACCAGGGCGACGGAGGGCGAGGCCCCCTTCAGGTGGGCGACGTAGGACTCCTTCCTCTCCCGCCACGGAGGCTTCGGCTCCCCCCAGGCGTCGGTGCAGCCCTCGACGATGGCGGCCACCGCGGATCCGAAGCGGACCTCGACGTCGGCGAGGCGCTCTCTGCCCCCCTGGTCCTCGGCGACGTCGTGGAGCAGGGCGCCGATGGCCTCGTCCTCGGTGCCGCCGTGCTCCAGCACCGTCGCCGCGACGGCGAGCAGGTGGGACACGTAGGGGATCCGGGTGCCCTTGCGCCGCTGCCGCCGGTGGGCGTCGTGGGCGTACACCAGGGCCTCGTCGAACCTCGTGGAGAGCATGGGATCCTCCTTGGCGTCAAGGCGCCGGAGCGGTGGCTGCCGAGCCCGGGACCCTCGTGTCGGACGAGCGGAGGTTCCGCGGGGGCGGGTCGGCATCAGGGAGTCCCGCTCTGGTCGGGCGTCGGCGCTGGCCCGGCTTCTTCCGCCGCGGTGGGGGATCAGGTCACGATGGAGGGAGCTGCTCCAACCGGGCGGCCAGATCTGGAGGCGGTGGGAGGTTCGTCGCCTCCTCCCGGGCCAGGTCGCAGACGGGGTCTCGGGCGAAGAGGGTCCAGCGCACCGTCGACTCCTCGTCGAGGCCGATGGGCATGCGCGCGGTGCACACGGAGAGCATGAGTTCGACGTACACCCGCGGGTCGCCGGACTCGGCCACGGCCCGCAACCAGGCCGCCCCCCGCCGCACCACGGCCTCGCGCTCCCGCCGGTGGGCGGCCCACCCGTCCCGGCCGTGGGCGCGGACCTCGATCTCCTCGATCCGGAGGCGGTTGCGCGCGCCGACCTGGGTGGAGAGGACCATCAAGGCCTCGCGGTCGGAGTCGGTGGCGGCGCGGTGGGCCCTCACCAGGAGGTCCTGGGCCTCGGATTCCAGGCGGGCGACCTCCCTTCCCTCGTGCTGGCGGCACGACCCGTCGATCCGTGAGAGTTCGTCCCGAGCCCTGCGCAGTTCGACCCGGGCGTGCGCGCCGGCCCGGACCGCGGGTGGAAGGGCCCGGAAGAGGGGCGCGCCCATGCCGCGAAGCCCCTCGCTGAACGCCTCGTCCGTCGCCGTGACCCAGGCTCTTGCCACCGCGGCGAGCGCAACGTCGTCCGGATCCGAGCGCGGCGTCGGTTCCTGCCCCAAGACCCCGGCGACCGCCGAAGCGGGGAACGAGGCCACCCGGACGGGGACCTGGGGGCCGCTTCCCCCGCCGATCCGCCAGACCTGGAACTCCTCCGCGGGCCCCAGCGACTCGGTGGGGAGCGGGAATCGGGCCAGGTCAACCACGCCGCGGCCGTCCGCTCCGGTCTCGACGGGGATCCGGCCGCGTCGAGGCTCGGTGACGAAGAGCTCCAGGGAGGCGAAGGGAGCGAACTGCTCCCCAGGGCGGAAACGCACCTCCACGGCCACCTTGGGCTCCGGCCTCTCGTTGCACCGGGAAACCAGGGGCTCCACTCGGCGCAACACCTCCTTGGGAGGAGGGGGGCGAGCGGCAGCCGCCCGGGCGAAGTTGGCGATGGGTAGCGCCATGACCAAGCCGCCGCTGATGCCGATGGCCGCGATCCCCCCCGGCGATACCCCCTCGTCGTCGGGCGGGTCCTCCTTCGACCTCTCGACCGCGAGGCCGACGGCGGGGGCCACCAGCAAGGCGCCCATGGCCAGGCCGAGGACGTTGATGACCGTGCCCCAGGCGGGCTGCCGCTTGACGATCACGGAGGTCTCGATGAAGGGAGCCTCCCGTTCCTGCACGCACTCGTCGTACCGGACCGCGGTGACCTCGACCCGGGAGCCGGAGAGCCTGGCGGCGACGTCCAACACCCCTTGCCGTTCGCGGGAGGGCGACGGGGTGGCACCCGGGACGGGACGCGCCTCTCCCGCGGGCTCGAACTCGACTCTTCTCTCCAGTACCGGCGCGCAGCCGGCCACCGCCCCGGCGACCAGCGCGGCGAGCGCGCGCGTCGCGGGACCCCAGCACGGCCTCGGCTCGTCGGACATCCTCGTCACGGTCACCTCCCCTCGGCCCGGTGGGGCCCTTACGGACGCGGCAACGCCGCCTCGGCCGCCACCAGCGCCTCCATCACCCGCGGGATCTCTTCGACCAGGCCGCGGTCCATCGCCTCACGGACCTCCCGCACGGCCTTCTCGTGGGCGGCGCGGCCATCCGGCGTGAGACCGGAGCCCGCCTCCGCCGCCCGGACCACGGTGGCGAACAGCCCCCCCATCGCCCCAGCCCAGGCGAGGGCCCGGCCACCGGACCCGTACCCTCCCAGCTCCTTTCCCGCGACCTGCTTGAAGTTTCCAGTCAGCACGCTTCCGAGCGCGGCGGACGTCACGTGCTCGTACTCCGCCCAGGCCTTCCCCGTCGCCAGGTCCGCCTTGAGCGCCTGTCCCGCGGGGGTCGCGGCCAGCTCCTTCAGCCGCTCCCTGGCGCGCATCAGGACGGCGCCGGCGGCGTACCCCTCCGCCGCCTGCAGGTAGGCGGTGGACTCGGCCAGCGCCACCTCCGCGTCGGCCCCCTTCGCCATGACGGACTCCTGGGCCATGCGCCGCGCCCACAGCGCCAGCAGGTCGCACGCCCGGTGGTCGCCCGCCCGCGGCCCGTCGGGCGGACCGTAACGACCGGCCCGGTGGGCGGCGTCCACGACCCCGAGCAGCGACTCGGCGTCCCAGCCCAGGGCGTCGTCGGGGATCCCCGCCTCCCCGAGCGCGCCGGTGAGCGCCCCCGAGGCCGGGACCGCCGGGAGCGGGGCGAGGGTCGCGACCGCGGGGGCGAGGGCGCCGCCCCCCGCCTTCGAGGGTGCGAACCGGAACGCGACATCCAGGTCCAGGCTCTCCCGCTGCGTGACCCCCGGCGGGTCGGGGACCGCTCGATTCTGGAGGGCGGCGTTAGCCACGTCCGCGACGCACCGGCTGCCGCCCCCCACCTGCCATCGGTGCTCGGGCACGTTCGTGGGTATGTACTGGACCCGCAGGGCGAAGGTGCGAGAAGCGAACGGGACCACCCCGGGGCGGGCGCACGCGGCGAGGTCCACCGCCCGGGAGCGGACCGCGGCGGCGACCGGCTCCGGGTCCAGCCCCGCCCCGGCCCGCCCGGCGGTGATGGTGACCGTCGCCTCCACGGGGCCCGCCGCGGCCCCCAGGAGCGTCACCCGCGGCGCGGCGCCCGGGGTCGCCTCCACCGACACGGCGGGCGCGGCGAAGCCCGGTGCGTCGAGGGTGACCTCGCAGGGGCCGGCGGGGACCTCCAGCGTCTCGCCGAACACCGGATCGAGGGGTTCCACGCGTTGCTCCTGGCCGCCGCACACGACCCGGGCCGCGCCCCCCACGGGCACACCGGTGACCACGAGCCGGGCCGGGCCGGCCGGCGCGACGGGTTCGCCCGGTCCCCCGTCCCGCGCGCAGCCCCATGGCGCGACGAGAGCGGCGACCAGTACGAAGAGCAGGGGATCGACGGCGGTGTCGCGCACGGCATCCTCCCTCGCCGCGATGTGCCGGGGGAGCCCCGGCGGACGGCTGAGGTTGGGGGCACGGATCCGGACCCCAGCCCGGCCCCCGACGGCCCGGATTCTCCTCCGGCCGCCGGACGGACGCAACGGGCGCGTCACGCTCGGATGGTCCGCGCAGGCGGGCGGGGAGCGCGAACCGGGGCGAACCGCGTCCCCCGTGTCCACTCTCACCGCTCGTGCGCTCCTCACCCTCCTTGGCCTCCCCATCTCCGCCCCGCCCCCGCCCCGCCCCGCCCCGCCCCGCGGCCCCGGCTCCAGCGGTGGAGTGCTGGGCGTGCGGGCCTTCGAGTGCCCTGGGGGATTCCACCCTGCCCACGCTCTCGCCGCCTCCCATCCGCCGCCGCACTTGGGTGGCGGTGGCAGTCCTGCGGTCGTACACTCCGCTCATGGACGTCGCCCACCTCGGCCTGCCCGGACTGCCCGGGCTGCTCCGCGACCTGGAGGCCCGGGCGGCCCGGGGCCGCGAGGGGCGACCCGCGTGAAGCTCGACCTGGAACGTCTGGCCATGAAGCCGGAGCACGTCCAGGACCACGCTGCCGGAGGAGGAGAGCGAGTGCGCGGGCGGAGCCGTCATCGTCATGAGATGTGGTGGGCACTGGCGGGCGTGCTCCTCTTCCTCGCGGCGTCCGTCGCACGCGCCGGGGAGGGCGGCCAGACCCCGGAGGAGCGGCGCGCCCTCGGCCGGGGCCTTCCCTTCGATCCGATCGTGAGGTGGCTCTCGGGGCAGGTGGACCAGGCCGAGCGCGACCGGGAATGGGGGGACCGTTGGGACGCCCTGGGGCGGGCGCGCGCCGTGCTGGAGTGGAAGTGGAGCGACAGCGCCCAGCGGACCGCGGGGCAGAGGGAGCAGTTGGCCGAGGTGGAGCGGCGGGCGTCCACCGCCCTGGCGGACGCCGCCAACGCCATCGCCGAGCGGGAGATCCTGCCCCTCAAGGAGAGGGGAGGGGGAAGGCTGGCGGCCAGCCGGGGGCGGACCCTCGCCGAGGTGAGGCGGGGCGACATCCCGGCGCTGGCCGGCGTGGTGAGCGCCGTGGGTTACGAGCACCTGCCCCTCATCGACACCTGCGGGCCCCTGTGGGGCGCCGCCGCGCTGCACACGCAGATCGCGCGCCACTTCGGGCTCGGCGACCAGGCCGAGCAGTGGGCCTCCACTTCGGCGGCGGCGGTCCCGCCTCCCGAACTGCGCGTCACGCACCGCGTGGAGGGGACGTCGTGCGGAGCGCTGGACAAGGAGCTCCGCTGGAGCATCTCGGTGGAAGACCGGTCCCGCGGGGACGCGGCCGTCGAGGTGCGCGTGCACTTCGACACCTGCACGGCGGACCAGACCCGGGGCGAGACGGCGCCCCGTCGCCAGGTCGTCCAGGACGTCGTCTATGACCTCGTGCCCGAGACCCGGACGAGGTGCAGTACGGAGTACAGCTACGTGCCCCAGTGCGTGCGGCGAGACGAGATGGGGAGTTGCGCCCAGACCAGCCCCGCGACGCTGGAGACCACCACCTGCGGCGAGGCGGAGACGGGCAGGAACGTGCGGGTCCCGCGCACCGTGGCCCGCGAGGTGGAGGTGCGCCTGCCCACCGAGCGCTGGCGGGTGTCGGCGTCGGGCACGGTCACGGCGCGCTGGCAGGGGGGCGAGGCCACGCGAGGGTTTTCGTATTCCGTGGACGAGACGCGGGTGGACCGTGCATGGACGGTCGCGGAGATCGCGAGGGGCCTGGCGCATCGGGTCGCCGGCGCGTCCCTGGCGCTGCAAGGGGACGCCCTTCGCGGGCTGGCGCTCGGGGGCGCGCCGCCGGCGTCGATGCCGGCCCACTGCTGGACCGACCACGCGGCCTGGGTCGAGGCGAAGGCCGCGCAGAAGCGGGGCGCCACCCCGGAAGAGACCTGGCGCCCCCTCGCGCTCTACGTCGAGGACGCCTGGGGCCTGGAGTCCGACACGGTGTTCGCCGCGCTCTCCGGTGACTGGCGCACCCACCCGCTCGTGCGGCTGAAGCTCGACCCCCCTTGAGAGTCGAACACGAAATGCGGTCACCCGCCCGGGCGACGATGCATCCCGCCTCGCGGCGTCACTCGCGCCTTCGCTCGGTCGAGATACGCTCGGTATCCCTTCCCTCGCGAATTCGCGCCGTTCCTTGCGATCCGGGCGCCTCGCCGCCGATCCGCGCGACCGCCGGTTGTCACGGCCGTTGCGAAGTCAACGGCCGCGCCAACCTATTCCGTGTCCGACTCCGAACCCCAACCCACGAGGCATCCCATGATCGCGATGATGCTGCCCCTGCTCGTCGGCCTCTCCGCGGTGCCCGGCGGAGAGGCCGCCTGCCCCGAAGGCTTCGTGCGCGCCCCGGCCGGCGCGTACACCCGCGGCAACCCCGCGGAGGAGCAGGGACTGAGCGAGTGGGCCCCGCGCCCCGCGCGTGTCTCCTACGACTTCTGCGTCAAGGCGACCGAAGTCACGTACGGCGAGTGGCGCGCGGCGATGCGCCTCGTCCCCACGGAGATGCCCCAGGGGTGTGACGACCGCTGCCCCATCTCCGGCGTCACATGGCTGGAAGCCGTCGCCTACGCGAACCGCCTCTCGGAGCGGGAGGGGCTGCCCGCCTGCTACGCGCTGAAGGGCTGCCAGGGGCTACCCGGCGGGCCGGCCTACTCCTGCGAAGAGGTCGCCTTCGCCGGCCTCTCCTGCCCCGGCTATCGCCTTCCCACCGACACCGAGTGGGAGTACGCCGCCCGCGCCGGGTCCAACGAGCGCCAGTTCCGGGACGAGGCGGGCTGGCCGGCACCGCCCGATGACAAGAAGAAGACGGAGAAGGCGAAGAAGGACGATCCCCCCGATCCGGTCCAGGGCTTGCCGAGCGTGGACACGGCGGCGTGGCACCATACCGGCGGCGCTCGATACCGCGCCGTCGGTTCGCTCGCGCCCAACGCGTGGGGCCTTTATGACGTGCTGGGGAACGTGGGCGAGTGGGTGACCGACGACGGGGACCGGGCGTGTTTCACCGAGACCCCCGAGGACGATCCCCTCTGCCTCGCCGCCCCCGGAGAGCGCCCGCGGCACTACTTCCGCGGCGGCTACTCCTTCGAGCCTTCCCTCTCCTTCGGCCGCCGCTACGACTGGCGTGCCAGCGAGCCCCGCGACGACCGCATCGGCTTCCGCGTCGTGCGCCGCCTCCCGGCCCCCTGAACGGCGCGTCGCCCCGCTCACCCCGCCCTCAGGGGACTCGCTCCAATCGCCAGCAGCGGCGACCACCGGCACATCGAGACCCATGGTCGCCGGAGTGGGTGCCGTCGCCGTTGCCGGGATCCCTTCGAGTCCACTCGACCTTCGGAACAGTCTTCGGGATCCGACCATCACGTGGCGACGGACCGCCTCGACATCCGCGCGCCCGTCGGAGTGCGTGAGCGCGCATCGCCGGCCTTGGCGGGGCGCGACCCGCTCGGACTCGAAGACCAGCTCCGGGTCGTCACGCCTTGAAGGTCAACAGCGGCCGCATCCTCGCCACCACGTCCGCCACGCCGGCTCGCTGCTGGCACTCGATCACCGGGCCGATGGGCTTGTAGGCGGCGGGTGCCTCCTCGATGCGTCGCTCCTCTCGGAGGGTGATGCAGTCGACGCCCAGGAGGCCCATGGCCGCGTCATCCCAATCCCCGCGCCCCATGGCGAAGCGGGACCGGGCCCGACCCGCCCCGTGGGAGGCCGAGCACAGGGTCCGCGGGTTCCCAAGTCCGGCCAGCAGGTACGACGAGGCGCCCATCGATCCCGGGATGATGACCGGGTGCCCCTCGTGGGCGGGGCAGGCCCCCTTTCGCGCCACCCACCCGGCTCCCTCGGGCAGGGTGATGTTGTGGGGAAGGTCGTAGACCAGCGGCGCCTCCACCTCGCCGAACAGCGCGCGCAGGTGCAGGCGCAGCAGCTCCGCCAGCAGCATGCGGTTGGCGAAGCCGTAGTTGGCCGCCGTCGCCTCGGCGACCAGGTACTCCCGCACCAGGTCGGGTTGGTGGGCGAGGCTCAGGGGGAAGATGTGGGACTTGGGGTGGCGCAGGCCCGCCGGCCAGACGTCCCGGGCCTTGTCCCTCCACCAGCCGCCCACGTACTTCCCCACGTGGCGGGAGCCGGAGTGGACCATGAAGGCCACCTGCCCCTCGCGCACGCCCCACGCCCAGGCCCGGGCCCGGTCGATCACCTGCTCGACCACCTGGACCTCGACGAAGTGGTTCCCACCGCCGATGGTCGCCAGCCCACCGTCGCGCACCACGCCCTCCTCGGGCACCAGGTCCTCCGGGGCCCATGAGACGTCGCCGTCCAGGGAGCCGCCCAGGTGCACCCGGTCCACCTCGCGGAAGAGCTGGTCCAGGTCGGAGCGGGCGAGGCAGCCGGTGGGACCAACGGCCACCTCGCTCAGCAGCCCGGGGAGGCCGTGGCGGAACAGCCCGCGCATGGCCTTGGCCGTGAGACCCACGTCCCGGGTGGCGAAGAAGTAGTCGCCCTTGAGCCGCTGCACGAAGGCATCCCGCCGGGACAGGAAACGCTCCGCGCCCAGGTCGGCCACGTGCAGGCGCATGCCGCAGTTGATGTCGGAACCGACGGCGGCGGGGACCACCATGCCGTCGGTCTCCACCACCGAGCCGATGGCGATGCCCGAGTCGCCGGGGTGGAAGTCGGGCGAGGCGTACGCCCGCACCACCCGGCCGCCACCGGGATGGTGCACCGCCGCCAGGTCGGCGAGTTGCCGCAGCGCCTTGCCCTCGACGGGGAAGCCGTCGGGCAGGAGCACTTCCGCGGGCGGAGCGTGGGGATCGGAGAGGAGTCGGACCGTCCACACGGGACCGTCCCGCCGGACGTCGAGACCCTCGCGGGCCAGCGCCCGCACGAGGCGGGCGAGATTCGCAGGCTGCATGAACCCATCCCATGCCGGGGCGCGGGGCCCGCGGCGGCGCCGAGGAGCAGGTCGATCGGGTTCAGCAGCCGCGATCTGGGGGGCATACTAACGAGACCCTCATGCGAAGACAAGGCGGCGCTCCAGGACTCGGGTCTCGCCCTTCCGGGCCGTCGCGAGAGCCAGGGCTGGCCGGTCTCGCCCCCTGGGGCCGTGGCGGCGGGCCGCCGGAAGGCGTATGAAAAGGGGCGGCACGCCCGGGGCTGCGGGGCCGCTCCCCGGGCCTGTCGGCGGCCCAGGCACTCCGCACGGGGCCGTCGGGCCCCCTGGAACGAGCGATGCTCGTGGACCTCCTCGTCGGCGACGAGGTCATCCACATCTCCTACGGCGAGTTCGAGCTGTGGGTGCGGGAGGGGCGGATCCCCGAGGGGCTCCCCATCCGCTACCCTCCGCTGACGGGGGCGGCCTTCGTGCCCGCGGCGGAGCTGGACCTCTACCGCAGGCTGCGGGACGACGTCGCCGCGCGGGTGATGCGGCGCTTCAGCCTGGGCCGCTTCGCCCCGGTGTCGGCGGCGGTGTCGGTCGCCTGCGTGGCGATCTTCGCCGCGATGGTGGCGTCCCTGGTCCGCGACGGGATGCCGTGGAGGGAGGCCCTGCTCTCGGCGCCGGTGGACGCGCTGGTGGAGTGGGGCGCCAAGGAGCCGGGCCGGGTCCTGGAGCTGGGGGAGTGGTGGCGCCTCACCACCGCCGTGCTGCTCCATGCTGGCCTGCTCCACCTGCTGCCCAACGTCGCCTACATCGCCTACGTCGGCTGGAACGTCGAGAACGTGTACGGGTCCGCGGGCACGGCGGTGATCTTCGCGGCCTCCGCTGCCGCCGCCTCGGGCCTGAGCCTGCTGGGGACGGCGGTGCCGTCGGTGGGGGCCTCGGGCGTGACCTTCGGCCTCTTCTCGGCGGCGGTGGTCTTCGGCTGGCGCTACGGGTTCCTGCTCCCCGGGGCCGCCCGCCGGAAGTTCGGGTGGGCCTTCCTCCCCTTCCTGGCCTTCTTCCTGTTCCTCGGGCTGAGGTCGTCGGTGGTGGACAACTGGAGCCACGTCGGCGGCTGCGTCGGCGGGGGGCTGGCGGCCCTGCTGCTCCTCCCCGCGCTGGTGGAGGCCGACGGCGAGAGGGTGGTCCGGATGCGGCGGCGGGCCGCGGCGGCGGCGGTCCTCGCCGCCATCCCCCTGGCGCTGGCGATGCCGCCGGGGGGCGCCCTCGCGGGCCTGCTGCCGGAGCTTCGGGAGACCTACGAGGACCCCCGCGCGGGCTGGTCCTTCGCCGTGCCCTCGTACTGGAAGGTGACCACCGACCGCTTCGGCGCCGACACCTTCGCCTCCCCGACCCGGAGGGAGGCGGTCGCCCACCAGGTCGTCCCCGCCCCGACTTCCGGCGGCCCCCCCTCGCCCCGGGAGGACCTGCTGGCGCACCTGGGCGGCGACCCCCACGTCCGGGTCCGCCCGGAGTCCGCCCGGACCTCTCCCCGGGTCCTGGCGGGCAGGGAGTGGAGCCGGATCCGGGTGACCGTCGAGACCGGCGAGGGGCCCTGGGAGGTCGAGCGCTACGTGCTGGACGAGGGCGGGCTGCGCGTCGCCCTGACCTTCGAGCATCCCCTGGAGGACGCGGACCGCTACGCGGCGCTCCGGGAGCGCATCCTGGCCTCGGTGAGGCTGGAGGGGGGCGAGGGGAGGGAGTGAGCCCGGCGGCCCGCGATCATCCCTCGGGGCCGTGCCCGCTCCGCGCTTCTGCTAGGGTGTGCTCGCGCCCCGTGGGCGCGGGGGATCCGTCTCGTGGAGGAGATCGTCGTCCTTTTCGCCCTAGCGGTCGCGGGGTGCGTGCTGCTCCTGCCCATCGTGGCCATCGCCATGGCGGCGGGGGCGAGGCGCGACGCCGCCGCCGCCCTGCGCCGCGTCGACGAGCTCGAGACCCGCCTCCACCGCTTCGAGGGGAGGCGGGTGGGGGGCGGCGCGCCCGCTCGGGGCGAGGTGGTGGCGGCGGTGGCGGACCTCGTCGGCCGTTCCATCGAGGTGGCGCGCGCCGCAGGGGCGGTGGCCGCGGCGCCGCCCGAGCCTTCCCCTCCGAGCGCCGCTCCCGAGCCGCCGCCCGCCCCCACGGCCGGCGTGGAACCCTCACCCCCTCCGGCGGTCTCCCCTCCGGCCGAGCCCTCCGGACCTCCCCCGGTCGTCCTCGATCCCCGACCGGTCGCCCCTCCTCCCCCTCCCCGGCGCCCCGTCCCCGACGCGCCTCCCCCCGGCGCCCCGCCCCGCCCGCGCGCCCCGACCCTGGAGGTGCTCATCGGCGAGCGCCTCTTCGCCTGGGTCGGCGGCGGGGCCCTGCTGCTGGCGATGCTGTTCCTGGTCGCCTACTCGGTGGAGCACGGCTGGTGGGGGAGGCTCCCGCCGGGCCTGAAGGTGGGGGCGGCGATCTTCGTGGGTGCCGCGGCTCTGGCGGGGGCCGAGCCGCTGTGGGGACGGGGCTACCGACTCCAGGCCGGCTCCCTGGCCGGGGCCGGCGTCGCCACCCTCTACGCGGCCCTGTACGCCGCCCGCGGCGTCTACGCGCTGCTCCCGACGGTGCCGACCTTCGTCCTCATGGCGGGGGTCACCGCCGTCGCCGTGGGGCTCTCCCTGCGCCACGGAAGCCAGTTCGTCGCCTTCCTGGGGCTGCTGGGGGGATTCCTGACGCCGGTGATGGTCTCCACCGGGGTCGACCGGCCCTTGGCCCTCTTCGGCTACGTGATGCTGCTGGACGTGGCCCTGATCACCGTGGCGTGGCGGGGCCGGTGGGTGGTCCTGGCGGCGTCGGCGGTGATGGCGACCCTGGCGGTGCAGTCCGGCTGGCTCGCCACCCAGCTCTCCCCCGGGGAGGGGCCCGTCGCCCTGCTGCTCTTCGGGGGCCTCGCCGCGGTCTTCGGCGGGGCGTCCCTGCTGTCGGCCCGTCGGGGGGATCCCGTGAGGGGCCTCGGGATGGTGGCGGCGGTGGGGGCGCTGCTGGCGTTCCTCGTCGCCCTCCCCGTGACCTCCCGGCCCAGCGTCGCCCCGGACGCGGGGGCGGTCTTCCTGCACCTGGCCGCCCTCCTCTCCCTGGGCCTCGCCCTCGGCGCGGCGCGGCGGCGCCCGGGCCTGGCGGTGGCGGCGGCGGCGGGCTCCGGGCTGGTCGCCGCCTCCTGGGCGGCGTCCTTCGATCGCCTGTCCTCCAAGGCCGCGCCCCCGGACCTCCCCTGGGAGGACCCGGCGGGCCTCGTCTTGGGGCTCCTGGCCCTCGCCACCCTCGCGCCCCTGGCGGCCCTGGGCAGGCCGGAGCGGGCTCCCCCCCTGGCCGCCGGAGCCGGCGCCGCCCTCGTCGCCCTCCTGCTGCCCGCGGTCCCGGTGGTGGCGGGGTGGGCGGAGGGCGACCCGCCCCGGGCCCTGCTCCTCCCCCTCGCCTTCGGCGCACTGGGGCTGGGCTCCGCGGCCCTCTCCCGGGCTCCGTCCCTTCCCCCCGTAGCCCTGGGCGCCGCCACCGCCCTCGTCTTCGCCTGGCAGGACGCCGCCCGCGGCCGGCCCGGAGCCGGTTGGGTCCTGCCCGCGGGCGTGGCCCTGGTCCTGGTCTTCGCCGCCTACCCCTCCCTGTCCCGGCGTCGCCACGGGGACGCGCTGGGCCCCCACCTCGCCGCCGCCGCCGCCGGCCCCCTCCTGTTCCTCCCCATGTACCGGGCCTGGCGGGACGACCTGGGGACCGCCTACGTCGGCCTCCTGCCCATCGGCCTCGGCGCGGTCACGCTGGTGGCGGCGGCCGAGGTGCGGCGCGGCCTCGCCGGTCCGCCCGACGGGGAGAGGGCCCGGAACCTCGTGGTGCTCCTCGCCGTCGGCCTGGGCTTCGCGGGGCTGGCGGTGGGGGTGCAGCTCCGGGAGGAGTGGCTGACCATCGGCTGGGCCCTGGAGGTCCTCGCCCTCGCCGCCCTCCACCGGCGCGTGCCCCACCCCGGGCTCCGGGCCTTCGCCGGGGCGCTGGCGGCGGTGGTGGCGGTGCGGCTCCTGCTCAACCCCGCGGTGCTGGCCTACCACCCCCGGGCCGCCACCCCCATCCTCAACGGGTTCCTCTACACCTACGGCGTCCCCCTCGCCGCGTTCCTGTGGGCCGCCCGGGACTTCGCCCGGTCCCGGGGGGGCGGCGTCACCGCGGGGCTGCCCCTGCCCGGCCTGCTCCGGGGGGCGGCGATCCTGTTCGGTTTCTGGCTGGTGAACATCGAGGTGGTGGACGCCTTCACCCCCCGGGGAGAGGGAGGCGTCCTGGCGTTCCGGATCCCGCGGGACTTCGCGCCGTCCCTGGCGATGTCCCTGGCCTGGGCGGCCTACGGCGGGCTCCTGCTGGCCTCGGGGATCGTCCGGGACCGGACCGCCTCCCGGGCCGCCGGGCTCCTGTTCCTGTCCCTGGCGGTGGCGAAGGTGGGCCTCTTCGACCTGTGGCGCCTGGGCGGCCTGTACCGCGTGATCTCCCTCCTGGGACTCGCCGTGGCGACCTGGGGGGCGTCGGTCGCCTATCGGCGCCTCCTCAGCCGGCGGGGCGACGACGGATCGCCGGCCCCGGCGGAGGAGGAGGTCGGGGTGGCGGGGGAGGGGAGGTGAGGCTCCCGAGGGGATGGGGACAGGCGGCGGGCCTGCTGGCCGCCTGCGTCCTCCTGCTGGCCCCGGCCCTGGCGCATCCCGGCGCGGATCCCCTGGACCCGAGCCCCTTCCGGTGGCGCTCCCGCGTGGCGATCGACGCGGCGGGCTGGGTGCGGATCCCGCTGCCCGACGACGTGCTCGACGGGGCGAGGGCCGATCTCGCCGACCTGCGGGCGGTGGACGCCGAGGGCAGGGAGGTCCCCTACGTGCTCCTGCGGGGCGAGGACGCGGCGGTGCCCGATCCCGTCCCGCTCCGCGTGGCGCCCGAGCGCCGCGACCCCGACGAGGGGGGAGCCTGGATCGTGGACGCCTCCCCGGTGGTGGCGCTCGGGGGGATCTCCGCGCTGCGCCTTCAGATCGAAGGGCATCCCTTCGTGCGCCGGGCGCGGGTGGACGCCAGCGCCGACCGCGTCCACTGGCGTCCCGTGTCGGCTCCCACCACCCTCTACTCCGTCGACGCCGGGGGCGAGAGGGCGCGCCTCGCCACGGTGGAGGTGGAGGAGCACGGCCTTCCCTGGCTGCGGATCTGGGTGGACGATCCCTCGGGGGGCGAGCTTTCCGTGGTGGGGGCGTCCGGGGTGCCCCTCCCCCGGGGGGCGGTGCCCTCCCGGTGGATCGAGCTGCTCACCCCCGGCGCCGCGGCCGGGGGCGTGGACGAGAGCCACTACGCGCTGGAGCTCCCCGCCGCCCACCTGCCCATCGACCGGATCCGCGTCTTCGCCGACGACGAGCTCTACTCCCGCGCGGCATCCGTCGAGGAGCTGGTCCTGGCGGAGGGCCGCCTGTCGGCCCGGTCGCTGGGCCGGGGGCGCCTCGCCCGCCTGCGGGTGGGGCGTATGGACGTGGAGCTCGGGGAGATCGAGGTGGGCCGCCCCGAGGGGCGGGCCCTGCGCCTGAGGGTGCGGGACGGCGACGACCGCCCCCTCGGGATCGCCGCCGTCCAGGCGCGCCGGCTGGGACGGGTGCTGCTGCTGGACGCCCGGGCGGCGGGGGAGCTGACCCTCCTGTACGGGGACGCGAAGCGCCGGGCCCCGTCCTACGACCTCGAGGCCGCCCGGGACGAGCTGGGGCGCCAGTCGGTGCCCCAGGTGGAGCCGGGCCCCCGGGGCCCCAACCCGGACCACGTCCCCCGGGAGCCGGTGCCCGAGGCGCCGACCCTGGCGGCCCCCCTCGACCTCCGGCGATGGGGCGCCTCCCGGAGCCTGTGGAGGCCGCCCGGGGCGACGTGGGTGCGGTGGGACCTCGACGCCGCGGTGCTCGCCGGGGCGCGGGGGGACCTCGGCGACCTCCGCATCGTCCTCGGCGATCGCCAGGTCCCCTACGTGCTCGAGGAGGCCCCCGGCGAGGCCCGCCTCCCCCTGGCCCCGGAGCCCCGGCAGGGGGACGAGGGGGCGCGGACCAGCCGGTGGCGCCTGCCGCTTCCCGTGGCCGGGATCCCCGTGCGGGAGCTTCGCCTCTGGACCGCGGCGCCCCTCTTCCAGCGCACGGTCCGGGTCCTCGACGACGCCCCGGCGGCCCCTCCGGGACGGGGACCGCAGGCGCCGCGGTTGCGGGGGGGAGCCGAGTGGACGCGCCGGCCCGGCGACGGCGCCGACCGCCCCCTCCGCGTCCCCCTCCAGGGGACCTCGGGGGGCGGGCTGGTCGTAGAGGTCGACGACGGGGACAACCTGCCCATCGAGATCGACCGCGCCGAAGCGCTCTACCCCCTGTTCCGCCTGCACGCGAAGGTCCCCCCGGAGGGGGAGCTGCGGCTCCTCCACGGCAACCCCGACGCCGTGGCCCCCCGCTACGACCTCTCGCTCCTCGCCGCCGAGGTCCTGGGAGCCGACGAGGCCGTCGGTCGCCTGGGGGACGACGGCGGCCGGGGGGCGGGCGGGGGCGGGCCGTGGGGGGCTCGCTTCGGCGGCGCGGAGCGCTGGTTCTTCGGGGCCGCGGTGCTCTGCCTGGCGGCCCTGCTGGCCCTGCTGGGCCTGAAGCTGGCCCGGGGCGTCCCCACCGGAGGCTGAGCCCCAGCGGCGGCAGGGGGTGGCGAGGGATCAGCCCCGGAGCCCCGCCCTCCGGAGCGCCCGCAGGGCCTCCTGGGGAGTCTCGGGCAGGTCGGCGTCCCCCGCCGCCGCCGCCGCCAGCGCCGCCGCTGCGTCGAGCTCGCGGCGGGCCCCCTCCACGTCGGCGGCGCGGATCCCGCTCCCCCGGCGGGCGATCGCGGCGTCCACCGCCCCCTCCAGCAGGCCCAGGGCCCTCGCCGGGCTCCCCGCAGCGGCGGCGACGACGGCGTCGAGGGCGCCGGACTCCGCCCGCCAGCCCTCCCGGAGCGCGTCCCGCACCAGCGCCCGGATCGCCGCGTCCTCCACGACGGGGATCCGAGCCGTCGGCGCCCCCAGGACGTCGTCGGGGGAGCCCTCCTGGGGATCGGGGTCCCCCGCCCCGGGGACGGAGGCGGCCACCACCCCGAACAGTCCCGGCCCCGCGCCCGAGAGCAGGGCCCGGAGGCGGGCGCGGTCCGCCGGGCTCCACCGCCGGGCGGTCTCCAGCCGGTCGATCAGCAGGATCGCCGGCCTCCGCCCGGATCCCCTGCCCCCCGCCAGGCGTGGGATCAGCCCAGCCAATCCATCAGGGTCCTCGGGGAGGCGGGGCAGCGAGGCGCCCGCGCCGAGGGCCAGCGCCACGGACCCGCACAGGTGGCGCAGGCCGTCCGCGCCGTCGAGGCCCCCGAGGTCCACCGTCACCGGGGTAGTCGCCGCCCCCCCCGCCGCCGCCGCCCCCCCCGCCGCCGCCGCCCGGGCCACGGCCCGGAGGAGGGCGGAGCGCCCCGAGCCCCGGGAGCCGACCACCACCACCCGCTCCCCCGCCGCTCCCCGGGCGGCCAGGGAAGCGGCGGCGGCGCCGAACCCGACGGCCGCCTCCCGCCCCCGCGCCGCCCCCCGCAGGGGGTTCCCCCCGGGGGGAGGGCCCCGCCGCCGGCCCCGCCACAGCAGGGCGCCCCCCACCATCCCCGCCAGGAGCACGGCCGGTCCCGCGAGCCACCGGGCGGCGGCGGCGAGGGCGAGACCGAGGGTCGCCTTCCACCGCGGGCGGGGGATCGCCGGGGCGGCGGAGGGGTCCCCGGGCGATGCGGTGGCCTCCGCCGGGGCCCGGGCCCCCTCCCCATGCCCCGCACCTTGCCGGGCGTCCGGGGGGCCCTTCCGGTGGAGCGCGGCCGCCGCCTCCTCGAGCCCCGGCCGAAGCCACGGGAGCGGGGTGGAGCGGGCGATCGCCTCCGCCGCGGCGCGTCGGGCCGCGTCCGCCAGCCCGGCGGCGGCGAGCCCCCGGGCGACGGGGAGGGGCCACTCCCGGATCCCCGCGGCGACGGTGCCGGGGTCGGCGGGGGGCAGGCCCCGGACGGCGTCCGCGGAGCGGAGGGGGGGCGTCGTCCCCGCCAGCACCGCCGCCGCCAGGACCGCCTCGGGGGACGCTCCCGGGGCCAGCGCCGCGACGGCCTCGCCCACCAGCCCCTCCGCCGCCCCGCACTCCGACAGGCCCGCCGCCGCCACCGCCACCGCCAGCGGGGAGCGTGAGGCCGCCCCGGCGAGGGCGGCCCGGAGGGCCCCGGCCACCTCGGGGCGGGTGGCGGCCTCGCAGGCGGGTCGTCGCCCGCCCGATCCGGCGACGGCGACCCCGTCCGCCAGGGCCAGCCAGGCCCCGGCGCCCAACCGCGGATCCCGGGCGCCGGCGATCCGGTCGAGGGTCGCCAGGCCCCACCACGCCCGGTCCTCGGACGACAGGAGGGGGGGCGCGCCGGGGTCGAAGCCGGGGGCCGGCAGCTGCAGGGCCTCGTCCTCCGGCGCCGGGGCCCGCGCCGCCAGGCCGCGGACGAACCGCACCCCACCGGACCCGGCGGGAGCGGACCACCGCCCGTCGGAGCGGGCGACGGCGATTCCACCGGGGAGCCGCGCCCAGGTCGCCCGGGCGGAGTCGTCCCCGGGACACCACCTCGCGGCGACCTCGTCCGAGCCCACGGACGAGAGGCATCGGGGATCGCCGTCCCCCACCAGGCGCACCTGGCGGGGCGCCGGAAGGCGATGGCGCCGCGCCTCGCCGGGGTCCCGGGGATCGTGCAGCCAGGCCGCCCCCTTGCGGAGGGCGACGAGGGCCCGGGACGCGGGCAGCGGTACCGGCGGGGCGTCGGACTCCACCGCGAGCCCGGGGGCGGCGGACCCCGCCCCGGGCCCGAACGTCCACGCCCCGTCCTCCCGGCGCACCGCCGTCCACCCCACGGCCCCCGGCCAGGCGATCCCCTCCGGCGTGTCCGGTCCGGCCGGCAGCGCCCCGGCGACCTGGGATCCCGGGGCCTCTCCCTCCGGGGGACGGCTGGTCCACCGGGGCGGCCCCCCGGGGAGGGCGGGCAGGAGGGAGCCGTCCCCGAGGGACCAGGCCCAGGCCGCCTTCCCGCCGACGGTGATCCCGGCCGTTCCGTCCCCCCACAGCGCCAGGCCGTCCGCGCCGGAGACCTCCCCCGAAGGGGCCTGGAGCCGGCGTGCCCGGGACAGGGTGCGGACGTCCCGGACCTCCGGGGCGGCCCCCCGGGGCGCGATGAGCACCTCCCCGCCGCCGGGCAGCAGCGCGACCCCGGCGACGGGCTGGCCGATCCATCCCCGGGCGGCCTCCCTCCCGGTGGAGGCGTCCCAGATCACCACCTGCCCGCAGGCGTCGCCGGTGGCGAGGGTCCCGGCGCCGTCCCCGAACGCCACCGCCGTGACGCCCTTCTCGCAGGGCCGCAGCACCCGGAGCAGCGTCCCGTCCGCCGTCCAGATCCGGGCCGTGCCGTCGGGGGACGCCGTCGCCGCCACGGCACCGTCCGAGGACGTGGCCCAGGCCACGGGGGGGAGGCGGTGGCCCGCCTGGACCACCGGCGCGAACGCCTCCTCGGTGGCGTGGGCCGATCCCGGCGGGCCGCCGAGGGCCCACGCGGCGGCGAGGGCCAGGCTCCGGGCGGCGATCCGGGCCGCCCTCCCCTCCGCCAGGCGGACCCAGGCCTGCCGGGGGGTGGGGGAAACCCCCGCCTCGCCGGAGCGCCACGCCTCCAGCACCGCGGGCGCGGCGGCGTCCACGTGGGCGGGCCCCAGCGCCTCGGCCCGCTCCTCCTCCGCCAGGGCGATGGCGGTGGCGACGATGGCGCGGGCCGCCGCCGGGTACCCGAGGCTGAGGGTGGCGACCCGCGAGACGACGTCCGGGGAGAGCGAGCCGCCCACGGCCCCCTCCAGCACCTCGGCGATCCCCTCGTCGTCCATGGGTCCCACGGGGATCCGGGGGGGCCTGTCCCCGGGGATCCCCGCGGGGTCCCGGGCGGCCCACACGACGGCGATCCCCTCCCGGCGGGTCGCCAGGACGTCGCCCAGGGCCGCGCCCCCGCTCCCCGCCGCGGCAGGGAGGGCGTCGGCGTCGTCCACCAGCACCACCAGCCTCGCCCGGCCCGGGCCGGGGGAGGTCGCCGCCAGGGCGTGGAGGGCGCCGTCGAGGCGACTCGCCAGGTCGGCGCCGCCGGAGGGGGGCCCCGCCCCCAGCCACGGCCAGTTCGCCCCGAGGGCCCGGGCCAGCGCCGCCCCCAGCCCCTCGGGGTCCGCCGCCGACACCAGCACCCCCCGGGTGGCCCCCCAGTCGGCGGGCGTCGCCGTGCCGAGGCGGTGGAGCACGGCGTGGAGCATCCAGGTCCTCCCCGATCCCGGCTCCCCGTGGACCACCGCCGCGCCCTCGGATGCGATGGCGTCCAGGACGGCCCGCACCTCGGCCTCCCGCCCCCGCACCTCGTCGGGCCGGCGGGGTGGGCCGCCGGGGGGGAAGGCAGGGGGGAGGGACCGTGCACCCACCCTCGCGCGGGGCGGCCGGGAAGCCCACGCCCGCCCGAGGGCGCCCAGGGCCAGGGCGACGCCGCCCGCGGCGGCCGCGAAGGGCAGGGGGAGGGGAGGGGGAGGGAGGGGGGCGGGCTCCGGCTCCGGAGGCTCCACCGCCTCCACGCCCTCGCCGGAGGGAGGCGGCTCCGGCGCCGGAGGAAGCGGTGCGCCCACCCGGGCGGGCCGGACCTCCCGTCCACCCGCCGGCAGGGCGGCCACCACCGCCGCGAGCTCGGCGCGGGCGGGATCGGGGCGTCCCCGGGCGAGGTCCGCGGCGGCGCCGGCCCGGCCGAAGGCCAGGAGGGAGGAGACGGGATCCCCCGCGGCCAGCGCGGCCTCGCCCTGGAGGCAGGCGAGGACGGCGGCCTCCGCGGCCTCCCGTCGCCGGCCGGTCGGGTCCTCCGCTCCCGCTTCCCGAGGGAATGCCTGGCAGTCCACGCCGGAGGCGTCCGCCGGAGTTCCGGCACGGACCGCCGCCGGCGCGGCCAGGAGCAGGGCGAGCGCCGCCAGCGCGGGCGTCGGGGGAGGGGAGGGGCGGGGGGGCATGGGGGCGTCGGACGGCGAGGGTATCACGGCGCCGCCGGGCCGTGCCGGGAGTGCGTCCCCACCGCGGTCCGTCCCCGGCGCCCCCGCCCCTTCCCGCCCGCCCGGCCCCGCCGGAGCCAATCTCCGGAGATCGCGCCGGATCTCCGGCCCCGGCCCCCGGAGGCCCGGCCCGGGGGGCCTTCCGTTGCCGCCGCCGGAAGCGGCGCGTATCCTCCTGTCCGGTCGGGATGCGGTGGCGCGCCGGCCACGGGAGCCCATCCCTGGGAGGGTCTATGCACGGTCGAGTCTCGTTCCGCCTCACCCGCGTCCTGCTGGGCGCGACCTGGATCGGCCTGGCCGCGGTCGCGGGCTGCGGGGGCGGAGGGGATGCCGGCGGCACGGGCGAGGACGGCCCCACGTCGGGCCGGGAGGTCCCCGCGACCCTGGGCAAGCAGCTCGCCGAGGCCAACCGGATCTCCTCCATCGAGGGCGACATCAAGCAGGAGCAGGCGCGCTTCGTCGAGCTGGCCCGCCAGTACGAGCAGAAGACCGGCCAGAAGCTCCAGGGGATCGAGCTGTCCCCCGACCAGCAGAAGATGCTCCAGGACATGCTCCAGCAGGAGAAGGACGTCTCGTACTCCGGCCTGATCCAGGACATCCTGGACCGTCAGAAGAAGATCGACGACCTCGAGGGCCAGATCGACAAGCTCAAGGGCAGCCTGCCGAAGCCCCTCGTCGTCCAAAAGGGCGAGACCCACTACAAGATCGCCCTGCGATGGCTCACCGAGGAGAAGGGGCTGAGCAAGCAGGACGCCGAGAAGCTCATCAAGCGGGCGATGCTCTCGGATCACCTCGCCCAGGGTCACGAGGTCTGGAACTTCTACGAGGACGGCGTGTTCGCCAGCGCCGTGACCCAGGGGAGCGCGCGGATCAGCCCCTACCTGCTCAACCTCTCCTACGAGCGGAAGATCACCAGCCAGCGGGACGACGCCGTCGCCCGCGCCGACCAGCTCGCCGCCGAGATGGACGTCCTCACCGCCCAGAGGGACCAGCTCCAGAGCGACATCGTCCGGTTGGAGGATCAGCGGGCCCAGCTCCAGGTCGAGAGGGACCAGTACGCCCAGCGCACCACCGAGCTGGAGACCTTCACCGCCTCCACCCGCTACTACATCGACACCAAGCGCAACCTGAAGGAGGCGGAGATCCTCGAGGGCCAGAAGCTGGTCAACACCCGCCCCGAGCTGTTCGACCGGAGCCTCGACCTGCGCAACGAGAACCGCATCGTGGTGCGCGCCTCGGACCACGACCTGAAGAAGGTCAGCGACGCCACGATCCTGCCGAACCAGCTCTTCCTCAAGAAGAGGGACTACACCGTCGAGGTCAGCGCGGACAAGCAGCGCCTGACCATCGACCTGGCCAACGCGGACAAGTTCACCAACGCCAGCTTCGTCGTCCTGGTGAAGTAGCCCCCCACCGCCCGAGGGGTTGCCCCGGGACGCCGCGACCTACCCCGGCGCCCCCCCCAGCAGGAGGGCCAGCTCCTCGGCGAGGCGCCGGAACGCGAAGGGCTTCTGCAGGTAGCGGATCCCCGGCTGATCGATCCACGGCGCCAGCGCCTCCTCCGGGGCGTAGCCCGTGGTGATCACCGTCGGGAATCCCGGGGACTCCCGCCGGATCGTCCGAAGCACCTCCCCTCCACCGATGTCGGGGAGTTGGAAGTCCAGCACCATGGCCCTCAGGTCGGGGTGCTGCCGGAACAGGTCGATGGCGTCCTGCCCGCGTCCGCAGGAGACCACGCCGTAACCCGCCCTCTCCAGGAGGTGGGTGAACACGTCCCGTAGCGCGGGCTCGTCCTCCACCAGCAGGATCGCGACGGCCTCCGCGGCCACCCGCCCGCCGTCGCCGGACGCCGGGAGGGCCGCCACCGGCGCGTGCAGCGGCAGCAGGACCCTCAGCCGCGCCCCCCTTCCCGGCGGCGAGATCGCCTCCACCCGTCCGCCGTGGCTCCGGGCGATCCCGTGGACCACCGCGAGCCCCAGCCCGGCGCTGGTCGGCCCCGTGCGGGTGGTGAAGAAGGGATCGAAGATCCGGTCCACGAGGTCCGAAGGGATCCCCGGGCCCGTGTCCTCCACCTCCACGAAGGCGGCGGGAACGGGGTCGCCCCCGGCGGCTCCCGGCACCGCGATCCCCTCGGGGACCGGGCCGGCCCGCACCACCAGGCGGCCCTCGCCCCCCATGGCGTCCCGGGCGTTCACGGCGAGGTTCAGCAGGACCTGGACGACCTGGTCGGGGCTGCCCTGGACCGGCAGCTCGACGTCGGGCAGCTCCAGCGAGACCCGCACCGAGCGGCCCGCCGCGGTCTCCAGCAGCTCCTCGGAGTCCTGGACCACCCGCACCAGGTCGAACACCCGCCTCTCGGCGGGGTCCCGGCGGACGACGGAGAGGAGCTGGCCCACCAGAGCCGCCGCCCGCCCCGCGATGCGCTCGGCGGCCACCAGGTGGCCGGTGCCCGGGTGGCCGTCCGGCAAGTCCTCCCGGGCGATGGCGATCCGCCCGGTGATGGCCTCCAGAAGGTTGTTGAAGTCGTGGGCGATCCCCCCCGCCAGGACCGCCAGGGACTCCAGGCGCTGGGCCTGGCGGACCTCAGCCTCCATCCTCTGGATCTCGGTGACGTCGGTCACCACGAAGAGGGCCCCGTCCGGCCTCCCTCCGGAGTCCAGCAAGGGAGCGGCGTTGATCGAACAGACGATGGAGACGCCGTTGACCGACGTGTACGGCGTGACGTAGTTCGTCAGGCGCTCGCCCCCGACCACGGACCGGACGGCGGCCTCGCTGGGGAGACCCCGGATCCCCGGCAGGTCCAGCACCGAACGGCCGACGACCGGGCTCGGGGCGTCGGGGGCGGTCCCCATCATCGCCTTGAGGGCGTCGTTCTGGAACAGGATCCGCCCCTCCGCGTCGGTGAGGAAGATCCCCACCGGGGCCGACTGGAGCAGCTCGGTGACGTGCTGCCGCAGCAGCAAGACGTCCCCCTCTCCGCCCCTTGCGTCGTCCCGCAGGGCCACCAGGCGCGAGATCACCAGGTCCTGGCCGTCGAAGCGGAAGGGCGACGTGCGGCTCCGGACCGGGATCCACCCTCCGCCCTTCGTCTTGACGAAGGTGTGGAACTCGATGGTCTCCCCCCGCCGCACCCGCTCCACGCGCCGCTGGTAGAGGTCGCGCCGCGGGTCCTCGCCGGGCACGACGTCCGGCGGCGCGATGGCCAGCAGCTCCGCCCGGCTGTAGCCCATCAGCCGGCACGCGGCCTCGTTGACCAGCAGGAAGCGCAGGGTGGTCTCGTCCCGCCGGGAGACGAAGACGGCCTCCTCGAACTGGTCCAGCAGCGCCTGGGCCAGGCCGGGAGGGAGGGCGGCGGCGTCCGCCTTCGACGCGGGATCAGCCACGGCGGGGCGCCGGGTCCACCTCCCGCCGGGGCGTCCGCGCCATGAGGTCGCGGACCGCCTGGTTGGCGTCCTTGTCCTCGTACAGCACGGCGTGGACCTGCTCGACGATGGGCATGTCCACCCCCAGGCGGCGGGAGAGGTCTCGCACCGAGCGGGTGGTCCTCACCCCCTCGGCGACCTGGCGCATCTCGCCCAGCACCTCGGCGAGCCGCCGCCCCCGACCGAGGTGCAGGCCCACCTGGCGGTTCCGGGAGAGGTCGCCGGTGCAGGTGAGGACCAGGTCGCCCACCCCGGCGAGCCCGGCGAAGGTCAGGGGGCTGGCGCCCCGGGCGACGCCGAGGCGGGTGATCTCGGCGAGGCCGCGGGTGATGATGGCGGCGCGGGTGTTGAACCCGTACCCCAGGCCGTCGGAGATCCCGCAGCCGATGGCCATCACGTTCTTCACGGCCCCGGCGATCTCCACCCCGGCGACGTCGTCGTGGGTGTAGACCCGGAACTCCGGGGACGAGAAGACCTCCTGGGCGCGGGCGGCCACCCCGGGATCGTGGGAGGCGACGGTCACCACCGTGGGGTGCCGCTCCATCACCTCCCGGGCGAAGCTCGGGCCCGAGAGGAAGGCGAGGCGCCGGCCCAGGGAGGGGGGCAGGACGTCCCGCAGGACCTCGTCCATGGTCCGCAGCGTGTCGACCTCGATGCCCTTGGCGCCGCTCACGATCACGGCCTCGGCGTGCACGTGGCGCGCCGCCTCGGCCATCACGGTGCCCATGCCGTGGGAGGGGACCACGGCGACCACCACCTCGCGGCCCCGGACGGCCTCCTCCAGGGAGGGGGTGAAGCGCACCCCGGGGTCGATGGGCAGGCCGGGGAGGTACCGGGCGTTCTCCCGGGTCCGGGCCATCTCCGCCGCCTGGGCGGGATCCCGCACCCACTGGGTGACCCGGTTCCCCGCCCGAGCCAGCACGTCCGCCAGGGCCGTCCCGAAGGACCCGGCCCCCACCACGGCGACGTCGGCGGCCCGCGGGCGGTCGGTGCCGTTCATGGGTCCCTTCCCCTCTCGCGGGTCGCCGCCCCTGGCGCCGGACCCGCGCGGCGCGAGTCTACCACGCGCCCCTCCCCCTGGGCGCCGGCGGAGCGTTGCCTGGCCGGGCGCGGACGTGCATCCTCGCCCCCGGCACGGCGGAGGCGCGCGCATGAGGTGGCTCTTCCTGAAGGGCATGGGTCGGGAGCAGGGGCACACCTCGGGCTTCTTCGAGGCGTTCCGAAACCGCTGGCCCGGAGCGGACATGCTGGGCCTCGACCTGCCGGGGGCGGGCACGGAGCACCGCCGCGCCTCGCCGGACACCGTCCGGGGCATCGCCGAGGACGTACGGTCCCGCTGGCTGCCGGCGCGGGGGGACGGAGATTGGGGGGTGATCGCCGTGTCCCTGGGCGGCATGGTGGCGATGGAGTGGTGCGCCGCGCACCCCGGCGACTTCATCCGCACCGTCCTGGTGAACACCAGCTCCGGCGGCATCAGCCCCCCCTGGCGGCGCCTGGACCTCCGGGTCCTGCCGGGGGTGGTCCGCGCCCTGGCGGGCTCCGATCCCCTGGCCCGGGAGAGGCGCGTCCTGGCCATGACCACCCGCCTGCGGGGAGATCTCGACGCCCTCGCCGCCCGCTACGCCGCCGTCTCCCGGGAGCGTCCCATGTCCCGGGGGACGGTCCTCGCCCAGCTCCGGGCGGGGGCCCGCTTCCGCGCCCCCGACACCCTCCCGGGGCCGGTCCTGGTGCTCTCTTCGCGGGGCGACCGCCTCACCCACCCCTCCTGCCCCCGCGCCCTCGCCGCCCGCTTCGGCGCCGCCCTGGCCCTCCACCCCGACGCCGGCCACGACCTGCCCCTGGACGACCCCGCCTGGGTGGCGGCGAGGGTGGCGGAGTGGGCGGGGCCGAAGGAGCGCTCCTAGAACCTCCCGACCGCCCAGTCCTCCCAGATCACGCCGACGCCCGGGACGGAGATCCCCCCTGGCAAGGCCCGCCCCCGGGTCGTCAGCGGGCGATCTCCCGCAGCCAGCGGGGGGGGACGAAGGCCTGGAGCACGCCGGTGGCCCGGGGTGGGAGGTCGTCCAGGAGCACCTCGGCGAGTCCCCCCTTGCGGAACTCGAACCTGGCCCCGGGCGCGCCCACCAGCTCTCCCAGCAGGGCCGAGAGGTCGGGCTCGTGGCCGACGAGCACCACCGAGCCCGCGCGCCCCGCCGCGGAGTCGACGTCCGCCCACAGCCGGGCCGGAGATCCGCCGGGGGCCAGCCCGGCGGAGTAGCGGACGGGCTCCCGAACGCCGAAGGCGCCCCGGACGACCTCGGCGGTCTGCCGGGCCCTCTCCAGGGGGCTCGAGAGGACGGCCTCCGCCTCCAGCCCCAGCACGCGGATCCCCTGGGCCATCCGCTCCAGCCGCCGCCGGCCCTCGTCCGTCAGGGGACGGAGGGCGTCGTCGGGCCACCGCTCGGGGTCGCGGTCGTGGGCAATGCCGTGTCTGACGAGGAACAGGCGCATGGACCGACCCCCGAGTAGCCTAGGAACCGCTCCAGGGAGGCGCAAGCGCCATCGCCGCGCCGGTGACGGCGGTCCGTCGCGGGGCCCCGCCGACGTCAGAATTCCGACGGCGGCGGTGGGGGGACGCACGGGCCTGGCCCGCCGGAGGAGCGAGCGCCCGCGGGGCCGTCCGCGTCCCGCGCCGGGCTGGCACGTCCATTGCTCAGCGTCGAGCCAGCCCGACCAGGACGGCCGGGCCCGTCGTTTCCCGAGGAAGGGACCCCCGCCGTGGACCTCGGTACCATCCTGGGCGTGCTCGCCGGCCTGGGAGCCATCTACTACATCGTGCTCCACGAGGGCGGCGGGGACGTCGCCGCATACATCAACTTCGGCGCGATGATCCTCATCGTCGGCGGATCCATCGGCGCGGCCCTCATCGCCTTCCCGTTCCGCAACTTCCTGAGCCTGGGCAAGATCTTCGTGCTCCTCTTCCGCGAGAGGCGGGCGCGGCACGGAGAGGTGATCCGGACCTTCGGGGGCCTGGCCGGCAAGGCGCGCAAGGAGGGGATGCTCGCCCTCCAGGGCAGCATGGAGACGATCTCGGACCCCTTCTTCAAGCAGGGGCTCCAGCTCATCGTCGACGGGCAGGACGCCGAGGTGGTGGAGGCGATCCTCGCCGGCGAGATCGAGGCGATGGAGGCCCGCCACCGCGTGGGGGCCGACATCCTGACCATCATGGGCTCCATGGGGCCGGCGTTCGGGATCATCGGCACCGTCATCGGCCTCATCAACATGCTCCGCAACATGGAAGATCCGTCCAACGTGGGTCCGGCGATGGCCGTGGCGTTCATCGCCACCCTGTACGGCGCGATCTACGCCAACGCCTTCGTGCTGCCCATGGCCAACAAGCTCAAGAGGAAGTCCGCCGACGAGGCGGAGGCGAAGAAGCTGATCCTCGCCGGGCTCCTGGCGATCCAGTCCGGCGACAACCCGCGGGTGCTGGTCCGCAAGCTCTCCGCCCTGGTCGCCCCGCGGGAGCGGGTCGGCGAGGACGAGGCGGCCTGAGGCGATGGCGCGCCGCAAGCGACACGGCGGCGGGGGAGGTCACGGGCACGGCGGCGCCGAGGTCGAGGGCGCCCCCTTCTGGATGATCACCTACGCCGACCTGGTCACCCTCATGTTCGCCTTCTTCGTGATGCTCTCCACCATGTCCAACCGGGACACCGTGAAGGTCAAGCTCGCCATCGAGTCCATCGCCGCCGCCCTCGGGGTGATGGACGGCAACGGCCTGCTGCCGGGCGAGAGCATCGACTCCTCGGGCATGACCCGCGCCGAGGTCGGCAGCACGGACCCCAAGCCGAACCTGCTCCAGTCGATGTACGACCAGCTCAGCCGCTACGCCAGCAACGACTTCGTGCAGGTGGGCCAGACCGACACCGGGATCCACGTCGTCCTGGGCGAGGCCCTCCTCTTCCGCCCGGGATCGGACCTGGTCCAGCCCGGGGCCTACCCCTTCCTGAACGAGGTGGCCGACGCCGTCGGGAGGTCCGGGGGGCAGGTGGAGCTCCAGGGACACGCCGACGACGGGGCGCCGGGGGGGGCCTGGCGTTCCAACTGGGACCTGGCGGCGGCCCGGGCCAACGCCGTGCTCCTCTACGTGCAGGCCCGGTCCGGCGCGGCCGCCGAGAGGTTCCGCGCCGTCAGCTACGGCGCCACCCGCCCGCGGTGGCCGGGCGACTCCGAGCGGGACCGCGCCCGGAACCGGCGCGTGGAGATCCAGATCACGGTGAACTCCGCCCGGGACGAGTACTTCTTCGGAGAGCCCCGGTGGGAGGCCCTGCCCCCCAGGACCGAGCCCGCCGGGGTGCACAGGGACTGAGACCCCACGACGCGAGGGGCCGCGAGGCGCGCCCCGGGAGCCCGAGATGGCCGAAGCGGTGAAGGACGACGAGATGACGGTGGAGGAGCGTCTGGCGCGGCTGCAGAAGCAGGCCCGCGTCATGATGGCCGTCACCGCGGCCACCCTGCTGCTCGCCGGAGGGGGCACGGCGGCCCTGTTCGCCTACGTCGGTCGCGCGACCGCCCACCCCGCCGACCGGCCGTCGGAGGAGGAGGCCCAGGCGGAGGGCGGGCACGGCGGGGCCGCGGCGGGGGACGCCCACGGATCCAAGCCGGAGGGGCACGGCGGCGGGCACGGCGCGGCCGAGGCGCCTGCCGCCGGGGGGGCGGCGACCGACATCCACTCCTTCGATCCGTTCGTGGTGAACCTCCTGGACGCCGCCAACGTGCGGTACGTGAAGGTGCGCCTGGCCGTCGAGACCCCCGACGCCGCCGTCGCCGAGGAGATCCGCAGGCGGGACGCCCAGCTCAAGGACTCGGTGATCGCCGTACTGTCCAACCGCACGTACGCGGACCTCCAGGGGATCCACGGGAAGAACCAGGTCCGGGACGAGCTGCTCCTGAGGTTCAACAAGCTGATCGGCGCAGGACGGGTGACCCGCCTCTACTTCACCGAGTTCGTGGTCCAGTGAGCGACCCTTCCAACCGAGGCGCGGGGACGTGAGCCAGATCCTGTCGCAGGAGGAGATCGAGGCGCTCCAGAGCGCCATCGACGAGGGCCAGGTGGACCTGCCCGGGGGCGCGGCGAGGGGCGGGAACCCCTACGCCCGCTACCGATTCGACCAGGGCTCCGCCGAGGACGGCGAGGTCCGCAACGCCCTGGAGGTGATCTTCACCGGGGCGACCACCGAGGCCGAGGGGTGGATGGTCCACCTGCTGGAGCGCGACCTGAGGCTCGTCCTGGACGTGCTCGAGCCCATGGCGTTCGCCCAGTTCGCCGAGGAGTTCCGGGTCAACGAGCGGCCCCTCGCCTTCGTGGCCTTCGTCGCGCCCCTGGTGGCCGGGGACGGCCTGCTGGCCCTGGAGCCCGGCCTGCTCTACCCGGTGGTGGAGGGGATCATGGGGGGAGCGACCGCCCGCGGACAGGTGGCCCCGACCAGCGCGGTCATGGACCGGGCCCCCTCGTCCATCGACCTGCGGATCGCGGGGCGCCTCGCCCGTCGCTACCTGGGCGGCCTGGCGCGGTCGTGGAGCGAGCGGGAGCCCCAGCGGTTCGAGATGCGGAAGTGCGAGGCCGATCCCCGAGCCTGCCGGGCGATCTCCGAACGGACCACGGTGGTGGTGGCCCGCTACCGCGCCATCACCCCCGCCGCCGACCTCGGAGAGATGGCGGTGGTGGTGCCGGAGTGGCTCACCCGGGGCGTGAAGGCCGTGCGGAGCGCCCGGGAGCGGGTGGCGGTCCCGGCGATGGAGGCGCGGCTCCGGGAGATGCCCGTGAGCCTCGTCGCCGAGATGTCACCCCGCCCGCTGAAGGTCCGGGACCTCCTCGGGATCCGGGTCGGGGACGTGCTGAGCCTGGACGACACGCCCCGGGTGCGGGTGACGGTCGAGGGGGTGCCCCGCTGGGACGCCGTGCTCGGCGCCAGCGGCGGCCGCCGGGCGGTCCAACTCCAAGGCGTGGTGACGGGAGGTGCCCATGAGTGACACGGTGGCGGGCGGTGGCGTCCACGCGGACGAGCGGGACCTGCCCGCCCGGGGGGCCGCGGCGGGGAAGGAGGCGGGGATCGAGATGATCCTCGACGTGCCCCTGGAGCTGGTGGTGAGGCTCGGGCAGAAGAAGGTGCTGGTCAAGGACCTCCTCCGCCTGGGTCCGAACTCCATCATCGAGCTGAACAAGGGGGTGGACGAGCCCCTGGACCTGGTGGTCAACGACCGGGTCCTGGCCCGGGGGGAGGTGGTGGTGGTGGATGACCGGCTGGGGATCCGGATCGTCGATATCCTTCCGCCCAGGGAGAGGATCGAGAACTTGGGTAGGGAGTAGGGAGGTGGTGATGCATCCCGGGATATTCGAGGCGGGCGGGCGCGGGCGGGGGCACGAACACGAACACGAACACGAACACGGGCACGGGCACGAACAGGGGCACGGGCACGAACACGGGCACGAACACGGGCACGAACACGGGCACGAACACGGGCACGAACACGGGCACGGGCGCGGGCTCGGGCGCGGGCACGGGCACGGGCGCGGGATGACGGGGGAGGCGAGGGGGGGGCCGGGAGGGGCCCGTGGAGGATGCATGGAGGTCGGGAGTTGGAGGCGGGCGGCCTGGTTGGCGGCGGTAGGTTGGATGGTGTCGGGGGCGGCGTGGGCCCAGGAGGGGCACGCTCCCGGTGGAGAGGTCCCCACCGTCGTGGAGGGAGGGGAGGGGGTGGTTCGGGTCGCGTCGGCGTCCCCCGAGGGGATCGCGGCTCCGACCCCGCTGCCCCCGGTGGGGGAGCCGTCGGTCGCCCGGGCCGCCGCCGGCGGGGCCTCGGGCGAGGTGGCCGGTCCCGCCCCCCGGAGGGCGTGGCGCGGGGCCTCCCGGGGGAGCCGGACGGTCGCGTCGCCTCCCCGGGAGCCCGCCCCGGCGCCGCCGCCCGCCCGGGCGCCGGCCCTGGAGCCCCTTCCCGCCGACGTCGCCGCCGCCCTGGCGTCCGCAGGGGCCGAGCCGGTCGCCGCCCCGCCGCCCCCCGCCGATCCCCTGCTCGCGCCGGCTCCGGCGCCGGTCCCCGCCCCGGAGGGAGCGGGGGCGACGGCGCTCTCCCTGGGTGCGCTGGGCCGGATCCTGCTGGGCCTGGCGCTGGTGGCGGGGCTGGCCCTGGCCCTCCGCGCCACGGCCGCCTCGCCCCGGGCGCCGGCCTGGCTCGCGGCGTGGCTCCGGACCACCCGGGTCCTCCCGGGCCGGGGGGACGGGCTGGAGCTGCGGGGGCTCAGGATGCTGAACGCCCGCGCGGGCGTGGCGCTCCTCCGGGTCCACCACCGCACCCTCGTCGTGGGGATCGGCCCCGAGAGGGTGGACCTCCTGACCTCGTGGGAGGAGTCCCCCGGCGCCGGGGAGGGCCTCGCCTCCGAGGACGTCGAGGTCCGCTGGGACGAGGTGGAGCCCGGCCCGATCCCGCCCCGTGGCCCGGCGCCGTCACCGCGGGACGGCACCCACGCCCGTCGGGACCGCCCGCCCGCGGCGGCTCGCCCCCGGGATCCCATGTTCGAGGTCGCCGACGAGGGGGCGCAGGCGGAGCCGAAGGGGGAGTGGACCCGGGCCGCCCGCAAGGCCATGGACGAGGTGAGGCGCGCCCGGGAGCGTGCCCGGGCCAGCGCGGAGCCCGACCCTGCGCCTCCCTCCCGCCCGGAGGCCGCCGCCCCGCCCCGGAACCCCGCGGGCGGCGCTCCGGTCGCCGACGCCCCCCGGGTGCGCCGCCCCCCGTGGATCGCCACCCTGCTGCTCCTCGCCATCCCCGTGGCATGCCTGGCCGCGCCGGGATGGGCCCTGGCGGCGGGGGACCCGGAGCTCAGCCTCGCCCCCGTGATCCGCGAGACGGTCACACCCTCCCTGGCGACACGGATCGTGGTGCTGCTCACGGTGATGAGCCTGGCGCCGGCGCTGCTCATCACCCTCACCTGCTTCACCCGTCTCATCGTGGTGTTCAGCTTCCTGAGACAGGCCATCGGGATCCAGAACACCCCGCCCAACCAGGTCCTCGTCGGGCTGGCCCTGTTCCTCACCTGGTTCATCATGAGCCCGGTGATGACGCGGGTGAACGAGGACGCCCTGGTCCCCTTCCAGTCCGGCAGCATCGGCGAGGAGGAGGCCCTGGGCCGCGCCATGACCCCCGTCCGGGAGTTCATGTTCCGCCACACCCGCAAGGCGGACCTGGAGCTCTTCCTGGGCCTGTCGTCGTCCACCCGCCCCGCGACCCGGGACGAGGTCCCCAGCGCCACCCTGATCCCGGCCTTCATCATCAGCGAGCTCAAGACGGCCTTCGAGATCGGGTTCCTGATCTACATCCCGTTCCTGGTGGTGGACATGATCGTCGCCACCACCCTGCTGGCCATGGGCATGATGGTCCTGCCGCCCGCGATGATCTCCCTTCCGTTCAAGCTCCTCCTCTTCGTGATGGTGGACGGTTGGAACCTCACCGTGGGCTCCCTGGTGCGGGGGTTCGGTCCGTGAGGCCCGGGGACCAGCCGCAGCCGGCGGCCGCAACCCTCGCGGGCCGGGGGCCCCTGACGTGACACCCGAGACCGCCCTGGAGATCTCCCGGCAGGCGATCCTGATGGTCCTCACCGTCGCGGGACCGCTCCTGGCGGCCTCCATGCTGGTGGGGCTCGCGGTCAGCCTGCTCCAGGCCGCCACCCAGGTCCACGAGGCCACCCTCTCCTTCGTGCCCAAGATCCTGGCGATCTTCGCGATGCTGCTGGGCCTGGGTGGGTTCATGATCCAGGAGCTGGTGGAGTTCACCGCCCGCCTCTTCGCCATGATCTCGGTGGGACCGTGAACGCGGCCACCCTCGCCATCGACCTCCACGCCGTCCTGGTGGTGGCCCTTGCCTTCCTGCGGGCGGGCGCCTTCCTGATGACCGCCCCCGTGCTGGGGGGCCCCGGTGTCCCCCTGCGGGCGAGGCTCGCGGGGGCGGGGGCGCTGGCGTTCGTGCTCTACCCCTTCGCCCGCGACGGCGTGGGCGACGTGCCCGAGCCCGGATCCCTGGCCGCCGCCTCCGCCGCCGTGGCCGAGGTGGGCGTCGGGCTGGCCATGGGCCTGGCCGCCCGCCTGGTGTTCCTCGCCATCCAGGTGGCGGCCTCGTTCGTCGAGGTCGCCGTCGGCCTCGACGCCGTGCAGCTCTTCGACCCCCACAGCCAGGAGAGCGAGGGGATCCTCCCCCGCCTCCAGGTCACCATCGCCTCCCTCGCCCTCCTCGCCTCCAACGCCCACCACGGCCTGATCGCCGCCCTGGCCCGCTCCTATGGCCCCATGCCCGCGGGGCAGGGGCTGCCCCGGGCGGCGGAGGCCCTGGGCCTGACCCGCCTCGGGGCGGAGATGATCGCCGCCGGGGTCCGCCTGGGCGCCCCGGTGGTGCTGGCGATGCTGGTGGTGAACCTCTGGACGGCCCTGCTGGCCCGGACCTCGCCCCAGATGAACCCCTACTTCGCCATCGGGGCGGCCTTCAGCCTCGCGGCGGGCCTCGGCCTGCTGGTGGTGGCGGGGCCGGCCATGACCCGGGCGGCGTCGTGGACCGGGGACGCCATGGCCGCGGCGGCCCTGTCCGTCGCCCCGGGGGACTGAGGCGCCGATGGCCGACGCCTCCCACGCCGAGAAGACCGAACAGGCGACCCCCAAGCGGGAGCGGGAGTTCCGCGAGAAGGGGCAGATCGCCTTCAGCCGGGACGCGGCCGCCGTCGCCGGCCTCCTGGGGGCGTGGGTGGTGGGCAGCCTGACCCTCCCCGGGGTCCTCTCCGCCCTGGAGGACGGCTTCCGCCGGTGGATCGGGCGGCTCGCCGACCCCGGAGCGGCCCTGGCCGACCCTCGGGTGCTGTTCGTGGAGGCGTCCTCCGCCGTGGTCTCGGGCGCGGGGGGCCTGGTGCTGGCCACCGGGTTCGCCGGGGGCGCGATCTCCCTCGCCCAGACCCGGGGCAACTTCTCGGGGAAGGCGGTGGCGCCGGACTGGAACCGGGTCGATCCCGTCGCCGGCTTCGGGCGCCTCCTGTCCCTCCGGGCCCTGGTGGAGGCCCTGAAGGGGCTGTTCAAGGCGGTGCTGCTGGGGGTCGCCGCCGGCCTGGCCCTCAGCCCCTTCGTGGGCGACCTCCCCCGGATGATGTCCCAGCCCCTGGAGTCCAGCCTCGCCGTGGCGGGCGAGGCGGTCTCCCGGATGGTGAAGGTCGCCTGCGTCCTGCTGGGGGTGCTGGCCGCCGCCGACTACCTGTTCCAACGCTGGTCCAACCAGAAGCAGATGCGGATGACGCGCCAGGAGCTGTTGGAGGAGCTGAAGCAGGACGACGGGAACCCCCAGATCAAGGGGAGGCGGCGGCAGGTCCACCGCTCCCTGGCCAGCGGGAACCGGCTGGTGGCGGCCATCGCCGAGGCGGACGTGATCGTCACCAACCCCGACCACTTCGCCATCGCCCTGGCCTACGTGATGGGGCGCCACCGGGCGCCGGTCATCACCGCCATGGGGGTCGACGCCCGGGCCGAGCAGATCAAGAGGCTGGCCCGGGAGAAGGGGATCCCCCGGGTGGAGAACCGCCCCCTGGCGCGGCTCCTGTGGAAGACCGGCCGGGAGGGGAGGGAGATCCCCGAGGACCTGTACCAGGCCGTGGCCGAGGTCATGGCCTTCGTCCAACGGGTCCGCGGTCTGAGGGGCGACCGGACCCTGGGAGCGACGCGATGATGGGGGGACGAGTCCCGTGAGCGCGCCCGCGCCCGCCCGCCGGAGCTACGCCGACTCGGCCTGGGCGCTGGTGTTCATCGGCGTGCTGCTCCCCATCGTCGTCCCCCTCCCGCCCCTGGTGCTGGACCTGGCCCTCACCCTCAGCATCGCCGTCGGGCTGATGGTGTTCCTGGTCACCTTCTATGTCCGGGAGCCGATGGACTTCTCGGTCTTCCCGACCCTGCTGCTGGTCACCACCCTGTTCCGCCTGGGCCTGAACGTCGCCTCGACCCGCCTGATCCTGCTGCGGGGCCACCAGGGGACCGAGTCGGCGGGCCAGCTCATCCACACCTTCGGCGAGTTCATGGTGGGGGGCGACTTCGTCGTCGGCCTGATCACCTTCGTGATCCTGGTGGTGATCAACTTCGCGGTCATCACCAAGGGGGCGGGCCGGATCGCCGAGGTGACCGCCCGCTTCACCCTGGACGCCATGCCGGGCAAGCAGATGTCCATCGACGCCGACGTCAACGCCGGCGCCATCACCGAGGCGGAGGCGCGGCGGCGGCGCAAGGACGTGGCGCTGGAGGCGGACTTCTACGGCGCCATGGACGGGGCGAGCAAGTTCATCCGGGGGGACGCCGTCGCCGGCCTCGCCGTGACCGCCATCAACATCGTGGGCGGCCTGGTCATCGGCGTGGTCCAGCGGGGGATGCCCGTCGGGGAGGCGGCCAGGAACTACACGATCCTCACCGTCGGAGACGGGTTGGTCTCCCAGGTGCCGGCCCTGATCGTCTCGGTGGCGGCGGGCCTCCTGGTCACGCGGGTGACCGGCGGCGGGGGGCTGGAGCAGGACCTGGGCCAGCAGCTCCTGGGGCGGCCCCGGGCCCTGTGGGTGCTCTCGGGAGTGCTGCTCTGCTTCGTCGCCATCCCCGGCTTCCGGCTGCCCTTCCTGGGGATGGCGGCCCTTGCGGCGGGCGCCGCGTTCTCGGCGGAGCGCCGGGCCGAGGCCAGGGAGGCGGAGGAGCGCCGCGCCCAGTCCCGGGGCGAGAAGGCGCCCCGCAAGGACTCCTCCCCCTCCCAGATCGAGCCCGGCGACGTCGTCGCCGTGGAGACCCTGGAGATGGAGGTCGGCTTCGACCTGCTGGCCATGGTGGACGACCGCCGGGGGGGAGATCTGACCGAGCGGATCCAGAAGATGCGACGGCAGTTCGCCCGGACCCACGGGGTGATCGTGCCCCCCATCCACATCCGCGACAACCTGTCGCTGAAACAGACCGAGTACCTGGTGCTGCTGCACGGGGCGGAGGTGGCGCGGGGGGAGCTGATGGTCCACCACGTCCTCGCCATGGACCCCGGCGGGGTCCGGAGGCCGATCCAGGGGATCGCCACCAAGGAGCCGGCGTTCGGGCTCCCGGCGCTCTGGATCACCGAGGGCCAGCGGGGGGCGGCCATCGCCGCGGGCTACACGGTGGTGGACCCCGTGACGGTGCTCTCGATCCACCTGAGCGAGGTCGTGAAGAGGCACTGCGCCGAGTTCGTGGGCCGGCAGGAGCTCCAGACCCTCATCGACCAGCTCGCCAAGACCCACCCCAAGGTCGTGGACGAGCTGATCCCGGCGCTGCTGCCCCTGGGCACGGTGCTGAAGGTGCTCCGGAACCTGCTGCGGGAGTCGGTGAGCATCCGCAACCTGCTGGGGATCCTGGAGGCCCTGGCGGACCACGCTCCCGACACCAAGGACCCCGAAGTCCTCACCGAGTTCGCCCGGCGGCGACTGGCGCGGCAGATCTCCGCCTCGGTGCGGGACTCCGACGGCCAGGTGCGCTGCGTGACCCTGGCTCCTCCGGTGGAGGAGTCCCTCCGCAGGGCCCTCCAACCCCTGCCCGAGGGGGGCCAGACCCTCGCCATCGACCCCGGGCTCTACCAGGAGCTGGTACGTCGCATCGCCGCCGAGGTCGAGAAGACCCCCCAGGGGGACGGATCGGTGGTCCTGCTGGTGGGCGCCCCCCTCCGCGCCCCCCTGCGGCGGCTGTTGGAGCGGACCCTCTCGGCGATCCCGGTGATCTCCAACCTGGAGATCGGCTCGGACGTGAAGGTCCGCCGGCTGGCGACGATCCGGATGCCCTGAGCCCTACCCCCGCCGGGCGGCGGCGAGGCCCGCGAGCTCGGCGGTGGCGAAGGCGGCCTGGAAGTTCAGGCCCCCGATGGGGCCGGACAGGTCCAGGAGCTCCCCCAGGGCGTAGAGGCCGGGGTGGCGGCGGACCCCCATGGTGCGGCGGTCCACCTCCTCCAGCGCGAGGCCCCCCGCGGTCACCTCGGCCTCGCCCCAGCCCAGGGTGCCGTCCACGGGGACCCTCAGGCCCTTCAGCGCCTCCACCAGGCGGCCCCGGGCGGCGCGGTCCAACCGCTGCGCCCTGGGGTTGGACTCCGGGAGGCCCGCCTGGGAGGCCGCCGCGGCGAGGAGGCGCCTGGGGATCTCCCCCGGCAGGACCGAGGCCAGGGTGGGGGCCCCGCGCCGCTCCGCCGCCTCGATCAGGAGTGCCTGGAGCGCGTCGGCGTGGAGGTCCGGGAGGAGGTCCAGGGCGAGGTCCAGGGGCTGGACGGGCGTGCCCTCCCTGCGGGATGCCGCCTCGGCGCGGGCGACCGGCTCCGAGAGGTCCATCGCCCCCGGGCCCGAGAGGCCGTGGTGGGTGAACACGACGGGCCTGGCCCGCCGGCCCAGCACCCTCCCCGCGGCGTCCAGGAGCCGCGCCTCCACCCGTTGGAGGGAGATCCCCGTCAGCTCCCGCACCCACGGCGCCGGGCTCCGGAGGGGGACGAGGGCGGGCACGGGCTCGACGACGGCGAGGCCCAGCTCGCGCATCCAGCGGTACCCGTCGCCGGTGGTGCCGGAGCGGGGATGGCTCTGGCCCCCGGGGCAGGCCAGGACCGCCCGGCAGAGAACCTGCGGGCCGTCGGCCAGGCGCACCGTCCAGCCCCCCGAGGGCCCCGGCTCGATGCCCGCGACGGGCCGCTCCAGCAGCACCTCCACCCCCAGGCGCCGGGCCTCCCCCACCAGGGCGTCCCGGACGTCCCGGGCCCTCTGGCTGGCGGGGAAGACCTTCTCCAGGGCCGGCTCCTCCACCGTAGGCACCCCCAGGGCGGCGAACCGCTCCCGCACCCGGTGGGGCGGCAGGGCGGCGAAGGCCGGGCCGAGGAACCGCTCCCCGGGGCCGAAGAGGCGGGCGGCGGCGCGGGCGTCGAGGGTGGTGGTGAGGTTGCAGCGGGTCCCCCCGCTGGCCAGGACCTTGGTCCCGGGGCGGCGGGTCTTCTCCAGCAGCACCACCGCCGCGCCCCCCCGGGCCGCCGTCGCCGCCGCCCACAGCCCCGCCGCCCCGGCGCCGACGACGCAGACCTCGGTGACGACGTCCCCAGGGGGGCGGGCGGTGGGGGCCATGGGCGGCGTCCTCCTGGGGCGGGCGAGGTCCGGGCGGGTCCCCGGTGGCGGGCGGGGCGGGATCATGCCCCACGATCCCCGCCGGCGTGTAGCCCCGGCCGGACCGACGGCCGGGGGGTGTCACCGGAAAACGCGCGGGCGCGCGATCCCTCCCTCAACGTCCGGCGCGGGCCGTCGATACGGCGGCGTTGGCGCGATGGCGGCCGCCGGGGCGTGGACCCTGCCGGCACCGCGGAGGGAGCATGAGGGTCAAGAGGTTCGAGGCCTCCTCGCTGGAGGAGGCGATGCGGGCGGTGAAGGCGGAGTTCGGTCCCGACGCGGTCGTCCTGTCGTCGGGGACCGCCCCGGGGGCGCCGGGCAACGGGGGGGCGCGGCGGGTGGCGGTGACCGCCGCCAGGACCGAGGACCTCGGGGTGATCCGGCGGATGATGGCCCGGGAGCAGGCTTCGCGGGCGACGAGCCTCGCGGTCTTCCCCCAGGTCCGGGCCTGGCGGGACGTGTTCCTCGGCGCCGGGGCCCGGGCGGAGGACGTCGCCGCGGCCGTGGAGGAGGCGGTGGCGGCGACCCGGGAGGGTGCCACCCCCGAGGCCGCGTTCGCCGCGGCCCTGGAGGCGCGCTGGCCCACCCGGGGGCCCGTCCGGGTGGCGGCGGGCCGGCCGAGGATCGTCGCCGTCACCGGCCGGCACGGCGAGGGGAGGACCACCCTCGCCCGCAAGCTCGCCCACCGCGCCGCGGGCGTGGCGCCCGGCAGGGTCTTCCTCCTGGACTGCTCTCCCGAGTCCGTGTCCTCGATGCGGACCGACCCGGACCTCCCGGGGGTGGAGCTGGCCCCGGCCCCCGATCCCTGGGCCCTGGGCGATCGGCTCGCCGCGTGCCAGGACGCCTTCTTCGTCGTGCTGGACCTGCCCGGCTTCAACCCGCTGGAGCCGGCCACCGTCACCGCCGTCGCCGAGAGGGTGGTGGTGGCCCCGGGGGCCGAGGTGCTGCTGGCGGCGGCGGCGACCACGGCGCCCGAGGAGACCCTGGCCGCCGTCCGCTGCCTGCCCCGGGGGGGCGTGTCCGGGATCGCCCTGACCCACCTGGACGACGCCACCCGGCCCGGGGGAGCGGTCGAGGTCGGTGTGCGCGCCGGCCTGCCCCTGGCCTTCCTCTCCGGAGGTCGGAGCGCCGAGATGGGGCTCGAGCTGGCGAGCTGGAGCGCCGTCCTCCAGTGGATCGAGGCCGTGCGCGCCCGGGTGCTGCCCGCCGGGACGGCGAACGACGCCGGACCCGCGGCGGACCCCGGCGACGCCGACGACCTCGCCCTGGCGCGGGCGGGCTAGTACCACGTTCCGAAGGTTCCTCCCCAGTTTCTCCGTTCCCAGGCCCACCCGATCCGGAACGTAGGGCGGGGGCTTGTCCCCCGCCGCGGGGCTTCGGCGGGGGACAAGCCCCCGCCCTACGGGGCCTCCCGTTCGCGGGACCGCGACGCCGATGAGCTGGAAGGCGGACTCAGAAACTGGGGAACTCGCTCTGGAACGACGTACTAGCGCCCCGACCCCTGGCGTCCCCGCGGCGCTTTCGGTCCGCGGTCGATGACGGTAGAGTCCCTCTCGCAGGGCGGATCGTCCGCCCACCGCCCTTCTCCCGCGGCCTCCGGTCCGTTCGCCGGCTGGCTCGAGGCGCCCCGGAGGCCCCGTCTTGCGCACTCCCGCCGCGCTCCTCTTCCCCGCCTTGCTGCTCGCCGCCTGCGTCCCCTCCCCGAGCGGACCCGGCAGGAATGGGGGCGACGACGACGATGACGACGACTCCTGGGTGGGGGACGACGACGTCTCGGATGACGACGTCTCGGACGACGACGCTTCGGACGACGATGTCTCGGACGACGATGTCTCGGACGACGATGTCTCGGACGACGACGTCTCGGATGACGATGTCTCGGACGACGACGTCTCGGATGACGACGTCTCGGATGACGACGTCTCGGACGACGATGTCACGCCGGACGACGACACCTCCGACGACGACGTCTCCGATGACGACACGGGGGACGATGACACGACCCCGCCGCCGGAACACGACACGCTCCTGGTGAGCGAGGTCGTCGTCACCCCCACCGAGGGCGAGTACGTCGAGGTCTACAACCCCACGGGGGCGACCGTGTCCCTGTCGGGCTACTTCGTCACCGATATGGTGACCGCGTGGGTGCCGGAATATGCGCAGGTGGTGACCGGGGTCCTGGTGGCCTCCACCTACGACTTCTGCGTCCGCTTCCCCGACGGCGCGGCGGTGGCCCCGGGGGAGACGGTGGTGGTCGCCACCAACGCCGGGTTCGCCGGCTGGTACGGCCTCGCGCCGGACTTCTCCCTGGTGGAGGGCGGCGGCGCCCCGGCCATGGTCCCCTGCGCCGACGGCTCGGTGGGGACCTCCGCGGGGATCTCCAACGCCGGCGAGGTGATCGTGCTCTTCCACTGGGACGGGGCGACGGACCGGGTCCAGGACGTCGACATCGTCCTCTGGGGCGACAAGGAGGAGGCGGTGGACAAGACGGGGCTCGCGGTGGACGGCCCCGATCCCGGGCCCATCGCCTCCGCCTACGCCGCGGACACGCCGCCGGAGGCCCAGGGCATCGTCTCCCCGGTCGAGCACGTCCTCGGCGAGGCCTTCTGCCGGACGGACTTCAGCGAGGCGGGGGAGGACGGCGGCCCCGGAGGCAACGGCATCGCCGGCCACGACGAGACCTCGGAGCCCCTGGCCTCCACCTGGAGGGTGTGCGGCGCGGCGACGCCGTTCGAGGCGCCCTGATCCGCCGGCCCGCCCGGAGGGTCGCCGTCAGGCGGCCTCCACGCCCCACTCCGCCCGGGCGGCGGCCGGCTGCTCCGCCGCCAGGGGGACGGTCAGCACCCGAAGTGCTCCCTCCAGGACCGGGTCCCTTCCCATCAGGAGCAGGTCGCCGCCGTGGGCCCGGAGCAGGGCGCGGGCGAGGTCCAGGGGGCCGGAGGGCGGGGCGCCGGGTCCCGGGCTCAGCCGGGAGGTCCGGCGGGAGTCGGCGATCTCGACTCGGGCGTAGGCGCCGTCCCGGGTGGCGCGGACCTCGAGCCGGCCGGGGCGGGCGATGGCGTTGCAGGCCGCCAGCCCGTCGTCCAGCAGGACCCGCAGCGCGGCCTCCAGGGCGCGGGGATGTCCCAACACCGGCAGAGGGCAGCCCAGCCGCACGGTGAGCCGGGTGCCGTTGGCCGCCACCGCCGGCGCGCATGAGTCCCCCACCCGTGAGGCCAGCACCCCCAGGTCCAGGGCGTGGGGTCCGCGTCCCAGGCTGCCCGCCAGGGCGCGGGCCACCGCCGCGTGGCGCTCCGCCGCGGCCAGCCCCTCCCGGGCCGACGCCAGGAGGCGCGCCGCCGGGAGGTCGCCGGCCGCCTCCAGGCGGTCCGCCAGCATCGACAGCTCCGACCGGGCGGAGGCCAGGGGCGCCCGCAGGGCCGCGGCGGCCTCCCCCAGCGCCCGCACGGCGGGATCGGGGAGCGGCCCGGCGGTCCTGCCGCCGTCCGGCGGGGGTGGCTCCGGGACCGCCTCGGGTCCGGGGCCCGCCTCGACGCTTCGCGTCTCTCGCCAGGCCGCGGCGTCGGCGGTGCCGGGCGCGGAAGCCGCGGCGAGGGCCAGGGTGGCGACGGCGGCCAGGCCCGCCGCCGCCGCCGCGCCCGGCGGACCGGCGACGAGGGCACCCGCGCCCGCCGCCGAGACGGCCAGCGCCAGGGCCAGGAGAGGGGACGGAGCGGGGAGCGTCGGGAGCATTTCCTCGGGGGCGGGCGCCGACCCCACCGGAGGGGACGGTCCCGCGGGCCCCTGGCCTTCCCACCCTCACCGCTCATCGGCCCGAGGGGGCGGGACGTGAGGCCCGGGTGCGGAAAGCGCCGTCCCGGAGGGGAGATCCGCCGCGGATTTGCTAGGATGCGGCGGTGTCCACCCCGGAGCGAGGCCCCATGCGCCGCACGGTCCTGTGCATCTCCTCGGACCCGCCGCCGCTGCCCGACCACCCGGCGTCCGGGGGCGGGCTGAGGATCGGTGCCCTGGGCGCGGGCCTCGCCGCCCACGGGCACCGCGTCCTCCACGCCGTCGACGCCCGCGCCCTCCCCGCCGGTGCCCCCGAGGCCCTCCGCGCCCTCGCCTTCACCCCGGGCTCCCTGCTGGAGACCATCGCCCGCGTGTCCCCGGACGCCCTGCTGGTGGAGCAGTGGGCCCTGGCCTCCCACCTCCCCGACGTCGATCTCCCCGTCGCCGTAGACCTCCACGGCTCCCTCACCCTCGAGAACCTCTTCCGCCGCCCCGAGAGCCGCCTCGCCCCGGACCTCGCGGCGAAGGTCGCCGCCCTCCACCGGGCCGACCACGTCCTGGTCCCCGGCGAGCGCCAGAGGGACTGGTTCTCGGCCTTCCTGGTGCTTGCCGGCCACGACCCGCGGCGGCTGCCCGTCAGCGTCGTCCCCCTCGGGCTCCCGGAGGCCCCTCCCCCCCGCGCCACGGGCGGAGGCCCCTTCCGCCTCGTCTACGGGGGGGCGAGGTGGCCGTGGATCGACTCCGAGGCGGCCCTCCTGGGCGCCGCCGACGGGCTGGAAGGCGACGGGGACGCCGCCCTGGACGTGTACCTCTCCACCCCCGGCGCCTCCCTCCTGGGGGACGTCGACGGCGGGGAGAGCCCCTGGCCCCGGGTGGAGGCCGCGCTGGCCGGCCGCGCCCGCGCCCGGGTGCGGGAAGCCCTGCCCCACGCCCTCTACCGCGAGGCGCTGATCCGGGAGGGCACCGTCGCCCTGGACGTGTACCGCGACAACCCCGAGCGGCGCCTCGCCATCACCACCCGCACCGTGGAGTACCTCTGGGCGGGCCTGCCGGTGATCTACGCCCGGGACGGCGAGATGGCCCGGGAGATCGAGGACGCCCAGGCCGGGTGGACCGTCGACCCCGCCGACCGCGGCGGGATCGCCGAGCTGGTGTCCGAGCTGGCCCGCAGCCCCCGAAAGGTGGCGGCCCGGGCCCGCAACGCCCGCCGCCTGTTCCTGGACCGCCACCGCGCCGAGGCGGTGGTCGAGCCCGCGCTGCCCTTCTTCCAGGACCTCCCCCGGAGGAGGCGGGGACCCACCGCCCTCCACGAGATGACCGGGGCCCGGATCGCCCTCGCCCGTGCCGAGCTGGACCTGGTGCGACGCCAGGCCGAGGAGCACCGCGCCGCCGCCCAGGCCGCCTGGGACGCCGACCGGGCCGAGATGCAGCGGCGGGCCCTGGACGCCGACCGGCGGCTGGCGGTGGCCGAGGAGGAGGCCCGGGTCGCCCGGGCCGAGCGGGACCGCCTGGCGGTGCTGGCCGAGGACGACCTGCGGGCCGAGCGCGCCCGGGGGGAGCGCTCCGAGGACGAGAAGAGGGACCTGGCCCGGAGGATCCAGGAGCAGGCGCGCACCATCGAGGACCTCTCCCGCCGCGACGACGCGGCCCGGGAGGAGCGACAGGTGCTGCTGCGGGAGATCGACGGCCTGAGCCGCAGGGTGGAGGGGCTCCAGGGGGAGAGGGAGGGGCTCCTGGGGGAGAGGGCCTCCCTCCAGTCCCGGGTGGCGGAGGTGTGCCGCGAGAGGGACGAGGTCGCCGGGCAGGAGAGGGTCCTCCGGGAGCACCTGGGCAACGTGGAGCGGGACCTCCACGAGATCCAGGGCACTCCGGCCTGGCGGCTGGCGGTGCGGCGGGCGAGGGGGCAGGCCGGAGCGCCGCCTCCCCCCGGCCCGGTCCCTCCCCCCGAGGGGGGGCCCGGTCCCGCTCCCCCCCGCGGGCCCGAACCCGAGGCTCCTCCTCCTCCGGTCTCCGGCGGGGCGGCCACCCGCCCCCTCCAGCGGCTGGGGGGCGCGGTGGGCCGGGCGCCCGGGGCGGCGGAGCTGATCCGCTTGTGGGTGGGTGAGGCCAAGGGCAATCTGTAGAGCGAGCCCCGTCCCGGCCCTCGGGCCGGCGTCCCGGTGAGTCGATGCGCGTCCTGATGATCCATCCCCACGACATCTACGAGCCGCTGGAGCCGTGGACCGTGCGGATCACCTCCGTCGCCACCGCCCTGTGTCACGCCGGCTGCGAGGTGAAGCTGGTCTATCACCTCGCCCGGCCCGAGGTGACCCCCGAGGTCGCCGCCACGCGCCAGGAGTTCCCCTTCGAGGTCGTCCCCCAGGTCCGGCACGCCCGGTTCGGGCTCAAGAAGCTGGCGACGATGACCCAGCTCGCCCGCTGGGCGGACGTGATCCACTTCCAGAAGTGCTTCTCCCACGTCTCCCTGCCCGCGGCGACGGCGGCCTACCTGCGGGGGGTGCCGCTCCACTACGACTGGGACGACTGGGAGGCGGAGATCTACCGCTCCGGTCCCCACGACCCCGCCGTCGCCGCCCGCCTGGACCGCCTGGAGCGGGCGCTGCCGCGGATCGCCGACACCGTCTCGGTGGCCAGCGCCGCGCTGCGGGAGCAGGCCAGGGCCCTCGGGGTGCCCGACGAGCGGATCGCCTGGGCCCCGGTGGGGGCCGACCTCGCCCGCTTCCGGCCCGGACGCGACCGGGGCCGCATGCGGGCCGCCGCCGGCTTCGGGGACGCACCCCTCGCCCTGTACGTCGGCCAGCTCCACAACGCGCAGTACGCCGACCTCTTCGTGCGGGCCGCCGCGGAGGTGCTCCGCACCCATCCGGACGCCCGGTTCGCCGTCGTGGGGTCCGGCAGCCGCGAGAAGGACCTCCACCGGATCGCCGGGGAGCTGGGCCTGGGGGAGTCGCTGGTCTTCACCGGCTCGGTCCCCCACGAGGACGTCGCCGACTGGATGGCCGCCGCCGACGTCGCCGTCGCCTGCTTCGAGGACACCCCCCAGGTCCGCACCAAGAGCCCCCTGAAGGTCGTCGAGTACCTGGCGGCGGGCAAGGCGATGGTGGTCAGCCGGGTGGGGGAGGCGGTGGAGATGGTGGAGCACGGCCGCTGCGGCCTGCTGGTGGAGCCCGGCTCGGTGCCCGACCTCGCCCGGGGGATCGCCTGGCTCTTCGACCACCCCGAAGAGCGGCGCTCCCTGGAGCGCCTGGCCCGGGAGAGGGCGGAGTCGACCTTCTCGTGGGGGGCGACGGCCATGAGGATGCTGGCGTCCTACCGCCTGGGCCTCGCCCTGCACGGCCTCTCCCCCGAGGGCCGCCCCCCGGTCCGCGGCCGGGGCCCCGCGGGTGACGAGGTCCGCCCGGCCCACCCGGTGGCCGAGTCCCCGGCGGTGGTCCTGGCGGGGGCCCACATCGCCGTGGACGCCGACCTGCTTGCCGACGGCGGCGTCCCCGACGGGGAGCGGGCCGGAGTGGGGCTGGGCTTCCCCCTCGGGGCCGCGGCGGCGGACGGCCTCGCCGGAGCGGCGGGCACGGCGGTGGACGCGGGGCCCGCCGGTCTGGCCCGGCGCCGGGACCCCTCCCTCAAGCCCTTCGCCGGGGTGCGCCCGCCGCCCAGGAGGCCCCAGATCTCGCCGCGGGAGGTCAGGGGCCTGCCCGACGCGCTGCGGGGATACGTGGACGAGAGGCGGGAGCTGCTGGGGATCCTCCACGGAGAGCACGCCTTCACGGGCCCCTACCTGCTCCAGCTCGACATCACCAACCGCTGCAACAACGACTGCATCGCCTGCTGGCTCCACTCTCCCCTGCTCAACGAGCACGCCCCGCCGGAGGAGGAGAAGCGCAAGCAGCTCCCCTTCGAGCTGATCTGCCAGCTCGTCGCCGACGTCGCCGCCATGGGGACCAAGGAGGTCTACCTGGCGGGGGGCGGGGATCCCTTCGTCCACCCCCGCATCCTCGACGTGATCGACGTGATCAAGAAGGCGGGGATGTACTGCTACGTGAACACCAACTTCAACCTCGTCGAGGGGCCGGTCCTGGACCGGGTCCTGGACCTGGGCCTGGACGAGATGACGGTCTCGGTGTGGGCGGGTACCGGCGAGGCGTACGCCCGGACGCACCCCAACAAGACCGAGGAGCAGTTCCAGCGTCTCAAGAGGGCCCTGACGGAGCTGAACCGCCGGAAGCGCGACAAGCCGCTGATAAAAGTGTATCACGTCGTCTCCACCATCAACTGCCACGAGATGGAGGAGATGGTGGACTTCGTCCTGGACACCGGCTCGGAGTGGGTGGAGTTCACCGTCGTGGACACCATCCCCGGGGCGACCGACGCCATCCTCTTCGACGAGGAGCAGAGGCAGCGCCTCCACCGCGACTCGCTGCGGGTGCGGGAGCGGCTGGCCCGGCGGGGGTTGGAGGGGGTCCTGTACAACTACGACCAGTGGCTCCGACGGATCTCGACCCCCGACGCGGTGGTGGGCAACGCCGACGCGAACATCGTCCACACCTTCCCGTGCTCCATCGGGTGGACCTTCGCCCGGGTCATGCCCGACGGCAGGATCACGTCCTGTCTCAAGTCGCACCGGATCCCCGTCGGCAACCTCCACGAGAACCGCTTCCCGGAGATCTGGAACGGCCCCAAGCAGCGGTACTTCCGGCGGAAGACGCGGGTCGTCGAGAAGCGCGACCCCTTCTTCCAGCTCATCGGCAACGACCCCGGCGCCGCGTGCGGCTGCGAGAAGAGCTGCGACGACCTGGGGCGCAACATGGCGACCCACCGGAGGATGGCGGAGCTGGCGCCCTGGGAGCGTCGCGTCCTCCAGGGCCTGGCCCAGGCCCTCCCTCCGGACCCCCCGCTTCCCGACCGCGGATAGGACGCCCCGGCGATGTCCCGAGCGGATGGATCTCCGTCGATCCCGTTGGCCGAGCGCCTGGGCCTGCCCGCGGGCGCGCTGCCCCGGCTGTCGGTGGTGGTGTTCACGCGGGACGACGCCGAGCAGCTCCAGGGATGTCTCGCCGCGCTGGAGTCCGATCCCCCGCCGTTCCCGCTCCAGGTGGTGGTGTTCGACAACGCGTCCCGGGACCGGACCGCCGAGGTGTGCGCCGCCTTCCCCGGGGTGGAGCGGATCCACTCCCCGGTGGAGGTCGGGTACTCCCACGGGAACAACGCCGGCCTCGCCCGCGTCCGGGCGCCGCTGGTGCTCTTCCTGAACCCGGACACGCGCCCCCACGCGGCCGCCCTGGTCGCCCTCGTGGACGCCTTCGACCGCCATCCGGGCCCGGTGCTGCTGGGGCTGCCCATGGTGAACCCCGACGGCAGCCCCCAGCCCTCCTCGTTCGCCGTGCCCACCCTCCGGGGCCGGTTCGCTGGCGGGGTGGTGCGGCGGGCGATGGGGCCTCCCTCTCCGGGGCGGATCGCCCCCGCCGGTTGGCTGCTGGGGGCGGCGCTGGCGGGGCGGACGAGCTTCCTGAGGGAGGTCCAGGGCTTCGATGAGTCCTTCTGGGCCTACGGGACCGACCTGGAGCTGTGCGCGCGGGCTCGGGCCCGGGGAGCCCTGGTGGCCCAGGTGGGCGCGCCGCCCATCCCCCACGCCGGGAACCCCAACTGGACGCCCGAGAGGCGGCAGCGAGTCTGGGGGGCGCTGCTCCGGTGGGCGCTGCGGGACCTCGGCCCGGGGCGCGCCGAGCTGCTGCGGCTGTCCCTGACGGCCGCCTGCGTGGCGAGGGGCCTGGCGGAGCGCCCCGGGGGGCGTTCGGGGTGGTGGGCGATGGCGCGGTGGACGCGGCAGCCCCTGGAAGTGCTCCTGTCGGCGGATGGCCCGGGGTACGGCGCGGGGGCGGCGGCCCGGGACCCGTCGCGGTGAGCGCCACGGTGCTGGTCCTGCTGCGGGCGGACGTGGAGCGCCGGCCCGGCGGCGACGTGCTGCACGCCCGGGAGGCGGCGGAGGCGGGGGAGCGCCTGGGATTCCGGGTGAGGGTGGAGGCGGGCGTCCCGGGGGACCTGCGGGGGGTGGACCTGGTGCACGTCTGGAACGTCACCCGCCCCCAGGATGCCTGGGCCCAGGCCCGAGCCGCGCGGGCTCGCGGCGTGCCGGTGGTCCTCACCCCCCTGCACCACGACCTCGGCCGCTACCTGCGGGAGGGGCGGCGGGGCCTGGCCGGCGCGGTGGCCCGCCTCGCCGGCTCCGAGGAGGCGGCGGAGGCGTGCCGCCGGGCGGTGCTCCGGGTGGTGGATCCCGCGCAGCGGGGGCTGCTCCGGGGGGTCCCGGGGTGGGCGGAGCAGCGTCGGGACCTGCTGCGCTGGGCCTCCATGGCGACCTTCACCTGCCCCCGGGAGGAGCGGGAGCTGCTGCGGGCCACGGGCCTGGACCCGGGCTCGGTCCCGTCGGCGGTGGTCCCCACGGCGGTGCCCGCGGCGCCCCCCGCGGACCCCGGCCCCGCGCGCCGGCTGGCCGGGGTCCCGGGCCCGTTCGTGCTGTGCGTGGGACGCATCGAGGACCTCAAGAACCCCCTGGGGGTCATCGACGCCCTGGAGCCCACGGGCCTGCCCCTGGTGCTGGTGGGGCCGGGGAACCCCCGCCACCGCGGCTACGTGGAGCGCCTCGCCGCCCGGACGAGCCCGGGCAGGACCGTCTGGCTCGGCTACCAGCCGCCGGAGATGGTGCGCTCGGCCATGGCGGGGGCGAGGGTCCACGTCCTGGCGAGCTGGGCGGAGTCCGTGGGGCGGGTGACCCTGGAGGCGGCGCTCCAGGGCTGCGCCCTGGTGTCCACCACCGCGGGCTACGCGGCGGACCTGCTGGGGGACGCGGTGCTCCCGTGCGATCCCGGGGACCCCCGCTCCATCGCCGCCGCGGTGACCCGGGCGTGGGAGGCGGGCCCTCACCCCGCGGCCCGGGGGAGGGTGATGGCGGGGCTGACCTGGGACGCCGTCGGCCCGGCCCTCGCCCGGGCCTGGCAAGGGGCCATGGGCGTCCGAGAGGCGTCCCGGAGGGCGATCTGAACGGGATCGTCCGGACGCCGGCCGTCGCGCTCCCCCCGGTGGGCCGGGGTAGTCTATCCTCCCATCGCCGCCGTGCCCCTGTCCCCCGCCCCCCGGGCGGCCCGCACCGGAGCATCGATGTCCCCACGCCGAACGACCGGACCGCTGACGCCCCTGCTGGCGCTCCTGCTCCTCGCCGCGTGCGCGCCCACCCCGCAGGCCGACGACGACGACGCCACCCAGGACGACGACACCGCCGCCGACGACGACACGGCCGACGACGACACGGCCGACGACGACGTCTCCCCCGACGACCGGGACGGAGACGGCTACACCTCGGACGTGGACTGCAACGACGACCGCGCGGAGGTGTACCCGGGCGCCCCCGAGGAGTGCAACACCCGGGACGACGACTGCGACGGCCTCGTGGACGAGGACTTCGACGGGGACGGCGACGGCCACCTGGACGACGCGTCGTGCCCCGGCGAGATCGCCGGCGACTGCGACGACGGCGATCCCGCGGTCCACGACGACGCGCCGGAGCAGTGCAACAGCCGGGATGACGACTGCGACGGCGAGGTCGACGAGGGGACGGACCTGGACACCGACGGAGACGGATACACGCCGTGCGAGGGGGACTGCCACGACGGGAGGTCCGACATCGCCCCCGGGGCGGCGGAGACGTGCGACGGGGTGGACCAGGACTGCGACGGCACCGTCGACGACGGCTTCGACGAGGACGGGGACGGATACACGACCTGCGGGGGGGACTGCGACGACGCCGCGGCGGCGGCGAACCCCGGCGTGGCCGAGACGTGCGACGGCCGGGACGACGACTGCGACGGCGCGGTGGACGAGGGCTTCGACGCCGACGGAGACGGATACACGACCTGCGGCGGCGACTGCGACGACGGCACCGCGTCGACAAACCCTGGCGCGGTCGAGACCTGCGACGGCATCGACGATGACTGCGACGGGGTGGTGGACGACGGCCTGGACGGGGACGGAGACGGCTACGCCTGCGACACCGACTGCGACGACGCCGACCCCGGGATCCGGCCCGGCGCGGCGGAGGTCTGCGACGGGGTGGACCAGGACTGCGACGCCGCGGTGGACGAGGGCTTCGACGCCGACGGAGACGGATACACCACCTGCGGGGGGGACTGCGACGACGCGCGGAACCTGGTCTTCCCCGGCGCGACCGAGACGTGCAACGGGCGGGACGACGACTGCGACGGCGCGGTGGACGACGGGCACGACGTCGACGGGGACGGCGTCACCGTGTGCAACGGCGACTGCGACGACGCCGATCCCGACCTCTACCCCGGCCGGGCGGAGGCGTGCGACGGAGTGGACCAGGACTGTGACGACGTCGTGGACGAGGGGCACGACGTCGACGGGGACGGATACACCACCTGCGGGGGGGACTGCGACGACACCCGTCCCGGCACCAACCCCGGGCGCACCGAGTCGTGCGACGGGAGGGACGACGACTGCGACGGCGCCGTGGACGAGGGCTACGACGCCGACGGGGACGGTTACACGACCTGTGGCGGCGACTGCGACGATGGGTCCGCGGCGGTGAACCCCGACGCGGCGGAGACGTGCAACGGCGTGGACGACGACTGCGAAGGAGGCGTGGACGAGGGCTTCGACGCCGACGGAGACGGCTACGCGACCTGCGGCGGCGACTGCGACGACGCCGATCCCGACCGCCGCCCCGGAGCCCCCGAGGGGTGCGACGGGGTGGACGACGACTGCGACGGCGCCGTGGACGAGGACGGGGGCGCCGACCTCGACGGCGACGGCACCACCGCCTGTGGCGGGGACTGCGACGACCTGGCGGCCTCGATCCACCCCGGGGCAGCCGAGACCTGCGACGGCGTCGACCAGGACTGCGACGGCGCGGTGGACGGGGACGATCCCGACCTCCTGGCCGACTCCGACGGGGACGGCGACGACGCCGCCTCCTGCGGGGGGAACGACTGCGATGATACCGATCCCGCCGTCCACGGCCTGGACGCCGATGGCGATGGCCAGAGCGCCTGCGACGGGGACTGCGACGACACCGATCCCACGGTCGACGGCTCCGACCTCGACGGCGACGGGATCCCCGCCTGCGACGGGGACTGCGACGACGCGGACCCCGCCGTCTACCCCTACGCCTGGGAGGACGACGCCAACGGCCTGGACGACGACTGCGACGGCGCCATCGACGGCGACGACCCCGAACTCCCCGTCGTCCTCGACATGCTGGGGGACGACACGGCGGGGGAGATGGTCTTCGTCGGCGGCTTCCGCTTCCCCTTCTGCGGGGCGGACCACGCCTCGGGCTGGGTGATCTCCAACGGGCGCGTCACCTTCAATGGGATCGACACCGACTACAGCGAGTCCTCGTCGGAGTTCCTGAGCACCACCGAGGTGGACAGTGTCGCCGGCCTGTGGGACGACCTGAAGGGGGACACGGGCACCATCGCCTGGGTGCAGCACGAGGACGCGGTGTCGGTCCACTTCATCGAGGTGTCGCAGCTCAACCCCGCGGACGAGAACACCTTCACCCTGGTGTTCCGCGCCGACGGCCGCCTGTCGGCCCACTTCGGCTCGGTGGCGGCCAGCGACGGCCTGGTGGGGTGGAGCTGCACCCCGGGGGGCACGGTGCCGGAGACCGACCTCTCGGCGGCGGTCGCGGCGCCGGGCTCGCTGGGGGTGGGGCGGGGTACCGAGGGGGCGGTCTACGAGGTGTTCACGGCAGGGGCCGACCCCTTCGACCTGGACCACCGGGGCGTGCTGTTCTGCGTCGACTCCGGAGACGACCTGGACGGGGACGGGTGGACGGACCGGTGCGGCGACTGCGACGACTCGGACCCGGCGGTACTGCCGGGGGCGGGCTGCTGAGCCCCCGCGGAGCGGAGGGAAGATGGCTCGGATCCTGGGCGCGCGGGCCTTTGACCTGGGGGCGCCGCTGTACGACTGGATGACCGCCCAGGAGATCTGGCGCGACCACATCCGCGGCCTGGCGCGGCACTTCCCCGAGGGGGCCGGGGGCGACGGGCAGCCGGGCCGTCGCCTCATCGACCTGGGGACGGGGCCGGCGGTGTCCGCCATCGCCCTGGCCGAGGCGGATCCCCTGCTGCGGGTGGTGGGCCTGGACTACAGCCCGGGGATGCTGGCCCGGGCCCGTCCCCGGGTCTCGGCGTCGCCGGCCCGGGAGCGGATCGAGCTGGTCCAGGGGGACGCCCGGGCCCTGCCCTTCCCGGACGGGAGCTTCGACGCCGCCACCGGCCACTCGTTCCTGTACCTGGTGCCCGAGCGGGGCAAGGTGCTGTCGGAGGTGCGGCGGGTGCTCCGCCCGGGGGGGCGGCTGGTGCTCCTGGAGCCCCGGCGCGGCGGCCGGTTCGCCCCGGTGGAGGCCCTCTCCCGGGATCCCCGCTTCGCCCTGTCGATGATGCTGTGGCGCCTCGCCAGCGGCGTGGAGGGCCGCTTCACCGCCCAGGGCCTGGTGGCCCTCGTCGAGGGGGCCGGCCTGCGGGTGATCGGTTGCGAGGAGACCCTGTCGGGGCTGGGCTGGCGGCTGGCGGCGGAGCGGGTCGAGTAGGCGTTCAGTACACCACCCGCCCCGGCGGCGGCGTCCTCGTGCCCACCTCGGCGTGGGCCGTCCCGTCCAGGCGCCAGGTGCGCTCGCCGAAGGGGCCCTTGGCCCGGACGGTCGCGGACGCCCTCTCGCTGTTGGTGCACCACGCCGGGGTGCCGTCGGGGTCGTGGTAGGCCAGGGTGACGGAGGCCGCGTCCGGCACCTCCACCTCCACGTCCAGCTCCAGGTCCCCCGCGCGGCCGCGGGTGGTCCAACGGGGCAGCCCCGGCCGCGTCCGCATGCCCAGGACCGACCGCGCCGGGTCCCGGGGCCAGTCGCGCCCCCCCACCCTGAGGCGGGCGAAGGTCAGGACCGGGAGCCACCGCAGGGCGGCCCGCTGGGGGCGCGCGGCGACGATCTCCAGGGCGTCTCCACCCCCCAGGTCCGCGTGGAGCCAGGTCCAGCCGTGGGCGTGGCCGTGGGCGTAGATGTGGGACATGGCGCCGGGCGCGTCCTGGAGGTCGAAGGTTCGGGGGCCCACCCCGAAGGTGCCAGAGAAGCGGGCGGTGGGGTAGGAGGCCACCTGGCTGCCGGGGAACCACTCCCGGCCGAAGGTCCAGGGCGGAAAGGGCCGCAGCGCCGCCCCCGCGTCGGCGTACTCCAGGCGCCACGAGAGCCCCTCCGTCCGCCCCTCCAGGAGCCCGCGGGAGGCCCGGGCGGCCCGGGAGTCGAACAGGGTCCCCTCCGGCACGGGATGGACCGCCGCCTCGGGGCCGAAGCGTTCCACCACCGGCGCCTCCCCGGGGGGGAAGACCGCTGCCCAGCCCTGGGAGATCGCCTCCCCCCGGGGCGGGGCGACCACCTCGTGGTGCAGCCAGAAGCCGGTCCCCGTGGCGGGTTCGGTCCAGGTGGCGTACCAGGTCTCGATCCGCGACGGGCGCCCGTCCCACACCGGGTCGATGGACCGGTCTCGGCCCTCCACCCCCGGGTGCTCCGGCGATCCCCCTGCTCCGACGGCCCGTTTCGCGATCATGTCCGGCGCTCCCTCCCGTGCCGCGAGGGTACCACAGCGTGGGTATGCGGCCGAGGGGGCGGTCCGGTCCCGGGGTTGCAGGCCGATCCCGGCGGCCCCGCGGGAGAGGGGGCGGGGAGGGAAGGACGGGTTGGACGAGGCCGCCACCCGCCCCGGCAGGCCCGACCGGGGCTTCGGACACTACCTCCGGGACATGGTCTACGGAGCGGTGGACGGGGTGATCACCACCCTGGCGGTGGTCGCGGGCGCGTCGGGCGCCTCCCTCCCCGCCGATGTCGGCCTGATCCTGGGGATCGCCAACCTCTTCGCCGACGGGATCTCCATGGGGGCGAGCAACTTCCTCGGGATCAAGTCGGAGATCGAGCAGGGGGGCGGATCGGTGGTCCTGGAGAAGCCCCTGCGCCACGGGCTCGCCACCCTCGCCGCCTTCGTCGTCGTGGGGGCCGCGCCCCTGTTCGCCTACGTCCTCCCCCGGCCCCCGGGGCTGGGGGTCCTGGGCATGGCCGTGGTCCTGGCCGCCCTCGCCCTCGGGGCGGCGGGGATCGTGAGGGCCCCCTTCGTCCACCGCTCCCGCTGGCGCAGCGCCCTGGAGATGATCGGGATCGCGGCCCTCGCCGCCGCCGTGGCCTTCGTGGCGGGGGGGATCGCCCGGCGCGCCTTGGGCTGAACGAGGAGTCGGGGACCGGGCGGCGCCGTCCAGGAGGCGGCGGGCCCCCTCCCGGGCGCTCGCCGCGGATCGGCGGTCCAGGACGAGGAGGATCCCGCCCCCACCGGCGCTCCGCGCGCACAGGCGGCTGCCCTCCCGGGCACCCCGGGGGAGCCAGGAGCGGGGGAGGTCCAGGACGGGTCCGCCGGCCACCTCCACCCGCGCCCAGGACCCCTCGATGCCGTCCACCGCCGCCCCCAAGGCCCCGGGGCAGGCGGCGGGCCGGGAGATGGACCGCCCCGGAGACGGGTGCTGGCCGGCCGCGCAGGCGCCGAGGGCCACGGCGAGGGCGAGGGGGACAACCGGCGCGGTTCGCCGGAGGGGCGGCGGGTGGTGGGGCGGGACGACGGGCACGGGCTCCCCCCGGGTGGCTTTCGACCGGCCGGGCGATCGGCGGTGGTGGGCGAGGGGACAGGGTGGGCGCGGGGGCGGGCGGCTTCCAGCCGTGACCATTACACGCCATTACACCGGCGGGTCGCCGTGATGGAGGCGCCGGCGGGCGGGCTCGGCGTCAGCGCCCCGCGCGGCGATAGCCCCCGGCCTCGGCCGCGGCGGGGGTGGCGAAGCACTCCTCGGCACGGGTCCGGCCGTAGTGCGCGCCGCCGGGCAGGTGGTAGATCCACCCCTTCGAGCCCCGGTTGCCCTTGATGGGGTGGCTCTCGGGGCAGGCCCCGTCCGGGGAGGGAGGCGCGCCCCCCGGGGAGGGGGGCCCGTCCCCGGGCGGCGCGGCGGGGGAGGGGAGTGGGGCGGGGGGCGAGACGGCCGGCGGCGGCGGCGGTCCGGCTCCCCGGGAGGTCCCCCCGGTGACCACCGGCGCCCGCTCGGTCTCCACTTCGTATCGCCCGTCGGGCCAGGCGCGCACGGTGATCCGGCCGTCCCGGTCGGTGCGGAGCACCCTCGCCCCCACGGCACGGTAGGCCGCCAGCGCCTCCGGCGTCGGGTGGCCGTAGTTGTTGTCGCCCACGGGGATCGCCACCAGGTCCGGGTGCAGGCGGGGCAGCCATCCCGGGGTGGCGGGATCCCCGTTCCGGGCACCGTGATGGGTGGCCTTGAGCACGGTGGCGTCCCGGAGCAGCCCGTCGTAGGCATCCATCCCGAGCCACGCGGCCGTCTCGGGCCCCTCGGAGTCGCCGGTCAGCACCGCCTTGAAGGGGCCGTAGGTGACCACCAGCCCCACCGAGTTCACGTTCTGCTCCCCCGGATCGACCCCCGGCGGGGGGGGCAGGAGGTGGAGGCCGACCCCCCCGGAGCCCACGTCCTGCCCGGGCCGGAAGCTGCCAGCCTTGTAGACCTTCAGCCGCCCCTCCCGGGCGAGGCGAGCGGCCAGCTCCACGGTGCGGCGGTAGCTCTGGGTGGTGTGGGGCACGCCGTTGGTGATCCAGGCGCCCACCGGGAACCGCCCCAGGACCTCCTCGTGGGCGCCCATGTGGTCGTAGTCGGCGTGGGTGGCGATCAGCAGGTCCAGGCGCGTCACGCCGAGCGCGTCGAGCTGCCGGACCACCCCTCCCGCCGGCTTGCCGCCGTCCACCAGGACCGCCTTGCCGTCGGGGGTGCGGACCAGCACCGCGTCCCCCTGGCCCACGTCCAGGAAGTGGAGCACCAGGGGGGCGGCCTCCGCCTCCGCTTCCCCGGCAAACGCCGCGCCGCACCCGAGCGCCAGGCCCAGCAGGACACCCAGCAGGACCAGGAGGGGGAGGAGGCGGCGGCCCGGCGTCACCGTGGGCCTCGGCTCATATCCTGAAGTCGTCCGGAGGCTCCTCGGCGACGCTGTCCAGCAGGTCGCCGGCCCCGCGCCGGGCGTTGGCGGTGGCCTCGGCGTCGACGGCGAAGCGGACGGTACCGTCGGACACGACCTCCACCGCGACGTGGTCCCCCTCCCGGGCGGCCCGCGGCAGCCACGCCCTGGGCAGGTCCAGGACCCGCCCCGGGGCCAGCTCGACCCGGGCGAGATCTCCTTCGAAGGCATCGACGACGAGTCGGTCCATGGGGGCTCCCGACGGGGAGTGTAGTCGGGATCCCGCGCCGCCCTCAACCCGGCCGCTCCCGCGGCCGATCAGGTGGAGCAACCCGCGGGCGGAGCGCGCATCCCCGCCCGCGGACGGAGTACCCATGACCGACCGCCGCCTCATCCTCCTCTTGACCGGCCTGGCCCTGGGGGCCGGGTGCGGCTCCCCCGCTGGCGAGGAGCCCGCCGCCTCCGGAGACGACGACGCCTCCGGTGACGACGACGCCTCCGGTGACGACGACGCTTCCGGGGACGACGACTCCAGCCCGGCGCCTTCCCTGGCTTCCTCGATCCCCGCCTCCATCGCCCCGGACCTCCACTAGGCCGGAAGGAGCAGGACTTGATCCATCCACGATTCCCCGTCCCCGGCCGCATCGCCGTTGCGCTGGGCCTCATCGCCTCGGCGTCCGCGACCGCCCGGGCCGAGACCGATCCCGCCTGTCGCGACGAGGCCATCCTGGAGCGCCTGATGGCGTGTTCCGCAGAGGCCCAGGCCTACGATCACGGCGCGTGGCGGCTGTTCCGTGCCAACGTGTGCCTCGCCAACTACGAGGTGCCGGCGGTGGTGGAGAAGACCTTCTGCCACCTGACCCACGACCTGGGCATCGACGTCGCCGCCCTGGAGCTGGACGACGCGGGCACGGCGGTGGTGGAGGGGGACTTCGAGGGGCGCACGGTGACGGTGACCTTCCGGGTGCCCGACGAGGCGTTCGCCGTCGCCGCCGGTTACGACGCCGCGGCGGACGTGGAGATCGACGGCCTCACGAAGTCCCGGATCTGGTGGTCCGGCTCGGACCCCGAGGCGACCCGCGGCTTCATGATCGACGGGCCGACCCCCTGGGAGGTCGGCCGGCCGGAAGAGACGGCGGTCTACATCCGCTGGGACCGGACGACGCCGGTGCAGGAGGTGGAGTACCTCTACGGGCGCTGGGACGCCGGTGACGGCTGGCTGGCCGGTGGCGCCGACGACGTGGGGATGACGGTCGCCGGCAACTACGGCTCGATGACGCTGGACGTGGACACCGGCCTGGTGCCGGACCTCCAGGTGGTCCGTCTGGGCCGGGAGCTGACGGGCGAGGCGCCCCCCGAGGGCGAGTTCGGCGGGGCGGAGGCGCCGCCCGCCCCCGAGCCCGCCCCCCTGTCCTGCTACCGCCAGCGCATGTACGGCCGGCTCGACGGCGGGTACGTCTACGCCTTCAACAACAGCGACAGGGACGAGCCCTTCTGGACCGACCTCGACCGCCACCCGGGCGAGGGGGACGACCAGACCCGCATGGGCCCCGGGGAGCTGCTGGTGGACGACCCGACCTACGCCAACGGGCACAACGAGGGCACGTCCGAGGACTTCCTGACCGCCGTCGTCGACCCCGCCACGGGGGACGTGGTGGCGGATGGCCCGGGGGACTTCGCCTGGAGCTGTGACGACATCTACGAGAGCGGCCTCTTCACCGTGGCCGCCACGGTGGTCGACTTCGATGCGACGCCGGAGGGGGTGTTCGGCTCGCCCTGATCGCACCGCGCCCCGCCCGCCCGACCCGCCGGAGGACCCCCCCGCCGCCCTGGCCCGGGATCCGCAACCCCATCCGGGAGGGGCGCCGGCAGGGGAGCAGCGGTGCTGGACCTGAGGATCGAGAGGAGCATCGACGTCCACGCGACGGCGGCCCGCGTCTGGGACGTCTTCCGCAACCTCGACGACTGGCCCCGCTGGGATCCGGGCTGCGCCTGGGCCCGCTCCCTGACCCCCGAGCCATGGCTCCCGGGCGGCCTGGTGGAGGAGCTGCGCCTCCCCCGCCTCCTGGGCGCGCGCCCCATGCTCCACCGGGCACGGGTGGAGCACGTCGATCCGGGCCGGCACCTGGAGTGGATCAGCGTCCTGGGCGGAGTGGGGGGCCGCCGCGCGGTGGAGATCCGCCCGCTGCCCTCGGGCTGGACCCGGGTGGTGGTGGTGGAGCGCGCCCGGGGCCCCCTGGTCCTCGCGATCCGCGCCCTCGGCATCCCCCGGGAGTGGGCCCGCCAGATGGACGATGCCCTCCGGGGCCTGAAGGCCGCCGCCGAGGGACACCCCCTCCCCATCGTCCCCGGCTCCACCGCCCGCCCCCCCGGACAGGACACCCCGCCGGCCGAGCCCGGCGGACCCCTCCGAACGCCCGTGGACCCCCGGGCCACCTGACGGGGTGCGCGGGGGCGGCCGGGTGGCACCGGGGATCCGCAGGGATCCGAGAGTCCGAGGACCGCCTTCCGGACCCCGAGGCATCCCCTCCTTCCTGTTGGCGTCGCCGGGCCCGCACCCGGGCACGGGCACGAAGCGAGGGGACTCCCAAGGGGCTGGGGTGGAGGGCGAAGGGATGTGGAGGCGTGGGCAAGTGACCCCCTGCACCGGAACCGCGTCGCCTACGACTTCCCCCAACCCGGGAGCGCGGCCGCCTGCTTCACCCACGCCTCCATCTGCCCTTCGTCCAGGTCGCCCTCGTGGACGTCGATCCAGCGCGCGTCCTTGCCCGTCCCTCCGGGCGGGGGCGGGTGGAGCGATGCGCCCTGAAAGAAGGTCACCTTCACGTAGCGGGTGAAGACGTGGAAGGACACGATCCAGCCCTGGCCCTGGATGCCGTAGAAGGGGGAGTTCCACTTGACGGCCTTGCGGACCCCGGGGACGCAGCGAACGACGAGGGCGTCGAGGCGAGCGCCGACCTCGCGTTTCCAACCCGGGATCGCCGCGATGTACGCCTGCACGGGGGCGTCGCCGTCGGCCTTCGGGATCCGGGGGTTGCCGCCGGCGAGGAGCGCCGGCTTCGGGTCGGGACCACCATCACGCTCGGGGCTCTTCCGGTCCTGCTCGTTCATTCTCATGCCTTCCGTGAGAGGGTGAATCACCTGTCGCCGCCTATCGCGCGCACCGGGTCATCGGTCCCGTGGGCAGGTCCGCCAGCCCCAGAGGTTCGATCTGACCCCGCCAGCGCTGCCGGAGGCTCGGGATCGCAGCCCCGAAGCGCCCGGCGTGCCGGTCCTGGGCGGCGAGGAGGAAGAGGACGTGGGGTGTGTGGAACGCCTCGACGAGGCCCCCGCCCGTGCGGGAGCGTAGCTCCCCCGCGAGTCGCTCGGCGAAGGGCCGCCGGGGTTCGCGGCGGTAGTGCTGGTAGATGAGCACCGAGGAGCCCGCCGCCCAGAGCCCCTCGACCTCGCGCCAGGTGACGTACCCGGAAGAACCCGCCCGACCCGCCGGGCACGAGGGTATCTCGATGCCGATATCCGGATCGAGGAAAACGAGATCGGTGCCGGAGGCCGCGCGGAGCAGGTCTTCGGACCACGAGTCGCGTGCCCGCCGTCCGTCGGGGACTCGCACCGAGTGATACGAGGCCCCGGGCAACAGGTCCGATCTCTCGAGCAGGGTCACTGAAGGCCCCCGCAACGAGGAGGCCAGGAGGTCGCGGAGGCCGTGATACAAGTCGGGATCGTGCCCGGCCCATCGGTCGGGATCGTCGAGGTAGGACCGGGATCCCCCGTCTCGCCCGCCGTCATCGGGCGTGAGCATCCAGGCGACCTGGAGGGATCCGCCGCCCGACTTGAGGACGCGGAGGAGGCCGTACTTGCGGTAGTCGTTGATGTCGCCGAAGTACTGGTCTTTCATCGCCGAGGTCCCCTACCATCTCCCCGCTTCCGTCGGTCATCGTGGCGCGGGACGCTCACCCCAGCTCGGCTCCCCGCTCCGCCAGGAGCTGGCGCAGGATCGTCCGGTGGCAGTGGGTCTCGTCCTCGCAGTAGCAGCCCACCGAGAAGTCCGCGGTGCGGGAGAGGGCCGCCAGGAGGTCCAGGAGGTGGGCGCTGTCGGGGGTGGACATCTCGGAGCGGTAGCGCTTCTCGAAGGCGGCCCAGCCCTCCGGGGAGTCGGCGGCGCGGGCGAGCTTGATGGTCTCGGCGGTGGGGGCCAGGTTCGGCAGCCACACGTCGTACCAGTCGTCCGAGGCGTAGCGGGACTTGGGCACGCCCCGGGGTGGGCGCCGCACCGTGCCGATCCGCAGCCCCTCGCCGGGGGCGCGCCCGGTGCCCAGGCGGACCACGCGGACGGTCACGGCGTCAGTCCCCGCCGCCCAGCGCGCCCGAGGCCGCCCCCCCGGGGGCGGGCGAGGCGAAGGCCAGGACGTGGCCGTCGGCGTCCAGGGAGTAGGCGGCGGCGTGGCCCCAGGAGCGCGGGGCGAAGGGGCTCAGCTCGACGGCGCCCGCCTCCAACGCCCGGCGATGGCTCGCCTCGGGATCGGGGACCAGCAGGTAGAGCTCGGACCGGAGGGGCGTCGCCGGGGACGGGGCGGGGAGGCCCGGCCCCAAGAGGGAGCGGATCCCCGCCTCGGGCATCAGTCCCAGGACTCCGCCGCCGGGGAGGGCGAACTCCGTCATGCCCGGCACGTCCAGCCGGGGCTCGATGCCCAGCGCCCGGGCGTAGAAGCGCCGGCTCCGGGCCTGGTCGTCCACGTAGAGGATGAAGTGGGAGGTCATCGGTCAGCGCCTCCGCTCCCGCGCCCCCCCCGCCTCAGGCTCCGGGACGCCCGGATCGCCGACGCCGCGAGGAGGGCGGCGGCGGCGAGGGTCAGGGGGAGGTGGGCCGGCTCGAACAGCAGGTGCGCCAGTGACCCCGACCACTCCGGGCGGCCGTGCCCCCCGTGGGCGTGGGCCGCCGGCGCGCCCGCCAGGAGGGCGGCGCCCGCCACCGCGAACGAGGTCCAGATCCGCGCCATGGGACTCCCTCCCGGGGGGCGCAGGTTCGCCCGCCGCGCCGCCAAGCTAGAGTCCGGGCCCGCCCCCGTCAAGGAGCGCCACGGCGGACGTGCCCGACCGGGGTAGACGGCCCGCCGCCGGTCCGCCAGGATCCCCCCATGCTCTTCCAACGCGCGCGCCTCCATGGCTCCGTCGTCGACCTCCGGGTCGAGGGCGGCCGGATCGCCGGCATCGGCGACCTGGCGGCCCTACCGGGGGAGGAGGTCGTCCCCGGCGGCCTCCTCACCCCCACCCTCGCCGAGCCCCACGTCCACCTGGACGCCGCGCTGCTCGGTGCGAAAAAGCCGAATGTATCCGGCACCTTGCGGGAGGGGATCGCCCTCTGGGCGGAGCTGCGGGCGGGGCTGACCCGGGCCGACGTGGAGGCCCGGGCCCGCCGGACCCTGAAGATGTACGCCGAGTGGGGCGCCTACCGGGTGCGGACCCACGTCGACACCGCCTGCCTGCCCGCCGCCGAGGCGCTCATCGGGCTCAAGGGGGAGCACCCCGGCCTCCAGGTGGTGGCCTTCCCCCAGGAAGGGATCCTGAGGCACCGCGGCGCCCTGGAGCGGTGGGGGGAGGTGGTGGCCATGGGCTGCGACGCCGTGGGGGCGATCCCCCACTTCGAGCGCACCGCCGACGAGGGGTGGCGCTCGGTGCGGCTCGCCTTCGACCTCGCCGAGCGCCACGGGATCGGGGTGGACCTGCACTGCGACGAGACCGACGACCCCGGCTCCCGGAACCTTGAGGTCGCCTGCGCCGAGGCCCTGGACCGGGGCGTGGGGGCGCGGGTCGTCGCCGGGCACTGCACCGCCCTCCACTCCTACCCGAACCCCCACGCGGCGAAGGTGGTGGAGCTGGTGGCCGAGGCGGGGCTGCTGGTGGTCGCCAACCCCCTCGACAACGTCGTCCTCCAGGGGCGTTACGACGGCTACCCCCGCCGCCGGGGCCTCACCCGCGTGGACGAGCTGTGGCGGGCCGGGGCCCGGGTGGGGATCGGGCACGACTCCGTCGTGGACCCCTGGTACCGCCTGGGTACCGCCAACCTCGTGGACGCCGCCCACATGCTGGTCCACGTCGGCCATCTCACCGGCGAGGACGAGATCCGCCGCGCCTTCCGCACCCTCCACACCGAGAACCACCTCCCCTTCGGCGGCCCTCCGCCGATCCGCGAGGGGGCCGAGGCGGACCTGCTGTGGTGGCCCGTGGACGACGAGATCGAGGTGGTGCGGCTGCGTCCCCGCCCGAGGGTGGTGCGGGGGCGGGGCGGGCCGCTCCCAATGGAGGAGGTCAAGTGAAGGGCGCCTTCCAGTCAGCGTCCCTGGCGGTCCTGCTGGCCGCCGCCTGTGCCGGCCCCTGGACCGGCGATCCCGAGGTGGCGGGCGACGACGACGCCGGATCCCCCGACGACGACGGGGGGCCGGACGACGACGCCGGGCCCACCGACGCCGACGGGGACGGCGTCCCCCCGCCCCAGGACTGCGCCGACGACGATCCCGGGGTCCACCCCGGCGCCCAGGAGGTCTGCGACGGCGTCGACCAGGACTGCGACGGGGTGGCCGACGAGGGGGTGCCCGGGGACGGGGCGGGGTGCGCCGAGCCGGCTCCGCCCACCTGGGACGACACGGTCGGGGTCCTCCACGTCACCGTCCGCACCGGCGGCGGGACCTACGACGGCACCGACGACGGCGCCGAGGTGTGCCTTTCGGACCACGACTGCTTCGCCCTGGACCGTCCCGACTGGGACGACCTGGAGGCGGGGGCGGTGGACGGCTTCGCGTGGGAGGGCCTCACCCTCTCCCGGGCCGCCCTGGACCGCTTCACCGTCCGCACCCTGGACGGCGGAGACCTGTGGCGGCCCACCTGCTTCGCCGTGTCCCTGGACGGCGAGCCCTTCTACTGCCGGGACGGGTTGGCGCTGGAGATCGGCACCGAGGGGGACGAGGTCGCGTCCTGGACCGATCCGGAGGGGCTGGGGATCGCCTGCGACGGCTGCTGGGACGCGCCCCTGACCCATGGCCCCCTACTCGGGCCCCCCGAGCCGGGGGGAGCCCGGATCTGGTTCCGCACCGACGCCACCCGGCGGGTCGCCCTCAGGGTCGCCGAGAGCGACGCCGGTCTCGCGTCCGCTCCCCCGGTCCACGTCGCCTGGCCCGGAGCCGAGGGGGACTTCACCCACGCCGTCCGCTTGGAGGGGCTGTCCCCCGGGGCGGCCTGGTCCTACGACCTGGAGGTCCAGGGGGAGCGGTTCGGGCCCTACCGCCTGGTGGCGGGACCCGAGGCCGGCAGCGCCGCCCCGCTGCGCTTCGCCTTCGGGTCCTGCTCCAAGGACGACGCCCAGCCCGCCTTCGGGGCCCTCGCCGCGCTGGCCCCCGACGTGTTCCTGTTCGTGGGCGACAACCACTACGGCAACACCGCCGACCTCGGCGCCCTGCGCGAGAACTACCGCTGGGCCCACTCCCGCCCCCTGCGGAGCGACCTGCTGGCCGCCGTGCCCTCCCTGGCGATCTGGGACGACCACGACTTCGTCGGCAACAACACCGACGGGAGCGATCCGGGCCGGGAGGTGGCGCTACGGGCCTTCTCGGAGTACTGGCCCAACCCATCCGCGGGGCTGCCGGGGACCGAGGGGGTCTTCTTCAGCCATCGCTACGGGGACGTGGAGTTCTTCATGCTGGACGACCGGTACTGGCGGGGCCTGGACGGCACCCTGCTGGGGGCGGAACAGGAGGAGTGGCTGGTGGAGGCCCTCGCCGCGTCCGACGCGACCTTCCGCTTCGTCGCCTGCGGCAGCCAGTGGACCCTCCAGGGCTCCGACGACTCCTGGGCGGCCTTCCCCGAGGCCCGGGAACGCCTCCTCCAGGAGGTCGCCGACCGGGGGATCGGCGGGGTGGTGCTGCTCTCCGGGGACGTGCACCGCAGCGAGTTCCGCCTGATCCCTGGCCCCGACCACGGCTACGACGTGCCGGAGCTGACCTCGTCGCCCCTGGCCAACAGCAACTCCCCCTGCCCCGACGAGAGCGAGATCCTCGCCTGCGACGACGACGGACCCTCGTTCCTGGTGGTGGACGCCGACACCCAGGCGGCCGATCCCGAGCTGCAGGTCTCCATGCGGGACGAGGCGGGGACCGAGCTGGCGGCGTGGGCGATCCGGAGGTCCGAGCTGGGGCCCTGAGGGGGACCGGACGGGGAGGGCCCGGTCACTGCCAGAGGAAGCGGATGGGCAGGTCCTCCCACGAGTCGCCGTAGACCCCGCCCAAGGCCCCGAGGTCGCTGCGGGAGCCGTCGGGGTCCAGCAGGGCGGGATCCCCCGCGTCCCGGAGGGGGCTCCCCCGGCCTGGGCGGATGTCGTCCTCGGTGGCCTCACCCCCGAAGCTCATGTGGACCATCAGGGGATCGACGGAGACGTTTCCGCTGGTCCCCGCCGACGAGGCCGCGTCGCCACCGAAGTTCACCACGCCGCTGCCGTTGCCGTAGGACTCGTTGTACCTCACCGAGATCGACCGGGACTTGTCTCCGAAGATCCCCGAGTCCTCGTTGAAGACCACGACGTTGTTCCAGAGGACCAGGTCCGAGCCGTCGATGGCGCTCACGCCGTCGGAGTTGGCGCCGCCGCAGGCGTTGGCGTAGACGGTGTTCTGGGCCACCACGCCGAAGCCTCCGCGCCCCATCATGATCCCCCCGCCGCCGTAGACGCTGGTGTTGTACGCGACCACGTTGTTGTACACGTCGCCGACCCCGTCCTCCACCAGGATCCCGCCCCCGGTCTGGCCGGCCTCGTTGGCGTACACCACGTTGTTCCGGATCACGCCCGCCAGGGAGTTGATGAAGTAGATCCCGCCCCCGGCGATCCCGCAGCCGTTCCTGCGGATCACGTTGCCGATCACGTTGACGGTGCTGGTGAGGGCCACCACGCCGCCCACGTCCCCCACCGCGAAGTTGTCCTCCACGAGGTTCCCCCGGACCTCCCCCGCCGAGGCGACGAGGCAGACGGACCCATAGGTGGCCGCCAGGTTCGCCTGGATGGTGTTGCCGCGCACCGAGGCGTCGGCGACCTCGGCGACCATCACCGCTCCGGCCCCCTCCCGCTCCGTGGAGTTGCCCACGAGTCGGTTGGAGGCGAAGTCCAGGGAGCTGGACTCCACCACGACCACGCCGCCCCCGCGGCTGCCGGCGACGTTGTCCTGGAACGTCGACCCGAAGACCGTGCCCGTCCCGGCGTACACCGCGAGGCCGCCCCCGTCCCCATCGGCGCGGTTGTCCACGAACTCGCAGAGCTCCACGGTGCAGTCGGCGTCGGTGCAGGCGAGCCCGCCTCCACCGTTGGTGGCCCAGCCGTTCCGGAACGTCACGCGGCGGAAGGTGAAGACGCCGCGGTTGGCCAGCGCGCCGCCCCCGTACGTCCCGTTGCCGCCGTCCACCGTCAGGCGGGTGACCACCGTACCCGAGGCGGTGGGGTCGAGCTGGAGGACTCGCCCGCTCTCGGCCTTCAGCACCACGCCGTCGGCGATGCCCTTGATCTCGACGGGGACGGTGATCCGGTGGTCTCCGGTGTAGGTGCCCGGGGCGATGAGGATCCGGTCGCCGGGAGCCGCGTCGGCCAGGGCGGCCTCCAGGTCCGCGTAGCGAGACCTCTCTCCCACCCGCAGGTCGGCGGCCTCCGCCGCCGCGGCGGGCGCGAGGGCGGCCATGCCGAAGCAGCCGGCCAGCAGCGCCCTCCGGGGTGGGGTCGGCCGTCGCGGTCGGACCGCCGGGGAGGGGGGGGCCGAGGCAGGTCCTGCGCTCCGCGGGTGGGGCAATTCTCGCTCCAGGGCCGGCGGGGCCGCGGGGGACGGGGCACCGCCCCGGGGTCCGCGGGCACGCGCCTGGTCATCCGTCGGCTGTCCGCCGGCGATGTGAAGGCCCCATCGGATCATCGGACGCCGCCGCCAGGACTTGAGCCCGAGGGGGCGGCGAGGCGGTGACGAGTCCGGTGGCCACGCCGCTCCCGCCCGTCCCCTGCGGGATCCCGGCCGGGGACGTGGCCCGATGGCCCGTCTTGCGCCGGCCGGGAGGAAGGCCGATGGAAAGGCGGGCGGCGGGTGGAGGCGGTGCCATGGCGATGGAAGAGATCCGGGGGAGAGGCGAGGAGCCGCGGGACGCCGTCCACCGCGCCCCTGCTCCCGGCGGGGCGCCGGACGAGGCGCCCGGTGGCGGACCGGGCGCGGCACTCCTGGTCGAGGACGACCCCGGCGTGCTCCGGGCCCTCCAGGGGGCCGTGGAGTCCGCGGGGTGGTCCGCCGAGGCGGCCAGGGACGGAGCCGAGGCCCTGGAGTCCCTCGCCCGGAGCCGGCCGGACGTCATCTTGCTGGACCTGGAGATGCCGGGGATGGACGGCTGGCAGCTCCTCGAATCGCTGGGCCGCGAGGCGGTCTTCGCCGGGATCCCCGTGGTGGTCGTGTCCGCCTTCGCCGCGCCCGCCGGGGTCCGCGCCCTCCGCAAGCCCGTGGCGCTGGAGGCGCTGGTGGAGGTCCTGGACGAGCACGCCCCACGCCGCGGTGGAGGTGGGCGGCCACCGGAGGACGAGGGGGGACCCGCGGAGCCTAGAACGGCGTGATCGTCCCCGAAGGCCAGTCGACGGTGGCGACGAACCAGTCCCAGTTCTCGCCTCCGAGCATGTTGTTGCTGAAGCTCGCGGCGAGGGCGCCGGCGACGTAGATGTTGACCGTCGTGGGGTTGGACGAGGAGTACACGCTTCCGGGGTAGTCGTTGACCACCACCGTATAGGTGCCGGAGTAGGGGGCGACGATGTTGATGTTCTCGGGACCCGTGCCGGGGATGTCGTCCAGGTCCAGGCGAGGGTTGTCGGAGGTCACCCCCGAGACGCCCCAGTCCAGGCCGCCCCCGGTGCAGTTCGAGTAGTAGCAGTCGCCGCTGGTGCGGAGGCTCCCCCCGGGCTTGAGGAGGTGCAGGTCCATGTCGTCCCCGGAGTGGGTCCAGTACATCTCGATCCACAGGTCCTCGGTGGGGGTGACCTCGGAGGTCGCGTAGCAGGGGGGGCTCGCCTGTCCCAGGTCGTTGGTGACCACCAGGCCCGCCGTGTAGGTTCCCGCGAGGTCGGTCACCGTGGTGCGGTTCGTGCCGAAGCCCGTCAGACCCGCGGAACTGCCCGTGGGGAACGACGAGATCGTCCAGGTCCACGCGACGATGGGCCGACCGTCGGGGTCGTAGCTGGCGGCGCCGTTCCAGGTGAGGGTGTCGAAGGGGAACGCCGAGGTGGGGCTCACCGAGCACACCGCCACCGGGCCGTCCCCCAGCTCCAGCTCCGAGACGACGGCGGTGGTGGTGCAGGGCGTGCTGGTCTGGCCCAGGTCGTTGGAGACCACCAGCTCGCCGGTGTAGGAGCCGGGGAGGTCCGTGGTGGTGGTGCGGGTGGCGCCGGATCCGGTCATGGCGGCGGCGCTCCCCGAGGGGCGGGCGGAGAGGGTCCACACGTAGGAGACGATGGGGCGACCGCCGGTGTCGTAGCTCGCCGTCCCGTTCCAGACGAGCTGGTCGTACTGCACCGCCGCCGGGGGGCTCACCGAGCACACCGCCACGGGCCCGTCGCTCCCCACGTCCGCGCCCTCGCCGTTGATGGGGATCACCAGGTCGGGGGTGTCGGCGTCGTTGCTCAGGACGTGGAGATCGGTCACGAACTCCTGCACCCCGTAGGGCGCGAACTCCACCACGAGCCGGGTGGGCTCGCCGCCGGGGGGGATGGTGAGGGGGAGCCCCCCGCCGTCGCTCAGGGTGAAGGCGACGTCCCCCGCGAGGTGCGCCGAGTCCAGCAGCAGGTCGCCGTCGCCGCCGTTGTGCACGTCGAAGGCCGCCGAGAAGACCTGGCCCACGTCGACGGGGCCGAACGACCAGCCCGCGGGGTTCGCGTAGATGTCCGGTGAGCCGGGGACCGGAGGCAGGTCCGATCCGGACGCGGTGATGGGGACCTCGACGGGGGCGTCGGTCTCGGTGTTCTCCACCACCAGGACGTCCGAGACCGATCCCTCGCCGCCCGGCTGGAACGAGACGGTGACGAAGGTCTCCTCGCCGGGGCCGAGGCGCCCGGGAGTCCCGGCGAACGCCAGGGAGGGGGCGCCGTCCCGCAGCGCCAGGCCGAGGATCTCCAGCGACGCCTCCCCCGCGTTCAGGAGCCGCACGCTCCGGGTCTCCACCGCCCCCACGCTCACGCTCCCGAAGTCCAGGTGGTCGGGGTCCACCACCAGCTCGGCCTCGAGCCCGTGGATCTGGGTGTCGGAGCAGGCGGGGAGCGCCGCGAGGGCGAGGAGGGAGAGGCAGGGGACGAGGGTCCTGGCGTTCATCGGCGGCGAGGCCTCCGGCGCGCCGGCGGGGCGGGGGCCCGCCGAGTCCGCGGTCCATCATGATGCGCCAGGAGGGCGGGCCGATAAAGGGGGCGGACGCAGGTTCCGCGATCTGGCCCCCTGGCCCGGCTGGCGGCGCCACGGCCGGCCGGGGTCAACCAGGCGCGGGGGCGGCGGAGGGGGTGCCGAGGGAGTCCGGCGGCGGGCGACCCCGCGACCCCGACAGCACGCGGGCGAGGGCGTCGACGTCCAGCGGCTTGACGACGTGGGCGTCGAAGCCCGCCGCCTCCGCCGCCTCGCGGTCTTCGGGGCGCCCGTAGCCCGTCATGGCCACCAGGAAGGGCGCCGCTCCGGAGCGGGCGCGGATCCGGCGTGCGACCTCGTACCCGTCGAATCCGGGCAGGCAGATGTCCACCAGCGCCAGGTCGGGGGGCTCCAGCTCCGCGGCCCGGACCCCTTCGGGGCCGGTGGAGGCGGCGACGACCCGGTGGCCGTCCAGCTCCAGCAGGGTCCGAAGCGTCTCCCGGGCGTCCTCGTCGTCCTCCACCACCAGGATCCGGCGGAGCGCGGGGCGAGGGGGGGCGCGATCCGGGGTGGGGACCGGGAGGTGTGGCGCCGTGGGGGCCGGCGGCAGCCGGACCTCGAAGGTGCAGCCGAGACCGGGATCGTCGCACCGGACGTCGATGCGCCCCCCGTGGAGGCGCACGATCTCCCGCACCACCGCGAGGCCGAGGCCCAGCCCGCCGCCGGCTCCGCGCTCCACCTGGTAGAAGGGGTCCCAGATCCGGTCCCGGACGGACGGGGGGATCCCGGGGCCGGTGTCGGTCACCGAGAGCACCGAATCCCCGGTGCTGGGATCGGCGCCGAGGCTCACCCGGATCCGGCCGCCCGGGGGCGTGTACTTGATGGCGTTGCCGAGGAGGTTCGAGACCACCTGGGCCAGGCGATCGGGATCCCCGTCCACCAGCAAGGGCGCGCCCGGCAGCGAGACCCGCACGTCGTGGCGCTTCGCCGCCGCCTCCCCGTCGTGGGCGTCCCGGGCGCGGCGCACGTCGTCCGCCAGGTCGTGGGGGACCCGCACCACCTCGAGCCGCCCGCTCCCGATCCGGGCGACGTCCAGCAGGTCCCCCACCAGGCGGGCGACGTGGCGTGCCTGCCGGACGATCACTCCCCGATAGCGCCGGTCCTCCGCCGCGGCGGACCCGCGCCGCTCCAGGATCTCCAAGGCGTTGAGGATCCCCGACAGGGGAGTCCGCAGCTCGTGACCCAGGGTGGCCAGGAAGCGGTCCTTCCGACGATTGGCTTCCCGGGCCTCCAGGAGGAGCCCGGCGTTCTCCAGGGCCAGGGAGCGCTCCGCGTCCTCGGCCCGGTGCCGCTCGGTGACGTCCACGAGGAGCAGCCCCACGGCGCGGACCCCCCGTCCCTCGTCCGGGACGGGGTAGGCGTGGGCGAGGAACCAGCCGGCGCGCTCACCCCGGTCTCGCCCCTTCCCGTCGACCTCGACGTCCCGGACGGGTTCGCCGGCGTCCAGCACCCGCCGGACCAGGGGCTCCAGGGGGGCGGCGAGGGACGGGAGGGCCTCGCGGAGGGGCAGCCCCTCCACGGCGGCTTCGGTCCGCCCCGCCAGCGAAGCGAAGGCCCCATTGACCTTCTCGCACCGGAGCTCGGGGTCCACGCAGACGAAGGCGACGGGAGCGGCGGCGAGCAGGGCATCGGTGAACGCCCTGGACTCCTCGGCGCACTCCCGGGCCTCCCGGGCGAGCCGGAGCGCCGCCGTCAGGCCGCGGGTCAGCACCCACATGAGCGCCCCCGCCAGGGTCAGGCCGAGGACGGCCACCACCAGGATCAGTCGGTCCGCCCGGCGCAGCCTGTCGAGGGCGGCGCCGATCTCCGATCGGACCGCGGCCTCCTCCCAAGCGGCCAGCGCCTGGAGGTCCTGGTACACCTGGCGGCGGCGCTCGACCATTCCGGGCCCCGACGCCGTCACGATCTCCTCGATGCCGGCGCCGCCCAGGCGGAGTCTCGCGATCTCCTCGATCCCGAGCCGATACTCCCGCTCCGACTCCTCCAGGCGTCGGGCGAGGCGGGCGAGGGAGGGGTCCGGGGAGCGGGCGCGGATCCCGCGGAGCCGCGCGTCGGACTCGGCCCTGGCGCGGTCCATCTCCTCGCGGGAGGTCGGCCGCTGGAACAGCAACCACGCGCGGAACGACGACGCTTCCCTCTCGAGGGCGAACTCGAGGTCCCGCACCGCGAACAGGCGTCGGGCGGACGCGTCGTGGAGGAGCACCTCCTGGGTCCGGAGCAGGTCGTGGGCGCGGAACGCCCCCACCGCGATCAGCGCCGCGAGGAGCAGCGTCCCGGCGAGCGCCGCGGCGCTCTTCGTCTCGAGGGTCGAGGCCCGCATCCTGCTCCGCCGCACCGCCGGTCACGTCCGGGCGTGCCGTCCGCCGGGTCCGGCGCCGAATGTGCGCCCGCGACGGGGGATGGCCAGATCCAACCCGTCCAAACGGGGGGCCCACCCGCGGGCAGGGGGATGTCGGCCCGCGGGCGGAGTCGGAGCGCTTGGGGGAGGGAGGGGGAAGGGGGACCGGGGGCCGGCGGGAGCCCCGGGGCGGCGGGATCACTCGACGGTGACGGTCACCTCGGCGGCGCGCTCCAGGCCGGAGTCGTCCTGGGCCCGCATCCGGATCACGTGGCTGCCGGGGGTGAGGGGTTGCGCCGCCTGGACGACGACGCGGCCCCACGGGTCGGGGGCGAGCTCGGCGAGGACGCCGTCGACGTCGCTCTGGAAGGTGACGGTCGTGGTCTCCACGAAGTCGTCCTCGACCCGCCCGGCGAACCAGGGGGTCGTCGCGGAGTCGAGGACGGCGCCCTCGGCGGGGCCGTAGACCTCGACACCGGGCCTCTGGTTGATGGCCAGCCCGAACCGCCCGTAGTGGGCCCCCTCGTCGGCGGCGGAGTAGAACATGTAGTAGCGGTCCCCCAGGTCGTAGACCGAAGCGGCCCACAGCTCCGAGGCGTCCCAGCGCCCGGCGGCGCCCGGGGTGAGCACGGGGTTGTGGGGCCAGCGCTCCCACGCCACCAGGTCCGGCGAGATGCCGTAGCCGATGGAGTCGTAGGCGGTGTCGGCGGAGCCGGCGTACCAGAACTGGTAGCCGCTGCCCCGGGGCAGGATGGAGGGGTGGGTGATCCGCCCCGCGTCCCACTCCCCGACGGGGGCCGCGGCGAAGATCGGGTTCGCCTCGAACTTGGTCCAGGTGTAGCCCAGGTCCTCCGACGTGGCGTAGGCGATGGAGTACACGTCGTCGTCGGTCTTGGCGGAGTACCACATGTGCCAGGTGCCGAGGCCGCCGGGCACGACCGTCGGGGCGTGGGCGTTCTTCTCGTCGTAGGTGCCGGGGTCGCCGTGGGAGACGATGGGAGCGGTGCCCCATCGGGTCCAGGAGATCCCGTCGGCGGAGACCGCGAGGCCGATGGAGCGGGAGCCGTCGGGCTCCTTGGCGTGGTAGTACAGCTTGTAGGGCCAGGTCTCGTCCAGGGGCTCCCGCACCACCCAGGGCGCGCTGATCCCGTTGCTCTCCCAGGTCTGGCCGACGAGGTCGAACACGGCGGTGGTGCCGAAGTGGGTCCAATCGATCCCGTCGGGACTGGTGGCGAGGCCCACGGCCTGGTTCGCCGCGGCCTCCCCGCCCCGGTAGTACATCTTGTACTCGCCGTCGTAGATCACCGAGGCCTGGACCAGGAAGTCCTCGTCCCAGGTGCCGTGGGGCTCCAGGAGCGGAGTGCAGAGCTTCAGGAAGCCGGAGGTCTGCTGGTCGGCGCCGTCGTCGGGCACCACCGCGGCGTCGGCGTCGTCGCAGTCGAGGGTGCAGGTCGAGAAGCCGTCCCCGTCGGCGTCGACCGGGTTGAGCAGGGGTTCGGCGTCGTCGCAGTCCCCGTCGCAGACCGACGCGCCGTCGCCGTCGCCGTCGGCGTCCTCCACCGTGAGGGGGTCGCAGTCGTTGTCCTTGCCGTCGCAGAGCTCCGCCATGCCGGGGAAGACGTCGGGGTCGCCGTCGTCGCAGTCGCCCTCCACGTCGGTCCAGCCGTCCAGGTCGAGGTCCTGCTCGACGGGGGTGGTGTCGTCGTCGGGGGTGGTGTCGTCGTCGGGGGCGGTGTCGTCGTCGATGACGGTGTCGTCGTCGGGGGTGGTGTCGTCGTCGGGAGTGGTGTCGTCGTCGACGGCGGTGGTGTCGTCGTCCTCGCTGGGGTCGGTGCAGCCCGCGGCGGCGAGACCCGCGAGGGCGAGGGCCGCAAGCCACATCGTCGGGCCGGCGGGCGGAGAGGGGCGCGTCGTCATCTCGGTCATCCTCCTGTTCCCCTGGAGACGGGGGCGGTGGCGCGGCCACGGACCGCGCGGGGCGCCCCCCCATTATTGAACGGACCGGGGGTGGAGGGGGAAACCGAGGAACGAAGAAGGTGGCGGGGCGGAGCCGGCGCACGCACGATCCGAGCGTGGCCGTAGGGCTGGAGGTCGGGAGGGGGGAGGGGAGGGGAGGGGGCAGGGTGCCCGGGAGCGGAGGGATGGGTGCCGCGGGAGGGTGGTCGCCCCCCCTCCCGCGGCGAGCGCGGTCAGTTCATGGTCACGCTGACGGTCATCTCGCCCGTCAGGTAGCCCGCGTCCTCGGCCACGACGGTCAGGTCGTGGGCGCCGGGGTCGAGGTCCACCACGGTGATGGAGAAGCTGCCGTCGGCCAGGGGCGTGCCGCTCCCGACGACGCTGTCGGTCTCGTCGAACACGGTGAGGACGATCCCGTCGGCGTGGGAGTCGGTGACGATGCCGGCGACGTCGAAGCTGCCGGCGACGTCGGCGCCGTCCGCGGGGGAGTCGATCTCCACCACCGGATACCAGTTGGTGGCGGTGGAGATGTACGTGACCGCGTTGTTGTGGCCGATGGAGCCGGAGTACACGAGGGTGATGCCGCCCTCGTGGACCATCGGGAACACCGAGTTCAGCTCCGACGAGTCGAAGCGCGCGGCCTGGTCGGCGTCGGGCGACAGCACCGGGTCCAGCCCGCCCCGCACGAAGGAGTACGGGTCGATGGACGTGCCCGAGCCGATGCTGAGGAACGAGGTGTCGGGGGCGCCGGCGTACCAGAAGCGGTAGCCGCCGTCGTCCTCCTGGATCACCGCAGGGCTGGCGATCCGCACCGAGTCCCACTCGCCGGCGCCGCCCGCGAAGAACACGGGGGTCGCCTCGTACTTCGTCCAGGTGTAGCCGCCGTCGGTCGACCACGCGTAGATGATGCTGTACGTGCTGCCCTGCTTGCCGCTGTACCACATCTGGTACTCGCCGGTGAGGGAGTCGATCAGCACCGTCGGGTTGTGGGCGTTGTCGCTGTCGTACCAGCCGGCGGTGTTGCTGACGATGGGGCCGGTCCCGTAGGGGGTCCAGGCGATGCCGTCGGTGCTGGTGATGAGCCCGATGACGCGCTTCCCGCTCACCAGCTTGGCGTGGTAGTAGATCTTGTACGGCGCGGCGACGTCGTTGGCGTCGTACACGGCCCACGGGCTGGAGGCGGAGTTCTTGTCCCAGGCGGCGGCGTCCACCCAGGGGGTGTAGACCGGGTTGTCCTCGTACTCGGTCCAGGTCACGCCGTCCTGGGAGGTGGCGAGCCCGAAGGACATGTAGTTCGCGTTCACCTCGCCCCGGTAGTACATCTTGTACTCCGAGCCGTCGAAGACGATGCTCGGCTGCTCGACGCGCTGGTCGTTCCAGGCGTCCACGGCGGCGTCCAGGTCGGGCGAGAGCAGGGGAGCGCACGCCTTCACGTAGCTCGAGGTCTCGTTCAGGCTGGAGGGGAAGACGTTGGAGCGGGAGTCGTCGCAGTCGCTCCCGCCACAGGCCTCGTCGTCGTAGCCGTCGCCGTCGACGTCGAGGACCGCGCCGTCGTCGTCCTGGTCGGTCAGGCCGTCGCAGTCGTTGTCGGCGCCGTCGCAGGTCTCGGTCGCCCCGGGGTTGAAGTCCGCGACGCCGTCGTCGCAGTCCCCGGTGCAGGTGGAGTACCCGTCGCCGTCCAGGTCGGTGCCCACCATGGCGGGATCGGCGTCGTCGCAGTCGGTTCCGCCGCAGTCCGCCGCCAGGTCGCCGTCGCCGTCGAAGTCGGCGGCGTAGCCGGCGTCGGCGGTGTCGGTGTCGCCGTTGCAGTCGTTGTCCACGCCGTCGCACACCTCGGTGGCGCCGGGATAGACGGCGGCGGCGGCGTCGTTGCAGTCGCCAGCGCAGCGCCGGAAGCCGTCGGCGTCGCCGTCCTGCTCGTTGAGAGGCACGGCGCCGTTGCAGTTGTTGTCGACGCCGTCGCAGAGCTCGGTGGCGCCGAAGTAGGTGGTGGCGTCGGCGTCGTTGCAGTCGCCGGTGCAGTCGGCCATCCCGTCGAGGTCGTCGTCGATCTCGGTGTCGGGCACCAGGCCGTCGCAGTCGTTGTCGAGGGCGTCGCACAGCTCGGACGCGCCGGGGAAGACCGCCAGGGCGGTGTCGTCGCAGTCGCCGTCCGCGGTGACGTAGCCGCCGGGGGCGCCGTCGCAGGTGGCGACCTTCACGTCCGACAGGCCGAAGCCGTCGAGGTCGCCGTCGAAGTAGTAGGTCACGAACTCCAGCCCGTCGTCGGCCGCGCCGGAGCAGTCCTGGTCCACGCCGTCGCACACCTCGGTGGCGCCGGGGAAGACCGAGGCCACGGCGTCGTCGCAGTCGCCGGAGGCGGCGATGTGACCCTCGGGGGCGCCGTCGCAGGTGGAGACCTGGGTGGCGGCGTCGCCGTACCCGTCGAGGTCGAGGTCGGCGTAGTACGAGACGAACTCCAGCCCGTCGTCGGCGGCGCCGCTGCAGTCGTCGTCGATGGCGTTGCAGGTCTCGGTGGCGCCGGGGAAGACCGACGCCACGGCGTCGTCGCAGTCGCCCGGGGCGGCGGCGTGGCCCGCGGGGGCGCCGTCGCAGGTGCTGACCTCGGTGCCGTCGAGGCCGAAGCCGTCGCCGTCGCCGTCGGCGAAGTACGAGACGAACTCCAGCCCGTCGTCGGCCACGCCGCTGCAGTCGTCGTCGACCCCGTTGCACAGCTCGGCCGCGCCGACGTGGGTGCCGGGGGCGGCGTCGTCGCAGTCGCCCGAGGCGGCGACGTAGTTGGCCGGGGGGCCGTCGCAGGTCACGGTCGCGGTCGCGTCCACGCCGAACCCGTCGCCGTCCTCGTCCAGGTAGTAGGTGGTGAAGACGAGACCGTCGTCGGCGGCACCGCTGCAGTCGTCGTCGATCCCGTTGCAGAGCTCGGTGGCTCCCGGGAAGACCCCGGCCACGGCGTCGTCGCAGTCACCGGAGGTGACCACCCAGCCCGGGGGCGGAGGCTCGCAGATGGTCGTCGAGTTCGAGGCGTCACCGATCCCGTCGCCATCGGCGTCGAGGTACCAGGTGACGAAGTCGATGCTGTCGTCCACCGCGGCGTTGCAGTCGTTGTCGGCGCCGTCGCAGAGCTCGGGGGCGCCGGGGTAGGCCAGGGCGGAGGTGTCGTCGCAGTCGCCGAGGCACGCGCCGAAGCCGTCGCCGTCGGCATCGAAGCCCTCGTCCACCACGCTGTCGCAGTTGTTGTCGATGCCGTCGCAGCCCTCGACCACCGAGGGGTTGACGAAGGGGTTGCCGTCGTCGCAGTCGTCGAGGCAGGGGCTGAAGGTGTCGAAGTCGGCGTCGAAGCCGTTGTCCACCGTGCCGTCGCAGTCCTCGTCCGTGCCGTCGCAGGACTCCGGCGCGCCGGGGTAGACCGCGGCGAGGGAGTCGTCGCAGTCCCCGGCGCAGGTGGAGAGGCCGTCGCCGTCGACGTCCGCCGGGTTCCTCGTCGGATCCGCGTCGTCGCAGTCTCCCTGGGAGACGGTGAAGCCGTCGCCGTCCCCGTCCAGCTCGGGGGGAGTCCCGTCGAAGGTGTGGATCGGCACGGTGCCGGTGTCCGCCACCAGCTTCGGCGTGCCGGGCCAGTCGATGGGCTCGTCGTCGACGCGCTGGTCCGGCGTGTTCTGCGCCGGGTCCTCCGGCTGACAGCCACCCTGCAGCCACGCCGCGGCGAACACCGCGAGCCACCCGCCGGGAGGGAGCCTCCCCGGTCGACACAGTCTCATGGGCATCGAATCCTTCCTCCTTCCGTCCATCCGCACGAACGGGGCCGGATCGAGTCATTGGATCCGGCGGCCCCCTCATCGGCGGGGCACCGGGGAATATTGAGGACCGGCCGCGGGTCGGGTCGGTCCGGGAGGCATGGCGGGGCTCCGCCGGGGCCCGGCCGCCCTGGGGATCGGGGCCGGAAGGGGGCGGGAGGAGGCGCATGGAGGGCGACGAGGGCCGAAAGAAGAGGCGGGAGAGGGCGCTGCGGCTGCTCGCCACCCGCGAGGTGTCCCAGAAGGAGCTGGCGGACCGGCTCCGGAGGTGGGGGGCGGAGGTTGGCGAGGCGGAGGCCCTGGTGGCTTCGGCCCGGGAGGCGGGACTGATCGACGAGGCGCGCCTTGCCCGCTCGTGGGTGGCGGCCCGCAAGGGGGCCCGGGGGGTCCGCGCCCTCTCCATGGAGCTGCGCCGCCGGGGGGTCCCCGACGGGGAGGCGGAGGGGGCGCTGGCGGCGGTGACCGGCGACGACCAGCGGGACGCGGCGCGGGTCCTGCTGGAGAGGGCGGCGGGGCGCCTCGCGGGGCTGGCCCCCGACGTCGCCCGGCGCCGGGCCTGGGCGATGCTGGCCCGGCGTGGGTTCGGCGGCGACGTGGCCGCCGAAGTGGTGGACCTCGTGCTCGGGGACGGGGAGCTGGGGGGGCGCTAACCATCCTCAGGCAATCCACCGAACGTTCCTTGCGTGCCCGAGCCCGTGCCCGAGCCCGTGCCCGTGCCCGATCCGTGGTGGGCAACGGCACCGTCATCGGACGTCCCCGCCGGGCACGGGCGCGGGCACCGGCCTTCGGCCTGGGCGCGGGCACGAGGGAACGCGGTACGGTCCGCTCCAAGGCCGTTCCCCTCCAGCTCATGGCCTGAGGCGGGTTAGAGCGGCGCGCGGCCCTTCCCCCGCGCCCCGCCCCCCGTTATCCTCGCCGCCCATGTGCGGCTTCCTCGGCGTCATCGCGTCCCGTCCCGTCGCGCCCCTGCTCTGCCAGGGGCTCCAGGCGCTCCAGCATCGGGGGCAGGACTCGGCGGGCATCGTCACCGTGGACGGGCCGCGGTTCCCCATGCACCACGGCCTGGGGCTCGTCCGGGACGTCTACCGCGAGCCCGAGGTCCTGGCCCGGCTGACGGGGTCGCTGGGGATAGGGCACGTCCGCTATCCCACCATCGGGAGGGGGGTGCTGGACGACGCCCAGCCCTTCCTCGACCGCCGGCCCGGCGTGGTGATGGCCCACAACGGCAACATCACCAACTACGACGAGCTGCGGGTCGAGCTGCTGAGCCGGTCGATCCACCTGCTCAGCGCCTGCGACGTCGAGCCCGTCCTCTGCCTCTTCGCCGACGCCCTCGTCGCCGCCCGCCCCCGGGGGCACACCCTCGACGACGTCGCCGCGGCGCTGGCGGACACCGCCCGCCGCACCGAGGGGGCCTTCTCGCTGGTCGCCGCGCTCCAGGTCGACGGGAGGCCCACCCTCCTGGCCTTCCGCGACCCCTCGGGGATCCGGCCCGGCGTCCTGGGGCGCAGCGCCGAGGGGGATTGGGCGGCGGCCAGCGAGAGCGTCGCCCTGGACGCCCTCGGGTTCGCGACCGTGGGCGACCTGCCCCCCGGGGAGCTGCTGGTGCTCCGGCCGGGGGAGGAGCCCCTCCGGCGGAAGGTCACGACCCCCGCCGCCACCCCCTGCGTGTTCGAGGAGATCTACTTCGCCCGCCCCGACTCGGTCACCGCCGGGAGGCCGGTGGTCGACCGGCGCTACGCCCTCGGGAGGCGCCTCGCCCGGGAGTGGCGCGAGAGAGGCTTCGCCTGCGACCGGGTGATCCCCATCCCCGACACCAGCCGCCCGGCGGCGGTCGCCTTCGCCGAGGAGGTCGGCGCCCCCTACCGCGAGGGGTTCATCAAGAACCGGTACTCCGGCCGCACCTTCATCATGGCCGACCAGATCAGCCGGGCCGACGCCCTGCGGGTGAAGCTCAACCCCATCCGCGCGGAGTTCGAGGGCCACCGGGTGGTGGTGGTGGACGACAGCATCGTCCGGGGCAGCACGGTGCAGCGGATCCTCGCCATGGTCCGCACCCAGGGCCCCCGGGAGGTGCACCTCGTCATCCACGCCCCGCCGGTGCTCCATCCCTGCTACTACGGCATCGACATGAGCACCGAGGAGGAGCTGGCGGCGCGGCGGTACGCGCCGGACCCCCGGCCCGGCGGCCTCACCCTGGCGGAGCAGCGGGACATGGAGGGGCGCTGGGCGGCGGACCTCGCCGTGGACTCCCTGACCTTCCTGTCGGTGGCGGGCCTCGACGCCGCCCTGGCGGAGCGGCGGTGCGCCGCCTGCTTCGACGGTCGCTACCCCGTCCCGGTCCCCGCCGAGAAGCGCGACGCCATCGCCCGGGAGCGCCGCGGGGTCGGGTCGGGCTCCTAGGGTCCCTCCGTCCCGGACCGGGCCTCACGGCGTCCCCGCGCTTGGGATCGCGCAGCGTTTTCGGATACTCTAGCTCCGCCTTCCTCCGGGCGCCCCGCCGGCCCGGGGAGGCGTGGAGGGGTCCATGCACCGCCCGGTCGCCCCGAATGCTCTTTCGCTCCTCGTCGCCGCCCCCCTCGCCCTCGCCGCGTTCGCCGTGGGCTGCACGAACCAGGGGATCACCGCCTACAACAGCCCTCCCAGCGCCGCGATCCTGCACCCCAGCGACGGGGATCAGGCCGACGGGGTGCTGGTGTTCGAGGGGCAGGTGGGGGACACCCAGGATCCCCTCGACACCCTGACCGTGCTGTGGAAGAGCAGCGTCGACGGCACCCTGTGGGAGGGCAACGCCGACGCCGAGGGAAGGGTCTCCTTCTCGACGGCGACGCTGAGCTACGGGGCCCACGCCATCACCCTCCAGGCGGTGGACAGCGACGCCGAGAGCGGCACGGCGACCATCGGTCTCCTCTACGTGCCCGCCCCGCCCCGGGTCGAGATCCTGAACCCCGCCACCGGCGCCTCGTTCACCGTGGGCGACGAGGTGGAGTTCCGCGGACTCGTCGAGGGGGCCGACGGTGAGGGAGTGCTGGACGTGCGGTGGGCGAGCAACGTCGACGCCACCATCTGGGAGGGGGTTTCGGATCCTGACGGGTACACCGTCTTCTCGAAGGACGACCTCGCCATCGGCCTGCACACGGTCTCCCTGACCGCGTTCGTCAGCGGCGACGGCTGGCAGGTGCAGGGCCAGGCGCTGATCACCATCCAGGTCGAGGACATCCCCGAGGGAGACCGGGACCAGGACGGCGACGGCTACACTCCCAACGAGGGGGACTGCGACGACCACAACGCCACCGTCCACCCCGGGGGCGAGGAGATCTGCGACGGGTACGACAACGACTGCAACGGCGTGGTGGACGACGGCTTCGACTTCGACGGGGACGGGTCGTCGTACTGCGCCGGGGACTGCGACGACGCCGACCCGTCGATCCACCCCGGCGCCCTGGAGGACTGCGATGGTATCGACGAGAACTGCGACGGGGTGATCGACGACGGCTGGGACATCGACGGCGACGGCTGGACCCCGTGCGAGGGGGACTGCGACGACACCCAGGCCAGCGTGCGTCCGGGGATCTTCGAGAGCTGCGACACCCTCGACAACGACTGCGACGGGCAGGTCGACGAGGGCTACGACCTGGACGGCGACGGCTTCGCCTCCTGCGGCGGCGACTGCAACGACGGCGACGCCGAGATCCGGCCCGGGGCGACGGAGGTCTGCGACAACATCGACCAGGACTGCGATGGCCTCGTGGACGAGGCCTTCGACATCGACTCCGACGGTGTCGCCACCTGCGAGGGGGACTGCGACGACGCTGCCGCCTCGGTCTACCCCGGCGCGACCGAGGTATGCGACGCCCGCGACAACGACTGCGACGGGGCGGTCGACGAGGGACACGACGCGGACTTCGACGGCTACTCCTCCTGCGCCGGCGACTGCAACGACGCGAACGGGTCCATCAACCCCGGGCGATCCGAGACGTGCAACACCATCGACGACGACTGCGACGGCTCCGTGGACGAGGGCTACGACGCCGACGGGGACGGCTACACCTCCTGCGGCGGCGACTGCGACGACGGGTCGTCGGCGGTGCGCCCCGGGGCCACCGAGGTCTGCGACGGCCAGGACAACGACTGCGACCTCAGCGTGGACGAGGGCTACGACGCCGACCACGACGGGTGGGCGAACTGCATGGGAGACTGCGACGACGGGAACGCCTCGATCTACCCCGGCCGCGCCGAGATCTGCGACGACATCGACCAGGACTGCGACGGCGAGATCAACAACGGGTACGAGGGGAGCAGCGAGCCGGCGAGCGAGGTGGACTGGGAGACCGACTGGAACACCAGCATCGGCGACATCGAGGGGATCCTCAACCTCGAGATCTTCGGGATCGGCGGCGACTGCGGCAGCGCGGCTGACACCTGCTTCGACGAGTCCATCAACATCGGGGGCATCCCCTTCCGGGTGAGCTACTGCTACGACGTTCAAGTGGTCAACGGCCGCTTCCACTCCACGGACGACACCTTCGACGCCTACTTCTTCGAGTACGAGCCGCTTGTGGACATCCTCGACTACGCCATCACGCCCTGCGGAGTCCGCGTTGCCGTGTCGGGCATCCCCTCGGGGCACGACTACCGGGTGCGCCTCTACCACCGCGAGGACTCGGGGGACGCCTGGACGCAGGTGGACTACTCGGACAACAGCGGGAGCAGCACCGAGAACGTGGAGCGCACCGGGTCCTTCTACGAGCTCGATGGGCAGTACCTCGTCGTCGTGGAGTCCAAGGACTACTACAAGTGCTCCGGCAGCTCGGACTACGCGGTGGAGATCAAGGGGGCCTGAGGCCCGCGCCCTCGCCGCCCCGCCGTCGGGGTAGAATCCCCGCTCCCCGGCCACGGCCGCCCGGGGCGGAGGCGCGGTTGCGCGAATCGGCCCATAAGCTACTGATATTGCTAGGTATTGCCATCCTCGCGGGGTGCGCCTCTCCGGAGCGCAAGGTGCTCCGTCGCGTCGACCAGCTCCGGGCCGACGCCCGGTTCGACGACGCCCTGGACGTCCTGGAGCGCTTCCTCGCCCGGCACCAGGGCTCCTACGCCGGCTGGCGCTCCCGGGTGCTGATCCGCATGGAGCAGGACAGGCGGGCGGACGCCGCTCGGGAGTACGCGCGGCTGGCCGCGGCCCTGTCCCGGCACGCCCCCGAGGTCCTGAGGGACGTCGTGCTCGGGTCCGGCGGGCAGTGGCTCACCAGCGACTACGGCGCCCTGGCCCGGTGCGGGCCGGCGGGGATCGCCGACGCGGCGTTCTTCCGGGACGCGCTGACGCCCAAGCCCATCTACCCCGGCTCGGACGTGCTCGTCGCCGTCCCGGGCGACCGGGTGGCGGCGGCGATGCGCGCCCTGCCCGGCCGCCTGGGCGCCGAGTCCGCGGAGGTGATCGCTCTGGGGATGGACGAGCCCGAGGCCCTGGTGCGGGGGGAGGCCGCGCGGGCGGCGCTGAGGCTCTGGCGGGGTGGGACGCGGGGAGACGACGTGGCGGAGCTGGTGCGCCGGGGCCTCGGGGACGGGTCGCCGGAGGCGCGGCGGGCGTTGCTCCGGGACCTCACGGCACCCGGCGCCGGGGAGGCCGCCGCCGCGTTCCCGCCCCCCCTCTCCGACGACGATCCCGGCCTGGCGGCCCTGCTCGCGGCGTGGAGGACCGCCCGGTCCGCCGCCGGCGACGCCGGCGCCCTGGCGGAGGCGGCGCGGATCGCCGCCGTGTCCGGCGGCCTGCCCCGGACGATCACCCTCGCCGCCCTGGCCCGGGACGGGGGAGGGCCCCCGCCCCCCTCCCCGGGGATCGCCCTGGACGCGCGCGCCACGGTGGTCTCCACCCGTGCCCCGGGAAGGCCCGGCCCTCCCGCCAGCGCCGCGACGGCCCTGGAGGAGCAGGCCGCCGGCGCCCCCGGGGCGGAGCGCCTCGCCGCCGCCTGGGCGCTGGCGAGGGCGTGGCCCCGGACCTACCCGGCGGAGCTGCTCGCCGCGTCCTGGCGCGCCGCCGCCGCCGAAGACCGCCGGGAGGCGGCGGCGGCCCTGTCCGCCTACGACCCGGCCGACGGGGGGATCCTGGTCACGACCGTGACCGCCGACGGCGACACCCTCGTCCGCGCCGCCCTGGCCCGGGGCATCCGGGGCTGGACGGCCGGAGCGGAGCGGGGGGCGGCGCTGGCGGCGCTGCTCCGGGACGCGAGTCCGGCGGTCCGGGCCGCGGCGGCGGAGACGGCGGCGAGCCTCGCCGACCCCGACCTGGCGCCGGCCCTCGGGGCGGCCTTCGACGCAGCGGACGCCTCCACGAAGGTGCAGGTCCTGGCCGCCCTGGCGGCCGCCGGCACCGGGCCCTACGCGCCCTTGGCCCGCGGGGCCCTCGCCGATCCCGATCCCGCGGTGCGGGAGGGAGCGGTGGACGCCGTCGTCGCTTCCTGCGATCCCGCCGGTCTGGAGGCCCTGGTGGCCGCCCTGGGCGACCCCGAGCCCCACGTGTCGGTGCGGGCGGCGGCGGCGGTCTACCTGCTGGTGGGGGGGAGCGGGTCTCCGCCCGTTCCACCGGCCGCGGGGGGAGGCTGAGCCGGTGGATCTCCAGGTCCCGTCCTCCACGTCCCGCCTCGTGGGCGGCCGGGTGCTGCGCCTGGTGGAGGGGGACATCACCGCCCTCGCCGAGGACGCCATCGTCAACCCCGCCAATGCCCGCCTCGTCCTGGGCTCCGGCGTGGCCGGCGCCATCGCCCGGCGGGGCGGTCCCGGGATCCAGCGGGAGTGCGACGGGATCGGGGGCTGCCCGGTGGGTGGCGCGGTGCTGACCGGAGGCGGCGACCTCCCTGCCCGCCACGTGATCCACGCCGTCGGGCCGCGGATGGGCGACGGCGACGAGGAGGCGAAGCTGGGCTCGGCGGTGGGGGCGGCCCTGGAGGTCGCCGCCCGCCACGGCCTGTCCCGAGTGGCCCTCCCCGCCATCTCGACGGGGGTCTTCGGGTTCCCGCTGGAGGAGTGCGCGCGGATCTCCATCGCCCGGGCGAAGGAGCACCTGGGCGGCGACACTCCGGTGGAAGTCCTGACGTTCTGCCTGTTCGGTGGCGCCGCCCTGGAGGCGTTCCGCGCCGAGCTCGACCGGCAGGTCCCCCATCCCGCCGAGGTGGTGGCGAGGGCGGGGGCCCTGCTGCTGGACTTCGACGGCACCCTGGCGGACTCCGAGGAGGCCCACCGCGCCGCCTACGGGGCCGCCTTCGCGCCCTACGGGCACGCCCTAGACCGGGAGGAGTACCTGCGCCACTGGACCGACCTCGGCGAGGGCGCGCGGGGGGAGGTCGTCCGCCACGGCCTTCACGGCGTCGACCTCGCGGCGCTGGAGGCGGAGAAGGCGCGGCGCTTCTCCCGGGCCTGCGCGGCGGGGGGGATCCGGCTCTACGCCGACGCGGAGGCCGCCCTGGCCTTCGCCCGGGGGCTCGGTCGCCCCGCCGCCATCGCGTCGAACACCGCCGAGGCGGACGTCCGGGCGGTGTTGCGGGGGGCGGGGGTGGAGGACCCTGGCATCCCGGTGGTGGGCGGACGTCCCGGTCTCGGGGGCAAGCCCGCCCCCGACATCTTCCTGGAGGCTGCCCGGGTCCTGGGAGTGTCGCCGTCGGAGTGCGCCGTGGTGGAGGACACCCGCAAGGGCCTCCGGGCGGCTCGGGCGGCGGGCATGGTCCCCATCGCCGTGCGGCGGCCCCACAACGTCGGCCGCCCCTTCCCCGAGGCCGAGGCGGAGCTCCCCGGTCTCGCGGGTCTCGCCCGGGACGGTGGCTGACCCGGTGGTGCGGGTCGCGTCCGGGCGGAACACCGGCGCGGGACGCGGCGCGCTGCTGTATGCTTCGCCCGGGCGGAGCCCGGCTCCCCGCCGGTCCCCCAAGGAGGACGTCCCCATGAGCGCCCACCGCGTCGTCCCGCTGCTGTGCGCCGCCCTGCTGGCCCCCGCCGCGGCGCGGTCGGAGACCGTGCTCGTCTTCGACGACACCAGCCCCTCCTCGGCCCACCTGGCGTGCCAGCAGGCGTACGGGGGTGGGAGCTGCACCCTGGTCTCCACCGCCCAGGACTTCGCCAGCCAGGCGACCGCGGGCTGGGACATCGTGGTCGTCGACACCGCGAGGATCTGGTTCGGGGACTCCGGCGGCGAGTCCGCGCTGCTGGCGCTCCTGGGCGCGGCGGTGCCGGTGGTCTTCCACAGCCACGCCATGGAGAGCAACACCGCCTTCATGCAGAACCTCGGCGTCTCCATCGGCGGCGCCTCGGGCAACGCCCGGCAGATCTACCAGCACGGCGGGACCCTCTTCACCTCCCCCAACTCGGTCCCCAGCAACATCCAGGGGACCAACAACAGCCAGGTCAACGGGGTCGAAGTCCCTCCCCACTCCTCGGATCCCACCGCCTTCTCGGCGGCGATCTACGACAGCATCGCCTCGACGGCGGTGGCGGCCACCGTCGCCCGGTCCCAGAAGGTGGTGGTCCTTGGCTTCAGCTCCGACGAGTACGGGAACCCCGACGCCGACGGCGACGGAGTCAAGGACATCGTGGAGCTCCTGGAGAACGCCATGCACGTGGTCACCTCCTGCTCCGACCTCGACCTCGACGGCGACGGCTCCAGCGCCTGCGACGGGGACTGCGACGACGACGACGGCTCCATCGGCCCCGGCGAGGTCGACGTGCCTGGCGACGGGGTGGACCAGAACTGCGACGGCCACGACGCCTCCGACGGGGACGGGGACGGCCACGCCCCCACGGCGGACGGAGGCGACGACTGCGACGACGGCGACGCCGACGTCCACCCCGGAGCCCCGGAGACCGCCAACGGCGCCGACGACGACTGCGACGGCAGCGTCGACGAGGACACCACCGTGACCGACGACGACGGCGACGGGTACTGCGAGGGGCCGGAGCCCTGCATCGACGGCGCCGCCCCGGGGGACTGCGACGACTCCGACCGGGACTTCTCTCCCGACGCGGACGAGGCGTGCTTCGACCAGGTGGACAACGACTGCGACGGGGCCATCGACGCCCAGGACGCCGACTGCGGAGGGGAGGGCGGAGACGACGACGACAGCGCCGGGGACGACGACACCTCGGGCGGAGGCCCCGGCCCCTCGGTCGGCGGCTGCCAGTGCGACTCCGACCCCCGCGGGGCCGGGGGGGCGGCCCTCGGCGGCCTCATGGTCATCGGAGCCGTGGTGTCGGCCGGGACCGCGCGCCGCCGCCGCTGAGTCCCACCCGGCGACGGCGATCCTCGTTCTTCTCAGGGAGCGCGCCGCCGTCGCTCCTCCCGCCTCGGTCCCTCCACCTCCCTCGCCCAGGCCATGAAGGCGTCCAGGTCCTCGCCGCCGTAGGCGGAGTCCCTCCCCTCCTCCAGGATCCCGAGCGCCTGCTCGACGCCGATCGCCTGACGGTAGGGCCTCGCGGCGGTGAGCGAGTCGAAGACGTCGGCGAGGGTGACGATGCGCGCCGCCACCGGGATCGCTTCGCCCTCCAGTCCGAACGGGTAGCCTCCCCCGTCCCACCTCTCGTGGTGGGCGGCCGCCAGGAGGGGCAGGTCCGCGAGCGCATCGGGCAGGGGCAGCCGGCCCAGCAGGTCCCAGGTGAGCCGGGCGTGGGTCCGGACGTGGCGGCGCTCCTCCGGCGTGAGGCGGCCGGGCTTGCTCAGGACCGAGTGGTCCACGCCGATCTTCCCGTAGTCGTGGAGCAGCCCCGCGTAGTGGGTGGCGAGCGCGACCGCGGGGGGCAGGCCCCTCCGGGACGCCACGGCCCGGGCGTACCGGGCGACACGGGCGCAGTGCCCGGCGGTGGCGGCGTCCCGGGCCGCGAGCCGGGCCATCAGCGTCCGGAGGATGGCCCCGAACCCTCGGGCCTGGTGCCCGCCCCGTCCGGCGGGCCCGTCGTCGGGCGCTCCGCCCGTCGCCGTCGCCATCCTCCATCCCTCTCCGCCCGGCGGTGGAAGCATAGGCGCCCGCCCGCCGAGGGGAAGACGGGCGCCGGGAATGTTTGCCGGGGGATCGGGTCTGTGGTAGACGCTCCGCTTCCAGGGGAAGGAACCCACCATGAGCCCGAAGTCCATCTGGGGCGGCCTCGCCGCGGTGCTGCTCGCCCCGGCGGGTGTCGCCGCGGCGGGGGGGGAGCAGGCCCCCAGCATCCCGTCCATCCACTACGAGCTGGCCAACGGCCTCGACGTGGTCCTCCACCAGGACCGGGACCTGCCCCTGGTGGCGGTCAGCGTCTGGTACCACGTCGGCTCCAAGCAGGAGCAGCCCGGCCTGACCGGCTTCGCCCACCTGTTCGAGCACCTGATGTTCCAGGGTTCGGCGCACCACCGGGGCGAGTACATGGAGCTCCTGATCGAGGCGGGCGGCCAGGTCAACGGGTCCACCAGCGCCGAGCGCACCGACTACTGGCAGGTGCTCCCCAGCAACCAGCTCGAGCTCGCCCTCTGGCTGGAGTCCGACCGCATGGGGTGGTTGCTGCCGGCGCTGGACCAGGCCAACCTCGACAACCAGCGGGACGTGGTGCGGAACGAGCGGCGCCAACGCTACGAGAACGTGCCCTACGGCCTCGCCCGGAAGTACATCGTGGAGGGGATCTGGCCCGAGGGGCACCCCTACCACCACCTGCCCATCGGGGACCACGCGGATCTCGAGAGGGCCAGCCTGGACGACGTCAAGGCGTTCTTCCGGCGCTGGTACGTGCCCCAGAACGCCAGCATCGCCATCGCGGGGGACATCGACGTGGAGGCCACGAAGGCCCTGGTGGAGAAGTATTTCGGCTCCATCCCCGGGGGCGAGCCCGCGCCGGCGCTGGAGCCCCCCCCGGTCCACCTCGCGTCCGAGACGGTGGAGGTGATCGAGGACCCCAACGTCCCCTTCCCGCGGATCTGGCTGAACTGGCGGACTCCGCCCATCTATGCGCCGGGCGACGCCGCCCTGGACGTCCTCAGCTCGGTGCTCACCGACGGGAAGAGCTCGCGCCTGTACCGCTCGCTGGTGTACGAGAAGCGCATCGCCCAGGACGTCGCCGCGTACCAGGCGTCGGCCCAGCTCGGCAGCGTGTATACCATCGTGGCCACCGCCGCCCCGGGGCACGACGCCGACGAGCTGAAGGCGGCCATCGACGCCGAGATCGAGCGCCTCCGCGCCGAGCCCCCCGGCGCGGAGGAGATGGAGAGGGCGCTCAACGGCTGGCGGAAGGGGTTCTTCTCCGGCCTGGAGGGGGTGCTCGCCCGGGCGACCCAGCTCAACAGCTACCTGCACTACCTCGGCACGCCCGACCACGTCGCGGAGGACCTGGACCGCTACCTCGCGGTCACGGCCGAGGACGTCCAGGGGGCCGTGGCCGATTGGCTGCGCCCCGACGCGCGATACGTGCTCGTCATGACCCCCAAGGCGGCGGTCGCCGAGGAGGCCCGCCCGTGAGTCCCCGTCCCTCCACTCCGGCCCGCGCGGCCTCGGCCTTGGCCCTGCTGGTCCTTCTCGCCACCTCGTCCTCCGCCGCCAAGGGGGGCAAGCCGCCCGGGGCTCCCTCGCCCCCGGCCGCGCCCCCGGCCGCCGCGACGGTCGAGGTCCCCACGGATCCGCCTGCGGAGCCGTGGCGCGCCACCCGCCCCGTCCCCGGCCCCGAGCCCGAGTTCCGGGCCCCCGACTTCGAGCGCTTCGTCCTGCCCAACGGCCTGGAGGTCCTCCTCTCCACCCGCCGGGAGCTGCCCCTGGTCACGGCCTCCCTCGTCTTCCGCTCAGGGTCCGCGGCCGATCCGCCGGGCAAGGAGGGACTGGCCCAGTTCACCGCGTCCATGCTCGACGAGGGCACCCGGAGCCTGGACGCCCTGACCCTGTCCGAGCGACTCAAGCGCCTCGCCACCGACGTGGGCACCGACGTGGACCTGGAGACGACCTCGCTCCACTTCGACGCCCTGTCGGACAAGCTCGACGAGAGCTGGGAGATCGTCGCCGAGATGCTCGCCTCCCCGACCTTTCCCCAGGGGGAGCTGGACCGGGTCCGCAAGCTGCTCCAGGCCGACGTCGTCGCCCGCCGGGCGAGGCCCGAGGTGATCGCGGGGAGGGTCTTCCGCCGCGCCCTCTTCGGCGCCGGCTACGCGGGCCGCCCGACCGAGGGCAGCGAGGCGAGCCTCGCCGCCCTCACCCGCAAGGACCTCGTGGCCTTCCACGCCGCGCGGTACGCGCCCAACGACGCCGTCCTCGCGGTGGTGGGGAACGTCGACCGCGCCACGCTGGAGCCCATGCTGGTCCGGCACCTCGGCACGTGGAAGAAGCGGAAGGTCCGGTCCATCCCGGCGCCGGAGGTGACGGCGGCCACCGGAGTGCGGGTGCTGCTGGTGGACAAGCCCGGGGCGTCCCAGTCCCAGGTCAGGGTGGGCAACGTCGGTGTGCCGCGGACCTCGCCGCTGTACTACCCGACCCTGATCGCCAACGCCGCCTTCGGCGGCATGTTCACCAGCCGGATCAACCTGAACCTGCGGGAGGACAAGGGCTACACCTACGGCGCGCGATCGGGCTTCGAGTACTGGCCCAGCACCGGCATGTGGGTGGTGTCCGCTCCGGTGAAGGCCGGGGACACCCGGGAGAGCGTCGCGGAGATCCTGAAGGAGATCCGGGAACTTGCGGGCGAGCGGCCCCTGTCCCCGGCGGAGCGGGACTACGCCGCGTCGTCCCTGGTCCGGGGCTACCCGTCATCCTTCGAGACCCAGGGTGGCACCGCGGGCCGACTGGCCACCCTCGGTTGGTGGCGCCTGCCCGACTCCTGGCTGGAGGACCACCCCGCGGCGATCCGGAGCGTGACCGCCGAGCAGGCCAACGCCGCGGCCCGGCAGGTGATCCGGCCCGACCACCTGGTGGTGGTGGTGGTGGGCGACCGCGCGACCGTAGAGGAGCCCCTCCGCTCCCTCGGCCACCCGGTCACCGTGGTGGACGAGGAGGGGATCCCGGTCCCCGCCGGTCCCGGCTGAGCCGGACCGACGGCGGTCCAGGCCGCCCGGGCTCGTCAGATGAACAGGTTGGCCTGGGCGTCGGCGTCGTCCCCGAGGTAGGTGGCGACACCGCCGAACTGGAGGCCGTCCACCAGCTCCTCCCCCCGGATCCCCAGGATGTCCATGGACATCTGGCAGGCGATCATCCGCACACCCATCTCCTGGGCCAGGGCCATCAGCCCCTCCAAGGGCTCGACGTTCTTCGCCTTCATGACCTGCCGGATCATGGGCCCGCCGAGGCCCATCATGTTCATCTTCGAGATCCCCTGGCGCTTCGGCCCGGCGGGCATCATCCAGCCGAAGGCGCGCTCCACCAGCGACTTCCCCCGGACCTTCGCCGAGGGCCTGCGGAGCGCGTTCAGGCCCCAGAAGGTGAAGTACATGGAGACCTCGGTGCCCATCGAGGCCGCGCCGGTGGCGATGATGAAGGCCGCCATCAGCTTGTCGTAGTCGCCGCTGAACACCACGATGGTCCGCTTGTCCCGCACCGCCACCGCGTCGGGCGGGAAGCGAGAGACGAGCGCCCGCAACGCGTCGAGCTCCCCCCGGACCTCGGAGAGGACCTCGGCCTTGACCTCCGCCTTCAGCGCGGCGAGGTCCCTGGCGCCCGGGACCTCCGTGGCGGTCCCGGCGTCGGGCGGCGGCGCGGCCATGGGCCCCCCCTTCCGGTCAGGCGCCCCGGCCAGGGCGGCGCTGGGGCCGCCCATCAGGTCCTCTCGACCCGGGCGACTCCGCCCCGGACCATCTCCCGCAGCTCGATGATGGGGTGGCCGGTCTTGTGGCTCCAGGCACGGAGGTCGTTGCAGAAGGCGGGGTCGTCCGCCTCGATGCGGACGACGTCGCCCGTGGGAAGGGCCCTCATGAGCTTGCTGAGCTTGACGATGGGCATGGGGCACATGAGGCCCTTGGCGTCCAGCGCATGTTCCGCCACTCTCTCGTCCTCCACGAAGTGGGTGCCCGGGGCACCCGTTCTCTCGCCCCACCGCGTCCGCCCGCCATAGTCGTGGACCAAAGTAGTCCACGATTCGACCTCTGTCCACATCCACGTCCGACCACGGAGGCATCGGCGCCGCGCCGCTGCCGAGAGGATCGCCCGGCCGAAGCGCGGTGCGGTTGAAACGGTGGCCCCGGTCCGGCCATATTGGACCGGGTCTCGGGTGGGCACCGCCAGGATGGCGGTCGGGCGAACCCACCGCCGCGCCGCGGCGGGGAGATCACCACTTGAATCGGCGTCATCCCCTCGACGATCTCACCACCGCGGAGCGCGCCCTCCTGGACGCGTTCGGATTCCGGGAGGCCGACTTCCGGGACCTCGCCGCTCGGGTCATCGAGGTGGGCTACGACCCCTCGGTGAACTGGGTGCGCGAGCCCATCGAGGCGCCATCGCCGGACGCCTTCCCCGGACTTCCGCCCAGGGGCACCCGCGTTCGGGACGCCCTGGACACCGCGGGCGCCCAGGCCATGGCCGAGGGGCGCCTCGGCGTGATCGTGCTGAACGGCGGCATGGCCACCCGCTTCGGCGGCGTGGTCAAGGGAGTCGTGGAGGCCCTCCCCGGGCGATCCTTCCTCCAGCTCACGGCGCGGCGGATCCTGGACCTGGAGGAGCGCTACGGTGCCCGGATCCCCGTGGCGCTGATGAACAGCTTCGCCACCGACGAGGCCACGCGCCGCCACCTCGACGAGACCGGATGGCTGGGCCTGCGGCGGGAGCGGGTCCGGACCTTCGTGCAGGGGATCATGCCCCGGATCCGCGCCGACGGCGGCCTCTTCCGGGACCCCAAGGGGACCGCCTCGTTCTATGGGCCGGGCCATGGCGACGCCTGCGAGCGGGCCCGAGCATCGGGGATCCTGGACTGGATGGCCGCCCAGGGCGTGGAGATGGTCCTGGTCTACAACGTGGACAACCTCGGCGCCGGCCCCCTTCCCGGGGCGGTGGGGCGGCACCTGGCGTTCTCGTCGGGTCTGACCGCCGAGGTCGTCGAGAAGCACCCCGGGGACTCCGGCGGATGCCCCGCGAGGGTGGGGGGCAGGGTGCAGATCCTGGAGGGGTTCCGGATCCCGCCGGGCTTCGACACGTCGCGGGTACCGGTCTTCAACACCAACACCCTGCTCGTCGACCTGGAGCTGCTGGGGCGACCCTACCCCCTCACCTGGTTCCACGTCCTCAAGCGGGTGGAGGGCGGCGAGGTGATCCAGTTCGAGCGCCTGGTGGGCGAGCTGACCGCCTGGATCCCGGCCGAGTACCTCCTCGTCCCCCGGCTCGGCCCCGAGGGGCGCTTCCTGCCGGTCAAGAGTCCCGCGGACCTGGACGCGCTGCGGCCGACCTACCTCGAGATGTTCCCCCGGAGGGGCCTGCGGCTGGCGGATCCCTGAGACCCCCGGAGGACGCGGTCAGAAGTGCCAGCTCATGCGGTAGCCCGGCATCACGAAGACCGGGTACTCCAGGACCCCCGTCCACGCGAAGCCGACCGCGAACTGGCACGAGAAGCCCTTGCGGGTCATCAGCATGAGGCCGGCGGTGGCGTAGGCGTGCAGTTCTCTGGACAGCAGCGCCTCCCCGGCGGGGCCCAGGGCCTCGTAGTCGATGTCCTTCACCACACCGAACAGCCCCAGCACGCCGGCGCCGACGAAGGGACTCCACGCGCCCGGGGCCGGGACCAGCTTGACCTCGGCCCACCAGGACTGGATGCGGCCGATCCCGAAGCCCCATCCCACTTCCCCGGCGAGGAAGGGCAGGGGGAGGACCTCGGCGAACAAGCCGACGGTCCCCGAGGGCCCGAGCAGGCTCATGCCCACCCCGAGGAGGCGCCCCGACCGATGGGAGCGCCGGGGCGCGGCGGGCCGGTCCTCCCCATCCTTGATGGCCTCCACCTCCTTCGGCCGGAACTCGGCCGCCGAGCGGCGCTCCTCCTTGGCCCTCGTCTCCAGCTCAAGGGCCCGTCCGGGCTGCCCCAGGCGCTCGTAGCAGTCGGCCAGGTAGAGCCGGGCGGGGACGTCGCCGGGGTCGGCCTCCACCAGGCGCTCCAGGCGCGACGCCGCCGCGCCGTAGTCCCCGGCGCGGTACAGGGCGAAGCCCTCCTCCCACAGCGAGGCCCCCTCGGAGCCCTCCTCGGGGATCCCGCCCCCCTCGGCCCAGGCCGCTCCCACGGGACCGACCAGCGCGAGTCCGGTCGCCATCGCTCCGAGCCATCGGACGAGGCTACGCATTCATCCTCCCGGCACGGCGATCCTGGCCCCAAGGCGCATGAGGGGGCGGATCGTCGTGCCATGGAGGCATAGCACACGGCCCGACGGGCGGCCAGACTGGACCCGTGCCGCCGCGGCCCCGGTCGAGCCGGCGGGCTTCCGTCGGTGCTGGGAGCCGGCGAGGGCTCCTTGACACCTCTCCCCCGATCCTCATAATGACCCGTCGCCGTGGGGCGGGGGGGTACCCCTGACCGCCGCGGCCCGTCCCCACCCCATGCCGTCCTACCACGTCCGCATCGACGAGATCCCGAAGGCAGGGCGCGAGGTCCACCTCGCGGGGCACGAGTCCGCCTGGCGCGAGTCCCTCCTCGAGGTCGCCGGGGGACGGGGGGAGCCCGGGGGCGAGGCGAGCGTGCGCCTGCACCGGCGGCGCCACCGGGTGGAGGTGCACGGTCGATACGAGGTGGCGCTGCACCTGGAGTGCTCCCGCTGCCTCGACACCTTCCCCCATCGGGTCGTCGGCACCTTCCGCGTCAACCTGCTCCTCGAGAGCCGCGGCGCCCCCGGTGCCGAGGCCGAGCTCACCGAGGCCGATCTCGACGACAGCGTGTTCCAGGGCGACGTCATCGACGTGCTGGAACTCCTCCGGGAGCAGGTCCTGCTGGAGCTCCCCGCCAAGCCCCTATGTGCCGAGGAATGCAAAGGGATCTGCCCCGACTGCGGCGCCGACCTCAACACCGAGGCGTGCCGCTGCGGTCTCCGCCCCGTCGATCCCCGCCTCGCCGTCCTCGCCCGACTGAGGCCCGAGTCCTGATCCCCCCAACCTGACCGCCGCCGCGACATGAACGGCATGCTGGAGGAACCGTGCCCGTCCCCAAGAAGAAGAAGAGCCGCTCTCGCCGCGACAAGCGCCGCTCCCACGACGCCCTCACCCCGGCCGGGGGGCTCCACAACTGCCCCGCGTGTGGTGCCACCAAGCGGTCCCACCACGTCTGCGGGAACTGCGGTCAGTACCGCGGCCGGCAGGTCCTGAGCGAGACCGTCGCCAGCGAGTAGGCCGTGATCGGTCCCCCGCGCCCGCCCGGCTCCGCGCGTTGGCGCGTGGCACTCGATGGGATGGGCAGCGACACGGCCCCGGCCCCCGAGGTGGCCGGGGCCCTGGGCGCCGTCCAGGCGGGGGCCGCCGAGCGTCCCTTCGACGTCGTCGTCGTCGGCGATCAGGCCGCTATCGAAGAAGAGATGGACGCGCGGGGGGGGGTGCGCGAGGGCGTGGAGATCCGTCACGCCCCCGACGTCTTCGAGTCCCACGAGCCCGCCTCCCAGGCCGTCCGCCGGCGGAAGGAGACGTCGCTGCGGGTCGCCTTCGACCTCCTGGCCTCGGGTGAGGTCGACGCGGTGGTGTCCGCGGGCCACACGGGGGCGGTCCTTGCCCTGGGGATGTTCGCGCTGCCGCGGGTCCCCGGCGTCGACCGCCCCGCCCTCGTCGCCGTGCTCCCCGTGCCCGGCAACCCCGTCGTCCTGCTGGACGTCGGAGCCAACGTCGGTTGCCGTGGGCCCACCCTGGTCCGCTTCGCGGTGATGGGTGCGGTGTACGCCGAGAGCGCCCTGGGGATCTCCCGCCCCCGGATCGGCCTGCTGAGCAACGGCGAGGAGGAGGTCAAGGGGGACGAGGCCACCCGCGCCGCCCATGCGGCGCTCGGGGGCATGGACCTCGGCTACGTCGGGGCCGTGGAGGGGCGGGACCTGTGGAACGGATCGGTGGACGTCGCCGTTTGCGACGGCCTCGCCGGGAACCTGCTGCTGAAGTCGGCGGAGGGGATGGCGGAGCTGCTGACCGCCGAGCTCCGGCGCGAGGTCGAGGCCGACCTCCGGGGTCGGGTGGGTGCCCTGCTCCTGCGGGGAGCCTTCGCGCGCCTCCGCCGCCGCTTCGACTACCGGGCCCACGGCGGGGCGCTGCTCCTGGGCTGCTCGGGGCCGGTGGTGGTGGCCCACGGAAGGAGCGGCGAGGCGGCGATCTCAAGCGCCCTCCGGGCGGCGGCCCGGGCGGTGGAGGGCCGCCTCGTGGAGCGGATCGCGGCGCGGCTGGCGGAGGTGCTCCCGGAGGTCCCCGGGTGAGTCCTGCCCCCGCGCTGCGGGCCGCCCCGGTCCGGTGGACACCCTCCGGGGAGTCTGTTATACCTGCGCCCGCGCTGGCGACGGCGGAGTGAGCACCCGTGTATCCTGCGGACGGTGCCCAGGCTGGCTGAATCGATCCCGCGGCCGGACGGCCGCGACTCGCGGAGGATGCGATGAACGTCGAAGACCGGGTCAAGCAGATCATCAGCGACCAGCTCGGCGTGAGCTTGGAGGAGGTCAAGCCCGAGTCCTCCTTCATCGACGACCTCGGCGCCGACTCCTTGGACATCGTCGAGCTGGTCATGGCGATGGAGGAAGCCTTCGAGACCGACATCCCGGATGAGGAGGCGGAGAAGATCCAGACGGTCCAGGACGCCGTCAACTACATCCAGCAGCACGCGGGCAAGTAGTCCTCCCGTCGCCGCGAGGGGGGGACGAACGACGGGGGCGACCGCCCCGCGTCGCGACATCCACCGGCGGCCCGGTCGGGCAGGCCCAGCCGCCGCCGCCAGGCCCTGGCGAGGGCCCGAGGGCCCCGGCAGGGAGGGAGGAGACACCGTGCGACGACGGGTCGTCGTGACGGGAGTAGGAGCGGTGAGCCCCGTCGGGGCGACGGCGGAGCAGACCTGGGCCGGCCTGCTGGCGGGTCGCTCGGGCGTCGACACCCTCTCCTGCTTCGACGCCACCGGCTTCGGTACCACCATCGCGGGGGAGGTCCGCGACTTCGATCCCTCCGCGTGGCTCGACCACAAGGAGGTCAAGAAGTTCGACCGGTTCATCCAGTTCGCCGTCGCCGCGTCCCGCATGGCCCTGCGGGACTCGGGCCTCGTCATCGACGAGTCCAACGCCGACCGGGTCGGCGTCTACATCGGCTCGGGGATCGGCGGCGTCATCACCATCACCGAGAGTGACCGCACCCGGATCGAGAAGGGGCCGGACCGCGTGTCCCCCTTCACGATCCCCAAGCTCCTGGTCAACATGGCCCCGGGCTACGTCTCCATCCTGGTCGGCGCGAGGGGGCCCAACGTCTCCCACGTCTCCGCCTGCGCCACCGGCAGCCACAGCATCGGCGAGGCCGCCGACGCCATCCGCGCCGGCCGGGCCGACGTGGTGCTCGCGGGAGGCGCCGAGGCCCCCCTGACCCCCATCGCCTTCGCCGGCTTCGGCAAGATGAAGGCCCTCTCCGAGCGCAACTCCGAGCCCGAGAGGGCCAGCCGCCCCTTCGACGCCGGCCGCGACGGGTTCGTGATGGGGGAGGGGGCGGGCGTGCTCGTCATCGAGGAGCTGGAGCACGCGCGCCGCCGCGGGGCCCGGATCCTCGCCGAGCTGGCGGGCTACGGCGCCAACGCCGACGCCCACCACATCACCGCCCCGGCACCCGGGGGGCGCGGCGCCGCGCGGTGCATGCGCCTCACCCTGGCCGACGCGGGCGTGGCCCCGGAGGAGGTGGGCTACGTCAACGCCCACGGCACGTCCACCCCCTACAACGACTCCGCGGAGACCGCCGCCATCAAGGAGGTCTTCGGAGACCACGCCCGGCGACTCGCGGTCAGCTCGACCAAGTCCATGACCGGTCACCTTCTGGGCGCGGCCGGCGGTCTCGAAGCGGTGATCTCGGTGCTCGCCCTGCACCGCGGCGTGCTGCCGCCCACCATCAACCTGGAGGTCCCGGACCCCGAGTGCGACCTCGACTACGTCCCCGGGACGGCGCGGGAGCAACGGGTCCGGGCGGTGATGAGCAACGCCTTCGGCTTCGGCGGCACCAACGCCTGCCTTCTCTTCCGCGCCTTCGCTTGACCTCTCCGCTCCGCGCCGGTGGCGGCGCCGGAGCCCCGACCCGCCCCCCGCCGGGGCCGCGCCACCGCCCCTCCGGACAGGAGACCCCATGAGACTCGCCATCGGCGCCGACCACGGCGGCGTAGAACTCAAGGCCCGGCTCGCCGACCACCTGCGGGCGCTCGGGCACGACGTGGACGACGTCGGGACCTTCGGCCCCGAGTCCTGCGACTACCCCGACTTCGCCGCGGGCGTCGCCCGGCGCGTCACCTCGGGCGGCGTGGAGCGGGGGATCCTCGTCTGCGGCACCGGTCAGGGAATGGCCATGACCGCCAATCGCTTCCCCGGCGTGCGGGCGGCGGTGGTGTCCGACACCTTCAGCGCCCGCATGTCCCGGGAGCACAACGACGCCAACGTGCTCTGCCTCGGCGCCCGGGTGGTCGGGCCCGGCCTGGCCCAGGACATCGTCGACTCCTTCCTCGGGGCCCGCTTCGAGGGGGGACGCCACCAGCGGCGCGTCGCCGGCATCGAGGCCGCGGCCTCGCCCCAGAGCCCCGTCCCCGGGCAGGGTGGCGGAGAGAACGCCTAGATCCGACGCGCGCTCCGCGCCGTCCCGAGGAAACCCCCGATGACCGCCCTCACCCGCTTCGATCCCGAAGTCGCCGCCGCCATCCTCGCCGAGGCGCGCCGACAGGACGACGGCCTGGAGATGATCGCCTCCGAGAACTACGTCAGCGAGGCGGTCCTGGAGGCGGTGGGCTCGGTGCTGACCAACAAGTACGCCGAGGGCCTGCCCCGCAAGCGCTACTACGGCGGCTGCGAGCACGTCGACGTGGTGGAGGAGCTGGCCATCGAACGGGCGAAGCGCCTCTTCGGCGCCGCCGCGGTCAACGTGCAGCCCCACTCGGGCTCCCAGGCGAACATGGCGGTCTACCTCTCCGCCCTGAAGCCCGGGGACACCCTCCTGGGCATGGACCTCTCCCATGGGGGGCACCTGACCCACGGCAGCCCGGTGAACTTCAGCGGGCAGCTCTTCCGGGTCGTCTCCTACGGGGTCGATCCCGTGCATCACCGCATCGACTTCGACCGGGTGAGGGCCCTGGCCCACGAGCACCGGCCGAAGATGATCGTGACTGGGGCCAGCGCCTACTCCCGCGCCATCCCCTTCGAGCGGTTCCGGGAGATCGCCGACGAGGTCGGGGCGCTGCTCCTGGCCGACATCGCCCACGTCGCCGGCCTGGTGGTGGCGAAGCTCCACCCCGATCCGGTCCCCGTCTGCCACTTCGTCACGACCACCACCCACAAGACCCTCCGCGGCCCCCGGGGCGGCATGGTGATGGCCGACGCCGAGCACGGCGACCGGGTCGACAAGGAGGTCTTCCCCGGCATCCAGGGCGGCCCGCTGGAGCACGTGATCGCGGGCAAGGCGGTGGCCTTCCGCGAGGCGCTGGACCCCTCCTTCGCCGCCTATGCCGCCCGGATCGTCGAGAACGCGCGCGCCCTCGCCGAGACGCTGCTGGGCCACGGCCTGGCGCTGGTCTCCGGCGGGACCGACAACCACCTGCTCCTCCTCGACCTCACGTCCACCGGGGTCACCGGGAAGGCGGCGGAGCGCGCGCTCGGCCGCGCCGGGATCACCGTCAACAAGAACACGGTCCCCGGCGAGACCCGCTCCCCCTTCGTGACCAGCGGGGTCCGCGTCGGCACCCCCGCCCTGACCACCCGCGGCATGGGCCCGGGCGAGATGCGGTGGATCGGCGACCGGATCGCCGCCGTGATCCGGGCCCCCGACGACGACGCCCTCACCGGCCGGATCCGGGAGGAGGTGCGGGACCTCTGCGCGTCCTTCCCGATCTACGCCGGGACGCGGGCGGCGCTGGCGGCCGCCCTCGACCAGGTCGCGGCCGACTGAGGACCCCAGGCCCGTGCGCTGTCCCTTCTGCTCCAGCCTCGACAACCGCGTGGTCGACTCGCGGCTCGCCAAGGACGGGGACGTCATCCGGCGCCGCCGGGAGTGCGTCGCGTGCCTCGCGCGCTTCACCACCCACGAGAGGGTGGAGGAGGTGGCGTTGATGGTGGTCAAGAAGGACGGGCGGCGGGAGCCCTTCGAGCGGGCGAAGGTGGTCGCGGGCCTGAGGATCGCCTGCCGCAAGCGCCCGGTCCCCACCGACGCCATCGAGAAGGTCGTCGACGACCTGGAGCAGCGCCTCCAGGCCCGGGGCGAGCGGGAGGTGGGGTCGTCGGAGATCGGCGAGGAGCTGATGCGGGCGCTCCAGGCCCTCGACGAGGTGGCCTACGTGCGTTTTGCCAGTGTCTACCGGCAGTTCCGCGACATGCGGGAGTTCCGGTCCGCCCTGGACAAGTTGCTGGCCGAGCGCCCCGGCGAAGCCGGTGTGGAGGGAGGAGGGTGAGCGAGGACCGCCGGCACATGGCCCTCGCCCTGCGGCTGGCGGCGCGAGGGCGGGGCGCGACGCACCCCAACCCCATGGTGGGAGCGGTGATCGTCCGGGACGGCGAGGTGCTGTCCAAGGGGTGGCACCACCGGGTCGGGGCGGCCCACGCCGAGGTCGACGCCCTCCAGCCCCTCCGGGGCCGGGCGCCGGGCGCGACGATGTACGTCAACCTCGAGCCCTGTTGCCATCACGGCCGCACCCCTCCCTGCACCGACGCCATCCTGCAGTCGGGCATCGAGCGGGTCGTGGTGGCCATGGTCGATCCCAACCCCCTCGTGGACGGCAAGGGGCTCCGGATCCTGGAGGCCGCGGGGGTGAGGGTGACGGTGGGCGTCCTGGAGGCCCCGGCCCGGGAACTCAACCACGTGTACGTCACCTGGGCGACCCGGGCCCGTCCCCACGTGACCCTGAAGGTCGCGGCGACCGCGGACGGGCGCACGGCGACCCGGGAGGGGGACACCCGCTGGATCACGTCCGAGGAGGCCCGGGTCCACGCCCACCGCCGCCGGGGTGAGGCCCAGGCGATCCTGGTGGGGTCGGGGACGGTCCTCGCCGACGACCCCGCCCTGACCGCCCGGCCCCCCGGGGGCGCGGCGCGGCAGCCGGCCCGGGTGGTGGTGGACGGGCGCCTGCGCACGCCGCCCACCGCCCGGGTGCTGGAGGACGATGGCGTCCCGGTCTGGATCTTCACCGCTCCCTCCTCGCTCTCCCTCCCCCAGGCGGACGTGCTCGCCCGGCGTGCGCGGCTGGTCGCCGTGGGAGGGGAGGGGAAGGAGGCCGGGCGCGTCGACCTGCGGGCGGCCCTCGGGGCCCTCTACGAGGCCGACATCGCCGACCTCATCGTCGAGGGGGGCCCCACCGTGGCCGGCGCCTTCCTGGACGCCGGCCTCGCGGACCGGTGGCAGGCCTACCTCGCCCCCACCCTCGTCGGGGGGGCGGGCGCCCTCCCCATGATCGCCGGGCGCGGCGCCGGCACCCTGGCCCGAGCGGCTCGCCTCGACCGCTTCCGGATCGCCCGCCTGGGCCCCGATCTGCTGATCGAGGGGGCGGTCCGGGGCCCCCCACCGTCGGAGGACCCGTGTTCACCGGGATCATAGAGTGCACCGGCACCATCGAGGCGACGGCCAGGACCCCCGCGGGGGTCCGCCTCGCCCTCCGAGCCGCCCGGGACCTTCCCCAGCTCCAGACCGGCGAGTCCATCGCCGTGGACGGCGCCTGCCTGACCGTGGTGGTCCACGACGGGGCCTCCCGCTTCGAGGTGGACGTCGGCCCCGAGACCCTGGCGAGGACCACCCTCGGCCGCCGGGGGAAGGGAGAGCGGGTGAACCTGGAGCGGGCGCTCCGGGTGGGCGACCGCCTCGGCGGGCACATGGTGTCCGGCCACGTGGACGGGATCGGCGCCATCGAGGGCATCGAGGTCCAGGGGGACGCGCGCTTCTACCGCTTCGTCGCCCCAGACGAGGTCCGGCGCTACCTCGTGGCCAAGGGCAGCGTGTGCGTCGACGGGGTCAGCTTGACGGTGAGCCGCGTCACCGGCCCTGGCTTCGAGGTCATGCTGATCCCCCACACCCTCTCCGAGACCACCCTCGGGGAGCGCCGGACCGGTGACCCGGTCAACCTGGAAGCGGACCTGATCTGCAAGTACGTCGAGCGCCTCGCGGCCCCCCACGCCCCCCCGGGCACCGGGCCGCGGTCTACTTGACCCCCGGGGGTCAAGTGGCTTTATTACCGGCGGCCGGATACACTCCCGGCCCTCCTCCGCGGGATCCCCGATGACCTTCGACCCGATGCCCCAAGACCCCCGCGAGCGGGTGCGACTCGCCATCGACGACGTCCGCGGCGGCCGGATGGTGATCCTCGTCGACGACGAAGACCGGGAGAACGAGGGGGACCTGGTGATGGCCGCGGAGCGGGTGACCCCCGAGGCCATCAACTTCATGGCGACCCACGGCAGGGGGTTGATCTGCCTGCCCCTCACCGAGGAGCGCATCGACCACCTGCGCCTGCCGATGATGGTGCGGGACAACACGTCGCGCTACACCACGGCGTTCACCGTCTCCATCGAGGCCCGGCGGGGGGTCAGCACCGGGATCTCCGCCGCCGACCGCGCCGCCACGGTCCTCGCCGCCGTCGCCGAGGACGCCCGTCCCGAGGACCTCGTCAGCCCCGGCCACGTCTTCCCCCTCCGGGCCCGGGACGGAGGCGTGCTCGTCCGCTCCGGGCAGACCGAGGGGTCCGTCGACCTCGCCCGGCTCGCGGGCTTCAAGCCGGCGGGGGTGATCTGCGAGATCATGAACGAGGACGGGACGATGGCGCGGCTCCCGGAGCTCCTTCAGTTCGCGGCGCGCCATCGCCTGCGCATCCTCACCGTGGCCGACCTCATCGCCTGGCGGCTCCAGGAGGAGCGCCTGATCCAGCTCCTCGCCCACTCCGAGGTCGAGACCCTGTGGGGCCGCTTCCGGGTCCGGGTGTTCGGGAACGCCGTCAATGACCTCCACTACATCGCCCTGACCCTGGGGGAGCCCGGAGCGGGGGGGTGGGGCGACGAGCCGGTGGTGGTGCGGGTCCACTCCAGCAACGTCTGGGGCGACGCCTTCGGCGCCTTCCGGCGGGACGGCGGCATCCTCCTCCACGAGGCCCTCCGGGCGGTGAGCTCCGCCGGGCGGGGCGTGGTCCTCTACATCCTCAAGCCCTTCGGCGCCCACCACCTCATCCGCCGGCTGGGCGACCACGCCGAGGCGGTGGAGAGCACCGACGCCGTGGCCGTCGGGCCCGGCGGCGAGCCCTACCCGACGGCGCTGCGGGACTACGGCATCGGCGCCCAGGTCCTGGTGGAGCTGGGGGTCCGGAAGCTCCGGCTGCTCAGCGGGCACGGGGTGGTGAAGATCCCCGGCCTGGAGGGCTTCGGGCTCGAGGTCGTCGAGGTCGTCCCCCCGGACCGGGATGACACCCGGATCCCCGAGGTCGTCGCGGGCGGGAAGGCCGGGGACGGCTTCGGCGGGTCCAACCACGGCGGGGCTCGCCGGTGAGCCGGGCACCGCACCGCCACCCGGCCGCCTTGGAGGCGCGCGATGGGTAGCCGAAGGCGCGCCCGGGAGTTCGCCCTCCAGGTCCTGTACGCCGTCGACGTCGGGGACCGAGCCTCCCAGGAGGCCCTCGACCTCTTCTGGAGCGGGGTGGAGGAGGACGTCCCGCCGGACGTGCGGGAGTTCACCGGCGCCCTCGTCGGGGGTGTCGCCGAGGATCGGCGTCGCATCGACGGCATCATCGAGCAGTTCTCGGTGAACTGGCGGCTGACTCGCATGCCGCTGGTGGACCGCAACATCCTCCGGATCGCCGTCTTCGAGTTCCTCCACTGCCGCGACATCCCCGTCATGGCGACCATCAACGAGGCCATCGAGCTCGGCAAGCGGTTCTCGACCAAGGAGTCGGGCTCCTTCATCAATGGCATCCTCGACAAGATCTCCCGCAACATCGAGTTCACCAAGCTCGATGGGCGGCGTTCCACCTAGGAGCCCCTTGCGGACCATGCGACTCGCCGGCCATCCGCAACGGGCCCGTCGGACCCCGGCCCGGCGCAGGCCATGAACCTGGACATCAGCCTGGTCCGAGGCCCCATCGACCGGGTCCCTGGCGTCGACTCGGCGGCCTGCGCCGTCTTCGCAGACGAGCGACCGCTGCGGGACTCCGCCGGCTGGATCGACTGGCGGCTCAACGGATCCCTCTCCCGCCTGCTCGCCGCGGGCCGGTTCACCGGCGCGTTCTGCGAGAACCTGCTCACCACCACCCAAGGTCGGCTCCCGTTCCGGCGCCTCTTCCTGTTCGGCCTCGGGCGCAGCCCCGCCTATGACTCCCGCGCGTGCGCCCAGGCGATCCAGCACGTCGCCTTCACCCTCGTGGCCGCCGGTGCCGACGACGTGGCGGTGGACCCGGTGGACCTGACCCGCGGGCGGATCCCCTTGTCCACCGGGATCTCCTTGCTGGTGGACGGGCTCTCCACCGGCGCCGCCCGGCTCCAGGATCCCGAGCGGAGGATGAGGCTCTCCCTCCTCGCCGACGCCGCGCGGGAGGAGGAACTCCGGCGGATCCTCATGCGGCCCGTGGCCCGTCCGGCCCACCCCGTCCACATCGAAGTCGTCCGCTGAGGGCGCCGGGGGGGGGGCTCCGGGTGCTCACCGGTGACTGGCCTGGCCTCGTCCTGTTGCTCCTCGCGCTCCCGGCCCTCGCCGTGGTCCACGAGGCGGGGCACGTGATCGCGGGAAGGCTCGCAGGCTTCTACGTGACGTCGGCGGGACTGGGGGCGGGGCCCTGGTTCCTTCGGATCCCCGTGGGTCCCGCCTTCAACCTGTTCATCGGGGTGAACCTGCTGGGGGGCGGCGCGACGGTGGCCTTCCCCGCCCGGACGGACCTGGGTCCGGCGGCGCAGGCCCTCTTCCACTACGGGGGGGTGCTGGCCCAGGGCACCCTCCACGCCGCCCTGTACGGGCTGCTGGCCGGTCGCCCCGACCTGGCGCCGTGGCTCCGGCCCGTCCTGGCCCTCAACGGCCTGACCGCGGCGGCGAACCTGCTCCCCCTGCGGCTGAGCCTCGGGGGCGCGGTCCTCGAGACCGATGGGGCCCTCGCGGCCGCCGCCCTCGGGGGGCGAGGGCGCGGCGTGGCCCCGCCGGCCCACCGGATCGCCACCCGGGCCGCCTTCGCCCGTCCCCGGGTCGGCAACCCGGTCGGCCGGTTCGTGCTCGACCTCTGTGTCGCCGCCTCGGGGCACCCGCCACCTCCCGGCTTCCACTGGGGCGCCGATCCGCCCCCGGGCACTCCCGCCGTATTCGTCGACTGGCTCCGGGAGGAGGCGCAACGGCACTCTCCGCTCGGGACGGGCCAAGGGCTGCACGAGAATGCATAGCGGTTATGCAGTCGATTGCACGCATGCAGCGGATTGCACAGCCCCCCGACGCTGCGTCGCCTCCTTCCCACCGGACCGCCCAGGAGGCGCGGGATCGGATCTCCGGTGGTTCGTCCTCAATGTCCTTTAATTTCAACGCTTTGCCGCAATTCATTCATGGAGGGAAGAAATATTCCGAAATGTGGTGGCACGATGGCATGGATGCTGCTCAACAGTCGGACCAGAGCGGCGGATCGTTGGAAAGTCAAGAGAACGTCCGGATCTCCGAGCCAGGAGGCGGGGGCGTGGATGGAGGACCAGGAAGGTCCAGTCGCTGGATGCGACTCCATCCGCGGAGCCAGGATGGCATTCCCCGAGGGAGACCGACCGAAGGGCATTCCGGCGATCGCCAGGTGCCGAACCCGGGAAGCAGAGTCCCGCGCCAGGAAGGCGACCGTCCCCAAGACGGGCGGGACGACGTGACCGGGGCAGCCGAGGAAGGCCACGGACCCAAGGAAGGGTGAGCGGCCCAGGGCTTCGCACGCCAGGAAGGCGTGGGTGCGTCCAGGATGGACGCGAGGAACGACCCGCGGTGGCGGCCGCGGGCTAGGAGGAGTGGGGGCGCGGTGCTCGCGAAAGCGCGCATCGCGCCCCCCGCCCTTTCCACCACCGCCGTTCTCTCGAGACGCGGTCCCCTACCAGCGCTTCCAGGGGCGCTCCCCCGCGTCCCACATCCGGTTGATCTCCAGGTAGTCCCGGTAGGTGTCGACGCTGAACCAGAAGCCGTCGTGGGGGTGGACCATCAGCTCGCCCTTCTCGGCGAGGCGCTCGATGGGGCCCTCCTCGAACACGCAGTCGTCGTCGAGGTCCTCCACCACCCGCCGGTCCAGCACGAAGAAGCCCCCCGACACCATGCCATCCAGGCGCGGCTTCTCCCGGAAGCGGCTGACCCGGCCCTCGCCGTCGGCCTCCAGCACGCCGAACCGGCTGACGGGCTTCAGCCCCGTCACGGTCGCCAGGCGCCCGTGGCGCCGGTGGTACGCCAGCAGCGCCCGGACGTCGATGTCTGCCACCCCGTCGCCGTAGGTCATCAGGAACACGTCGCCGTCCACGTAGCGCGAGGCGCGTCGGACCCTCCCGCCCGTCGGCGTGTTCTCGCCGGTGTCGACGAAGGTGATCTCCCAGCCGGCGATGTCGAGGTCGCCGTGCCAGGTGACCCCGCCTCCGTCCCCGGGCACGAACGTGAAGTCCGCCGTGCGCGCCCTGTAGTTCAGGAAGTAGTCGCGGATGACGTGGCCCTTGAACCCCAGCGCGAGCACGAACGAGCGGAAGCCCTGGGAAGCGTAGATCTGCATGATGTGCCACAGGAGGGGGCGCCCTCCCACCTCGACCATGGGCTTCGGCCGGAACTCGGTCTCCTCCTTCAGCCGCGTGCCCTGGCCGCCGCACAGCACCAGCACCCGGGGCATCCGCTCCTCGCTCACGGGGGGCCTCCCTTCAAGCGCCAGGACACCAGGTTCCGGCCGAACTCCGCCACGGTCGAGAGGCGCACCTTCGAGCGGCCGTGCTCCCGGGGATGGAAGACGGCGTCCACCTCGCCCACCCGCATCCCGTGGCGCCGGGCGAGGATGAGGACCTCGGGATCGAGGAACCAGTCGGCGGAGCGGGGCGCGATCCGCTCCCAGGCCTGGCGGGTGAAGAGCTTGGGGCAGCCGTTGGCGTCGTCGGTCCCCACCGGGAAGAGCAGGGGGAAGACCCGGTTGTACACGCGGGTGACTCCCAGGCGCACCAGGCCGTCGTGGCGGTCGACGCGACGGGCCTTGCACAGGTCCAGGCCCTCGTCGACGAGCCGCCGGTACACCGCCAGGGCGACCTCCGGCCGGACCTGCCCGTCCCCCCACATGTAGCCCAGCACCGGCGCCCTGCACTCGGAGATCCCCGCCAGGATCCCGCCGCCATACCCCCGATTGGGGGCCACCCGCACCGCGCGCACCTCGGGAAGGGCGGCGGCGACGGCGTCGGCCCGGGCGCCGGTGTCGTCGGCGCTGCCGTTGTCCACCAGGACCAGCTCCAGCGCCACGCCGGCGAGCCGCGCCTCGTGGACCAGGCCGCGGGCGATCCTCTCGACGTTCCCCGCCTCGTTGTACAGGGGGATGGCGATGGAGAGCTCGGGCGCGGCGGCGGGCACGGTCAGAACAGCGCCTCCTGGGCGAGCTCCGCCCGGACCCGGCGGACGGTGTCCCACTTCGTCCGGACGCAGGAGGGGAGGGGCCCCCCCGCCGCCATGCAGCGCCTCAGGAAGGCCACCGTCGCGGGATCCGACGGGTAGCCGGATCCGACGGAGCCGTGGGTGGCCGAGAGGCCGTCGATGGCGGCGTCCCGCTCGAGCTTGGCGATCACCGAGGCGGCACCGACGGCGGGGAAGAGGTCCTCGGCCCGGTTCACGGCGACGATGGAGCGGGGGGCCCCCGCGCCGAGCCTCTCCCGCAGCACCCGCGCGTACCGGGCGCAACCGCCCGGTGGGACCGGGGCGTCCAGGAGCGCCTCGTCCGGAGCGGTCTCGGCGATGAGGCCGACGGCCACGTCGAGTCCGATCTCGTTGAGGCTCCGGGCGTCCAGCTCCGCCGGCGGTACGGCGCGGAGCACGACCCTCTCGGCCAGCTCCAAGAGGCGCGGCCTCATCCGCTGGCGCCGTGACGGGTCCAGGGCCTTGGAGTCCCGGGCCCCGGCCTCCCGGAGCAGATCGATCCGGTCCTCCCGCACGAGGAAGCCGGCGACGACCATCGGCCCCAGCACGCAGCCTCGCCCCGCCTCGTCGATCCCCAGGACCAGTCTCATCTCGGACCTTCCGACCGTCCGGCCGCGCCGGTTCGCCGCGTCGGCACCGATTCTAGCAGTCCGGGAGACGGGACAGCAGGCGGGAGGGGTGGAGGACCGGGCGGGCGCCCCCCGGGGAGCGCGGACGGCGGGGTGCCGAGGGTCCGGCGCCTCCCCCCGCCGAGGTCCCGTCCCCGTCCGCTTTGACACGGTCTGGGCGCCCGCCTATGATGCGGGCACGCTCGACAGGTCCACCCGCGCCGCGCATCGATCTGCGCCCCCGGGGCTCCCCGGCGCGAACGGCAGCCATGGAAGGGTGACGCGATGACTTCGCGGTTCCACCGGCATCTCCTCCCCCTCTTCGCCCTCGCCCTCGCCTGGGGGTGCACCGCGCCCGGAACCTCCGACGACGCCGCCCGCGGGGCGGTGGTACGCCTGGACGACGTCGCCGGGGGGCAGGGCATGACGATGCAGGTGGCACTGCGGGGGACCGCGACGGACTGGGCGACCCACGGGCCCACCGTGGACATGGGCGACGGCATCGTGGTCGAGGCGGTGAGCGTCGAGGGGAATACCTACGCCGAAGCCACGATCACCATCGCCGCCGACGCGGCCCTGGGGCGGCGGGACGTGGTCGTGGAGTGGGGCGATCAGGCCTACGAGATCGACGACGGCTTCGTCGTCCAGAGCGGGGTGGTGTTCGTCGATCCCGGCTTCGGCCGCCTCGGAGAGACCATCGACGTCACCCTCACCGGCGTAAACACGACGTTCCAGGACGGCTACACCCAGGCGAGCTTCGGCGAGGGGGTCTTCGTCGAGCGCGTGGTGGTGCACGATCCCGCGCTGGCGACGGCGACGATCTCCGTGGACCCCACCGCCGCGCCCGGCGCGCGGGACGTGGTGGTCTTCAACGGCGGAACGGCCTGGACGGCCTTCGGCGCCTTCCAGGTGGACCGCTCGGCCATCACCGTCACCTTCGAGCCCGTCCAGGGGCGCCAGGGGCAGACGCTGGACTTCTCCCTGCGGGGAACGAACACCGAGTTCGTGAACGAGGTGACCACGGTGGACCTCGGCCCCGACATCCAGATCCAGTACGTGAACGTCATCGACGAGGTCAACGCCTTCGGGCGGATGAAGCTCAGCAACGCCGCGGAGCTGGGCTTCCGGGACGTGGTGGTCCAGACCGATGCGGAGACCCTCACCATCCACGACGGGTTCGAGGTGCTGGAGACCCCGGCCAACGTCGAGCTCGTCCAGGTCGCCCTGGAACTGTCGGTGTCCCGGAGCATCGACAACGACACCTGCGCGGTGGAGGAGACCGTGGACAGCTACGTGATCTTCTATCAGCCGCTGGACACCTCCTGCGGGCCGCCCCCCCTCTTCCCCATCCCCTTCCCGTACGACGCCAACTACGACTTCGACGTCAGCACCGACTACGTGGACTGCCCGAGCCCCCGCACCTTCGACGCCGGGGACGAGGTCTACCTGGTGTCCCTGGACGGCCTCCACACCATCACCCTTGTGCGCTACCAGGACTCGTACTCGGGGTTCACCGCCTACGTGCCCGAGCAGGCCCTGACCCTCGCGGACTACCCCTTCAACACGCCCTTCCGCCTGGAGGTGCCCGGCTCCAGCGACCCGGACCAGGTCCCCGCCTTCACCTGTGACGACTGCATCAACGTCGAGACCGGCGAGCCGCTCCGGGACGGCGTGGTCTTCACCACCGTGCCCAAGGACTTCACCCTGATCCGGCCCATGCCCTGCCACGACCTGACCCACGACCCCACCACCCCCCTCCAGGCGGAGTGGACCGTCGCCGAGACCTACGACGTCGCCATGCTCTCGCTGGTGTTGCAGACCACCGACGCGGCGGGCGACGGGCGCTTCCTGCTGGTCCTGCCCTGGGACGACGGCTACTGGCAGTGGGATCCCGGTCACCTCGGCCTCGTCCCCGAGGGGAGCGGGTACTTCGCCTTGGGCGACGGGCGCGCGGACGTGCCGGAGTTCTACCTGCCCTTCGGTTCCGGCGGGAAGAACCAGGCGGACACCAGCCTGGGGTGGTCGGGCGCCATCACCCTGCGGGCCGAGTGAGGCCGGCGGCTGGCATCCCCGACCCGCCACCGGTACGATTCCTCCCCATGAACGGCCGAACGATGAGACTCCCCCGCCTTGCCGCCGCCCTGGCGTTCCTGGCCCTCGGCGCGTCCTGCCAGGACAACGACCTCTTCCGGGTCGAACTGGGCGCGGTGGGGGTGGTGACGGGCGACTTCGACAGCGTCGAGAACATCCTCCTCTCCCTGGAGGTGCCCTACACCCGCATCGACGGCTACATCCGAGGCCCCACCTACGACCTCGCCGACGAGTACGACTGGGCGAGCCTGGTGCCGGAGGCCGAGGACGTCTTCCTGGACGACACCGCCCTCGACGAGTACGACGTGATCTTCCTCGACTGCGGCATGCGCGGCAGCGGCGAGTACGTGTACAACGACGCGGGGATCAGGGACGACCAGATCGCGGGTGACGACCGGGCCGTGGAAAACCTGAGGGAATACGTGGAGTTCGGCGGGCAGGTCTACGCTTCGGACTGGGCTTACGAGCTGGTGGAGCGGGCCTTCCCCGACATGATCGACTTCTTCGGGGAGGACACCTCCATCGACGCCGCCCAGGTGGGCGCGGCCGGGACGGTCGTGGCCCGCGTGGTGAACGAGGAGTTGAGGGAACACCTGGAGCTGCCCGAGGGCGCGGACGAACTGAACGTCGTGTTCAACAACGGTTCCTGGGCGGTGATGTCCTCGGCCCAGGGCGAGGTGCTCATCAGCGCCGACGTCACCTACCGCGACAGCGCCGCCGCCCAGGACGTCGTCATCGCCGACGCGCCCCTCCTCGTCGCCTTCGACGTCGGCCAGCGGGGTGGCCGGGTGATCTACACGGCGTTCCACAACGACGCCCAGCCCACCGACGACGTGCTGCGGATCATCGAGTACCTGGTGCTGATGTTCCAGCGGGAGGGGACGTGAGCGCGGCCCACCGGTCCATGGCGTGGGGCGGGGTCCGGGCTGGAAGGCGCGCGCTCCCGGTCCTGGGGGCGGCGGCGCTGGCGGGCTGCTCCGACTACAACCTGCGGCCCAACGAGTGGACCGACACCTTCCAGCAGGAGCTCCGGACGACCGTCGACATCCTCCTGGTCATCGACAACTCCTGCTCGATGATCGAGGAGCAGCAGAAGCTCGGCGAGAACTTCGAGGCCTTCATCGCCTCCTTCGCCGGGGCGGAGGACGTGAGCTACCAGATCGGGGTCGTCTCCACCGACACCGACTCCACCGGGGCGGGCATCCTCCAGGGGCCGGTCATCACCCCCGACACCGCCGACGCCTCCGCGGTCTTCGCCGACGTCGTCAACCTGGGGACCACCGGATCGGGCTACGAGCGCGGCCTGGAGGCGGCGATGCTCGCCCTCTCCCCCGACCTCCAGTCGGGCGCCAACGCCGGCTTCCTCAGGGCCGACGCCTCGTTGAGCGTGGTCTTCCTCAGCGACGAGGAGGACTCCAGTCCCGAGCCCGTGGACATCTACCTGGACTACCTCTACGCCGTGAAGTCCCCGAACGGGTACGAGGCCTACCGCGATCCCCGGCGGATGAACGTCTCCGCCGTGGTGGGGCCCGTGCCCGACGGCTGCGAGCTGACGGGTGAGGACGTCTTTCCCGCCCAGCCCGGCGAGCGGTACATCGACCTGGTGACCCGGACCGGCGGGATCTTCAGCTCCATCTGCGACGAGGACTTCAGCGGCCTCGTGCAGGACCTCGGTCTCAACATCAGTGGACTCCAGCGGGAGTTCTACCTCACCCGCTGGCCCGATCCGGCGACCCTCGCCGTCAGCGTCGACGGGGAGCGGGACGCGAAGCCCTGGACCTACGTGGCTGAACAGAACAGCATCCTCTTCTACGACGAGGAGGCCCTCCCGCCGTCCCAGTCGGTGGTCACCGTGACATACACCGTCGTGGCCCGGTCGACCGGAGAGGGCGAATGAGCCGCCCCATCGACGTCGGCATCCTCCTCGCCCTCGCCCTCCTGGCCCTCGCCGGCTGTCGCAAGGAATGCGAGCAGAACCTCAACTGCCCCGCGAGCGAGATCTGCACCGACGGGAAGTGCGTCATGCGGGCGTGCGCCGACAGCAACACCTGCCCCATGGAGCACTTCTGCAGCGACGAGTCCGGCACCTGCGTCGCGGGCTGCCAGAGCGACCGGGACTGCTACCCCTACCACCGCTGCAACGACGAGGGCCGCTGCGTCGAGAACGACTGCCGGAGCACCGCCCTCGACTGCGCGGTCGGGCAGTTCTGCAACGAGCTGACGGGGGAGTGCTACGACTCTGGGGGCGCCTACTGCGCCGCCTGCGACATCGACGACGACTGCGGCGGCACCAACTGGTGTCTCGACATCGGCGCGCCGAGCGGCCAGCGGTACTGCCTGGTGGACTGCTCCCTCGGCCAGGAGTGCCCCCGCGGCTACCAGTGCACCACCATCACCCGCGCGGGAGCGCCCGTGGGGGAGGGGTGCATCGCCCGATGCTGGGAACTCTGATCCCGGATCTCGCCCGACCGGAGCGACGACCGATGACCGCCCGCACCGCATCGCTCTGCAGGTTCTTCGCGCCCTCCGCCGTGATCGCCGTCGCCCTCGTCGCGGGGGCCGGATGCCAGGAGGAGGTCCCCCCGGCCGACGACGACACCTCGGTGCGGGAGGCCACTCCCCCGGTGATCGAGCACACCGCCATCGCCGACGGGCAGGTGGTCGGCCAGGAGGTGGAGGCGCGCTGCCGGGTCACCGACCAGGAGGGGGTCGGGTCCGTCACCCTGTTCGTCCGCGCCAGCGGCCAGTCCTCCTTCGCTGCCCGCTTCTTCGAGCGGGCCACCGAGGGGAGCGACGAGTGGGTGGCCACCATCGACGCGGGCACCGTCACCGTCGCCGGGGTGGACTACTACATCAAGGCCACCGACATCGGCAGCCCGAGGGGAGAGTCCACCTGGCCCGAGGGGGCGCCGGAGGTCTTCCAGACCTTCGCCACCCGGGTCGTGGGCGGCGACCTGCCCTTCGAAGAGGACTTCGAGGGGGATGGCTCCATCACGGACCTCGGCTGGACCCTCTTCACGGCCGGTTTCCCCTACTACGACTGGGATGTGACCGCCGATCAGGCGTTCTCGGGGGCGCGCTCCGCCTGGCACACCGACGGGGTCAGCGGCCTCGCCGGCCCCCTCCAGGACTGGCTGATCTCGCCGCCCCTGAGCCTGGTGGGGGCGACGGACGTGACGGTGTCGTGGACCGAGTACGGCCGGTACACCGACAGCTACGGCAGGCACGCCCTCCTCGTCTCCACGGGCCTCGGGCAGCCTTGGGTGGACGGCGACTTCACCGTCGTCGCCGACCCCTTGCCCGCCCCCGGGGAGGGTGAGTGGGGGGCCTCGGCGACCTACGACCTCTCGGCCTACGCCGGGAGCGAGGTGCTCTACCTCGCGTTCTACTACGAGGGGACGTGGCCGGCGGACCGCTGGTGGATCGACGACGTCTACGTGGGCCCCCCGCGCCCCCGCTACCAGGTGGGGGACACCGAGGTCGATCCCCCGGACTTCGGGCCGGGGGACACCGTGTCGGTCACGGTGTGGCTCGAGAACGCCAGCGACGTGGGCTCGGGACCTGTGGCCGCCACCCTCGCCACCTCGGACCCGGAGCTGACCGTGCTGTCCGACTCCGCCTCCTTCGATGCCATCGCCGCGGGCGGCAGCGCGCCGTCTTCCCAGCCCTTCGTTTTCGAGGTCGACGCCGCCCACCCCGACAACGCCTACCTGGACTTCGTCCTGTCGGTGACGGCGGACGCGGGGGTCTTCGAGGTGCCCTTCACGCTGCGCCTGGGGGAGGGCTCGGTCGGGACCGTCACCGCCGACGCGGGCGACTCCGGCGCCCTGACCCTGCGCCTCGGGGCGGGCGACCCCTCCGCCCCCGCCTGGGAGACCACCGCCGTCGCCACCTCCGACGGATTCGCGTGGGAGGTGGACCTCACCCCCCAGGCGGCGCTGCTGCCACTGGGGGCCGGCGACCACCGCTGGTTCCTCGAGGCCACCAACGACGGGCTGTACGAGGCCACGGTGACCGGCTTCGAGATCCTGTGGGGCGGGATCGCCGAGGCCGCGGCCGGCCTCCCCGTGGTGGTGCCCGCACGGGGATCGGCGATCCTGCTGTTGCCCGATCCGCCCGCCCTCGTCGCCACCGCGGCGACGGACCCCGATCCTGTGGCCCCGGGCGCGACGGGGGTCCAGCTCTGGGTCACCCTCCAGAACCTCGGGACCCCCACCGCGGGGGCGCTGACGGGGACCCTGACCTCGGTGGACCCCGACGCCACCGTGGTCACGGCCGGGCCCATCGGGTTCGGGGCGAGCGGCCTCGGCACCGGCGAGGCGGCGGTCTCCGAGGCCCCGTTCGCCATCGACGTCGCCGGCGGCCATCGGGACGACTCCGATCTCTCCCTGGTGCTGGACGTCACCGACGGAGTGGAGTCCTTCGAGGTCCCGGTCGCCGTCGCGGTGCCCTGGGCCCGCCCCCAGATCGTGCTGGTCGTCGTCGACGACGGCTTCACCGGCGATGGTTCCATCGACCGGGGGGAGACGGTGGACCTGGACGTCACCGTCGAGAACACCGGCGCCTTCCCCACCCAGGGGCCGGTCACCGTGCTCCTGGCCCCATCGGCGTCCAGCGAGGTCCCCCTGACCGTCTCCGACGGCGAGGCGACCTTCGGCGCGGCGGCCCTCGCTCCGGGGGAGGCAGACGCGGTGCCCGCGGCCTTCCGCGTCGAGGCCGACGACGGGTACATGGGGGACGCCATCACCTTCGACGCGACCCTGAGCGACGGCGCCGACACGTGGTCCCAGGAGGTCGGGCTGGTGCTGGGCGACCGGCCCTGGACCTCCATCCCCCTCGCCTCGGACGCCGCCCTGGACGCGAACGGGTACCAGTTCGACCTCTCGGGCGCGTCCTACCGCTCCGACGGCGAGGTGCTGTGGGTCCGGGTGGAGTCGTACACCCCCTTCGATCCCGCGTCGGTCTTCGTGGACGTCCACGTCACCAACGCGCCCGTGTGGTGGGCCCTGGAGTTCGTGTACGAGGAGTGGCGGCTCAGGGACGACCGGCTCTACGGCGACGTGGTGGAACCCGCCCTGCCCCTCAAGGGGGTGGTGGAGGACGACTCGGTCGCCGTCCGCATCGCCCTGGACGACCTCGGGATCATCGGGCACTCCACGTCGCTGGGCTTCGCGGCCGGCGCGTGCGCCTACGTGTGGTACTGCGACGTCTCCCCCGACGACTGGTTCGCGTTCGACTCCGTGAACGGGATCATCGACTTCCGCTCCGACTCGATGGTCACCGTGAGCTGGTGATCGCGGCCCTCGGGCCGCCGCCCCCCCGGGTCCCCCTCCCTCCTCCCGCCCCATCCGGTTCCTCCTGGACGTGTTCGTGCGCTACATTGTGCAGGACGGGGGAACGCCGGCCGGGACCCTCGATGCCCCGGCGGCGGCTTCAGGAGACGCGACCGGGGCCGAAGAGGCCCTGGTCCGTAGCGCGCCCCGGGGTCGCCGGCGCGCGGAGGGCTCATGGCGGCAGCAACGCAAGCGCTCCCCGACGGGTACCACCTCAGCTTCTCGATCTCCCGGTCCCTGTGGGCCGATCTCCTGGCGGAGGCCCTGCCCATACAGGTCGGGACCGGCGAGTTCGACGCCGTCCAGCAGGTCCGGGGTCTCCTGAACGGCGTCCAGACCCAGATCTCCCAGATGAAGCTCCTGGAGAGCCCGAAGGTCCCGCCGGTGGCGGCAGCCGCCGGGGTGAGGGCCCTGGGTGCCCTCAAGAAGGCGCGGAAGGAGGTGAGCCGCCGCGTCGATCGGCTGGTCCGGGTGAAGGGCAAGTGGAGGCTGGAGGTCACCCGGGACGGCTCCGAGTTCGTGTACGGGCAGAACGGCGTGACCCTGCACGCCCGGCTGAACGCCACCGCCGAGGGGCGCGCCGACCTCCTGGACGACCAGTTCGAGGTCCCGTTCCTGCTCCAGAAGGCGATCTCCGGCACCATCACCCTCGGCGACGTCCAGTTCGACCGGAACACCCGGAGCCTCCAGGGCCGGGTGAAGGACGTGGGCCTGATCCTGGGCGACCACCCGGTGTTCAAGCTCGCCAAGCCCTACGTGGACAAGCTCCTGGAGCAGAAGCTGATCGGGAAGGTGAACCCCCTCACCCTGCTCCGGGGCGAGCAGCTCGAGAACCTCATCACCCCCGGCCAGGGGCCCCTGAAGCTCTCCGCCGGGATCAGCGACATCCTCGTCAGCGTCGACGACGACCGCCTCACCCTCTCGGTGCGCTTCGCCTTCCGGGGCGTCCACTGACCAGGGTTGACCACCCCCAAGCCCGTCGGAAACGGTTAGGATCCGCCGCCGCCGGCCGAGGCGGAGGGAGGTCCGCGTGTCCGTCGATTTCCATCCCGAGGGCGCCCCGGGGAAAGCCGAGGGGAGGATCGGAGTCGAGGAGAGGGGCGGCGTCGCCGTCCTCACCCTCGATCGCCCCGCCCGGCGAAATGCGCTGACGCCCTCGATGCTGGCGGCCCTGGTGGCCGCCGTCGAGGGGGCGGGCCGGGCGGGCGCGCGGGTGCTGGTGCTGCGGGGGGCCGGCCGCGCCGCGTTCTGCGCCGGCCTGGACCACGGCGAACTGGGCCTGGCCGTGCGATCGGGGGAGGGGGAGGGGACCGGCGCCGGGGGCGTCGTCGCGGACCCCACCGGCCCCCTGGCCGCGGCGCTGCGGGCGCTGGACGAGTTCCACGGACCGACCCTGGCCCTCCTGAACGGCCACGTCGTGGGGGGAGGCGGCCTGCTCGCCCTCGCCTGCGACCTCCGGTACGCCCACCCGGGGGTGGAGTTCACCGTCCCGGCGAGCCGCCTCGGGCTGGTGTACCCCCTGGAGGGGATCCGCAAGCTGGTGGCCCTGGTGGGCCCCGGCCGCGCGCTGGAGGTCCTCTACACCGCCGAGCCCCTCGGAGCCGAGGAGGCGGCGCGGAGCGGCCTCTACAACCGGCTCTTCCCCGAGGACTCCCTGGGGGACGAGGTCATGGCCCTGGCGGGGCGGATCGCGTCCCGGGCACCCCTCGCCCTCGCGGGGACGCGGCGCGTCGTCAGCCGGCTCCTGGCCCTGGGGCGGGATCCGGCGGTGGAGGCCGAGGCGGACGGGCTCTTCCGCGCCAGCCTCCTCAGCGCCGACGCCGGAGAGGGGATCCGGGCCCTCATCGAGAGACGGGATCCCCGGTTCGAGGGGCGATGAGGCCCGGCGCCCCGGAACCCGTTTCTCTGGCCTCGGGCGCCCTGCGCGCGGCGGTCCTCACGCCCCTGGCCGCGGGGGGGCTCCTGGCCCTGGACGACGGCGTCGTCCGCTTCGCGGGCGGCCGGATCGCGTCCGTCGCCCCCGCGGGTGCCGGGGACGGCGACGCGGTGGACCTCGGGGAGTCGCTGCTGGTGCCCGGCTTCGTCGACGCCCACGTCCACCTGCCCCAGTTCCGCGTCCGGGGCCGCTTCGCGGGGGCGCTGCTCCCGTGGCTCCGGGAGCACATCTGGCCCGAGGAGGCGGCTTACGGGGATCCCGGGGTGGTGGCGGAGGCCACCGTGGAGTTCGCTTCGGCGCTGCTCTCCCGGGGGACGGTGGCGGCGATGGTCATGTCGTCTCCCCACGCCGGCTCCGCGAGCCACCTGCTCCGCCATCCGGCCTTCGAGGGGGGAGCAGGACCCGCGTGGATGGACCGCAACGGCCCCGAAGCCCTCGTACGTCCCACCGCCGCCGCCCTGGCCGACCTGGCGCGGGAGGCGGCGACCTTCGGGGCCCGGTACGCGGTGTCCCCCCGCTTCGCCCCCACCAGCTCCGGGGAGTTCCTCGCGGGGGCGGGCCGGATCGCCCGGGAGCACGGGTGCTTCGTGCACACCCACCTCAGCGAGAACCCCGACGAGGTGGAGTGGGTGCGCTCCCTCTACCCCGAGGCCGCCTCCTACGCCGACGTCTACGAGAGGGCGGGGCTGCTGGGGCCCAAGACCCTCCTGGCCCACGTCATCCACTGCACCGACGCCGAGCTGGACCTGCTGGCCGCGCGGCGCTGCGTGGCGGTCCACTGCCCTTCGAGCAACGAGGCGTTGGGCAGCGGCCGCATGCCCCTCCCACGCCTCAGGGAGAAGGGGGTCCGGGTGGCGATGGGCAGCGACGTGGGCGCCGGGCCCTGCCTGTCGATGCTGGACGTGATGAGGGTCTTCCGCGAAGTCCAGGCGGGCCACGCCGACACCCGCCCCGGGGAGGCGTTGCGGATGGCGACGCTGGAGGGGGCCCGTGCCCTCGGCCTCGAGGGGCGCCTGGGGAGCCTCGAACCCGGCCGCGAGGCGACGTTCGTGGCGCTCCGCCTCCCCGCGGGGGGAGGGCGAGATCCCGAGGGGGGGCTCGAAGCGGCGATGGACGCGGGGCGGGGCCGGTACGGTGAGGGAGTCGCCGGCGTATGGGTGCGGGGCGAGCGGAGGGTGCCTGCCCCACCTCCCAACCCGTAGGGCAGGGGCCGGAAGTCCCGGACGGGGCAGGCGTCAGTCGTCCAGCCCCAGCTCCTTCTTGCCCTCGGGGCTGATCATCCGCGGATGCCAGGGCGGATCCCACACGATGTCGATGTTGGTGTGGGCGACGCCGGGGATCTGGCCCACCTTCTGCTGGACCTCGGCCGGGATCGCCCGAGCGGCCGGGCACTCCGAGGAGGTGAACGTCATCTTGATGTGGACGTCGTCCTCCTCGATCCGGACGTCGTAGATCAGGCCCAGGTCGAAGATGTTGACGGGGATCTCCGGGTCGTAGCAGTTCCGGAGCTGCTCGTGGACGTCTTCGAGCGAGAACGTGCTCATCGCTTCCTCGCGCGGGATCTCCCCGCATGGCGCGCCCGGCGGGCACGGGTGGCGCCGCGGGAGCAGGATGATAAGCGTGGGTTCGGGGTGCCGCAACGCGGGCGGTGCGCGCTTGAATCCCCGCATCCGCCCGCTATCCTAGGGGGCCCCCCGAGGACCACCGCCGATGTCGCTCGACCCCAAGGACGCGCACTGCATGCGGGCCATGGACCTCTTCACCCAGAGGAGGTTCCAGGAAGCCGCCGCCGAGTTCAGGAAGGCCCTGGAGATCGACCCCTCCTTCACGCTGGCCCTCCACGGCCTCGCCCGGGCGCAGTTCGAGGCGCGGGACCTCGACGCGGCCATCGAGACCGCCAAGCGGATCGTCGAGCTGGACCCCGACGACGTCACGGCCTACTCCACCCTCTCGCAGTGCTACGTACACAAGGAGGACAAGGAGACGGCGGAGCACTGGGGCGCCAAGGCGCGCATGGCGGGCTGGAAGCAGCAACTCCGCCAGGACAAGAAGAGCCCCCCGGGATCCCAGGGCTGAGGCCGGCGTGGGACGGCTCTCCTCGGCGCGCCGGAAGGCCCAGAACGACGACGGCCCGCCACATGCGGGCGGGCCGACGCTTCCGGATCGTCCGATAGGAGATGGTGGGCAGGGAGGGAGTCGAACCCCCGACACGGGGATTTTCAGTCCCCTGCTCTACCGACTGAGCTACCTGCCCGAGAGGGCGCCTCACGGCGACGGCGGCGTATATAAGAGGCCCGACCCCATCATGTCAACGGGGCTCCGCGAGGTTTCTGTGCTGTTCCCGCCGTTCTCCCGCCGTCTCGCCGCCACCCTCGCGGTCGTCGGGGCGTGCCTCGCGCCGGGCGGCGTCGGCTGCGCCGGCGACGACGACTGCGCCCGCTACTGCGAGGCCTCCGCCGCGAACCTCGATCGGTGCCTCCCCGACTGGGGCTGGAGCTGGGACGCGGACATCGGCTTCTCCGGACCCGACGAGTGGATCGGGCACTGCACCGCGTACTGGCAGGCGCAGGTGGAGGGCGCGAGGGAGCGTTCCGACGAGGCCGCCGCCGAGGTCTCCGCCACCTGCACCGCGGGGGCGGCCTACGAGGAGTCCTTGCCCTCGTGCGAGGATCTGCTCGGCGCCTAGCGCGTTCCGCGGGGGGCTTGCCCTGCCGCGAGGCCTCCTCTATCATCGCGGCCTGTCTCGGGCGTGTCCGTGCGCCGTCCGAGGGGCGTGGAGGTCGAACGATGCGGATCGTGAGCGCGTTGGTGGCTGGCCTGCTCGTCGGCTTCACCGCCTCCGGGTGCGGCGACACCTGCTCGCAGCTCTGCCAGGAGGCCGGCGACTTCCATGATCGCTGCCTCGATAGCTGGGGTCAGACCTGGGGCTCCTTGGGTTACGCGGACCGCGGCGAGTTCGTGGCGAAGTGCGACGAGGGCGTCCGGGCCTCCCTCGAGTGCGCGGGGACGTGGTGCGCCGACAGCAACCCCGACGACCCCGATGCCGCCGAGGACTGCGTCGCCAACCGCGAGTTGGGGATCCTGCGGGGCTGCGAGGCCGACAAGGAGACCTACCGGCAGCCCTGCCAGGACTACTGGATGAGCCTGGTCCAGTTCGGCGACCCCGTCCTGGACACCGATCCCACCACCTGCTTCGAGGAGGAGGACGAGGGCTGACGGCCCCGGGCGTCCCGGCGCGGCCTCCCCTTCTCCCCCTCCACTTCGCTCCGCTCCGCTCCCGTCGTCACCTCGCCGCCCGCCTCGGGTCCAGCGCGTCCCTGAGGCCGTCCCCCAGGAAGTTGAACCCCAGCACGGTCAGCATGATCGCCAGGCCGGGCCAGATGGCGAAGCCGGGGTGGTCCAGCAGGTACTTCCGGCCGGAGTTCAGCATCGCCCCCCAGGACGGCACGTCCGGCGGGACGCCCAGTCCCAGGAACGACAGGCTCGCTTCCGCCAGGATCGCCGCCGCCATGCCGAAGGTGGCCTCGACGATGAGCGGGGACAGGATGTTGGGGAGCACGTGGCGGGTCAGGATCCTCGGCACACCCGCGCCCATCGCCCGCGCGGCGACGATGTAGTCGACGTCCCTCAGGCCCAGGACCTGGGCACGGACCAGCCGCGCGTACCCGACCCATCCCGACACGCACAGGGCCGCGATCACCAGGGCGACGCTGCCCTGGCGGGCCAGGGCCATCAGGGCGATGGCCAGCAGGATCCCTGGGAAGGCCTGGAAGCAGTCGGAGACGAACTGGAAGGTCCGGTCGATGGCGCCCCCGAGGTATCCGGCGACGCTGCCGACGACGAAACCCACGACCAGGCTCACCGACACCACCGACACCCCCACCACCAGCGAGATCCTCGTGCCCAGGAGGACGCGGGACAGCACGTCGCAACCCCTGGGGTCCGCGCCGAACCAGTGCTCCGGCGACGGCGGTGCGAGCTTGTCCTCGAGGCGGCACTCCTGGATGCCGTAGGGTGCGATGAAGGGAGCCAGGACGGCGATGGCGACGAGGGCGAGCACCGTCACCGCCCCCGCCCACGCCAGCGGGCCGCGGACCTCGCCCAGCACGCCGGGCATCCTCATCCCTCGCCTCCACCCAGGCGCACCCGGGGGTTGGCCCAGGCGTAGAGGAGGTCCGTCGCCGTGTTCACCAGGACGTAGGTGGTGGCGATGAGGAGGACGCAGCCCTGGATCATGGGGAAGTCGCGGGTCTGGATGGCGCCGACCACCTCGCGCCCGATCCCCGGCCAGCCGAAGATCTCCTCGGTGATGATGGAGCCCGCCAGCAGGGCGCCGAACTGGAGCCCGAGCACCGTGATGATGGGGAGCATGGCGTTGCGCAGCGCGTGGCGGACCAGGACCCGGGCCTCGCTCAGCCCCTTGGCCCGAGCCGCGACCACGTAGTCCTGGCGGATCACCTCCAGCACGGCACCCCGCGTCATCCGGGTCAGGACCGCCGAGAGCCCGAGGCCCAGGGTGACGGCGGGGAGGACCAGGGACAGGGGGCGGTCCGCCCCGGAGACGGGGAACCAGCCCAGCCGCATCGAGAACAGCAGGATCAGCAGCGGACCGAGCCAGAAGTTCGGCATCGAGATGCCGAAGAGCGCCGCCATCATGGACGTGTTGTCGATCCAGGAGTACTGGCGCCATGCCGCCATCGTTCCCAACGGGATCGAGACCAGGATGGCGATGCCCAGGGCCGCGGCGGCGAGCTTCAGGGTGTTCGGGAGCTTGGCCTTCAGGGCCGTGAACACCGGCTCGCCGCTGTGCATGCTCTTCAGGTCGCCCCGCGCCAGGTCCCGGAGGAACCAGCCGTACTGGACCGGGAGGGGGTCGTCGAGGTGGTACTGGGCCCGCAGCGACTCCTTCTGGTCGAGGGCGGCGTTCTCTCCCACCATGAAGTCCACGGGGTCCCCCGGGATCATGTGCACCAGGAAGAAGACCCCCGTGCTCGCCACGAAGATCACCGGCAGCGCCAGGAGGAGCCTCCTCAGCAGATAGGCGTACACCGGCCCTCCGCGGTCATGGGCGCACCTTGCGGACGTCGGGGAGGGACGTCAGGTCACCGAAAGGGGTGAGGCGATAGCCCTGCAGATCGGGGCGGGCCACCATCACGTTGTGCTCGTACCACAGCGGCCAGATGGGCAGGTCCCGCAGGCAGAGCCTCTGTACCTCGGCGTAGATCGCTGCGCGATCGCCGGGGTCGGTGGTGCGCTTGCCCCGGTCCAGCAGCGCGTCCATGGCGGAGTCGCGATAGCGCCCCCGGTTCGCGCCGTTCGGGGGGATGCTCTGGGAGTGCAGCACGTAACCGTACCAGTCCGGATCGCTCACTCCGACCGCGGTGATCGTGTAGACCTGGAACCGTCCCTGCTTGATGTCCGACAGGAAGACGCCGAACTCGCTCGTCTCCAGGCGCACCTCGACGCCGATCCGGGCGAGCTGGAGCTGCACGATCCCCGCGACGGCCACCGCCACGTCGTCGAGACTGGTGCGGTAGGTCAGGCGCAGGCGGGGCCTTGGCCCGTCTCCGTCGGGATCGGGGTATCCCGCCTCGTCCAGGAGCCGCCTCGCCTCCTCGAGGTCCGGCGTCTGGACCGGCAGGTCCTTGGCGTAGGCCCAATGGGAGGGGGGGAGGATGCTCGCCGCCGGCGTCGCGAAGCCTCGGAGCTCGTAGCGTACGATCTCGTCCCGGTCGATGGCGCGGGTCAGGGCCCTCCGCACCCGCGGGTCCGAGAGGATCGGGTCCTCCACGTTGAACACCATGTACTTCACGAGGTTGCCGATGGAGCTCTCGACCGCGAGGTCGCCCCGCCGGGACAGGTACTCCACGAGGTGGGCGGGCAGGTCGTTCTGCGTGAGGTCCGCGGACCCGTGCAGCAACTCCAGGACCCGCACCGTGGCGTCGGGGACGATGCGGAACCGGATCCGCGGCACTCGAGGCGCCCCCGGGACACCCGGGAAGGCGGCATCGAGCACCACCGCCTCGTCCTTCCGGTACGAGACGAATCGATAGGGTCCGGAGCCCGTCAGCACCCCGGCGTAACCGTCGCCGAGGGACTCGGCGACCTTCCTCGGCACGATGCCGATGGTCAGGGACTCCAGGAAGGGGGCGAAGGGCTCCTTCAAGTGGAAGGTCAGGTCCAGGGGACCGGCGACCTCGACCCGGTCGAGGGCGGAGAGAGCCGCCCGCTTGATGCTCTTGTTCCGCTCGTCCAGGACGTAGCGATAGGTCCACGCGACGTCCTCGGCGGTCAGGGGGGATCCGTCGTGGAAGCGGGCGTCCGGGGCGAGGCGCACCGCCACGGTCAGGTCGTCGGGCCTCTCCACCGACGCGGCGAGGTCGAGGGTCGTCGCGCCCGCCTCGTCGCGGCGGAGGAGGGACCTGAAGAGGAGGCGGCCTATCTTGTCCGACCAGGCGTCGGTGCCATAGCGAGGGTCGAGGTTGGTGGGGTTGGCGCCGATGGCGAAGACGATCTCGTCATCGAGCGTGCCGTCGCGGCTCGCGCACCCGGTCGCGACCGCCGTGAGGAGCAGGAGGATGGGGAGCAGCCCGTTGCCGAGGTCGAAGCGCTTCACCGACGGTTTCCGGAGGGTGCCGTATCATATCCCGGTTGCCGGGGCGCCATGACACCCGGCCGGGACCAGGGCGCCTGGCCACGCCGGGTCCCTCTCCCCGCCGGGGCTCGTCCCCGCGCTGGCCGTCCACCCCAGCTCTCCAGGGAAGCCCCGTGAACACCGGCACCACCCAGAAGAGTCCCGCGGCCCCCCTTCCGGTCCCCGCCATCGCCCTTGCGTCCGCCATGGTCCTCACCCTCATATTCCCCCGGCCCTCCGGTCCCGTCCCCGACGCGCGGGCGGCGGACGCTCTGGCGACGGGGGCCCTCGCCCCGGTCATCGAGCCCCTGATCGCCGAGTCGAAGGTCCGCCGCTCCGACCTCGGCATGATGGTGGCCGACCTCGACACCGGCGAAGTCCTCTACGCCCTGGACCCCGACCGCTCGATGAACCCGGCGAGCTGCCTGAAGCTGGTGACGGCGGCGGCCGCCCTGGAGGCCCTCGGGCCGGCGTTCCGGTTCAAGACCGAGTTCCTCCGGCGCCCCGACGCCGAGGTCGCGGACGGAGTGTTGAAGGGGGACCTGTACGTCCGGGGCAGCGGAGACCCGGAGATGGTCTACGAGCGGCTGTGGAAGGCGGCGGTGGACGTGCGCAGCCGGGGCGTCGAGCAGGTCGCGGGGAATCTGGTGCTCGACGACTCCGCCTTCGACGACGTCCGAGAGATCGCCGGCTGGGAGCTGGACGACGGCGACTCCAGCGAGTCTGCCTACAACGCCCCGATCTCCGCCCTGTCCGCGAACTTCAACGCCATCGGGGTGGTGGTGGCGCCGGGGGGAGGCCCGGGGGAACTCGCCCACGTCGCCCTGGAGACCCCGACCCGGTACGCCCGGATTCTCAACCAGGCCATCACCGGCAGGCCGCGGACCACCCGGACCATCGAAATCGTCCGGCGCCCCGTGGCGGGCGGCGTGGAGCTGGTGGTCAAGGGCTCCATGCCGGCGGGTGCGCCTCCGAAGGTCTTCTACCGGCCCGTCGTGGATCCGACCGAGTTCTTCGGGGCGCTGTTCGTGGAGTTCTTCCGCCAGCTCGGAGGCCGCGTCGAGGGCCGGGTGAAGAGGGGGCGTGCCCCGGACGACGCGGTGCCGGTGCACGTCGCCTGGTCGCCGCCGTTGTCGGTGCTGGTGGCGGACATGGACAAGTTCAGCAACAACTTCATCGCCGAGCACCTCGTGAAGGCCATGGGCGTCCAGCTTCAGGGCGCGCCGGGAACGACCGAAAAGGGGTTGGCGATGAGCCGCCGGGTCCTCGAGGCGGCGGGAGTCGCCTGGGAGGACGTCCGCGTGACCAATGGCTCGGGCCTTTCTCGCCAGAACCGCATCTCGGCGGCCCAGCTCTGCCGGGTGATCCGGTGGGCCGCGGGCCGCTTCCGGACGGCTCCCGAGTTCCTGTCCAGCCTGGCCATCTCCGGCGTGGACGGTACATTGCACTCGCGAATGGGTGGCGAGCTCCTGGAGGGCCGAATTCGGGGAAAGACCGGCACCGTCAACGGGGTCGCGTCCCTCGCCGGCGTGCAGGAGGTACCCGGAGGGCGCCGGCTGGCGTTCGCCTACATGGCCAACGGGGTGCGCGCCCCCCTCTGGGAGGCGCGTGACCTCTTCGAGCGGATCGGCGGGGCCCTGGCGGTCGCCCTGGCTCCGGCGCCCGCGCCCGGCGTCGTCACGGCGGGCGGGGGGGACGCGCCTTGACCCCATCCGACCTGCGACCACCGCCGGATCTCCGGGGGCTCCGACGGTATTTGACACTGCGCCCGGGCCGCCGGTATGGTGCGGAACCGTGGCGGCTCTCCGGGAGGGGCCGCGCTGGCCCACGGCCCGTCGGGTCTCAGGCCCCCTGGTCGACCGAAGCAGTGCGCTCCCCGGTGGGTCGGGCGATCCGCTCCGATGCGGGTCGCCGTTCGCGGCCTTGCCGAGGGGCTCGGGTGAGAGGAAGAACGCCATGATGAGGTACGCGCTGTCGTCGATCGCGGCGCTGCTGCTCGTGTGGGTCGTGCCGCGCGCGGGGGTGGCGGAGGAGGACGCAGGGAGCGCGCCGGCATCGTCCGCCGCGGCCCCGGCGGCCCCCGCGGAGCCGCAGTCGGGGGCGACGGACGAGTCCATCGCCCGGGATCTGAAGGCGGTCGAGGCCAACGTCAACGCGCTGAAGGAGAAGGTCTTCCGCTCCAAGGCGCGCCTCCTCCTCCTGGAGGAGAAGGTCATCCAGGGCGCCACCGCCGGGGCGAGGGCCATCCTGACCCACGTCAACGACCTCGGCCCCGCCTTCGTGCTGGAGTCGGTCACCTGCTTCTTCGACGGGACCAACGTGTTCGAACAGAGCGACCCGTCGGGGGAGTTCAGCAAGAAGAAGGAGATCAAGATCTTCGAGGGGAACATCCCGCCGGGCAACCACACGATCACCGTGAACATGGTCGTGCGGGGCAACGGGTCCGGCGCGTTCCCCTACCTGAAGGACTACTCCTTCAAGGGGCAGAACAGCTACTCCTTCGTCGCCGAGGACGGGAAGTCCAGCAGCGTGCGGATCGTCGTGCTCAAGAAGGGCGGTCCGCTGGCGGGCTTCGAGGAGGGGCCGGAGATCCGGTTCGACCTGGCGACGGAGAAGACGGCGGCCGCAGGTGGGGCCGGCGCCCCGCGCGCGGCGAAGTGACGGATCGGGAGCCCCATGCGAAGCGCGTCGCCAGCCCCAGGCGCCCGACGAGCGGCGGGAGGAGGGCCCCGCGGAGACCGCCGCCGGAGGGTCCCGGAGCGGAGCGGGATGGGCGCCATCCGGGACCCGGCAGCCTCTGGCGGGGAGCCCTGGTGAGGACCGTGGCCATTCACCCCGCGAACCGTTGGCTGCGCCTGGTGGCGGCGGCTCTCCTGGGAGCGGCCCTCCTCGGCGGGACCGAAGGGGCGGTGGCGGCCGAGGCTCGCCGCGGGCGCTCCCGGGCCGGCGCCGTCCAGGGCGGCCCCGCCGAGCAGCTCGACGCCGCACTCGCCGAACTGGCGACCCTCAAAGGACGCTTTGAAGCGCTCCGCCGGGACGTGGGCGATGGTCCCCTCGGCCGCTCTCCCGCGGCCATCTCCGCTCGCTTCAATGACGCCGTGTACGCCTACCTCACCGGCGAGTACGACCGAGCGGCGCTGCTCTTCTACTCCCTGCTGGAGCACCAGGACCTCAGAGGCCGCCCCGAGGAGCCGGAGGCGCAGTGGTACCTGGCGGAGTGCCTCTACCAGGCACGCAACTACCACGCGGCACGGACCTTCTTCGATCGCGTGGTCGCGGCCGGTCCCTCCCACCCGTTCTACGACGACTCGCTCCTCAAGCTCATCGAGGTCCACGGCCTCGTGGGGGATCTCGCGGGGTTCCGCAGCCTCTACGAGGCGCACCGCGGGAACGTGAAGGACCAGTCGACGCCGGCGGCGATGCGGGTCCGGTACGCCATGGGCCGCGCGCTGTACCAGGCCGGCGAGTACGAGCTCGCCCGCGGGCAGTTCGCGGACTTCCCCCGGGGATCGGCCCTGACGCCCATGGCCCGGTACTTCGCCGGGACGCTGAAGGTGCGGGACGGGCAGATCCGCGGCGGCATGGGCGACGGCAAGGGGGCGGAGGCGTACTACCGCGAGGCGCTGCCGATGTTCGAGGAGGTGCTGGCGCTCCCCGCCTCGACCGACGATCACCGGAGGGTGCAGGACCTGGCGGCGCTCGCCCTGGGCCGCCTTCGCTTCGAGCTCGGCGAGTACCCCGAGGCCATGGCGGCCTACCAGCGCGTCGGACACGACTCCGATGCCCACGCCGACGCGCTCTACGAGATGTGCTGGGCGTGGGTGCGCCAGGGGGACATCTCCCAGGCTGCCTCGGCGGCCCGGAGCTTCCTGGCCGCGTTCGCCGGCCACCTGCGCGAGCCCGAGGTCCGGATGCTGCTCGCGGACCTCCAGGTGCAGGCCCAGCGCTACGACGAGGCGGGGGCCTCCTACCGGAAGGTCGCCGATGACTACCAGGAGGTGAAGGACCGCCTCGACCGCCTCGCGGCGGGGCGCTCGGATCCCATGGCCCTCTTCAACGCGCTGGTGGAGCAGGCGTTGAGGCCCCGGGCGGGGCGTGCGGGCGGTGAGGGAGAGCTGCCCGAGTACGCTTCGCGCGTGGCACGGGAGGACGCGCGCCTCGCCCGCGCCGTCGACGCGACGTCGGACCTCCGGGAGCAGGAGGCCGACATCGCCGAGGGTCAGGAGATCCTGGCGGCCATCGAGGAGAGCCTCGGATCCACACAGGGGGAGAGCCTCCTGACCGGGTATCGGGTCAGCCGCCGGGAGGTCGACGCCATCGAGGCCATCGCGCTGCAGCTCGACAGCCGCCTCGTCCAGACGGAGGCGGAGTACCTCGGGTCCCGTGGGGTGGCCGCGGGGGACCTCGCCAGCGCCCGGGCGGAGCTGGCCCGGGGCACCGCCCAAGCGGCCCAGATGGACCAGGACGTCGCCGACCACAAGGAAGACTGGCAGCTCCAGGCCAGGGCCATCGCCACGCGGGCCTCCCGCCTGGAGGATCTCTCGGAGGACCTGCTGGCGCGACTGGCGGGGCTGGAGCTGGCGGCGCGCGCCGCCGGCGGGGACGCCCTGACCCTGGAGCAGATCGCCTCGCTCCGGACCGATCTGCGCCAGGCCGCAGGACAAGCCGCCCAGGAGCGCGGCCGCCTCGACCCTGCCCAGCTCACCGCGGGCTACGAGGTGGCGGGGGCCCAAGCGGCGCGGGAGGCGAACCGGCGCCTGCGGGAGCAGGCCCAGAGCCTGGAGTCACGCCTGCGCGGCCTGCGATCCTCGGTCGGGGACCCTGCGGCCGCCGAGTTCTTCCGGCGCGTCGACGAGGCCCGGGACGCCCTGACGGCCCTCAGGGCGGGGGCGTCGACGACCCGGAGCGAGCTCGCTCGAATGGAGGCTCGGGAGATCGAGGAGATCCGTCGCGTCGTCGCCGAGGAGCGGCGCAACCTCGGCCTCTACGCGGAGGAGGCGGTCCGTGTCGACGCCCAGTCCATGGACATGGCGGCCGCCGTGGCCGGCTCCTCGTTCCACAGGGTCGCGGATCGGATCGACGCGCTGGTGATGCGGGCCGACGCCGGCGCCGCCGACGTGTACTGGTTCGAGATGGAGGCCATCGCCGCCGAGAAGAGGTCCGTGCAGGACGAGCAGAATCGGAAGCTGCGGTCCCTCCAGAGCGCGTTCCGCGAGGTCCTGCAGGACCAGGAGGAGCCATGAGGAGGACGGCGTCCCGGTACGGGCGGATCCCCCTCGCGATCCTGGCCTCCCTCTGGGCGGGGGCATCGGGCGCCCAGGAGCCCCAGGGGGGCTCGGGCGAGGCGCCCCCCGAGGTGGTTCGAGCCGTCCAAGAAGCCGCTCAGCGCTATCAGGAGCGGAGCGCCGAGTTCCAGGAGAGCATCCGTGGCCTGATGCAGCGCCGCCTCTACGAGCAGGCGGCGGCGATCCAGTCCCAGTACGCCGCAGCCATCGACGCCCAGTCGGATCGCGAGCGGTCCATTCGGGACGAGGCGATCCGGGCGCACGAGGCGTTCATCGAGAAGTACCCCGACGGGTCGCTGACGCCCCAGAGGATGCTCCGCCTCGCCGAGATGTACCTGGACCGCGCGGGCGACGAGTGGCGTGCCGAGAACGACGCCTACCGCGAGGTGGAGCGGCGGTTCGATGCCGGCGAGGTCGACTACCTGCCGGAGATCCCCCGGCGGAACTACGCCGCCGGGATCGGGCTGCTCAAGAGGCTCATCGAGAAGTTCCCGGACTTCGCCCATCGGGACTCCGCCCACTACCTGTTGGGCTACTGCTACGTCGACGAGCTCTCCCGGCAGCGGGATGACGAGCAGGCCTTCGCCACCTACAAGGCGCTGGTGGAGTCGAAGCCGGGCAGCGCCTTCACCCAGCAAGCCTACCTTCGCCTCGGCGAGATCCTCTTCGAGAACAACCGCTTCGAGGAGTCCATCCCGTATTACCGCCAGGTCGTCGCGGGACCCGAATCGAACGAGTTCGAGATGGGGCTCTACAAGCTGGCGTGGGCCTACTACAAGGTCGATGACCTCGACGCCGCCATCCCGCGCTTCGTCCAGCTCCTGGACCTGTCGCAGAAGCGGGAGGAGGCCGGGGGCGAGCAGAGCGACCTCTGGCCCGAGTCCCTCCGCTACCTTGCGATCAGCCTGGTGGACCTGGCCGAGGACCAGGGCGGCGGCGACGACACCATCGCGTTCGCGGACGAGTTCTTCCGTCGCGGGGGCGACCGCAAGTACAAGTACGAGGTCCTGCGGCAGGTTGCGGAGATCCTGGTCACCCAGGCCCGCTTCGACGAGGCGGTGGCTGCCTACACCGGCCTGATGCGTCTCTACCCGCTGGCCCCCGCGAACCCCGAGCTCCAGAACACCCTCATCGGGCTCTACCGCAAGCGCGTCCCGCCGGACGTGGCGGGTTCGAACCGCGCCCGGGCGCAGCTCACCGAGCTCTTCAAGCCCGGCTCGGAGTGGTACAAGGCCAACCAGGGCAACCGCGAGGCGATCCGCCTGGCGACCCGCTACATCGAGGAGTCCCTGGAGGCGGTGGCGACGGACTTCCACGTCCAGGCCCAGCAGACGCGCCAGCCCGAGGACTACCGCCAGGCGGCCGAGAAGTACCGGGAGTACCTGGACCGCTTCCCCTACGCCAAGAACGCGTACGAGCTTCGCTGGCAGCTCGCGGAGTCCCTCTACTGGGGTGGCTTCCACGAGGACGCGATCCAGGAGTACGAGCGCCTGCTCAAGTACCCGGACCAGACCTACCGGAAGGACGCGATCTTCTCCATCGCCGCCGCCCACCAGGCGTTGTTGACCGCGCGGGAGGGCGAGTACCGCCTGACGCCCGGCTCGGCGGCGCTCCAGCCCCTTCCCGCCGCGGGCCAGCGGACCGAGTTCAAGCCCATCGCCCTCTCGGATTTGGAGAAGCGCTTCGTCGCCTCGGTGGATGCCCTGGAGCGCGAGGTGCCCGACCGCCCCGAGCTGACGGGGATGCTCTTCATCGCGGCGGAGCTGCACTACTTCCACAACCACTTCGACGAGGCCCGCCGCCGCTTCTGGCGCATCGTCGAGGGCGTACCGGGCCGGAACGAGGCGCTGCTGGCCGCGGGACTCATCGTCGACAGCTACCAGTATGAAGGGGATCTGGCGAAGGTCCGCGAAGTCAGCGGCCAGCTCGCCCAGCGCGAACTCGGCGCGGACCGCGTCCTGGGGGCCGAGCGGCGCGGACTCTTCCTGGCCAAGGAGAAGAACGCCTTCTTCGTGGAGGCGAAGCAGCTCTCGGACGCCGGCCGGTACCGGGAGTCGGCGGAGATGTTCTACTCCTACTACCAGCGGTTCACCGACGCACCCGAGCGGGACCTGGCCCTCTACAACGCCGCGTACGGGTTCGAGAAGCTCGGGGAGACCGAACGGTCCCGCCGGCTCTACGAGGAGATGCTCGAGAAGTACCCCGACAGCGCGCAGGCGGCGCCCACGTTCTTCAAGATCGCCGATAACTACGAGCGGGTCCTGGACCTGGATCAGGCCATCTACTACTACGAGAAGCTCCTCGAGACCCACCCGTCGGATCCCCGCTCGGCAGACGCCCTCGCCAACGCCGCGTTCCTCTACAACGGGCTGGCGCGCTACGCCGATGCCGCGCGTGCCTACGAGCGCTATGAGGGGGACTATCCCGACAAGCCCGACGCCGGGGCCCTCCTCTTCCGCGCCGCGCAGACCTGGGAGGTCGCGAAGCAGCCCAAGGAGGCATTGCGCGTCTACCAGCGCTTCCTCAATCGCCACGGATCCGCCGACCCCAGCGCGGCCCTGGACGCGCAGGTGAAGGTCGCCGACCTGTACGAGAAGCTCGGCAACACCCGGCAGGCCCGCTTGGAGCGCCAGAAGGTCGTGGACCTGTACGTCCGGGAGTCGGCGTCGAACCCCAGTCGCTTCGATCCCGCGGCGGTGAACGCCGCCGCCAAGGCCGCCTTCGGCTTCATCCAGGAGGAGTTCGCCCGGATCGACGCGATGAAGTTCACCGGCCGGGCCGACAAGGACGTGAAGGTCTTGGAGGACAAGGCGAAGGCGACCCAGGACATGCAGGGACGCCTGGACGCCTTCATCGGCCAGTACCCGGACTTCGAGTGGGCCACCGCTGCCCTCTATTACAAGGGCTACGCATTCCAGAGGTTTGCCGACTCGATCTTCGCCGCCCCGATCCCCAAGGACATCACCAACGAGGATGACATCGAGACCTACAAGGACATCCTCGCCAAGCAGGCGGAGCCGCTGGAGACCAAGGCCCTCGAGCTGTACGAGCGCACGCTGAAGGAGGCATCCGGGCGCAAGCGGAACACCCCGTGGGTGGACAAGGCCCGCGAGGCGCTCCACGCCATCAATCCCGACAGCTACCCCGTGTTCAAGAACGAGGGCCTCCGCATGAAGCAGAGCGACCCCCGGGAGCTGCCCGCGCCGGTGAAGCAGGTCTCCGCCGTCGGGAAGGGCGGGGCGGCGTCCCAGCTTGCGGGCGGGGCCGGACAGCAGGAGGGCCAGCCGTGAGGCGGATGGATCTCCCGAGTGTCGCCGTCGTGCTGGCCCTGGGCCTGCTGGCGGGGGCCTGCAGGACGCAGGCGCCGGCGGCCGAGCCGGTGGGCTCCGCCCAGGCTACGCCCGAGACGCCGGCCGCCGTGGACCCCGCCGCGGCCGAGCCCGCGGCCCCGGACACCGTCACCGAGGCTGACCCGGAACGGGCCCGCCGGTTGTTCGAGTCCGGGAGCGAGGCCCTCGCGGCCCGTCCCCCGGACTTCGCGGGGGCGGTGGACAAGCTCTCGGAGTCGGTGCGCCTGAAGGGGGACTCCGCCGAGGCCTGGTGCAACCTCGGCCTGGCCCACCTCGGCAAGGGCGACGAGCGCCAGGCGATCGAGGCCTTCCAGAAGGCAACGGCCGGGAACCCGAAGCTCGCTGCCGCCTGGATCGGCCTCGGTGACGCCTTCGGCATGTCGGGGCAGGACGGGGCGGCCACCACGACCTACGAGCAGGGGATCCGCAATGTCCCCGACGATGCCTCCCTCCGCATCCGGCTGATCGATCAGCTCCGCCGCCGGGGCCAGCGCCAGGAGGCCATCGCCCAGGCGCGGGAGGTCTTGAAGATCAACGCCAACAGCATCGAGGCGTACAACACCCTCGGCCTGACCTACCTCGACGCCGGTGAGCACGAGCTCGCCCGGTTCGTCTACGTGAAGGCCCTCAACTCCGTGCCCGGCGCCAAGGAGAGCGCGGCGCTCCACGCCAACCTGGGGTTGGTGTACTTCCACCTGGACCGCCCCTTCGACGCCGAGGCGGAGCTTGCGGAGTCCCTTCGGCTGGAGCCGGAGCTGAACGGGGCCCTGGTCAGCATGAGCTATCTCAAGCTCAGGAACCTCGACTTCCAGGGCGCCAAGGAGATGCTGGAGCGCGCCGTCGCCCGGGATCCCGACTCGGTGGAGGGGCGCCTGAACCTGGGGGTGGCCCGCCGGGGGCTGGGGGACTACGCCGGTGCGAAGGCCGAGTACGAGCGGGTCCTGGCCAAGGAGCCGTCCCATCCCGACGCCCTGCTCAACCTCGGCATCCTGTACGGGGACTACCTGAAGGAGTACGACAAGGCCCTCGCCACGTATGCCCAGTACATCCAGGCCCGGGGCGGCGCGGTCGCGGACGCGGATCCCGTCCGGCAATACATCGACGAGGTCGAGAAGACCAAGGTGAGGGAGCAGAGGCGGCGGGAGCAGGAGCGCCGCCGCAAGGAGCGGGATGCCGCCAAGGCGTCGCCCGCCGACGGTCCCGAAGGCGGCGCGGGGACGACCACCGGCGACGCGGGGGAGGGAAAGTGATGGCCAGGTTCGCCCTACTCGGTCTCCGCTTCCCGGCGGGGGCCGGCGTGTGCTCTCGCGTCTTCGCGGTGGCCCTCACTGGAATGGGGATGCTCCTCGCGGCCGCTCCGGCCGCGGCCCAGGACGATCCCGCGGGGGGCCAGGAGAAGCCCGCCGAGGGTGCGAGCGCCGAGCCCGCCGGGCAGAAGGGATCCGGCAAGGCGTCCCGGAAGGGGCGGCGCGACGCCTTCACCTTCGAAGGAGAGGTCATCCGCGGAGACGTCCAGAAGCCGGAGGTCTCCTACGTGATCTACCGGCAGGAGCTCTCGGAAGGGATCGGCCCTTCCCTCCACACCACGTTCATCCCCGACCTCGTGGGCTCCGTCGAGGTCGAGCCGTTCTAGGGCCTCGGGGGCGATGAGCGGGATCATCCACGCCCTCTCCACCAGCGCCGTCGCTCGCCTTCTCCTGGCGGTGGCCCTCGTGGCCGCCGGGATCGCGGTGGAGCGGGCCTGGTTCCTCGGGCGGCGCGCGCCGGTCCGGACCGAGACCTTTCTCGCCGAGGTTCGACGCCTCGTTGGCGAAGGACGCACCGACCGCGCGATGCGCGTGTGCCAGGCCAGCCTTCCCTCTCACCTGCCGCGGGTCGTGGCCGCGGGGCTCCAACGGATGGAGGACGGCCCGGAGACGGCGTCCCTCGCCGCCCGCGCGGCGGCGGCGGACGCGGCCCCGGAGCTGACGCGGCGGGTGGGCGGGCTCGCCGTCGCCGCCGACGTCGCCATCCTCCTGGGCGTCCTCGGAGTCATCGAGGGGCTGGCACGGGCCTTCCGGGACTCCGCCGGCCCATCGGCGGGCGTCCGACGCGACGCCCTCTCCGCCGCTGTCGCGGACGCGCTCGCCACGGCGGGGGCGGGGATCGGCCTCGCCGCGGCGCTGGTGGTGGTCCACGGACTGCTCGCGGGGCGGGCGGACCGGATCCTCGGCGACCTCGGTCGCGGCGTCGCGGTGGTCGCCGAACTGGCATCCTCCCGCCCCAGCCGCACCGCGGGCCCCCCCCCGCCGGGCCCGGGAGGGCCCCCGTGAGGCAGTGGTGGTCCCCCGCCCGCTACGCAGGAGGGGTGGCCCCAGCGGCGGTCCTGCTGGCCTTGGGACTCCTGCTGGCGTCCGCCGCCCGGGCCCACGTCTCCTTCGGAGGGGGCGGAGGCGCGCCACCCGAGCCGGCGTTCCTGACGCTCCGGATATCCGACGATGGGTACGAGGTCGAAATGAGGAGCACCATTCACGCAGGAATCGACGCCGTCGAACGGCGAAGCCTGTGGCGGGATCCGGCGGCCGGCTACCCCACCGGCGAGTTGTCGACCTGGGTGAGGCGGTGGTCCAAGCGTCCGGAAGCCATCGAGTTTCACGTCCTGCCCGAGGGCGGCGCAGCGGCGCCCGAGGTGGTCCTCGCGCTGGACGCGATCGAGAGGGCGGTGGAACCGCGAGGAGGCGCGGGGATGCTGGCCTGGACGTTCGAAGGCGAGGCCCTCGTCGCGTCGACGGCGCGGCGCGTGTCGCCTCGAACTGTCCCGGACGGCCCGGGGGGGCTATAATGGACGAGGAGACGCGGACGGGAGTGGAATCGAGGAAGATCCGCAGAGCCGGCGCGGGACGCGCCGGGACGGTGCTGGCGTCCCTGTCGGCTCCCTTGCTGATCGCGGCGTCGTGGCCGGGGCTTGGACTGCCGGGAGGCGCCTGGGCGGTGGCCGTGGCGCCCGATTTGCGCCTTCCTGCGGAGACCGTCTCGTCGATGGAGATCACCTCTGACGGGATCTCCTGGCAAGGAAAGACGATCCCGCTCGAAGTCGTCCCGACCGCCCTCGGCGTGGGTCCGCGCCCCATCACCTCCCTCCGGGTCGTCGTCGGCAAGGACACGCGGTGGTCCGACGTCCGGCTCGTGCTCGCGGGGGCGCGATCGGCGGGGGTCGGACGGTTCGAGCTGGTCGGGGGCAAGAAACCGGGCTAGCGACCGATAGAGAATCTGGCGCGCCCCGGGGACCTGCCGGGGGGGGGCTTCGCACCGGGAGGGAAGCCCCAGGAATGGCGAACGGAGGGGAGGCCGCAGGGTCTCCCGTCGATAGGGATACTCGATGGGCGCTCAGCGACAGGAGCAGCACAAGATTCTGCGCATCGGGATCATCCAGGGCGGGAAGATCCTCGAAGAGCGCCTCATCAAGGCCGGGGAGACCGTCACGGTGGGCGAGGGGGAGAAGAACACCTTCACCCTTCCCCCCTCACGCCTCCCGAAGCGCTTCCCGATGTTCGTCGCGAAGGGGAGCCAGTACAGCCTGGCGTTCACCGACGGGATCGAAGGGCGCATCGCCATCGGCGCCCAGGTTCATTCCCTCGACGCGTTGATCGAGGGAGGCAAGGCCCAGAAGAAGGGGGACCACTACCAGCTCCCCCTGAGCGACGAGAACCGCGGGAAGGTCCAGGTCGGGGCGGCGACCATCCTCTTCCAGTTCGTCACGCCTCCCCCGGAACCCGCGCGGGCGACCATCGACCAGCTCCGGCGGTTCGCCATCGACCCGTCGGACATGCCGTTCTACGGGATCGTGCTGATCTCGGCGCTGCTCCACACCGCGCTGATGATCTGGGTCCACAATCAGCCCGTGCCCGACAAGGTCTCCCTCGAGGACATCCCCGAGAGGTTCATCCACCTGGTCATCCCCCCCGAGGTGACGCTCCCCCCCGAGCAGACCGACGCTCCGCTGGACGACGCCGGACTCAAGGAGACCGCCAAGAAGGATCCCGGCCCCAAGAAGGACGAGGCCAAGGGCGAAGAGCCCAAGCCGACCCCCGCGGACGCGCCCCCCTCGGAGGAGGAGAGGCGCGCCGCCCTGGCCTCCAAGGGGCTCGCGGCCATCATCGGCACGCGGGGAGACAGCAGCCAGGCCAGCGCGGTGGCCGACCTCCTCTCGGACTCCTCGGGGGTCTCCCGGGACCTCGACCAGGCGCTCTCGGGCGTCGGCGCCGTGACGGTGGCGGTCCGGGGACAGGACCGCGGTGGGGACGCCCTGCGGGGTACCAACGACGGCGCCGCGGACGGCAGCGGCATGGGGAGCGGCTTCGGCACCGGCGACGTGGTCGGGGCCGGTGCGAAGGAGCAGAAGAAGGTCGTCTCCAAGGCCAGCGCCGGGGACGCCGACGTGCTCGGCGCCCCGTCCGACGCCAAGAACATCCGCGCCGTCGTACAGCGGAAGCTGCCCCAGATCAAGGCGTGCTACGACGAGCAGCTCAAGGGGAACCCCGACCTGGAGGGCAAGGTCGTGGTCTTCTGGGTGATCCGGGGATCCGGGAAGGTGGGGGAGGTCAGGGTGCAGGAGAACACCACCGGAAACAAGGACATGGAGGAGTGCATCATCCGCCGTATCCGCCGTTGGGAGTTCAACCCGACCGAGGACGAGCAGGACGCCGAGGTGACCTATCCGTTCATCTTCTCCGCGTCGAAGTGAGCGTCCCGCGCGCCTCCCCAACGGGGAGAGCGGCCGGGGGACGGCTTTCGATTCCCTCGATCCGCTGCTTCCGGTTCTACGTGGGGAGGTGGGCTCCGATGAGTGGAGGCGGGGGCCTCATTTGACAGCCCTTCCGTGCGCGCCTACCATCCGGCCCGGAGCGGTGCGCGCAGCGAGGGTGTGTCGGGAGTGGCTGTGGCGACGAAACGACTGAAGTCAGGACTCGCGGGGGCGATGCTCTGCATCGGGCTCGCGGGGCTCGGCGGGCATGGGGCGGACGCCGCGACTACGGCGAGCGCGGCTCGTGCCGACACGGGGGGCGCCCTCGTGTTCGCGGCCGGGTCCGAGAAGCTCAACACCCGGCAGAAGCTCGAGTTCGCGGACGAGGCGCTCAAGGAGATGCGCGACTCCGTCCGACGGGTCGAGCGCATGGCGGAGGACGCACGGCGCCAGAAGGACATCATCCTGCTCAACTGCCTCTACGGGCGCCTCGCGAGCCTTCGCGCCCTCCTGAAGATCGGAGAGCAGGCCAGCACGGACCTGAGGCTGGGCCTGGAGAAGGAGAACGCCGACCTGGTGGATGAGCAGTTCCGCCGCCTCGCGGTTGCGCGGGAGCGCGCGGTGCAGGAATCTGTGGACGCCGATGCGTGCGTCGGCGAGACGGAGAGCTCGGAGACGGGTACGGGTGGGAAATGGTCGGCGAGCGTCAGCGACGTCGCCGGAGAGATCCCCGAAGACTACGGTGCGGACCCCTCGGGTTACGCGCGGCCTCCCGAAGCGACTCCGTGGCACTGACCGAAGCATCCAGTCCCCTCCTGGGGGATCGACGGGATCGCGCGTCTCGATCCGCCCGCGGCGGGCCGGGGCCTGAGGGAGGAGGCGCGCCCGGCGTGCCCGTCGGGGCGGACGAGACGTCGGGCGCGACCTAACGCGGTGGCGGTGAGTGCCGATGGGGTGTTGGGCCCGTTCGGAGCGGGAGTCGGTCACGAGGATCCACAGCGAAATCGGCGACGACCTTGGGCCCGCGGATTCCCGCCGGGTCCCGGGGCTCAGGATCGAAGGCGCATCGAGCAGCAGGACCGCTCGTGCGGTGGAGCGGACGCGATGCACCGGAAGCGAAATGCGGAAGCTGGAACCTGGTCATAGTCGCGGCGTGAGGGGGGGACTTGCCGTCCTGGCGCTGGCCACGGTGCTGGCGATCCTCGCCTCTGGGGCACCGGCGTTCGCCCAGGAGGCGGCCGACGACGACGTGGGGCTCCGGGTGGGCGCCGCCCGGTTCCAGCCGGGAATCTCCCTGACGACGATCTACGACTCGAACGTGTATCGCTCCGACTCCACGAAGGAGTGGGACTTCATCCAGGTGGTGGCCCCGCGCCTGCGCTTCGTGTACCCCGGCGCCGACAACTACTTCCTCGTGGGCGCGCAGTACCACCTGCGCAAGTACTTCGGCCTGGGCACCGGGGAAGATGACGAGATCGGGCATCGGGACCTGGACACCTACGACAACTTCGGGGTGGACCTCCGGGTCGACGGCAACCGGCGTGGGAAGGTCAGCCCGACGTTCAACCTCCTCGTCCGGAACCGGGCCCAGGTGCTGGACTCCGCGGAGTGGCCCGCGCTGGCCGACTCCAACATGTACCACTTCGGCCTCGGCGCCGACCTCGGCGTGCGGATCCGCCCCAGGTCGGCATTCTCGATCACCCCGGGGCTGGCCTACGAACTCGCGGACCACCGCACCGGCACGACCGGGACGCGGGAGCGCTGGGCGACCGGTCACGACGTGACGGGACGCCTCGGTGTGGAGTGGCGGTTCCTCCCCAAGACGGCTCTGCGGCTCGACTTCGAAGTGGGGGGGCTCTCCTGGAGCTTCCGGCCGACGGACAACGCCGAGCTGCAGCAGCTCATCGTCGAGGCCAGCCAGGTCGATCCCGAGGCGGCCCGGCTGCTGGACCTGACCCTGTACGACTCCCAGCACTGGCGGCTCTGGTTCGGCCTGCAGGGTCGGTTCAGCCGCAAGCTCGCCGTCCAGGCGCTGTTCGGGTACGCCAACGTCTACTTCCCGGACGACCCGAACACGTCCGTGCCCGAGAGCCGCGCCCAGCTCACCGGCGCCGATGGCATCCTGGGCAGGGTGCAGGTCCACCTCCGTCCCGCGGACACCCAGATCTTCACGATCGGGTTCGTCCGGGACTACGAGTACACCTACTTCTCGAACTACTACATCTCCTCGTCCCCCTACGTTCGCTACCAGGGGATCTTCGGGGGGCGTGTCGACGCCCGAGCTTCGGCCTCCTACTCCTACCGAGAGATCTTCGGCGACATCAGCCGGACCGATCACCAGGTCGACGCGCTCGCCGGGGTGGGCGTCCGGGTCACGAGCTGGTTCGAACCCTGGCTGGAGTACACGCTGCTGGCGGTGCCGAAGTCGACCGACGAGAACGTGTCCTTCGCCACCCACACCGCGCAGATCCGGCTCGAGCTGGGGTTCTGACCGGCTCCAGGAGCTCTTGGAAGCTTCCGACGCGCAGATCCTGGTGACCGGCGGGGCGGGCTTCATCGGCGCCCACGTGGTGGCCAGGCTGCTGTCCGAAGGTGCCCGTGTCCGGGTGCTGGACGACCTGAGCACCGGGAGCCTCTCGCGACTTCCTGCGCATGAGCCCCGCCTGGACTTCGTCCGCGCGTCGGTGGTGGACCTCGATCGGGTGCGGGACGCGGTGCGGGGTTGCGCGTGGGTGTTCCACCTCGCCGCCGTCGCCTCGGTGCCCGCCAGCGTCGTCGAACCGACGGTCACCCACGCGGTCAACGCCACCGGGACCCTCAACGTGTTCGTCGCCGCCCTGGAGGCGGGGGTCAGGAGGGTTGTCTACGCCTCGTCATCGGCCGTCTACGGGCCGCGGCCCGACCTCCCTGCCCGCGAGGATGGACGGATCGATCCCGCCTCTCCCTACGCCACCAGCAAGGCCGCCGGCGAGTGGTACGCGCGGAACCTCGCCGCGACCCGAGGGCTCGACGCGGTGGGGCTGCGCTACTTCAACGTGTACGGCCCCTTACAGGATCCCGCCTCGCCCTACGCCGCGGCCATACCCCTCTTCGTCCGAGCGATCGCCCGAGGCGAGCCGGTGACGGTGTTCGGCGACGGACTTCAGACCCGGGACTTCGTACACGTCAAGGACGTCGTGGAGGCGAACCTCGCCGCTTCCCGCGCCCCGGCGTCGATGGGGCAGGTGTTCAACGTCGGCACCGGACGCGCGGTCACCGTGCTGGACCTTCTCGCGGCCATCGGCAGGGCGACCGGCCGGGCAGTGGAGGTCGCGCACCAGGCGCCGCGGGTCGGCGACGTCCGGCACTCCGTCGCGTCGGTGGACTCCTGCCGGGATCGACTCGGCTTCCTCGCCCGGGTGGGCCTGGTGGAGGGCCTGACCGAGACGTGCGCCTGGTACCTGAGGGAGGGCTCGAAGTGAGTGAGGGGACCCTGCCGCCGGCGTTCGTCCACGCCTCCTCGTTCGTGGACGAGGGGGCGGTCGTGGGGGCCGGCACGAGGATCTGGCACTTCAGCCACGTCCAGGCGGGCGCCCGGATCGGGAGCCGGTGCGTCCTGGGACAGAACGTGAACGTCGACCGGGGCGCGGTCCTGGGCGATGGGGTGAAGGTCCAGAACAACGTCTCGGTGTACGGCGGCGTGATCGTGGAGGACGACGCGTTCCTCGGCCCTTCCGCAGTCTTCACCAACGTGGTGAACCCGCGGGCGCACGTCGAGCGCAAGAGCGAGTTTCGCGAGACTCGGGTCGGACGAGGGGCGACCGTCGGCGCCAACGCCACCGTGGTCTGCGGCCACCGGATCGGCGCCTACGCCATGGTCGGGGCGGGCTCGGTGGTCACCCGGGACGTCCCTCCCCACGCCCTGGTGGTGGGCGTCCCCGCCCGGCGGGTGGGGTGGGTGTGCCGTTGCGGCGAGAAGCTGGCGTTCCGCGCCGCCGCCGCCGCCTGCTCCCGCTGTGGCGACCGATACGCCCTCCTGGGCCCGGACGCCGTCGGGCGGGTCCAGGAACCGAACGAACGGGAGGAGACGTGATCCGGATCGCCGTGATCGGGGCCGGCTACTGGGGCAAGAACCTGGTCCGCACCTTCGCCTCCCTGCCAGGGGCGCACCTCGCCGCGGTGTGCGACGCCGACGTCGACGCCCTCGACCGGGTCAAGGGCGCCCACCCCGCCGCGCGGATCCACACGTCCTACGAGCGCCTGCTGGAGCAGAAGGACATCGACGCCGTGGTCCTCGCCACGCCCGCCGTCACCCACGCCGACCTGGCGCGGAAGGCGCTCCGGGCGGGGAAGGACGTGTACGTCGAGAAGCCCATCGCCCTCTCCGTGGAGGACGCCGCGGACCTGGTCCGCCTGGCCCGGGAGGGAGGGCGGATCCTCATGGCGGGGCACCTGATGGTCTACCACCCGGCGGTCCGCTGGGTCGCCGACCGGCTGAGGAGCGGCGAGCTCGGGGACGTGCATTACCTCTACTTCCAGCGTCTCAACCTCGGCATCGTCCGCCGGGACGAGAACGCCTGGTGGAGCCTCGCCCCCCACGACGTCTCCATGGCGCTCCTCCTGCTGGGGCGCGACCCCGTCAGCGTCAGCGCCCGGGGCGCATGCTACCTGCGGCCGGGCGTCGAGGACGTGGTGTTCGCCAACCTCTCCTTCGCGGGGGGGCAGATGGCGCAGATCCACGTGTCCTGGCTCGATCCCCACAAGATCAGGAAGATGACGGTGGTGGGGAGCCGGCGCATGGTCGTCTTCGACGACACCGAGGCGTCCGAGAAGATCAAGCTGTTCGACCGGGGGGCGGACCGCCGCTTGGACTACGAGACCTACGGCGACGCCATCACCCTGCGCCAGGGGGACATTTGGATCCCCAAGGTCCCCATGTCCGAGCCCCTGAAGGCCGAGGCGAACCACTTCGTGGAGTGCGTGCGGGAGCGCAAGGAGCCCGACACCTCGGGGCTCGACGGACTCCGGGTGGTCCGGGTCCTGGACGCCGTCCAGCGCTCCCTGGAGAGGGGAGGGGAGCCGGCGGAGCCCGCGGCGGTCCCCGACCTGCTGCCGGCGTCCGGGGCCGTGGTACAACGCGATCAGGTTTGACACTCGGGCGCGCCCGCCAGTACGATCGCGGCGCATCGACGGCGGGGATCGGGAATGGCGAGCGGCGGCAAGGCGAAGCGCGGGGCGGCCAATGGCCGGCGCCGCACCGGGACCGGCAAGGCGCGGAGCCCGGCCCTCCGGGCGCACCTGAAGGAGGTCGCGGCGATCCTCCTGGTCGGGGCGGCGCTCCTGGTGCTGCTCAGCCTGGTCAGCTACGACGCCTTCGATCCTTCGGGCAACACCGTGGCCCCGCCCGACGCGGAGTACCGGAACCTCGTGGGGTGGCTGGGGGCGGGGATCGCCGACTGGCTGGTCCAGGGGCTCGGGATCGGCGCCTACGCGGCGGTCGCCCTGGCGATCCTGGCCGCGTGGCGGCTGGTGTTCCGGCGCTCCGAAGGGCTCCGCCTCGTCGAGCTGGCGAGCTGGGCCCTGATCGGCCTCTCCTTCCTCACGCTGGCGCCTCTGCTGGTACCCCAGGTGGACCTGGGGGGCCAGGAGGCCCGGACGGGGGGCCTGATCGGGCACTTCCTGTCCGAGGCACTCAAGGCCAGGCTCAACGTCGCCGGCGCCATCGTGGTGGGCTCGGTCAGCCTCCTGGTCACGATCAAGCTCGGGCTCGACCTCTCCTTCGCCCCCGCGGGAGCGTGGATCGGGCGGTTCACCTCCAGCGCCGGGCAGGGCTTGACCACGGGGCTGGTGCGGCTGGGCCGGGCGGGATCCGACGGCGCCGCCTCGGCCCTCTCCGCCTTCGGCCGCGCCGGCGGAACCCTCGCCGAAGACGCTCGGGGCTGGTGGGCGGAGCGCGCCCGGCGGCGGGAGGCTCGCGCCGCGCGGACCGCTTCGATCCCTGAGAAGGTCCCGCCCCCGGTAAGGCATCCCTCGCCGGGGAGGGGCGAGGCCATCGCCGCCGCACCGCCCCTGACCCCCCGGGTGGAGCCGCCTCCCGCCCGGGCGATCGACGGGACCCCGCCCGCGCTCCTGGCTCCGGACCTCACCGACGAGGTCCGCCTCGATCACCTGCCCGCGCCCGCGCGGGGAGCGGGGCCCCCTCCGCCGGAGCCCGGGGACGCTCCGGAGCCTGCCCCGCCGCCCCTCGGGCCGCCCGCTCCTTCCGTCAAGGCGAAGATCGTCCTGTCGAGGCACATGGAGGACGGCGGCGCCGCCGACGCCGAGCAGCTTCGCTTGCCCCTCACCCGCCACGGGCACGCCTTCGAGATCCCCTCCCTCTCCCTCCTCGATCCGCCCGTCCGCAGCCGCCTCTCCCTGGACGAGCAGCAGCTCCAGGACCGCGCGACCCTCCTGGAGCAGAAGCTGCTGGACTACGGCGTCGAGGGGCAGGTGGTGGAGATCCACCCCGGCCCCGTCGTCACCATGTTCGAGTTCGAGCCGGCCCCCGGCATCAAGGTGTCGAGGATCGCCAACCTCTCCGACGACCTGTCCATGGCCCTCAAGGCGACGCGGGTCCGGATCGTCGCCCCCCTCCCGGGCAAGGGCGTCGTGGGCATCGAGGTCCCCAACGAGCACCGCGAGACCGTGTACCTCCGGGAGATCATGGCCCACGAGGAGTTCCACGGCCGCGGGTACCAGCTCCCCATCGCCTTCGGCAAGGACATCGTGGGCAAGCCCACCGCCGCCGACTGGGCCAAGATGCCCCACCTCCTCATCGCCGGCACCACCGGCTCGGGCAAGTCGGTCAGCGTCAACTCCATCATCCTCTCCATCGTCTGCTCCCGGACCCCCGACGAGGTCCGCATGATCCTCGTCGACCCCAAGATGCTGGAGTTCAGCCTCTACGACGGCATCCCCCACCTGCTGCTGCCGGTGGTCACCAGCCCCAAGAAGGCCGCCATGGCGCTGAAGTGGGCCGTGGAGGAGATGGCGCGGCGCTACCGCCTCCTGGCCCAGCTCGAGACCCGCAACATCGTGGGGTACAACCAGCGGGTGGAGCAGCTCGACAAGATGGCCCTGGAGGTCGGCGTCGCGGAGGCGCTCAAAGGCCTGCCCGTGGAGGAGAGGCCCCAGAAGCTGCCCTACATCGTCATCATCATCGACGAGCTCGCGGACCTGATGATGGTGGCGGCGAAGGACGTGCAGGACAGCATCGTCCGCCTGGCCCAGATGGCCCGCGCCGCCGGGATCCACCTGCTGCTCGCCACCCAGCGCCCCAGCGTCGACGTGATCACCGGCCTCATCAAGGCGAACTTCCCCGCCCGGGTGTCCTTCCGCGTCAGCTCCAAGATCGACAGCCGGACCATCCTCGACTGCAACGGCGCCGAGCACCTGCTGGGGCAGGGCGACATGCTCTTCCTCCTGCCCGGCAAGGGGGAACTGAAGAGGATCCACGGGGCCTTCGTTTCGGACGACGAGGTCAAGCGGGTCGTGACCCACCTGAAGGCCCAGGCCGAGCCCCAGTACCTGGACTCCATCCTGGAGGCGAAGGACGCCTCGGAGGATGACGGCGATGAGGCCGAGGAGCTGGACGAGTATTACGATCAGGCGGTGGCCGTCGTCGCCGAGACCCGTGCCGCCTCGACGTCGATGCTCCAGCGCCGCCTCAAGATCGGATACAACCGTGCCGCCCGCATCATCGAACGCATGGAGAAGGAAGGAGTGGTCGGACCCGCCGACGGCGCCAAGCCCCGGGAGGTCTTCGTCCAGCCCTTCGACTTCGAGTGAGAGGGCGGGCCACCTCGCCCGCCTGGTGGGCCTCGCGGCCCTCCTCGCCTCCCTGGCGGCCGCCCCCGGGGCCGCCGGCGCCACGGCGGAAGAGGTGATCGCCCAGGTCCAGCGCCGCTACGGGAAGGGGCAGGCCCTCTCCGCCCGCTTCGTCCAGCAGGACACCTACGCCCTGGGGGGCGCGAGCACCCAGAAGGGGACCGTCACCCTGAAGCATCCGGGCAAGATGCGCTGGGACTACACCGAGCCGAAGGCGCGCCTCTTCGTCTCCGACGGCCGGGAGCTGTGGATGTGGACTCCGGACGTCCGCCAGGCGGTGCACTACCCGTCGGTGGATCCCAGGGTGACGGGGCGGATCTTCGACTTCCTGCACGGGCTGGCGAACGTGTCAGAGGACTACGCCGTCACCCTGGCCCCCGGGGACGCCGACGCCCACACCCTGGAGATGGTGCCCAGGCGGCCCGACGCCGGCTTCGCGAAGGTGACGCTCTCCTTCGACCGCGACGACCTCGACCTGAGGCGGGCGGTGACCGTCGACGCCGTCGGGAACCTGTCCTCGACCTCGTTCACCGAGGTACGCCTCGGGGTCGCGGTGGAGGACGAGGTCTTCCGCTTCACCCCGCCCGCCGGCGCAGAGGTGATCGAGTCCCCCTGAGACGCCAGCGAGTCCCGGAGGCGGTCCATGGCGGGACCACGCCCGCGACGCCCGAGTCCGAGAGCCCATCCCATGACCGAACGCCCTGAGCGGACCGTCCACTTCGTCTCCCTCGGATGCCCCAAGAACCGGGTCGACTCCGAGGTGATGCTCGGCCACCTCCAGGAGGGGGGCTACGGCTTCACCGACGTCCCCGAGGAGGCGGACCTCATCGTCGTGAACACCTGCACCTTCATCGGGGCGGCGACCGAGGAGTCGGTGGACGCCGTCCTCGACGCCGTCCGGATGAAGGAGGCCGGGAGGGCGAAGAGGGTGGTGGTCGCGGGCTGCATGGCCCAGCGCCACCACGGTGAGCTCCAGAAGGAGATCCCGGAGGTCGACGCCTTCGTCGGGACGGGGGAATACCAGAACATCCTGAAGGTCCTGGACGGGGGGGAGCGGGGCCGCGCCCTCGTGGGCCTGCCCGTCTACGTGCAGCAGGAGGACGACCCACGGATCAACACCCTGTCCTCCTCCAGCGCCTACGTGAAGATCCTGGAGGGGTGTCCGCAGCAGTGCAGCTTCTGCATCATCCCCACGTTGCGGGGTGGGCTCCGGAGCCGGCCGCCGGCTCAAGTGGTCCGGGAGGTCCGGCTGCTCGCGGCCTCGGGGGTGAAGGAGATCATCCTCGTCGGGCAGGACAACACCTCCTATGGCTACGACCTCGGGCCGGACGTGCGCCTCGCCGGACTGCTCCGTCAACTCGGGGACGTGCCGGGGGTGGAGTGGATCCGGGTGATGTACGTCTACCCCGCCCGCTTCCCGGATGACCTCCTGGACGCCATGGTGGAGGTGCCCCAGGTGGTGCCCTACGTGGACATGCCCCTCCAGCACATCCACGACGACGTGCTGCGGCGGATGCGCCGGGGCATGGGCTCGGACAAGACCCGGCGCCTCGTGGACCGAATCCGGGGCCGGATCCCCGAAGTCGCCCTCCGGACGGGCTTCATCGTCGGCTTCCCCGGGGAGACCGACGAGGCGTTCCGGGAGCTGCACGACTTCGTCGCCGAGGCCCGCTTCGACCGGATGGGCGTCTTCACCTACTCCCCCGAGGAGGGGACGCCGGCGGCCTCGATGGACGGCGCCGTCCCCGAGAAGGTGAAGAAGCAGCGGCGGGACGCCCTGATGCGCCTCCAGCGGCGGATCCACCGCGAGAAGAACCGAGCCCTCGTCGGCTCCCTGAGGGACGTGCTGGTGGAGGGCTACGCCGAGGGCACGGACCTGGTGGTCCAGGGACGCATGACGACCCAGGCCCCGGAGATCGACGGGCAGGTCTACGTCACCGCCGGTCGGGTGGACATCGGGAGGATCCAGCCGGTGCGGATCAGCGGCGTCGCCGGGGACTACGACCTGGTCGCCGAGTCCCTGGTGGGGTGACGCGGGGGAAGGGGGCGGCGCGCCGGCACCGCCGCCGGGCGGGACCCGGTCGGGTCACAGGTAGGCGATGGTCCCCACCATCCGGGAGATCAGATCCTTGTTCTCTTCGGAGAGGTTCTTGAACTGGATCCCCATGCCGGGATTGGTGTTCTCCTCGCCCGACCGGAAGGCGTTCACCCAGGCGACCCGGCCCTCGACGTAGATCTCCCCCTCCTCGCCGGGGGGCGTGAAGCGCATCACGACGTTGGTCCCCACCGGGAGCGGCTGGCTGGTCTCGATGAAGATCCCGCCCCGGCTGATGTTCTGCGTGTACTCGAACAGGAAGTTCGCCCCGCTCTCGTGCTTGTAGTCGAGCCGCATTCGCAGCGGGCGGCGCGGGCTCTTTCGCTTTTCCTCGGCCATCGAGTTCCCTTCTGCGCGGCCGCGGGGGGGCGGCGAGGTGAGTGACGATATTGGCCGTCCACCCCGGGACCCGTCAAGGCTGAGGGCGGTGGCGACGTCTCTCCGGATCGGCCCGTCGGCGCCGGCCCGGCCCTGTGATATCCTTCCCGCGCTCCCGTCGGAGGTCCGACGGGACCGCCGAGGAGCCCATGTCCGTACCTGCCTTCCCGAGTCGGGTCCTCCCCGCCCTCGTCGGCTTGTTCCTCGTCGGCGCCTGCGGCAGCACGGTCGCCATCGGGGGCTCCGACGACGACGTCGACGCCGGCGACCAGGATCCCCCCCAGATCGTCGTCGCCCAGATCGCCGACGGGCAGCCCTTCGGACAGCCAGTGGCGGTCACCGCCGAGGTCTCCGACGAGAGCGGCGTCTCCTCGGTCCGGCTCTACTACCACTCCCTCGCCGCCGCCCAGGACACCAACCTCGTCATGGAGCCCTTGGGGGGGGATGCCCCCGATGCCTACGGCGCCGAGATCCCGGGGGAGGACGTCGCCTCCAGCGTCGTCTACTACTACGTCATGGCCTGCGACGACGTCCGGCCGAACAACTGCGGCACGTCACCCGAGGACGGCGACTACTTCTCCTTCAACGTCGAGTAGCCGCGGCGCCCCCGGGCCGTCCCGGACGGGGCCGTCCGGCGCCGCGGCGGAGGGGGAGCGGCGGCCAGGCCGGGCTCCGGGTCCAGGCTCGCCCCGCCTCGCTCCCGCCCCGTGCCCCCCCTTCTCGGCCCCTCCGGCTTCGGGTTGAACCGATGCTCCTCCGCCTCCGCCTCGCCGCGTCCTTCCTGACGGTGGTGCCGGTGCCGGTCCCCAGGGCCCCGACCGACCGGGACCTCGCGGGCTCCATGGCGTTCTACCCCCTGGTGGGGGCCGCCGAGCTGCTGGTGACCGCGGGGCTGCACGTCGACGGGCTCTCGGACTTTGCGGACGCCCTCGGGGCCTCGGGGCGCGGCCCCGAGCGCCGCCTGGAGGTCATGCGGGACCCCGCCGCCGGTCCCATGGGGGTCGCCGCCCTCGGCGTGTACCTCGCCCTGAAGGTCGCGGCCCTCCCCGCGCTGCTCCAGGCTCACGGCGCCGCGGCCCTGGTCGCCCTCGCCGTCGTCCCCCGCCTCTCCTTCCCCTGGGTCGCCCGCCTCTTCCCGTATGCCCGCCCCCAGGGCAAGGGGGGCTTCTCCCGCGAGCTGCGCACCTGGGACGTCGGAGCGGCCACGGCGCTGGGCGCGGCCCTGGTCGGCGCGTCCCTTGGGGCGCGGGGCCTCGCCGCCCTCGTCCCGGCGCTGGTCGTGGCGTTGCTCGTGGGCGCGGTCGCCCGTCGCGTGGTGGGCGGAGTGACGGGAGACGTGATGGGCGCCGCCGGCTGCGTCGCCGAGTTGACGTTCCTGGTGGCGGTGCTGGTCCGCGCGGGAGGGTGACGATGGGGATCGTGCTGGTCACCGGCGGAGTTCGCAGCGGCAAGAGCGCCCGGGCCTTGGAGCTGGCCGGCGGGGCCCCCGCTCCCCGCGCCTTCGTCGCCACCGCCGAGCCCATGGACGGCGAGATGGCCGCGCGGATCCACCGGCACCGGGCCGAGCGGGAGGGCCGCTACGACACCCTGGAGGAGCCCCTGGACCTGGGGGGGGCGCTGCGGGCCGCCCTGGGGCGCGGGGCCCGCACGGTGATCGTCGACTGCCTGACGGTCTGGCTTGGCAACGCGTTCTGCCGGCCCGATCTCGCCCCCCCCAGCCGCGCACGGCTGGAGGACGACCTCCTGGCGGCCCTGGTCGAAGCCCGTGACAGCGGCGTCGACGTCGTCGTCGTGACCAACGAGGTGGGGCTCGGGACCATCGGGCCGGATGCCTTGACCCGGGCCTACGTGGACGGCCTGGGCCGGCTGAACCGGAGGGTGGCGGCGGTGGCCGACCGCGTCGAGCTCGTCGTCTGCGGGATCCCCCTCCCGGTGAAGCCGGGCTGACGGGGCCGGCGGGACAGCGGCAGAACGGCGAAGCCCCGGCGCGGAGGCCGGGGCTTCGGGACGCAGGCCCCCTGCCGCCGGGTCCGGGCCCGGCGGCAGGGGGGTGACGATCACTCGTCCGCGCAGTTCGGGTCGGCGGCGACGTCCGCGTCGGTGCGGGGCACGAGGGGGGCGCCCAGCACCTCGCCGGCGTGGATGTCCTGGGCGTGGATGGCCAGGCAGTACACCTCGCTGTCGGGGCAGGTCTGGCACGAGATCCCGAGGGTCCCGAGCAGGGCGCAGACGCCGTCGGCATCGTCACCCAGGAGGCCGGCGAAGTCGCGGGCGTCCAGGAGGCCGGCGAAGACCGCCTCCTCCACCGCGCTGCCGTCGGCCGCGAAGTCGCCGGAGATCAGCAGGTCCCCGATGACCACGTGGATGTCGGCGATGTCGGCCTCGAAGGTGGTGGGGCCGACCTGGAAGTACGGGTTGTCGAAGGAGCCGGGGGTCGTGTCGGTGAGGCCGAGGGTGGGGTAGCACATGTCCTGCCCCACGCCGCCCTCGTCCTGGCCCAGCGCCCCCAGCACCTCGATGCTGCCGGCGCCCGCGTCCACGGCGGTGGGGCTGAACAGGATGATCACGTCGCCGAGGTAGCCGGCGAGGATCGATCCGACGCCCGGGGGCTCGGTGATGTTGGCGTTGAGCAGGTCCAGGTTGTAGGTGCGGCCCACCAGCGACGTCGGATCGCCGACCCCGGCGCCCAGGCTGCTCGTGGTGAAGCTCCAGGACTGGGTCTGCCCGTCGAAGTTCACCGTGACGGTGTAGCTCTGGCTGGGGACCAGGTTGTTGGAGGGGTCGAACGTCCAGTCGAACTTGTCGTCCGACGACGACGTCGAGCCCGCGACGTCCCCCTCGCTCCCCTGGAGGGTGAACGTGGCGGAGGCCACCGCGGCGGTGAAGCTGACGGTGATGCTCTGCCGGTAGTAGGCGTCGGTGGAGTCGGGGGCCGGATCCGACGACTGGATGTTCACCCCCGCGGCGTCGTCGTCGGCGGTGTCGTCGTCGGCGGTGTCGTCGTCGGCCGTGTCGTCGTCGGCCACGTCGTCGTCGCCGGCGTCGCCGGACGTGCATCCGGCGATGCCGAGGGCCAGGCCGATGCTCAGCGCCGGCACGAGCCCGAGATACCAGTTGGTGTTCCTGAGGTCGGACATTCTCGCCTGCTCCTGCCCGCGACGGACTCTCTCGAGGCCGCGCGGCACGTTGATTCGTGTGGCCCCTTGCCTGGCCGGGATGATCAGGCCCGTTTCGACCCGAGGCCGGGTGGTCAGATTGAAAAGCGCGTGGATGCTAGCCCGGTGGGTCTTTCGTTGTCAAATCCCGAACCCTATGATCCTTCGCAGATTTTCCACGATGGGAGGGCATTCTTGCGCCCGATCTCGATCGACGTCCCTGACGGCCCTCCCCTGACGCTCCTCGTGGCCCACACCATGGCGCGGGATGCCGTCGTCCACGGGTTCACCACACGGCGAGGAGGGTTCAGCGCCCCACCCTTCGAGAGCCTGAACCTCGGGGAAGGGACGGGGGACGATCCGCGGGTCGTGGAGCGCAACCGGGGCCGGCTGCTGGGTGCGTTGGGACTGGCGGGGCCCCTCGCTTCGGTGCGCCAGGTGCACGGTTCCCAGGTGGAGAGGGTGGGGGAGGGAGGGCTCCCCGTCCACCGGGTCGCCGCGCTGGAGGCGGACGCGGTCTGGACGACGGAGCCCGGCCTGCCGGTGTGCGTCCGGGTGGCGGACTGCGTGCCGGTGCTGCTGTGGGCCGAGGACGTCGGCGCCGTCGCGGCGGTGCACGCGGGCTGGCGGGGAACGGCGCTTGGGGTGGCGCGCGCCGCGGTGCGCGCCCTCGCCGTCGGCGCCGGCGCCGATCCCCGGCGGATGAGGGCGGCCATCGGCCCCGCCATCTCGGCGGAACGCTACCCCGTCGGGCCCGATGTCAGGGAGGCCCTCCAGAGGGTCCAGCCCCCGGGGGATCGCCGCTGGATGGTCGCCCCCGAGCCCGGCGGCGGCGCGCGGGTGGACCTCGCGGCCGCCAACGCCGCACAGATCGAGGCCGCAGGGGTCCCCGCGGCCTCCATCGCCCGGGCGGGCCTCTGCACCGCCTCCAACCCCGACCTGCTCTACTCGTACCGCCGGGACGGGCCCCGGAGCGGCCGGCAGGTGGCGGTGATCGCCCTCCGCGGGGGGTGAGGGCCGGAGGCCGCGGGGTTCAGGGATCGACCGTGCAGGGGAGGGAGCAGCCGCCCGCGGCGTAGAAGTCGCCCAGGGCGTTGGCCCCCATCACGTTGTGGCACTCGCCGATCTGCACGGTCTCCCCGTAGCAGTAGATCCCCCTCCCGCCGTTCCCCGAGATGTCGTTGCCGGCGATGTCCCCGGTGACCGTCCCGTTCAGGTAGATCCCGTCGGACCCGTTCCCGGTGAGCTCCAGCCCTCCCCCGAGGTCGATGGAGCTGTTGTAGACGTACATCCCCCGCAGGGAGTTGCCGGTGAGGGACCCGCCGTCCACCGACACCTCCAGCCACCTCGCCTCCAGGCCGTCCCCCGTGCCGCCCTGGAACACGTTGGTCCCTTCCACGCGGAGGGAGCCCGTCCCCCCGTAGGCGCTCACGTACACGGAGTCGTAGCTGCCGCCGGAACCCGCGCCGGACACCGCGTTGTCCCTCAGGGTCACCGCCATGGACCGGCCGGTCAGGGTGGAGATCCGGATCCCCTCCTGCCCGGTGCCATCGACGTCGTTCCCCTCCACCACCACCTCGCCGAGGAACCCCCGGCTGTAGATCGCCGTCGTGCCCAGGGCCGCGAAGGTGTTCCCGCGGATGGTGAGGGGCCCCCCCGCGTTCTCCTGATTGCTGGCGGCGAAGTAGAGCCCGTGCTCCGGCCCGGTGAAGGAGCACCCCTCCACGGTGCCGAAGAAGTCGCTGGCGTCCAGGCAGCGGGCGGTGCACTCGAACGTCGCGCCCCTCAGGACCGCGTCCGGCCCGGCCCCACCCCGGACCGTGAGGCTGGTCTGGGTGGAGGAGCCGAACTCCGTCCCCTCGATCAGGAAGGGGGTGGGCGCCTCCTGGCTGGAGATCTGCACCGCCACGTATGCGTTTCGGTCGTTGTCGTCCAGGCGCCCGCCCAAAAGGGACAGGGCCCCGTAGTAGGAGTAGATCCCGTACCCTCCGCTGGTCCCGAGGCCCGCCCTCTCCACGGTGACGTCGTCGAAGACGCTGGAGCTGCTGATGGCGCGGAGCCCGTACTGCCCGATGTCGCGCACCGTGGTCCGGCGCACGGTCATGGCGTAGCCGTTCACGTAGAGGCCCCCCTCGCCGCAGCGGTCCACGGTGGAGTCCTCCACCGCGACGTCGGAGTCCGTTCCGTACAGGCCGTAGTCCTCGGCGTCCTCGATGGCGCAGCGGGCCAGGACCGCGCGGGACTCGCTGACCCGGAGCCCGTGGCCGCCCCAGAGGGCGAACTCGGGATCCTGGGGAGGCAGTTCCCGGTCCTCGGGGCGGAACACCATGGTGGTCCGGGCGATCAGCCCGTCCTCGACCCGCAGGTCCGAGCCCGCGTCCGCCCACAGCCCGTAGTTCCCGTTGTCGGTCACCGACGGACCCGACAGGACCGCCGAGGCCCCGGCGAGGCGCACGGCGGACCACTGGTTCCCGCTGAAGGTGTCCGAGGCGCTGGCGAGGGAGCCGCCCTCCGCCACCAGGCCGTAGATCTCGTTGTCACGGAACGCGTTGCGGGCGAGGCGGGCGTCCGCCACGTCGGTCAGGACCGCGCCCCACCCGTCGGCGTAGTCGTCGGTGACGGCCCCGGACCAGCGGATGCCCTCCAGGGCGTTGTCCTCGATGACGGCGACGTCCAAGGCGCGCACGTCGAGGCCGACTCCGAAGAGGTCGTGCACCCGGCTCGAGGCGACGGTCGCGGTGCCGCCGGTGGAGGGGTAGCCATCGTTCCAGTCCCGCTGGATCGCGATGCCCACACCCCGGCAGGACGAGACGTCGGCGCCGCGGACCTCGAGGGTCCCGTCGGCGGAGGACAGGGCGATGCCGATCTGGTCGTCCAGGAGGCCGGAGCACGCCACCCGGGTCCCGGTGACGGCGGCGTCCTGGGCCATCAGGTAGATGCCCGCCGCGGACACCCCGCTGACGTCCGTGTCCGCCACCGTCGACGGCCCGTCGAACACGCCGTAGATCCCCGAGGCCCCCCCCGTGACCGTGGCCCGGAGGACGTCGACGGCCGCGTAATACCAGAGGATGCCCGCGACCTCGTTGTCCGTCGCCACCACGTCCGTCAGCGAGACTGGCGCCGTGGGGCTCTCGACGTAGATCCCGACGCCCCCCTCCCGCTCGTCCTCGTCGAACCGCGTGCCCTCCACGGTCGTGGCGGCGACAGAGAGGGAGGACTCCTCGGCGAAGACCCCGTAACCGACGTTGGCGCTCAGGACGCCGCCCTGGACCACCAGGTCGCTCCCGGCGTCCGCCACCACGCCCCCGCCTCCCGCCTCCCGCACCGTCACCCCGTCCAGGAGGACGCCGGAGTCCGACGCCCTCACGCCGGCTCCGCCGGTGGCCTCGATCCGGACCCGGGCCAGGGTGACACCGGACGCGCTCTGGATCGCGATCCCCTCCTCCCACCCCGAGACCGACAGGTCCTCCACCAGGACCCCCTCGGTCTGGCGGATGACCATCGCGGGGCCCCGGTCCTGCCACGAGACCGCGGTCGCGTCGGCGCCTGCGCCCCGAATGGTCACGGGCTTGTCCACGATGGCCGCCCCCGGGAAGACGCCCGCGCAGAGCTCCACCACGTCCCCGGGCTCCGCCACCTCCAGGGCATCCGCCAGGTGGGCGAACGTCTGGTTCGTGGAGGCGACGGCGATGCAGCCGGTCTCGTAGTCCCCGCCCCCGTCGCCCCCGGGCACGACGGTCGTGGGGCTGCAGGCCGCGGCGACCGCGCACAGGGGGGCGAGGGAGGGGACGAGGGCGAGGGCGCCCCTGGCTCTTCCGGACACGGGGACCTTCCATCGACCGGCGGCATGACGGGCTGCGGCCGACCCTCCCGGATGCTGCACCCTCCTGACCCCTGGGATCAAGCCGGACCCCCGGGGCCGCGTTTCCCGATTCCCCGGTCCGGCCTCCCGCCGGGGCCTTGCGCGGGCCGGCGGCGCGACGCTACCTTTCGCGTTCCCCGGGACCCGGGGGCGGCGCGGCGGGGGCGCGCCCGCCCGCGATGCGCCCCCGGAGACCCGAGGTCCCGATGTCGTCGATGCAGGACAAACTCCGGCTCCTGGAGGAGAGGCACCGGCTCGCCGAGGCGGGGGGCGGCGCGGACCGGGTGGCCCGGCAGCACGAGGCGGGCAAGCTCACCGCCCGGGAGCGGATCGACCTGCTCCTGGACCCGGGCACCTTCGTGGAGCTGGACAAGTTCGTGGTGCACGACTGCCACGACTTCGGCATGGGGAGCAAGAAGATCCTCGGCGACGGCGTGGTGACCGGGTGGGGCGCCATCGACGGCCGGCAGGTGTACGTCTTCGCCCAGGACTTCACCGCCTGGGGCGGATCCCTCTCGGGGGCGTACGCCCGGAAGATCTGCAAGGTCATGGACCTCGCGCTGCGGAACGGCTGCCCCATCGTCGGCCTCAACGACTCGGGGGGGGCGCGGATCCAGGAGGGGGTGGTCAGCCTCGGGGGCTACGCCGACATCTTCCTGCGCAACACCCTGGCGTCCGGAGTCGTGCCGCAGATCTCGGCGATCCTCGGGCCCTGCGCCGGCGGTGCCGTCTACTCCCCCGCCATCACCGACTTCATCCTGATGGTCGAGGGGACGTCCTACATGTTCGTGACCGGGCCAGACGTGATCCGCACGGTGACCCACGAGGAGGTCGACAAGGAGACCCTCGGCGGGGCCCGCACCCACGCGGCGCGGAGCGGGGTCGCCCACTTCGCCCTGCCGGACGAGGCGGCCTGCCTCCAGGCGATCCGGCGGCTCCTCTCACACGTCCCCAGCAACAACGTCGAGACGCCACCCTTCCGGGACACCACCGATCCCGAGGACCGGGAGACCCCTCGCCTCGCCGAGGTGGTGCCCGACAACCCCAACAAGCCCTACGACATCGTCGAGGTCATCCGGGAGGTCGCCGACGAGGGCGAGTTCCTGGAGGTCCACGAGCAGTACGCCCGGAACATCGTCGTGGGCTTCGTCCGCCTGGGGGGCCGCTCGGTGGGGGTGGTCGCCAACCAGCCCGCCCACCTCGCCGGCTGCCTCGACATCGACGCCTCCCTGAAGGGGGCCCGGTTCGTCCGCTTCTGCGACGCCTTCAACGTCCCCCTCCTCACCCTCGAGGACGTCCCGGGCTTCCTGCCCGGCACGGTCCAGGAGTTCGGCGGCATCATCAAGCACGGCGCCAAGCTCCTCTACGCCTTCGCCGAGGCGACGGTGCCCAAGGTGACGCTGATCACCCGCAAGGCTTACGGCGGCGCCTACTGCGTCATGTCCTCGAAGCACATCCGCGCCGACCTGAACCTCGCCTATCCCACCGCCGAGATCGCGGTCATGGGCCCCGAGGGGGCGGTGAACATCATCTCCCGGGCCGAGATCGAGGGAGCCCCCGATCCCGACGCGCGGCGCCGGGAGATGGTCGACCACTACCGCGAGGTCTTCGCCAGCCCCTACAAGGCGGCCGAGCTCGGCTACGTGGACCGGGTGATCCATCCCCGGGACACCCGCCGCGAGCTGGTGAGGGCCTTCCGGAGCCTCTCGGGCAAGCGCGACGAGAACCCCCCGCGCAAGCACGGCAACATCCCCCTCTAACTCGCCGCCGGTCTGGCGCCCACCCCCCGGTGGGCGCAGGT